>JAFWLF010000107.1:0-144849 GCA_017511185.1 Lachnospiraceae bacterium | reverse complement strand
TCCGCTTTTGATCAGCTTCTTTTTCGTCAGGTGGTTTTTAATCGCCACATAATCCATTGCTGTAATCTTTCCGTCCCCGTTTGCATCGCCGCGCTTATATTTGGCGCTTGATTTTTTGCTTCCGGTTCCGGTTTGTTCTGCACTTCTAATGCAGCCGCTTTTTTTTCTTCTTCCTTATCTTTCTGCGGCTTCAATATTTGAGGTTCCATGTCTGTTTCTTCCGGTACGCTTTTCTCCGGATTCAGAAGATCTCCTTTTTTCAGCGAAATCCCAGCCACACTGACACGATAAAGCAGTTTTTTTTCTGCAAAACGAATGGATGCTGATAAAAGTCCAAAAAGCCAGGATGCCTTTCCATCTGCCTGAATATCAGCATTCATTCCATCCCCGGAAAAACGATAGCGGATCGGAACCAGAAGGACGAGCAATACCAGAAGCAAAACAAGACCTACAATACAGGCCAGGAAGATTCCTATGATTTTTAAGATTGATAATATGATCATTGGAAATAACTCCTGACATCATAACCGCCGGTCCTGGCATGCACATCCAGGATCATTTTTTCGCAGACCTCATATGCTTCTTCTTTGGTAACAGCTACGCCGAGTATTGGCGCATCCCGATAGATTTCTTTCTGCAGCATATAGCCGGGAATGATATCAAACAGATCCTTCCCATTCACTGACAATATGATGACGAAAACGCCGAAGTTCACTTTTTTGTGTTCCAGATCATGAACGATCTTAACCCTTTGTTTCGCAGCACTTTCGCCAAAATATAAAAGCGTATGCCATTTCATAACTGCAGTTATTACCTTTTAGAGTCTCTACTCTTTCTTCCTGGAAGACAGATTCAGCGCCGCTCCAATAACATAAAGTGCAGGAAGCACAATGCATATCAGGGCTCCCACGATAAATATCCACATAGAAAACCCGATCATATCTTCCACGAGAAAATAAATTACAAAAAACAGAACAAAGACCAGCACTACGATTCCCATCACCAGACAGCTTACACAGTGCTGCGGTCTTTTGGAATTATGAATTCCAATACCCCCCGTCACAATACTAAATGCGGCAAGCAGCAGAAAGAACGTATAGAAGACTGCAAAAAAGCCAAATCCTGCTGCGTTATCTCCATTGACACCAGCGATTGCCGCAATAAAGCCGATTATTACGAGGTAAGCAATTAAACCCAAGGCAGCTAAGCTGCCAAAAATGATCAGAAGGATCCCGGAAGTTTTTAACAATCCTCTTCCTTTTGCTTCCTGTTGCATATATCCCTCCCTATTCTTAACGGATCAGGTGAATCTTCTTTGCCAGGGCATAAATTTTAGCTCCTCCCGGCAGCATATAGATTTCTTCGTCATCGATCACACGGAACAACAGCAGGAGAATTCCATAGATCAAAACCGATGCGATGATCGTAACAAGAACCGAAACTGCATAGCTCTTCACTGCACGATACAGCGCCTGGCTGATAAAATAGCTGCATACACCCATCAAAACAGAACAGATAGCCGGGAACAGGAAACTCTTTTTTATTTCCTGTTTGTATCCGATATATTTCTTAAGTGACCGTGCGTTTAAGATACAGACGATCAAAGCGAAAAGCATGTCACAAATAACCAGGCAGAATACATCAATATTGAATATATAAAGCATTGCCACCAGAATAACCACATGGATCAGAATGGCGATCGCCGAATGGATGACCGGTATCCGCATTTTATCAATTCCCTGCAGAATGGAATTTGTGATCGTAGAAAGCGAATAAAATACAACGGAGATACATCCTACCATCAGCATCAGAGAAACCTTATTTGGGTCCACACTGGTCGGGAAGAGGAATCCAATGATCTGCCGTGACAGGGCGCCAATTCCGGCTGCACAAGGCATTGCAACGATCATGGAAACTTTGATAGAGGATTCCACCTTACGGATCACGCTGCCCTTATTATTCTGTGTCATGGACTTCACAACACTAGGGATCAGAGAAGACGCCAGCGCACTGGCCAACGCGATCGGAACATTTACGATCAGCCGGTAATTACCGGTAAACATACCAGTCAGAATATCTTTCTGGGCTTCTGCCACGCCCTTTGCTTTCAGGATGTTGCTGAACAGACCGGAATCGATCAAGCCACTGATGTTATAGATTGTAGTGCTTAAAATGACCGGAACGATCGTCAAGACGAGAACTTTTAAAATATCTTTTGCCGGTTCAACATACTCACTTTTATCATTAGCGATCTGCTGATTCAGCGTCTTACGGTATAACATAAAGAGAAAGATCATAAACGCTAAAGCAGCTGCCGCACCACAGACCGTTCCTAAGGTCCCTCCTGCGGCTCCATAAGCTTCCTTGACATTTCCAAACGCATAAGCAGCTTCCTGAGCCGTTGTAACGGATTTATATAAGGCAGAAGCCGCCACAATACTGACGATGGCATTCACGATCTGCTCAAAAATGTTAGAAATAGCAGTTGGGATCATCGTTCCCAGCCCCTGGAAATAGCCACGCATTACGCCAAGGACGGACAGAATGATCAAAGCCGGGGAAAGAACGCGAAGTGCGATCGCACTTTGCGGATAATTCAGGATCTTTGCAAATAGATCAGCTCCAAAGAAAGTGATGCAGAAAGCCGCAATGCCGCAGCAAAGTGCAAAGATCAGCGCAAAGATAAAGATCCTCTTTGTGTTTTTATATTCTTTCAGCGTCGTCCGCTTGGAGACCATTTTCGAAACCGCCAGCGGAAGGCTGTAAGATGACAACAATAAAAGAATGGAGTAAACATCAAAAGCCACGCCATAGTACGCGACTCCTTTTTCTCCCAGAATATTATTCAGCGGGACACGGTATATGATGCCGATCAGCCTAACCAGGATCGATGAGACACCCAGAATGGCGCCCTGCATCAGGAAATTACCTTTACTGTTCTGTTTTGCCATCCTTATCTGTTGATTTTCAGTAGTTCCATGAACCGTTTTTCTTCTTTCTGCATTAAAACGGCATCATCAGGATCGATATGATCATAACCAATTAAGTGTAACATACTATGTACAATTAAAAAAGCAAGTTCCCGTTTTTGACTGTGTCCGTATTTCTTTGCCTGTTCCTTGACTTTAGACGCACATAGAACAATATCCCCAAGGATCTGCTCTTCTCCATCCTCCGGTTTTCCAGGGAACTTGCCTGGTTTTTTGTATTCAAAATAAGGGAAAGATAAGACATCTGTCACGCTGTCGATGCCGCGCATTTCACGATTGATCGACCGAATGGCGGACGGAACGGTAAGCAGAACGTTCACATCCAGTTCCATCGGTATCTTCTTATCTTCCATGACCGTTTTGACCGCTTTCCGGATCACGCGGTCCATGTCTTTAAAATCAAATGCGACGCGGGATTCATTTTCGATAAACACTTTCATGATCTTTTATTATCCTTTGATCTTGCCTTCTGATTTTGTTTTTTCTCGTATTCTTCGTATGCTAATACGATCTTCTGAACGACCGGATGGCGCACTACGTCCTGACTGGTCAAGGCCACTTCTGCGATATCCTCGTCTATTCCTTCCAGAACTCGGATCGCAACATCCAATCCGGAGATCTGTCCGTAAGGAAGGTCTTTCTGGGTCGGATCACCTGTCACAACGACTTTCGAACCAAAGCCGATACGGGTCAGGAACATCTTCATCTGTGCAGGTGTTGTATTCTGTGCTTCATCCAGAATAATAAACGCATTATCTAACGTACGTCCCCTCATATATGCCAGAGGAGCCACTTCGATCAGCCCTTTTTCGCTATTGGATAAATAGCTCTCTGCTCCCATGATCTGATAAATAGCATCATAGAGAGGTCTGAGATACGGATCCACCTTGCTTTGCAGATCACCAGGAAGGAATCCCAGATTCTCTCCAGCTTCAATAGCCGGTCTTGTCAGAATGATGCGGTTTACATCACCTTTGCGGAAAGCATCGATCGCCATGGCCATGGCCAGATATGTTTTTCCGGTACCGGCAGGGCCAAGACCAAATACGATCATGTTCTCACGGATCGCATCCACGTATTTTTTCTGGTTGAATGTTTTCGGACGAATTGGTTTTCCGTTGACGGTTCGGCAGATGATCTCATCATCCAGATCAGAAAGATGTGTCTCATCTCCTCCCTTTTCTAGGGAAATAGCATAATCCACGTTCTGCGTCTCGATATGATTTCCTTTACGAACATGGTTCCCAAGATCTTCCAGGATCCTTTTTGCTCTTTCCGCGTTGACTTTATCCCCGATGATCCGGATCCCGTCCCCGCGGGCTATGATCTTCACGAACAAAGCTTTTTCTATCTTTTTGACATTCTCATCGAGCTGTCCAAAGATTTCTTTCATTTCCTGCGCCGATAAGCTGACGACAGATTCAATTTCACTCAAATAAAACTTACTCCTTTATTACTTATATGGATGATGGAATTATAACATAAAAAGAACCGATATAGAATCGGTTCTTTTGCATTCAGATTAATTATATTTGCGCTTACGAGCTGCTTCAGACTTTTTCTTACGTCTTACGCTTGGTTTCTCATAATGCTCTCTTTTACGAATCTCCTGCTGGATGCCAGCCTTTGCGCAGTTTCTTTTGAAACGACGTAAAGCACTATCTAAAGATTCGCCTTCTTTAACGATAACATTTGACATAAGCTTCGAACTAACCTCCCTCCGATTATGGAATCTATCCGCTTACGCGCTTTAAGAATTATAACATAAATGTGTCCCTCGTCAACTAAAATATTACCAGGCATTGCGGATATATTGTATTTCTTCTCCATCGATCAGCACAGCATCAAACCGGTAAAATGCATCTTGTCTCAATTTATGACTAGTAATATACCAGGAAGCTACCTTTCGGATCGTCTGCTGCTTTTTTGCAGAGATCGCATAATTTGCCCCGCCATATTTCCGGCTTGCCCGGTATTTCACCTCCACAAAGCAGATGGTATCGCCATCTTTCGCTATAATATCGATCTCACCAGCCTTTACACGATAATTCTGCTCCAGGATCACAAGCCCCAGCTGCATCAGAAAGCGGCAGGCTTTTTCTTCCTGCCTGCCGCCCAGTTCCCGTTTATTGATTCTTTCTGACTGCTGATTATTCAAACAAAAGATTATCTACGAAAGTATCCTGGAAGTTTGGAGACGAAGCTAATTCTAAGAATTCTACTTTTTGCCTGATCGTCTGTGCCCGTTCAAATTCATCAATATTGAGCGTCGCAATGCGGGATCCTTCACCGGCTGCATTACCGATCATCTCGATCCGATCTTCCAATTCGATCGGAAGCATGCCGATCCGGCAGGCTGAATGCGGATCCATGTAGTTTCCAAAGGCTCCGGCAATCATGATCTTTTTGATGTCAGAGACCTGAATGCCCAGCTTCTCTGCCATCAGCTCGATACCGGCTGCAATGGCACCTTTTGCCAGCTGCACCTCCCTGACATCTTTCTGGGAAAGATAAACCCCATCTCTTAATTTGAAAGCCAGAAGATTTGTATCTTCCTGCCGATATACATAATCGAAGTCCTCATCGATCTTTCCGGACTCATCGATCAGTTCAATATCCAGACCAGCAGCAATCGCGTCCATTAAACCGCTGCCGCAGATACCGACTGCTTTGACATCATCGATCACGTGACAGACAAGATTTGTCCCGTCTGCCTTGATATGATCGATCGCGCCGCTCATACCACGCATACCACATTCAATCTTTGCGCCCTCAAATGCAGGACCCGCTGCTGTGGAGCAGGCGATCATATGGTCTTTATTACCCATGACCATTTCCCCGTTGGTTCCGATATCGATCATCAGGGAAAGATCTTCTATTTCATCAAATGCGGTCGCCAGAAGGCAGCCTACAGTGTCAGCCCCAACAAATCCCGCGATATTTGGCAGGATCTGCACCTTACCTTCCGGATTGATCTGCATATCCACTTCTGCCGGAGTGACAGTCATATAGTCCTTTACGACAGCCTCATAAGGAACAACTGTAAGCGGTGTCGGATCAATGCCCATGTATAAATGATGCATACACGTATTTCCGACAACTGTGGCTACATAGATCTGCTCTTTTTCTTTTCCGGCCTGCGCACAGGCTTCCTCTAAAAGCTGGTTCAATGCATCCCGGATCACTTTTGATAATTCAGATAATCCTCCGGCGATGGCATATTCACATCTGGAAATGACATCGGCACCAAACTGACTCTGCGGATTCAGCATGCTGGCATGTGCCAGTTCTTTTCCCGTAGCCAGATCCAGCAGATAACAGACAACAGAAGTTGTGCCAATATCAAAAGCAGCACCCAAGGCTTTCTTCTCTCCAATTTCTTCAGAAGAAAGACGTGGTTTGATCTCATAAGTCCGTTTGGTTCCTGTCTCTAAGATATGCAGATCATTTTCTTCCTTCACTTCGATCGTCATATCTTCTTCAACTTTAAACTGGCAGGCGCGAACGGTACGATGATAGCCATTATCCTGAACGATATCTACCAGGCATTTTCCGCACGTTCCCTGACCGCCGCAAGGAGCGTCAGGATGAAGTCCGGCTTTGATCTGGACATCCAGAAGTGTTGTCCCTTCCTGGACTTCGATCGTTATATCATTCGGTAGGATCTTTACTGTAAACATGTTTTTCTCCATTAATCGTTATATAAAAAGCATCCGGAATAGCACATTTTTTCCGGTCCGTAATTGTAGGCCACGTTATTTTTCTTGCAGACATCTGATACATAGAGCCCATATGACTCCATAGAGGATACCGCTTTCTCCGGGAACCGGCACGGAGCATCCGGATAAGTACACTCCTTGCATCTATTACACCCGCCAGCATTCAACGGAAGCATATCAGGAAGTTCTGGCCGCAGTTTGTCCAGGCATTCAATAAAACGCTCATTATGCATTTTTGTCACTTCCATAATGCCTTCAAAATCCATACTGTCTTCAATATCCCCGACAGTCTGCACCAGAATACCTTTGGAATAAGAATGCATTCTCGCGTCACATTCCTCGATCTCTCCACATCCCGGAGGGCAGGTCCAGCATTTACCATACATTCCGCACGTATTCACCGCACACATATCCCGCACTTCCGTAAGTGCCTGCAGTGTGGAAACATCCAGTGGAACGGCCGTCTCAAAACCAACACTTTTCGCTATTTCAATCAGTTTTTCCTGTTCCATTTGTTACTCCTTTTCTTTGGATTCACAGTAGATGCATCTTCCATTTACGAATATCTGATCCAGCTCCTGCTCAATGGACGAGATGCACTTAGGATTTGTACATTTACTGATATTAATTTTAGCACCTTTATAGCCAAATTCATAGTGAGGAACAAAATGTCTGGTTTCTCCCCGTTTCATCGCTGCCGTTTCTTCTGCATTGTCTTTGAAGAGTTTCAGGATCAGGGCCATGCGCATGAATTTTCCATTCAAGGCCTGATCAAAGTAAGCGGCTCTCGGATCTCCATCCACCTTTGCACTGATCTCATTCACACGCGGGAGCGGATGTAAGAGACACATATCCTCCTTCGCCAATGTCATATTCTCAACGGTCAGACAGAAACTGTCTTTCAGTTTTTCATAATTAGCAGGATCTTTGAACCGTTCTCTCTGAATTCTGGTCATATACAAAATATCCAGCTGCGGGATCGCAGCATTCAGATCTGTCGTTTCTTCATATGCGATCCCCTTTTCATCCATCATCTCTTTCACATAATCCGGAAGTTTCAACTCTTCCGGAGCGATCAGGATGTAGCGGTTGTCCGGATAACGGCTCATCGCGTTGATCAGGGAATGAACTGTCCTTCCATACAAAAGATCTCCGCATAAACCAATTACCAGATGATCAAAACGGCCTTTATAGCGGTGGATCGTCAGAAGATCTGCCATCGTCTGGGTCGGATGACAGTGTCCGCCATCTCCCGCATTGATGATCGGGGTGCTGGAATTACGGGCTGCAACCAAGGCGCTTCCTTCCAGAGGATGCCGCATGGCGATCATGTCTGCATAACAGTTTACGATTTTGATCGTATCTGCAACAGACTCTCCTTTTGTACTGCTGGAAGCCTTGTCTGCACTAGGGAGGGAAATGACAGATCCTCCCAGTGACTGCATGGCTGCCTCAAAAGAAAGACGGGTCCTGGTTGACGGCTCAAAAAACAAAGTCGCCAGGATCTTCCCATCACAGGCATGTGCATATTTTGCAGGATTTGCGATGATATCCATCGCTGTATCCATTAATTCGCTGATCTCTTCCACAGACAGATCTGTGATGTCAATGATACTTCTCATGTTTTCCCCTTATCTGCTTCTTTATTTGGTGGCAGTGCCTATCCAGGACTCATCCGACGGATTGTTGCGGAATGCGATCAACCGGTCAATATCTTCCTGTTTGATATATCCTTCTTCAGCGGCTGCTTTCACGATCTCATCAAAATTAGTAAGGCTGTAATTGGTCACATTTGCTTCTGCCAGACGATCCAGTCCTTTCTGCATACCATAAGTAAAGATGGATACCACACCGAGGACCTGTGCTTTATGTGCCCGCAGAGCCTCAACCACCTCAATGACGCTGCCTCCGGTAGAGATCAAATCCTCCACGACAACAACTTTCTGTCCTTCTTCCAGTTTTCCTTCAATCTGATTTCCTTTGCCGTGATCTTTGGCACTTCCTCTGACATAGCCCATCGGAAGCCGCATGATATGACCCACGATAGCAGCATGCGCGATACCTGCGGTGGATGTCCCCATCAGGACTTCTACATCCGGATAATGCTCCCGGATCGTTTCAGCCAGTGCTTTTTCTACATCCGTTCTGACTTCTGGTGCTGTAAGTGTTAACCGGTTGTCACAATAGATCGGGCTCTTGATCCCGCTTGCCCAGATAAAAGGCTCTTCCGGACGGAACCAGACTGCTTTGATCTTCAGAAGGTCTTTAGCAATTAATTCGCTTGTATTCATGATAAGAACTCCTTTACTGCTCTTTTATATGCTTCTACAGGATCATCTGCCTGCGTGATCGGACGACCCATAACAATATAGTCAGACCCAGCTGCCTTTGCCTGCTCCGGAGTCATGACACGTTTCTGGTCCTGCACATCGCCGTCTGCAAAACGGACACCTGGCGTGATCGTCAGGAATTCTTTTCCGCATCTTTCATGCACCGCAGCCGCTTCTAAAGGTGAACAGACAACACCGTCCAGTCCTGCTATTTGTGCATTCTGTGCATAATGCATGACCACTTCTTCCATTGGCTTTTGAATCCAGAGATCTTTCTCCAGATGTTCCTGTTCCGTGCTGGTAAGCTGTGTAACAGCGATCAGCAATGCACGGCTTCCATCTGATCTGCAAAGCCCTTCCTTTGCAGCCTCCATCATTGGGATCGTCCCTGCGGCATGCACATTCGTAATATCCACATCCAGGTCCCTCAGGACTGACATGGCCTTTTTAACCGTATTCGGGATATCGTGCAGTTTCAGATCAAGGAAGATCTTATGTCCTCTTTGCTTGATCTCTTTCACGATTTCCGGTCCAGCTGCATAAAACAGCTCCATGCCGATCTTAACAAATGGCTTGCAGTCCGTAAAACGGTCAAGAAAAGCCAATGTTTCTTCTTTACTGTTAAAATCACATGCTATGATCACATCTTTTGCCATTGTTCTACTCCATACTTATCCATAACTTTAGGTAATTCTTCTATAATGTCGCGGCAGATATATGGATTGATCAGGTTTGCCGCACCAATCTCTACTGCACTTGCCCCCGCCAGTCTCATTTCCAATACATCCTCTGCGCTGGAGATCCCTCCCATGCCGATCACCGGTATCTGCACTGCGTTGGCCGTCTGATAGACCATTCTGAGTGCGACCGGAAAAACGGCCGGTCCGGAAAGACCACCTGTCACATTTGCCAGGATCGGTTTTTTTGTTTTCAGATCAAAACGCATCCCCATCAGGGTATTGATCAGGCTGATTGCATCTGCACCGGCTCCTTCACACGCCTTTGCGATTTCCGTAATATCCGTAACATTCGGAGAAAGCTTGACGATCAAAGGCTTTTTGATTTCCTTTTTAACTGCCGCTGTCACTTTTGCTGCATCTTCCGCCTTGGTCCCAAAACTCATTCCGCCGCCATGCACATTCGGGCAGCTGATATTCAGTTCGATCCAACCGACCATGTCTTCCTGATCCAGTTTTCTGGCCGTGTAAACATACTCTTCTTCTGAAAAGCCGCTCACGTTGGCCATAACCTTTTTATAAAAGACCTTTTTCAGTTTTGGAAGTTCCTCTGAAATAACCTTTTCAACGCCCGGGTTCTGCAATCCGACAGAATTCAGCATACCGGACGGCGTTTCCGCAATACGAGGCGTTTCATTTCCAAAACGAGGCTCTTTTGTGGTTCCTTTAAAGGAGAAGGTGCCCAGACAATTGATGTCGTATAATTCCGCAAATTCGTAGCCATAGCCAAATGTGCCGGAAGCAGGAATGATCGGATTATCGATCTCAATTCCGCAAAGATTGGTCGTTAATCTTCCCATAAGATTTCCTCCTTTCGCAGCACAGGTCCGTCCTTGCAGATCCGCTTATATCCAGTTAGAGTCCTGCAGGAACATCCCATGCAGGCACCAAACCCGCAGCCCATCCGTTCTTCAAAGCTGAACTGCCCTTGCGTCTGAATGGCTTTATAGACGGCTTTCAGCATCGGCTCCGGTCCGCAGGTATAAACATAACTATAGTTTTCCGGAAGCGCATCGGTTACAAACCCTTTTTTACCATAACTGCCGTCAACCGTTGTTACGGTTACCTGGCAGCCCAGTTTTTTAAACTCCTCTTCGTAAAAAATCTCATCCTGCTTGTTAAAGCCCATGATCACATGGACCCTCTTGCCTTCTGCACAAAGACGTTTTGCCAGAAGATACATCGGCGGAACTCCAGCACCCCCGCCGATCAGGAGCGGTTCAAAACCAGCACAGGAAAGATCATAACCATTTCCAAGTCCGGTCAAAAGGAGCAGCGTTTCGCCAATCTTCTTCTCTGCCATATAGGCAGTGCCCTTTCCAACTGTTTTGTAAATAATGGTCAGCTGATCGCCATCCAGATCACATACCGAGATAGGCCGTCTCAGATAGAACCCAGGCAGATGAATATTCACAAACTGCCCCGGAGAAGTGATCTGGCAGCAGTCGCCCTCCAGAACCATTTGAAAGGTTTGCGGTGCGATTTGTCTGTTTTCTTTAATCGTAAATAAGATATCTTTCATTTTTTATGAGTCTATCGTGGATACCGTCAGGGTTGTCTCTTCCAGAACATCCAGGAGTACTTTCACAGTATCCAGTGAAGTGAACAGTGTTGCATTGTTTTCAGCTGCGCACTGACGGATCTTCAGACCATCCGATTCTTCATTGGTGGAGCTGACATCTCTGGTATTTAAAATATATGCAATGTGTCCCTGACGGATGGAATCTAAGATTTCTTCACTGCCGTCACTGATCTTCTTTAAGACTCTTGTCTTAATACCATGCTCCTTTAAATACCTTGCTGTACCTGGTGTTGCCTCAATATTGAAGCCCAGATTATAGAACCGTTTGATCAGCGGCAGGGCTTCTTCTTTATCATTTCCTGCAAAGGTTGCTAATACCGTGCCATAGTTTTTGACTTTTGTTCCGGATGCCTGCAAAGCCTTGAACAATGCTCTGTTTAATTTATCATCATATCCGATCGCTTCACCAGTCGATTTCATTTCCGGTGAAAGATAGGTGTCCAGACCTTTGATCTTATTGAAACTGAATACCGGAACTTTGACATAATAACGTTTCTTTTCTTCCGGATACAGGTCAAAGATGCCCTGCTCTTTTAGGGACTTGCCAAGGATCACCTCTGTTGCAATGTCTGCCAGTGAATAACCGGTCGCTTTGGAAAGGAACGGTACGGTACGCGAGCTGCGAGGGTTGACTTCAATGATGAATACATTGTCATCCTTATCTACTATAAACTGGATGTTATATAAACCGACAATTCCGATGGAGAGGCCAAGTTTTTTCGCATACTGCAGGATGATCCCCTTGACCTGATTGGAAATGGAGAATGTCGGGTAGACGCTGATGGAATCGCCGGAATGAACACCCGTCCGTTCGACCAGTTCCATAATACCCGGTACAAAAACATCTCTGCCGTCGCAGATGGCATCGATCTCGACTTCCTTGCCCTGAATGTATTTATCGACCAGGACCGGTTTATCTGCATCGATCTCCACAGCACTCTTCAGATAATGGCGAAGCTGTTCATCATTAGCCACGATCTGCATTGCACGTCCGCCCAAAACAAAGGATGGACGCACCAGGACCGGATAGCCAACATCATTTGCAGCTTTGACACCATCTTCAATATTTGTGACTGCATGTCCTTTTGGCTGCGGGATATCCAGCTCTAACAGGACTTTTTCAAAACTGTCTCTGTTTTCAGCCTTTTCAATTGCATCACAGTCAGTTCCAATGATCTTGACGCCCCTGTCCACCAGCGGCTGGGCCAGGTTAATAGCCGTCTGGCCGCCCAGAGAAGCGATCACACCTTCTGGTTTTTCATAATCGATAATGGCCATTACATCTTCCGGTGTCAGTGGTTCAAAATACAGTTTATCTGCAGTGGTATAGTCCGTAGAAACAGTCTCCGGGTTGTTGTTGATAATGATTGCTTCATAGCCGGCGCGTTTAATGGTCTGAACAGCATGCACTGTGGAATAGTCAAATTCCACACCCTGTCCGATACGGATCGGGCCTGCACCCAGGACCAGGATCTTCTTTTTATCCGTCAGCCTGGAATCCATAGTTCCGGAATAAGAAGAATACAAGTAAGCAATATATGCCCCTGTATGTAATGTATCCACCATGCGGAAGACCGGAACGATATTGTTTTTCTTTCTTTTCTCGTAAACTTCCGTTTCTTTCAAATGCCAGATCTTTGCGATAAATGCATCTGAGAAGCCCATGATCTTGGCTTCTTTCAACACCTGAAGATCATTGATATTCTCTTTCAGCTTCTTCTCCATATCCACGATCTTTTGATAGGATTCCAGGAAGAGTTCCGTGATCATTGTGATCTCGTGGATCTTTTCGATCGATACTCCGCGGCGGAGCAGTTCAAAAACTGCAAATACGTTATCATCTCTGAATTGTTTAATGTAATCGAGAAGTTCCTCTTCTGTAAAGGAGTGGAAACGTTCCTGATAGAAATGATCAACTCCAATTTCCAGAGAACGAATGGATTTCAGGAGACACTCTTCCAGAGAAGAGCCGATGCCCATAACCTCACCGGTTGCTTTCATCTGTGTTCCAAGGATATTGGAAGCGGATGTGAATTTATCAAACGGGAACCGCGGGAATTTTGCCACGATATAATCCAGGCTTGGGGAAATGGCAGCTGTGCCGCCAGCGACAGGAATATCTTCCAGAGCCATGCCTAAAGCGATCTTTGCCGTCACTCTGGCGATCGGATATCCCGATGCTTTGGATGCCAGTGCAGAAGAACGGGAAACGCGAGGGTTTACTTCGATCAGGAAGTACTCGCTGGAATTTGGATTCAGGGCAAACTGAACATTGCAGCCGCCTTCGATCTTTAATTCACGGATGATCTTGATGGCACTGTCATTGAGCATCTTCTCATCTTCCTTGCTTAAGGAAAGGATTGGTGCTACTACAATGGAATCGCCGGTATGCACACCAACCGGATCTACATTTTCCATGCCGCAGATGGTGATTGCCGTATCATTGGAATCACGCATGACTTCAAATTCAATCTCTTTATAGCCCTTTACACTTTTTTCGATCAGGACCTGATGGACTGGGGAAAGCTTAAAGGCATTCATGCCCACTTCAACCAGTTCTTCTTCATTATTTGCAAAACCACCGCCTGTACCGCCTAAGGTGAAGGCCGGACGAAGCACAACCGGATACCCGATATCCAGAGCTGCTTTTTTTGCTTCTTCCAGGTTGTAAGTGATCTCCGATGGGATAACCGGCTCGCCAATGGATTCGCACATTTCCTTGAACAGTTCACGGTCTTCTGCGCGTTCGATGGAATCACTGCTGGTTCCAAGAAGTTCCACGCCGCACTCTTTCAGGATTCCTTTCTTTTCCAACTGAATAGCAAGGTTTAAACCTGTCTGTCCGCCGATACCCGGAACAATTGCATCTGGTCTTTCATACCGCAGGATCTTAGCGATATATTCCAGAGTCAACGGTTCCATGTAGACCTTGTCTGCAATGGATGTATCCGTCATGATCGTTGCCGGATTGGAATTACAGAGGATGACCTGGTAGCCCTCTTCTTTCAAGGCCAGACAAGCCTGTGTGCCTGCATAATCAAACTCTGCAGCCTGGCCGATCACGATAGGACCGGATCCAATGATCAATACTTTTTTAATGTCTGTTCTCTTTGCCATATTATTACTCCCATTCGTTATTCATTTCTATTATATACGATTTTCCCGTTACATACTGTGAAAAAACAGCGTCCGCTGACCTTTGTTCCCACGAACGGTGTCGCTTTTCCTTTAGACAGAAATTCCTTTGGATCAATGACATATTCCTCATTCAGATCCCATACACTGTAGGAATCATCATCCACAATACCAAACCTTTTTCTCGGGTTCATTACCATCAGATCGATCAGTTTTTCCAGCGAGATCACGTTTTCTTTAACCAGATACGTATAAAGAAGAGGAAAAGCGGTCTCCAGACCAACGATGCCAAAGGCACTGTCCTTTAGACCTTTTGCTTTTTCTTCCGCAGAATGTGGTGCGTGATCGGTTGCGATCATATCGATCGTTCCATCCTGGATGCCTTCCAGCAGCGCCTTTTGATCTTCTCTGCTTCGAAGCGGCGGATTCATTTTGAAGCAGCCGTCTTCCTGCAGATCATTCTCATTTAAAAGGAGATAATGAGGAGCGGTTTCACAAGTAACATCCACTCCCTCTTTTTTTGCTGCCCGGATCAACTCTACACTTTCTCTGGTGGATATGTGACATACATGATATGCACATCCGGTCTCTTTTGCTAATGCAAGGTCTCTCTTGATCTGCCCCCACTCACTTTCTGAGCAGATGCCTTTATGCCCATGTTCTTTTGCATAAATACCGTCATGAATATAACCGCCGAACAAGAGTGAATTATCCTCACAATGTGCGGTTATGATCATTCCCAGGGATTTTGCTCTCTGCATCGCTTCACGCATCATTTCAGCAGACTGAACTCCTCTGCCGTCATCGGAAAAAGCAATGACTCCAGAGGACATTTCTTCCATCGCAGATAGTTCCTCACCCTTTTCACCTATGGTGATGGCACCAAATGGGAATACCTGAATCGTTGCTTCTTTTTGGATCAGGGAAAGCTGTTCCTGAAGATGTGCTTTGGTATCCGGAACCGGATTCAGATTCGGCATGGTGCAGACAGTGGTATATCCGCCATGGGCAGCTGCCTGACAGCCGGAAAGGATCGTCTCCTTATATGAAAAACCCGGTTCTCTGAAATGTACATGTACATCACAGAAACCGGGAAGAATTGTGTATTTAGAAGAGTCAAGTTCAATCGGAAGATGCAAAACTTTTCCGACTTTAATAGATTCAGCTTGTAAAAAACCTGTCATGTTTACCACCTTGTCAGCCTCACAGGACTACCTTAAAAGTTATATAATTTTTACCACAGTCTCCCTGATAAGTCAATGGAAAGACAGGCAAAATGAACTGTTATTTCAATAAAATCCATTTTAATGCTGCATCCTGCAGTCCTGCAGGAAGAATATTCATCAAAAGCAGCAGCGGATTGCGGTTGATCGTATAAATAAGCCTTGGATGAGAAGCAAAAAGTGCTTTTTCTACCAGCTCAGAGAGCCTTTCCGGGGTAATCTTTCTGGACTCCACTTTTGCCACTATTTTACGGAACCGGTCCGCATTATAGGAATAGTGTTCCGTATGTTCGCAAAAATCCTCCAGACGCCTGGTAGAGACATCCAAAAGACCGGTATCCACTGCTCCAGGACGTATAATAATTACCGGGATCCCAAGCAGCATGAGTTCTCTGCGCAGGGATATGGCATAGGCGTCCAGGGCGGTCTTAGTGATCCCATAGATACCAGTAAACGGAAGTGGTGAAAGTGGTGCCAGTTCGCTTGTTGTTGTCAGGATCCGGCTGCCTTTTTTAAGTAGCGGCAGAAATGTTTTGTTCACCCGATAAACAGAAAACAAATTCACCTCATAGCTTCGAAGAAACTCCTCTTCACTCATTTCCACCAATGAGTTCAGATCATAAATACCCGCCAGATGAATAATAGCCCCGATTTGATCTGTTTTTTCCTGAATACTTTGAAAAGCCGCTTTCACTGCATCTTCATTTCTTAGATCCGTCTGAAAAAACAATAACGACTCATATTGTTCTTCCGGTGCTTTGATATCCAGACCGAATATGCGGTGTCCATCCCTGATCAATTGTTTTGCTGTCGCCAATCCCATACCGCCGGAAACGCCGGTTACTATAATATCCATGAGTTTATGCCTGCCTCCACATGTTCGCACTTGTATTGACTAAAACACAATTATTGCGCGCTGCAGTAAAAATAGCAGCAGCCACAGTCATAATCCAGGACCTTTCTGCCGTTCAAGCCTTCTTCCTTGACCTGAATTCCTTCTTTCTCCGGAGTGGACTCCTTATTTCTGCATTTCATGACCTTTTCCCAGGCCTGATAGACTTTTCCAATATAATCACCTGGAAGCGGCGTTCTTCCGTGACTTCCCAAGATCTCATCAAACCTGCCTGCAGTCTTTTCTTCCAGATGCTTAAGGGAGCCGCCAAAGATCTTCATTCCCTCATCATCAGTCATAAAAATATGGCCGCTTTGAATAGAGTCACCGGTAATTAAAAACCGGTTCTGGATATCAAGGAAAGCCAGACTGCCCGGAGAATGTCCAGGGTTTTCAAATACTTCCAGAACTCTTTCGCCAAGATCGATCTTATCCCCTTCTTTGATCGGATGGAATGCGATCCCCGAATAATTGTTTTCCACACCAAACTGCTGATAATCCGTCAAGCTCATATACAAGTCTGAAAAAGCTCCAAGGCCTCCCATATGATCTCCATGACCATGAGTAATGGCGATCAGCATCGGCTTTTCTTCTGAGATCAGCTTATCATAAAGCCCTGCTTCTTTCAGGATCCCCTCACCAATCTCTTTCGCATTTTTGGTATTCATGCCTGCATCAATCATTAATGCTCTGTCATTCCCGGCTAAGAGAAAAAACCTGGTCAGACTGACCTCACTCAGCTGGTCTTCGATCATCCATGTATACTCATTATATTTTTTTATTTCGTAAGCCATTATCCCTCTCCTTATAAAAAAAGAAATCTTTTATCTTTGATGATTATATCTCATTTTTCAGATTCCATACAATGTTTTCCGATCAGCACGGAATCCACGCTATAAAAAAAGCTGCCGCTTTGCAGCGACAGCTTCTCTTGTTAAGAAAATAATTCTTATGCTTCCGGAGGCATGCACATTTCTTTGATCTCTCCATCGATAACGATAGGAGCGCCAGTAGCTGCCTGCATATCTTCAATAGATACTCCAGGAGCCAGCTCTCTTAATGTGAAGCCTTTGTCCGTGATCTCCAGAACGCCAAGTTCTGTAACGATCATATCAACAGCTCTAAGAGCGGTTGCCGGAAGGGAGATCTCTTCGAACAGTTTGTGAGCGCCTTTGTTGGTGTGCTGCATAGCAACAACAACCTTCTTAGCACCAACAACAAGGTCCATAGCGCCGCCCATACCTGGAGCCATCTTGCCCGGGATGATGTGGGATGCGATATTACCGACCTGGTCAACCTGAAGAGCTCCGAGAACGGTCATATCAACATGTCCGCCACGGATAATACCGAAGGAAACTGCAGAATCAAAGAATGCTGCACCTTCATAAATGTCAACATTGACACCACCTGAGTTAACAACGTTCGGGTCGATGTGATCCGGTGCAGAAACACCAGCCATACCGATGATGCCGTTCTCAGACTGAAGGGAAATATCGATTCCTTCCGGAACATAGTTAGCGACTAAAGTAGGAAGTCCGATACCTAAATTAACAACGTATCCGTCCTTTAATTCCTGTGCAACACGGTGAGCAATAATCTGTTTTACGTCTGCCATTATTTGTCACCTCCTACTACGATATAATCAACAAAGATATACGGAGTCATGACATAGTCAGGATCTAATTCGCCGACTTCCACCAGCTTCTCAGCTTCTACGATAACAGTATCAGCTGCTGTAGCCATAACGATCTGGAAGTTCTTTGTTGTTCCTTTGTAGAATACATTACCCTTCTTATCAACAATGCTGCCTTTCAGTACTGCAAAATCAGCATGAAGAGGAGCCATCAGCAGATAATCTTTTCCTTCAAGGGTCATTTCCTGAAGAGTAAATTCTCCATTTGCAATGTCTGTGCCAACACCAGTTGGGGTGATAACACCGCCTAAGCCTGAGCCGCCTGCACGGATCATTTCAGCCATGGAACCCTGTGGAACAAGCTCGACCTGCATCGTGCCATTATTCATCTGTTCTGCAACCTGTTTATTTAAGCCAATGTGGGTAGCAATCAGCTTTTTAACAGAATGATTCTTGATCAGCTTGCCATTTCCTTTTGGAGGAACAGTCTCATTGCCATTCTCATCAAACTGAGGGCCGAAACCACCATCATTGCAGATCACAGTAAGATCTTTAGCGTCACGCTCAACCAATGCGCTTACGATAGCATCGGAAGTACCGTTTGCCATGAAGCCGCCAAGCATAACAGAAGATCCATCTTTGATCATTTCAGCTGCCTGTTCAGCTGTGATAATTTTGTCTTTCATGAATCAAGTTTCCTTTCTTGTTCGTGATTAGTCACGTTTTACGATAAGAGCCTGACCCTGGCCACCACCGATGCAAAGAGTTGCAAGACCAAGTTTGGAATCTCTCTTCTGCATTTCGTAAAGAAGGGTAACAAGGATACGGCAGCCGGATGCTCCGATTGGATGTCCAAGTGCGATAGCTCCGCCGTTAACGTTAACTTTGTCCATATCAAACTCAAGGTCATGAGCAACTGCAAGAGACTGAGCTGCGAATGCTTCGTTTGCTTCGATAAGGTCGATGTCTTTGATCGTTAAGCCAGCTTTTGCCATAGCTTTTCTGGAAGCCGGGATAGGGCCTGTGCCCATGATCTTAGGATCTACACCGCCAGTAGCGTAAGAAACGATTGTAGCCAGAGGTTTGATACCTAATTCTTCTGCTTTTTCTTTTGTCATAACAACAACTGCTGCTGCGCTGTCGTTAATACCAGAAGCGTTACCAGCTGTAACTGTGCCGCCATCTTTCTTGAATGCCGGTTTCAGTTTTGCAAGTGCTTCGATCGTAGCACCGAAACGAGGGAATTCATCTGTATCGAAAGCAACCGGATCGCCCTTCTTCTGAGGGATCATAACTGGAACGATCTCATCTTTGAATTTTCCTGCTTTGATAGCTGCTTCTGCTTTCTGCTGTGATGCTAAAGCGAATTCATCCTGCATCTCTCTTGTAAGTCCCCACTGCTCAGCAACGTTTTCAGCGGTGATGCCCATGTGATAGTTATTAAATGCATCCCACAGACCATCATTAACCATAACGTCTACCATGTTCGTATTGAACATACGAGCTCCCCAACGAGCTGCCGGCATAGCGTAAGGTGCCAGAGACATGTTTTCCATACCACCTGCTACGATGATATCAGCATCGCCTGCCTGGATAAGACCAGCTGCTAAAGCAACGCTCTTAAGGCCGGAACCACAAACGATGTTAACTGTGAAAGCTGTGCTTGTCTCAGGAAGACCAGCCTTTAATGCTGCCTGACGAGCCGGGTTCTGTCCAAGGCCAGCCTGAAGAACGTTACCAAAGATAACTTCATCAACCTGCTCCGGTTTCAGACCTGCTCTGTTAACAGCTTCTTTAATAACTGTCGCACCGAGCTCAACTGCTGGTGTATTCTTTAATGTACCGCCAAAGCTGCCGATAGCTGTACGGCAAGCGCTGGCAATTACAATCTCTTTTGCCATTTTATTTTTTCCTCCTAGATAGATGTCCGCTTTTCTAATGCGGAAGATCCATTTCATAATTCGGGCCGGCCCGAAAAGCCGGCCCTTAATAGCTTGTTAATTATTTCTTAGCTGCTTTCTTTGCTGCTGCTTTTTTAGGAGCTTTCTTTGCATTTTTCTTCATGAAATCTCTATCCTGGCAGCCAGTTCCGCAATACAGATAAGTTCTGTCTTTTACGCCCTTGTTGATCTGATCTTCATCGATCTCAGCAACGCAGCGAGCCATAGAACCATCACCCATGTACCAACGAAGTGGGAAGCAGTAGAAACGGAATCTCTTGTTGGAAACTTTGTCAAGATCACCACCAAGGTTCTCAACACCAACAATACCATGACCAAGCATCATCTTGTGGCATGGCTCCCATGTTCCCCAGCATCCGATCTTCTCAAGATCGCCGAACTTCTTGTCATATGCTTCCTGTCCATGGATACGGATGTATTCGAATTTATCGAATTCAGCATATGCTTCCTCGCCGAACTGAGCTTTGTATTCTTCTGTGATCGGATATCCGGATGCACCAAGAAGGTTCATTCTTGTCATACCGTTGTTACCCATAGCGGTGTGAAGCGGATGATCAAGTGCCTGCATATCCATAGCAACACATTTTACCTTGTGCTCTACGAACCAACGACCAGCATCGATACCGGTACCGCAGGAATAATGATAATACTCTTTAGAGTCGTCGAACAGTCTGTGCATACCTGTGTTCAGGCAGACAACCATTCCTTCTAACTCTGACGGCTTAATGTTTGCTCTCTTGCAAGCATCCTCAAGATGCTCAGGCATGATGAGCTCCCAACGGCCAACATGGATCTCTAAGCAAACTGCATCGCCGGTGTAAGCATCGATAGGCATTTCATGCGTATAACGTGCTCTTCTTCCGTCGAATTCGAACTCCATGACGTGACGTGGAGCGTCGCAGTGAGTACCTGTATGCATTGTGCATCCAACATACTGAGTCAGAACGCCGCCCTTAGCCATGCTGTGTTTTCCCTCGATGAATGGCTTATCGAAATAAGGCCAACGTGGAATTTCAGCGCTGAAAGGATGTGTTAAATCAACAAATACTTTTTTTCCCATTTTTTGTCCTCCATTAAAAAAATAATAACGTTATTATTTTTAACTGTAACAGACACATAGTTCCGAAGAACCATGTGTCTGTACAATCAAAATCTTATTTGCCATAGACCATCTTGATGAGGTACTCATTCAGATCAGTCTTGGATTTAGCGATGGACTCATCGTCCCATTTCAGGAAGCCTTCTCCTGAAGCAAAGCCCATCTTTCCTTCATCGAGCATCTGCTGCAGCAGCGGTGACGGCTCATGATTATCTGCCAGATATTTCAGAACATAGTTGTGAATGTTATATGTAAGCTGTGTTCCGACCATATCGGAGTTCTCGATAGGAGCCAGCTGAGGAAGACGAAGACCAAAGCTGTATTTAACTGCATCGTCAACTGTCTTAGGATCAGCAATGCCTTCCTGAACAATGTAGATAGCCTCTCTCCAAAGAGCATGCTGCATTCTGTTTGCTACGAAACCAGGAACGTCCTTCTTGCAGTAGATAGGCTTCTTGCCAGCTCTGGTAAGAGCATCGATCGTTAACTGCATTACTTCTTCTGTAGTATCAGCTGTCTTAACAACCTCTACCAGTGGAATCAGATGTCCCGGATTCCAGAAATGGGTACCGACGACACGCTCTTTGTGAACACACTTGGAAGCAATCTCTGTCGGGCTCATAACAGAAGTGTTAGTAGCGAAGATACAATCATCACGGCAGATGCCTTCCAGCTCTGCAAACAGGTTCTGTTTTGTTTCCATTTCTTCTGCAACACATTCGATGATGAGATCTGCTTCTTTGAATTCCTGGCCTTTGTCCGGGAATACGAAAGAGATACGGTCTAAGCGTTCTTTGATCTCTGCATCTGTGATGATGCCCTTGTCACGAAGCTGCTCCAGGTTTGCCTGAATGACTTCTTTGCAAGGTTTTTCTCTTCTGTTCCAGATCGTAATATTGAAATCCGGGCAGCTGGAGAATACAAGACCGATCATATTACCCATCATACCTGCACCGCAGATAACGACATTTTTAACTTTTTCCATTTTTGATAATCTCCTTTTTTCTTATCGGGTCTTTTCCTGTTACTCTCAGGGTCCTGATTAAACTACCAGGTAACCACCGGAGCAGTCACATGCGGAACCAGTAATAAAGTTGGAAGCATTTGAGGAAAGGAAGATAAGATATCCAACGAAGTCATCCGGCTCAGCCAGACGTCCGATTGGCTCTCTGTTAAGGAAGTTTTTGTAAACTGCAGATTCCGGATCGAACATCCACTCTGTTAACTCAGAACGGAATACGGTCGGGCAAAGTGCGTTAATGTTGATTCCATAAGGTGCAGAAAGGTCACATGCTGCGCAAGCGATCATCATATCTGCGCCACCTTTGGATGTGCAGTATCCGGTATAGCCAGCCATACCTCTCTTAGAACGCTGAGAAGTAACAACAACGATCTTGCCGCCCTGTCCGGATGCAGGTTTCTCACCATTAAGCTGTTTTACCATCTGCTCGGAGACATATTTCAGGACAATGTATACGGACTTGCAGTCTGCATCCATGATGTACTGCCAGTCAGCAACGCTCTGCTCTAAAATGTTTGCCGGTTTGTTAAATCCATGAGCGATTGCCAGGATATCGATTCTGCCATAAGTAGCGACAACATCCTCGATCAGTTTCTTAACATCTTCTTCTTTTGCAGGATCAGCTGCGAAGATAGCGCATTCAATGCCTTCTGCCTTGAATTCATCTGCTAATTCCTGTAATTTTGCTTGATTACGGCCTGTTAAAGCAACCTTTGCACCAAGGTATCCATAAGCTTTAGCAGCAACACGTCCGAAAGCGCCTGTAGCACCTGTAACCAGGGCAACTTTGCCTTCTACTGAATACATGTTTTCAACGAAACTCTTGTCTAATTTTACCATCTCTGTTCCTCCTTATTCTAATTCCTGACATAACCTGCCAGGTAATTATGGTAAACAAGTGCCTGCATGCTTTCTATGCTGATTTTCATTGTGTTTTTCACACCAAAAATCAGCACACAAAGCGCTGAATTTATATTACTCTTTTCTAAAGTAAAAATCAACTGACCAAAAATGGATTTTTTGTTGATTATCTGCAGTTTTTTGGTAATTTCCAAAGTTGGGTCCCGCTTTACCGGGAACTCAATCCATACTTCAGTTTCAGCCGGTTTAAAATCGCCATGAATGGCTTTAAAAGCAGAAAGACGCAAAGGGAAGAAGCAAGTGCGTTTAACATGTTCAGAAAAATACCTGCAGAATAAACAGTTAATGCAGAACCCATAGTAACGCCGGATACCATCAGGAATAATGAACTGGTGTCCAGGATCGCACTGCTCAGGACCGTAACAAGGATAAAAGATATAATAGATGTACGGATCACATGCTTTTCACTCAGGATCCTTGCATTGGCAAGAAGTCCGGCTATAAATCCGATCAAACCGTAGCAAAACATCTGCCATGGAGTCCATGGACCCTGTCCAAAGATGATATTGCTCACGATCATAGACAATGCGCCACTCATGAAACCTGCCTGCGGGCCAAATGCCATCGCGATCATGATGATGATCCCCGCCATAGGCTTAAATGATGGCAGCCAGATAAAAGCCAATCGGGAAATAACGGCGATCGCTGTCAGAACCGCCAGCATCGCTAAATAACGGGCATCCGGTTTGCTGCCTTCAAAACTGACAAAAAAAGGCACCATAGCAAGGATCATGATGATCACACTGGCTATATAGAGTTTTCTGTCTCCCAGGAGATAAGATAATGCGACGGTCGCCGGAATACAGACCACCATCACAATGATGCTGACCCAGAAAGCTTTATTCACTTTTTTCTTCGGCTTAGTCGTTTCCATTCTAATTCCAGTTTCGAATGTTTTTCAGACACCTTGCTATGACATCTTCATCCGTAATAGCGTTTGTAAAAAGATGGCGGCTCATTCGGTTTGCAGCTGTAGTATAAAAACTATTCTGCCCGAAAAACCGGTCCGGGGTATTCGTTGTAATCACATCTCCGTCGAAAAACATTCCCACAACATCCGCATAACGCGCGCAAAACTCCACATCATGAGACACCATGAGGATCGTCACTCCGCTGTCCTTTAAATTCTTCAAGATAGCAGCAAATTGAATCTTGAAGAAATTATCCAATCCTTTTGTAGGTTCATCCAGAAGCAGTATCTCCGGATCCGTCAGCAGAACCTTTGCCAGAGCGGTTCTCTGCTGTTCTCCTCCGGAAAGGTCAAATGGATGAGAGGATAAAAGATGACTGATATTGCACTGGTCTGCAACTTTCTCGATCCGTTCATGCAGCGGAACATTTTCCGTCCCTTTCAGTTCCACTTCCTTTTCATACCAGGCTGCTTCCTTCGTACTAAGCATCTCCTCCAATTCTTCTCTAACCGTTGTCTTTACGAAAAGACTTTTTGGATCCTGCGGCAGCATGGAGAGTTTCCCTTTGAAAAGTTCGCCGTTTTTATAGGATTCTATCTTTTTCCCGTCGATCATTACCTTCCCACGGTATGGTTTGATCGTATGGCAGATCGTTTTTAAGGTCGTGCTCTTTCCTGTTCCGTTTCCTCCCACTAACGCAAAAATGCATCCTTTTGGAACTTCCAGATTGGTCCCCTTTAAGATATCCGGAAGATCCCGGTCATATTTAAACCAGACGTCCTTCAGTTGAATGGCCAGATTATCTTTTGTTTCCGGCAATTCCCGCATCTGATCTTCCGGCTGATCGATCACTTCTTTTCCTTCAAACAGATCACTCAGCCAGGTTCTGCCCTCGCGGACAGTTAAAGGTACTTGTTTGAGATCATCCTGATTCAGACCAGCCTCCCTGGCTACCCCATAAAAGATCTGCACCGGAGCCGGCATTGCGGCAAACATCTCACTGTTATTTTCTTTCAGGTATTTTCCGACAACTTTCGGTTCATCCTGCACGATGACTTTCCCATTTTCCATAACAACGACTTTATCCGAGGCATGCAGGATATCTTCCAAGCGATGTTCTGTAATAAGGATCGTTGTTCCAAGCTCCAGGTTGATCTTTCTAACAGTATTCAGGAAATCGCTGGCGGCGATCGGATCCAGCTGGCTGGTAGGCTCATCCAGAATCAGTACGCTTGGCTGCATTGCCATAATACTTGCCAGATTCAAAAGCTGCTTTTGACCACCGGATAATTCCTCCACATCTTTATGAAACCATCCCTGAATGCCAAAATAGCTGGCCATTTCTGCCACTCTGGTACGCATGGTCCGCTGATCAAATCCCAGGTTTTCCAAACCAAATGCCAGTTCATGCCATACCTTGTCGGTTACGATCTGACTATCAGGATCCTGCATGACATATCCAATCCTTGCTGCTTGTGTACGCAGATCTACCTGCTCCAAAGGGATTCCATCAAAGAGAATTTGTCCTTCCCGCTTCCCATTCGGTGTCAATACGGTTTTTAATTGATTTAAAAGCGTGCTTTTCCCTGACCCGCTTTTCCCGCAAAGCGTGATATATTCACCTTGTGCGATATCAATACTGACGTGATCCAGCGCCAGTTTATCCGGTGACGTCGGATAGGAAAAACTCAGATCTTTGATCTCAATATGCGCCATTTAACTATCTCCTTACAATTCAAAAACAAAGGAATTACTAAAAAGATTGCATAAGACAAAAGTCCAAAAAGCATGGCCGGCTCACCAAACCAGGTCATGGTAAAAAATGGAACGAACTCAGCCTTAGTCCCGCCTTTTGCTGCACAAAAAATGGTAAGCGCGATCAGAAGAGCCATAAGCAGGACCAGGATGATATTTCTGCCATCAAACCGATACTTTGCAAAAGTGGTGCGTTTTCCACTTCCGTATCCCCGGCTCCGCATGCTGTCCGCCGTAATGATCCCCCCTTCCAAAGCCCAGCTGGTCAGGGTAGAAAGGATCATGGTTCCATTTCGTATTTTTTCCATACGGGAAGCAGAACTGCTGCCTGCTTTCCCAATACAGCTTCTTGCTGCCGCAATCTGTCTAGTCTTGCGTGAAAGATTTGGGATCAACCGGAGGATCATGGAAAGGATCAGGGATACCGCCGGAATGATCCTGCCAAATATGTAGATAAATTTGTCACTGGACATAATAGCGTTATAGCAGGCAAACCAGCATAGGATCGCCACGGCCATTCCCCCTAAGGTCATGCCGTAGATCAACGCTTCCAATGTATATGGTTTACCGAAAAGCCAGAATAAAACCGTCGCACCTAAACGGTCAAAGATTGGATTAATGGCTGAAAGAACAATAAACATGACAAGCATGAGCAATAATTCTCTTAATGCTTTTTTCTTTTTCAGGAAAATCAGATAGATGACCCCAATAAGGATCGAGACAGCCACGTAAGCAGGATGCAGGAAAAACATTCCCATGATGATCGCACCAAGGAAAAAAACGACATTGGTGATTGGATTATATGTGGAAAAATCATCCTTATAAAGTTCCTGCATTTTGATACTTTTTCTGATACCAGAGGATGGATTTCTCTGAATCGTCTATATTTTCAAAGGTGAAGCTTGCTGATGGAGCCAGTTCATCCAGCAGATCCAATACTTCTTCCATTGGAATGGTCCCTTCTGCCAGATTCTTATGCCAGTCCCAAACGCCATCGTTATTATGCAGGTGGGCATGAGCAAGATACGGAGCAAAGGCCTTCACCCATTCCGGGATCGGAACAGTTGAGACATTCCCTACATTTGCATGTCCGGTATCCAGACACAGACGACATCTTTTATCGTCAACCCCTGCAACGATATCTACCAGATAAGACGGCTCAGGCTCCATTACATTTTCCAGGCACAAAGTGAAGTCTTCCGGCTTATCAGCCAGAAAGTCTTTCCAGAAGGCAATAGACTGTTCAATATACCACACCGGAAAATAAACATTCGGGACAAAACCGCCATGCAGGATCAGTTTTTTTAAACCGTACTGATACATAAGCTGGAATGCCTGATTGTAGCGTTCCATTGAAAGCGCTTTTACTTTCGGATCGATCGCACATGGACAGATCTCATTAAATGGTCCATGAAAAACTCTTGCACGCGGAAGGAACCTGCGTGCATCTGCATCCCATGTTTCAAACTCCGGGGGATCCATATACATGGCTGTACAGAACTGATCCAGTTCAATGCCCAGATCATACTTTTCTGCCAGTTCCATGGCATGTTCATCAATTGTTGCCAGATTTATTTCTCTCATTGTCTTTTATACCGCCTGGATTTTTGAAAGTACGCTTCCATCCCATTCTGCCATATAACCATGTCCGTTTTCCGCATACCATTTGTAGTATTCCTGCCTTGTTTCCGCAAATGCCTCCATCACAGACATGATCGTTCCTCCATGAACGAGGAAATAAACAACTTCATCTCCGCTATCTTTCATACATTGCAGAAAGGCATCACAGCTTCTTTTGCTGAAAGAGGCTTTATCTTCCCCCTCCGGCACTTTGGATTCACAGTGCGTATCCAGCCAGGCTGCGTATTCTTTACTGTGTTCCAGATCGATATAGTTTTTTTCTTCAAAAATACCGAAATCCATTTCCCGCAGATCATTAATGATCATCTGCCTTGCATTCGGGAACAGGATCGCTGCCGTCTCCTGGGTTCGTTTGAGCGGAGTCACAAAGATTTTTTCTACTTTTTCTGAATCCAAAGTTTGTTTAAACTCTTCTGATGAAGCAATTGCTTTTAACTCCTTGATGCCTTCATCTGCAAGAGACTGGTCGGTGCGTCCGATATACTGTTTTAACAGATTCCCCGGGGTCTTCCCATGCCGGATCATTACCACTTTCATATGAATTCCTTACTTGATCTTCTGTCCGATCCCGCAGCAGACGCGCGTGACGCTTTCTGCTCCATCAGCCAGAATACACAAAGCTCTTCCGGTCTGCTCTCTCCAACGTCTGTCGATCCGTTCCAACGGATGGATGCCGCACCCAATCTCATTCGCTACAACGACCACATCCGGGTTCTCCAAAAGCAGTCTTTTGGCAAAATCCTGTGCATCGCCATCTTTTTTTACAATTTCCTTTATAATCTCTTCAAAATTATCGATCGCTTTTGCTTGCAGCGCCTTCTCTTCCGAACATTGTTCCGGCTTAAGTCCCGTCTCTTTTTCAGCGAGAAGTGCCTGTCCATGTCCTAATCCGCCAATGTACAACTTCATGAAAATCTCTCCTTATAAAACGAATCCCAAAAGAACTGCCGCAACAATTGTGGTTAACTCCGAAAGCTGCAGAAACCATCCTGCAAGATCACCAGTTATTCCGCCAAATTTTCGATAAGATAATAACCGGTAATACAGGAATAATAATCCGTTTGCTGCAACCATGACTGCGCCGATCCATCCGGCAAAAAAGATCATAAAGAAAGCCGCAACAACGATATAGATCAGCATAGTGATCGTCAGCATTTTTTTATCTGCTGCATCTTTGAACCCCTGCAGCATTCCCTGGCTTCTGGCTCCGCGGAACATATTCAGTGCCAGTCCGCTCAATCCTCTGGAAAGGATAAATCCGAAACACACGGCAAAAAGAATATTCCAGCTTCCTCCGTGCCATTCAATGATGGTCGCTATACCACTCCAGGACGCAAAATAAACGATCAAATACAACGCACCGAAAATAATAGCAAATGCACCTGCATGCGAATCTTTCAAAATCTCTAACATGCGTTCTTTGCTCTGATGGGAGGAAAGCGCATCCACAGTGTCGCAGAAGCCATCCATATGGATCGCTCCGGATACAAGGATCGGGATCGCGCAGGCCACTGCCCCGTAAATCAATGCCGGCAGATGCAAAAGTCCTGCCAGAAAGACCCAGAGGATCTCAAAGCCACCCGTGAAAATTCCGACAACCGGGAAAAAGCAGATCGCGTATTTCATGGATTTTTCGGTCCATTCGACCTGCGGCATCGGTATTCTCGAATATGTCTGTAATGCAATAATAATACTTCTTAACATGTCTTTTACTCTTCCAGAAAAGCAATACTGCCTTTATGTACCAGCGGGATTCCGTATACTACTTCCACAAACAAATCTGCCGCGTCAGCAAGATGGTTATTAATCTCAGCTAACGTTCGGATATATTGTTCCGTTGCAGGGTCATATGTATTTCCATCCATTGTAACTTCTGCAGATACGATGATCGTATTGCCCTCTCTTTCAAAAACCGGACCGATCTCTTTCCAGATTTCTTCTGCATAATTAGTATCCGGATTACTTCTTAACTCATCGAACCCATCTCCGAACATAACATTTGCCACATGGGTAGACATACATTCCAGCAGAACTGTTTCTCCATGATCCGGAACATCTTCGATCCGCTGCGGACGTTCCAGCGTTTCGAAACCCCGTCCGGCACGAAGCTTGTGATGACGTTCTACAACCTTCACATCCTCTTCCGAGAAGATCGGCATGGTTGCAATATATATCATTTTCCCGCCCAGCTTAGCTGCAACCTTTTCTGCAAATGCACTTTTCCCGTTGCCGCTTCCGCCGATAATAAATGCTTTCATTACTTTCTATTTCTGTTCGGTATATGCATCAATACCAATATTTTCAAAACTATGTGTGCCATGGTAGAGCTTTAAAGCCATCTCCAGGAGCGGCAGGAGCATCACACCGCCGGTTCCCTCGCCTAAAGCCATGTGGGCGTCAATTGGTCCATGCATTCCCAAAAAGTCCAGAATAGCTCTTCCAGCCGGCTCATTACTGACATGGGACGGAATCATGTAATCCAATGTTTCCGAAGCAATTGCCTTTGCGCAGCAGCCTGCGGTGCAGGAGATCACACCATCTAACACCACCGGCAGACCTACTGCTGCACATCCTAATATCACGCCGCACATTGCTGCTATATCAAAGCCGCCCGCTTTTGCCAGAACATCCAGAGGATCTTTCGGGTCTGGCTCGTTGACTTCTATACACTGTTCAATGACATGAATCTTTCGTTTTAATCCCTCGTCGGAAAGCCCGGAACCACGGCCAGTCATCAGATGCGGATCCTGATTTAAAAGAATTGATGCAACAGCCGCAGAGGTTGTCGTATTGCCAATTCCCATTTCTCCGATCACAACAATCTGGATTCCGTCTTCTTTCGCTTTCTTGGCCGCATTGATACCTGCCTCTAAAGCAAAGATCAACTGTTCTTTTGTCATTGCCGGCTCTTTGGAAAGATTTCTTGTCCCGTTCGCCCTTTTTTGCACGATCAATCCTTCGATGTCCAAGTCATCTACCATACCGGTATCATAGACCTCTACGTCTGCTCCTACCTGCTTGGCAAAGATGTTTACATTCGAGGTGCCCTCTGCCAATGCTTTCGCGACTGCTGTTGTAACAGTGTGATCAGATTGACTGATTCCTTCTTCTACCACACCGTTGTCAGAACAGAATACCAGAACTCTTTTACGGTCAATACAAATATCCGTTGTCCCTTGTGCCGCTCCGATTTTAGCCGTCAGATATTCAAAATCCCCCAGACTATGAAGCGGCTTGGCAACATTATCCCAGTTTGTCAGGCATTGATAGTAGATGGTTTGGTCTGCATTTTTTATTTGGTCGATTGTTTCCTGATAAGTCATTTCTTTTCCCTAAAAAGGCATTCTCCTTCCGGGAATGCCTGATTTGATCTATTTGTTCATTTCTCGTGATTCTTCAGAAGTTTATTTTAAAAAATTATAGCAGAGGATACTCTTATTTTCTATAACTATATAAATAAAAAACAGTAAGAAACCCTACTATTAAAGGTTCCCTTTCAAAAAGTCTTTCACGATCCCAAAGAATTCCCGCAGCATATTGTTAGGAAGATAAAACGGTTTTGATCCAGCCGCAAGACCTCCAAAATCTGTCATCCCCTGCTTTTTCGCAATCTTTAAAGCCCGGAACATATGGAAATTATTGGTAACAATTCCAACCGATGCATGTTCGGGGATCAGTTTCATACTGTTGCGAATGTTCTGGTTGGTCTTCAGGGAATCCTCTTCTTTCAGGATCCGCTCCTCTGCGATCCCTTTCTGGATCAAATAAGACTTCATCCCTTCCGCCTCTGTCCACGGCTCATTATTGCCCTGACCGCCGGATACTATACATCGTGTCTCCGGATGCGTTTCCAAATATAAAACGGCCTGATCCAGTCGATACTGCAGGACTACGCTTGGACCGGTTTCCTTTACCTGCGCCCCAAGCACAAGGAGGTAATCATAAGCCCTCTCTTCCTTTTTCGAAAAACCGCTAACCACGCACCCTTCGACTAAAAGAAAGATAATCCCGCACAGGATGACAATAATAAGAATAATTCCTTTTAAAACCTTCGGTAAAAGAGACCACCAATTCTGCCAGGCAGCAATTGCGAGAAAAATGCATAACGCTCCCAGTACAAACCAGATCAGAAAAAACTTTGTCCCGGAATGTACACTTGCAATACAGATCCCGTATCCCAGAAAAAGAACTGCCAGCAGGATCCAGAGGATCATAAAGAGGATCCTCCTCATCGCGGCTCCAGGAGTTCGGAGAAGATCCATCCGTAATGATCATAGTAACGGATATAGGTCCAATCTCCTTTTGTTCCTAAAGCATATACCAGGATGCCAGGAGCCAGCACTGTCACTCTGTCATATTCCTTTGATGGTCCGCTGCGAACTACAACATTGCTGTCGCTGATCGTCAGCATTTCAACTTCATTCAAGACCTCATCCGGCTCCAGATTTGGATCTTTCACGACCGGAATGAAGGCATCCGCACTATGTGTATACAAGGTCCAGTATTCCTGATTATCTACTGTCTCTTTCGCCATGATCGCATAGTAGATCTGCTGGTATTTATTGCCTGTAATACGCGGATCATCATGGTTCCGCCGATATTTAATGTAATAGTATGTGCCATCGTATTCAGCGCGGATAATGGTGAAATCAGAATAATACCACTTCACCTTATTCTCATCCAGGGTGATGGCTCCGGAAAAACTGTTATCACTGTAGTTGCTGCTGGTTCGTTCATAATCCGCAACAACATTCTGCGGAACATGGAAGATATGTGTTGCTGTCCAGCTGAAAGCTTCCGCTGGCACAGACATGGACGTTTCAGATTCCGTTGCCTGCGGAACTGGGTAAAGTGAATAGTCTGCACAGCATTTTTGTCCAAACAGGCTGTCTAAAAGACGACGGTTTGAGATCTCATTCCGGCTGTCATATTCCATACTGCCCGGCGATCCATTATCAGAATACGGATCAAAAGCAAATAACATTTTCCTCAGATTATCATCCCTCGCCACTTCCATCGTCACGTTTTCTTTCGGATCAGGACCAAAGTCCATATCTTCTGTCGTTACGATGACTTCCTCCTCTTTCTTTCCGCAAGCGGAAAGAGCGGCTGCAATGAGCGCGAGTGAAAGCATAACTACTATGATTCTTGCAATCGTCTTTTTCATATTGTCCTCTTTTACTGTTTCAGCAATTTTTGATAATATTTCCATTCCGGCATATACCTGGTCAGTTCTTGTTTAAAATCTTCTCCATGACCGCGATACTTTAAATGCAGCAGTTCATGCAGGATCACGTATTCCAGACAGGCGTCGCTTTTATCTGCTAATTGCAGATTAAAACAGATCCTTCCTTTTTCAGGAATGCAGCTTCCCCAGCGGCTTGTCATATAACGCACATGCCAGCTTTTGCATCTAAGATCTGTCATTCCTTCCCATTTCCAAAGAAACGGGCGGATCCTCTGCATCAGAGATTCTTTCTGCGCTTCATAATCTTCTTTACTCGGACGCAGCTGAATCTTCCCCTGCTGTTTTCTGATCCAATCGACGTTGGCCCTGGCAAAGTTCTCTGCCTCTTTCAGCGAAACATACCGCGGGATCGTGACATAAACGCTGCCATCTGCTTTAACATGCAGATGCAGGTTTTTAATTCTCTTTTTTTGCACCTCGATCGGGATGCCTTCAATAGTAATCGTGCCCATATTCCTGCTCATCAAAGTTTGTCAGAAGATACTCACGAAAGTGTTCGTTTCTTTTTGCTTTATCCAGCGTTGCGTAATCTCCTTTTTCTTCCAAACTCTGATAAAGACGGCTGATCCGCATGGACATACCAATGTCCTCTCCAAAACCGTTAGGCCGGCTATTCGGAAAGTCTCCATATGGCTGATCAGCGTTCTGATCATAGTCTCTGTATGCTCTAATATGCGGATCCATCAATCCTGCTCTTCCTTACCCCGTTTCTTTTAGTTAGATTATAACAAAAATGGTTTTATTAATAAAGAGACCTCTCTGATCATCGTTCCATTTGGTCTCTGCAAGTTTTCTTCGCTTATGACCTGAATAACCCATCTATTGAATCTCTTAATGCAAGAAATTTGCGTAAGTGACCAGCCTTAGTCCTGTTAAATGAGTCACTTGCGGAGAATTCTTGCTTTTTTTCTGTTTATTCATCTCATGATTTGGTCACTTGCGTCATTTTTTTGCATAAAAGGAAGCTTCCAGTTCGCCGGAAGAAAAAGATCATTACCCGAGAAAAAAACATCTTTTACAGCGCTGTATCTAATATCAAAAGTTTTTTCAAACTCTTTGGAATATGACCTCATCTGTAATTTGGATCTCAAAAGATAAAATATTTCTTCAATACTCCGGAAATTACGAAGGTTCTCTGCTGTTATACAGATAACAGTATATCCAGACAAATTCAAAGCAGTGATTCTCTGTTTGTCATAGAAGTGCTGTCTTTTGCTCAGATGTGAAAGATTGCTATCGTATTCCACCACTACTTTCTGTTCTTCCCAAACCATATCGCAATACAAAGAATCCCTTTTCACCAAACTCTTACCGCTTTCATTCAGATTGACACGCGCATTCAAATCTGGTTTTAAAAGATGGAAACCTCCTCTGCTGATAGGGAGTTGACTGATAGCTGCCAGTTTCGATTCCATAGGCGAATTCGAGTTTTCTAAGACATATTTGATTGCTGTTCTGGCTGTTTTAATTCCTTTTACATTTTTAACGTTTTCCAGAAAAGCCATGATTTTAGCAACACTTGTAACTGGCAGACGACTATGCTGACCAAAAGGGTCCGAAGCAGAACGGGAATAGGAAGCGCATAAGTCACAAGCAAAAACTACAAGAGCTGGAAAACTCAGGATATTAGATGCTCGTAAAAAACACAACTCGGGGCTGGCAACCGCAATATTCCTTTCTAACTGAATAAAACTGTTTTTTGGAAGACAGCCTGCCATAAAATGTGTGGCAAATAATTGTCCCTGGTTCCTATGAGCTTTATTTAAGACAGAAGTATGGATTGGAATGTCAAACCCATATTTTTCAGAAATGAAGACAGCACTTTCGTCAAATGAAGATACATACCTGATCTGCTGAGTTCGTATCTTAGTATCATTTTTCGAATCATGCCGAAAAAGCCAATACTGTGCAGCCGAAGGATAATCGATCAAAATATTCATATTTTTTAAACTATGGGGTATCCAATCAGAACTGTCGAAACGAATATTGTCCTCATAATTAGTTTATATTACAGCAAAAGAAAGGGCAAGAAAAAAGCCGCCCAACGCGAGCGGCAGTTCCCTGATATACTGTCGAATGGAATCGTTATCCTCTGTATTAATAATCGTCTTCTGTTAAATCTTTATATTTCTTCCGAGTTACAGAAAGCAGTATGATCAGGATAATTATGATCACTGCGGCAACTCCCAGCGCGATCAGAAAGATCTTTTTACTGAATATTGAAGATTTCTTTACTTCTGCTTTTTCCGGCTGTTCTTCTTCCTGCGCAGGTTTTAATTCCAGTGTTCTCTGAAGAGTTCCTTCTTTTTTATCGTAGGAATAGAACCCACTTTGTCCATCGTTCAAAGCATAGATATAATAGATATCCTCATAGCCTTCTTTATTACTGAGAAGCGCTTCAACTTTATTCCCATTCAATGTGAGTTCTGTTTTTGTATAGCCTTCCGGAATCTCAGTTCCACTTGGGATCTTTAATAAATAATAGGTATTATTGCCCTGCTTAAATGAAGCTGGCTCTCCAAAAGTCTGTGTTGCCGGATCATACGTGCGAAGGATCACATCTCCTGTCCAGTGGTTCCAAAGAGCATATAGAACAATCTCTGACCCGTAATTCAGTGTCTTAACCTTTTCGCCTTCAAACGTTCCGTCCGCCTCGGTAAATCCTTTTGGTTTTTCAACTCCAGAAAGATCTGTCAAAACGGAATATGGTTCATCGTACAGCCAAAGATTCAGCACATCAGAAACCTGTGTGACATCATCATAATTGTACTCCGGTAATTCTCCGCTTTTTCCGTAATCACCCGTATAACCTCCGTCCGGAGCATAAACATGAACTGAAACATAATAAGTGGTTCCATCCAGTTCTTCTTCATCATACGAAGCTAGTGTGCTGAAGTAGACAGTAACGACACCATCTCCCGCACTGGCGCCATAAACGCCAATAGTTGCTGCATCATTATCCAAAAAGCCGCCATCATTTGCCATAACGCAGCCATCACCATATACAGAATAAGCTCCAGCCGCATTACTTGTACCAACAGAAATATATGCCGTTTCTCCAACTGCAATTTCTAAATAATCGTCAGAGACATAAGCCCCTCCTGCAGCATAGCTCTTTCCCGGCAAACAAATAATGACGGAAAGAACAGTGATCAGAAAAACAGGTAAGATTCTTTTTAGTGTTTTCATATTAATTCCCTAAAATCATATTTTTGATACGGACATAATCCAAAGCAGAGATCTTGCCGTCTCCATTTGCATCTGCTGCTTTTAGCTTTGCATCATCCGTTATTGTTTTTGTTCCCATAATATGGTTTTTCACAGCCACATAATCCAGGGCTGAGATTTTCCCATCGCCGTTTGCATCCCCCGCAGAATAAGTTGCAGTCTGAACAGGTGTTGTAGTCGGCTCCTCCTGTACAGGTGAAGTCGTCGGTTCTTCAACCGGTGCTGCTGGCTGTTCTGTTACTTTCTTCGGATCATCTGCCACATCATTTACAGGCGGTGAAGCTACCATAGTGTTATTTGGAACCATAGCAATCGTCTGTATACCACGCGGCAGAACAGAACCATCCTGTGCATAACGCTTATTCAAAGAGCCATTCTCTTCCGGATACCCCTGAGGCACAAGCGGCATTTCTGTATAGACTGGGATCCGAAGGGTAAGGACCGCATTGTAATCTGATCCGATCGCATTGCGCAGAAATGCTGCATTTCCGATCTGATCATAGACGCTCTGTGCATATTGGTGATTAAAATCAAGATTTGGTAAGTTGTAATCTTTGTAGAAATATGTATCCTGACCGGATTTCAGATATCCGTTGTAGTATCCTTTGGCTCCGCCAAGGATTGATTTGTAAACGGTATCCCATCCCTGCGTTTTCGCAAAATAGATGCCATTTCCAACCACGTCCGATCCGCTTGCGCCAAAGTTAAAGAAATTATAATAGCCGTGACTTCCATCAATCAGTGGAGACTGCCCCCACGTCGGCTGCTCCGCACGGATGGTCGCGGCAATGACATATGGACTGACATTAGACTCTTTTGCTGCCTCCATAATGGTATCGACATAACTGTGCGTACCAGTGGAATCTGTATAATTACCTGCAAGGAATGATCCTGCAGCGATCGTCTCAACTCCGGATCTGGTCTCTGCACCGGAATAGGTCTGCTGTGCAAAGATAAACATATTCCTGGTGTTCAGAAAATTGCGGGGATCCATATAATACTCTATGACATCTATACCGGCATCTGTCCAGTCGCCGGAATAGGTATTCCAAGTACCATAAGACCGGTTATAACAGCCGCTGTCTAATGACCGCCAGGAGACACCATCGGAATATAGGTTGACCAGTTTCCTGTGTCCGATGCTTTCCTGATAGACTGCCTCGTCATAACTAATATTGATGTAATCTGCTTCAAAAATATAATTCGGATAACTAGCATGTATGTCCCGGAGCAGATTCTGATAACTTTCCGGGAATGCAGCAAGCTGCTCTTCAAAAGAAGATGAACTGCCGTAATCTGCAGCATCAGATGAGCCGGATTGTATGGTGACATAATCCGCATATACATAATACTCTCCTCCGGCATACTTGATTTTATACCAAAGGTCTCCGTCTGCATCCTGTGCTTCTCCAACGATCGTGACAGGCGTATAAGACAATGTTCCGACTGCCGGCGCCCATGTTCCGGGGCCGGTGCGTACATTTAATTCACTGGCATCCACATAGCCAGTCTCATCTGCTTTGCTGAAATACGGGAAAAAGATACATATGAAAAGAAACGCTAAAAAGAAAAGCGCTCCGAAAACGATCTGCGATATGTGATTCTTTCTGGTGAGTGTATTCTTCATCTGAAAATCACATGTCGCTGGGAGGCTTACAAGTGATTGAGGATGAATACAGCATGATTATAAAAAATATGCACGTAATATTCAATTACGTGCATATTAAAAAACTATTTCGAATTTATTAAGTGTTTGCAACGAAATTAATGCAAAAACGGTTAGTTATCCTCGACCGCCTCCTGCGGTTCGTGATGAACAATGGCTTTTGTTTTCCATTTTCCTCCATAGAAACGAATGGCACAAATGATCGTACTGTAGATCCAGCCCATCGGAAGATTCAGCCAGATCATCCGGTATCCAAGCGGCGTAAACAGGCCAAGTACATAAGCCAGAACAACACGCAGGATAAAGCCGCTGATTGAAGCAAACGTGGTAAACATGACGTCGCCGGAGCCTTGCAGTGTTCCTATCGTGGACATATTCAAGGCAAATATCAGAACGCACGGGATCATTGTTACCAAATATTCCAAACCGTAGGATTCTGACACTCCGCCTACGCCAAACAAACGGATCAGAGGATGACGCAGGAAGAATGCGATCAGGCCAACCACCACCTGGATCGAAATACAGATGATCCTGGCAGCTGTTCTTCCGCTTCTGATACGATCAAATCTGCCTGCTCCGACATTCTGTCCAGTATAAGTTGCCATGGTTGCATTAATACAGAAGGCAGGGATCATAAGGAATGTCTCCAGTCTTTGTCCTGCAACATAACCAGGCAGCAATCCAGGAACACTAAGATCAAACGTATTGACAAGTCTCTGCAGTGCCAGTGATCCGAAGGACATGATACTCTGCTGCAATGTGGTCGGGATAGCCATCTTCAGAGAAATCTTTGCCGATTCTTTGTGAAAACGGAACTCCCCTTTCTTAAACCGCAAGACCTCGTATTTTTTGAACATATATATGACCGCTACGATTGCGGAAAGAATATGGGCGATAACGGTTGCAATTGCAACACCTGCAACATCCCAATGGAATGCAATAACAAAGAGCAGGTCGAGTGCAATATTACTGATAGATGAAATGATCAGGAAATACAGTGTTGCCTTGGAATCGCCAAAGGACCTCAAAACGGCTGCGCAGATATTATACAGGAACTGGAATGCAAGTCCGATCAGAAAGATACGGAAATATACGGATGCATCCTGCCTGTATACTTCAGGAACATTCAGAACATATTTCAAAAGGAGATCTGCGGTAAACTCTCCAATAACAGTCAAAACGATGCCCAAGCCCACCATCATGATCATACAGGTGGAAACCGCACGGCGCATATCCTCATATCGATTTGCACCATAGAACTGGGAAATAACGACGGCACTTCCCGTTGACATACCAACGGCAAAGCAAAGGAACAGCATGACCAGAGATGCACATGTTCCAACTGCGCCTAATGCTTCAGATGATACAAAGTTTCCGACAACTATACCATCAACGGTATTATACAACTGCTGCAGAGCGTGCCCTGCCATTAATGGTAACGCAAAAAGAAGGATCAGCTTCCAAGGCGTTCCTTCCGTCATTTTTCTTGCTTTTTTCATTTCTTACCTTCTTTGAAAAACACGGACACACAAGGTGCACCGAAAACAATGGAATAACGAATCAACTATATTTTCTTTTCAATAATATTATCAGCCTCTTGAACATAGATTTCAAGAGGCTGATGATTCATTTAATAAATGAGATGATAAACTTAGAAGAGTCTTGCGATATACGGAACCATGTTCTTGATTTCCATATTGGTCGTATTAAAGCAGATATCGTAGTTTTCTTTTGCTCCCCATTTACGGAGTGTGTAATTTGTATAATAGTTGGCTCTTTCTTTGTCGACCTTGCGGATCTGTTTTTCCATATCCTTTTCGGTCATATTCATTTCATTTTCTGTTCTTCTTTCCATGCATCTTTTAACACGGCTTTCCATGCTGGCATGCACAAAAAGTTTGAACAATTGTATTTTTCCGTTTGCGTCGTCTTCTTCCAGGATATAATCTGCACATCTTCCGACGATGACGCAGTCAGACTTTTCTGCCATCTCTTTGATGACTTCTGTCTGAGCTTTTACAATATCCTGCATCTGCTGGATCTGATACTCTACATCAACATCCAAAGATCTTCCGATCGTAACCGGGATGATCCTGCGGGTGTTCCCTTCGATGATTTCCTTAACGTAGCTTTCTGTATAATCCGTATGATTTACAATTCCGGTAATGATCTCTTTGTCATAATATTGAAATCCGAGTTCATTTGCCAGGCGGACACCCATTTCTCTTCCACCGGAGCCAAATTCACGACCTATGGTAATGATTCTATTCATGCAGTTCCTCCCTCATACATCTTTTTCTTCATTTTACTTAAAATTATTAAATATGCAACCAAAATTGCAGCATTGGATAATACCCAGCTGATCGGATACATCGCTACAAGAAGCGGATAAGACGGATAAGCACGGAAGATCGTAAAGATCATAAGAAGCCTTGTGCCGCAGATCGTTACGATTGAGATCACCGCAGGCAGGACAGTATGTCCATAAACACGCAATGCCCCGCTGAAGACCTGATCCGTTCCGTTCAGGAAGCAGAATAACGTTGCGATTCGCAGCCTGTACATTGCCAGTTTAATGACCTCTTCATCCGGTGTATATAGTCTGCAGAAGAAATGTCCGAAAATCGCAAAAATGGAAGCCAGCAGAATAGCACTCGCCATTCCCAATACCAGAGCTTTTCTTGTCGTCTCGCGGCATCTTGCGAAATTTCCTGCTCCATAATTCTGTCCCACAAAGGAAAGCGAGGCCTGTCCAAAAGCGCCGCAGAAGAAGAAGCAGAAGTTTTCATAGGTCTGCGCAACGGTATTCGCCGCAATTGCAGCCGGCCCCAGGGAATTCATAGCCGTCTGAATGATAACATTAGAAATACTGAATGCACTTCCCTGCAGTCCGCCCGGGATACCAATCGCAAACATTCTTTTAAGAACTGGTCCATTGATGCAAAGATCTTTAAAATGGAATCCCAGTTCACTTTTATCCTTAGTCATCAATCCCAGCAAAACAAAGGCTGAGATTGCATTACTTACAACGGTCGCAATCGCTACGCCTTCCACACTCAGATGGCAGACAATGACGAAGAACAGGTTCAATCCTACGTTGATCACACCGGCAATAGCAAGAATGACCAGTGGTGTTCTTGTATCTCCTTTGCTTCGATAAATTGCCGAAACAAAGTTGTACAGCATAAAGAAAGGCATTCCGGCAAAGTAAATACGGAAATAGATTGCCGTCAGATCAAGGATCTCTGCCGGTGTACTCATCAGCATCAGGACAGGTTTAGCTATAAACTGTCCGACAACAGCAAGCAAAACACCGCTGATAACAGCAACTGATACTGAAGTATGAATTGCTTTTTTGATTCCTTCTTTATTTTGCTGCCCTATAAATGTGGAAACTAATACATTCGTTCCGCCGGTCAACCCGACAAACAAGTTGATCAAAAGATGAATGATTGCTCCATTGGCTCCAACAGCAGCAAGCGCATTAGAATCCGCAAACTGCCCGACAACCAGAAGGTCGGCAGAATTAAAAAGCTGCTGCAGCATACTGCTGGCAGCTAACGGAAGTGCAAACAATAATAATTTTTTCCAGATGCTTCCATGCACCATATCCATTTTTCTGTTCATATTGTTATTTTACCACAAAAAAATTGCATAAAAATAGAAAGAATGCATAAAAAATATAACTATTTTACTGGGAAATCTTAAATATTAAATAAAGATATTGATAATACCGATCAGAAAGCCTAATAAAGCTCCCAGATAGACTAGATAATTCATTTCCCGCTTGATAGCTTCATTTACCAGCCGCTCAATATCAGCAGGATTCAGATCCATAATTTTCTGATATATGAATTCTTTGATATGAAACGTCTCCGCTATCGTTGCCTTGGCATTTGCCATGAAGCTGCGATACCCATGTTTTAATACAGCACAGACCTTTTCCTTGTCTGCTCCAATATCCTGAAGGATTATTCCTGTATTCGCTTCTTTCAGTTCTTCTTTCTGCTGTTCCAGAATCGGCAGAAGGATCTCCAGATCATGTTCTCTAATGTAGGATGCAACTTCATTTCCTATTAAGGCGGAAAGGCGGGAGGTAATGTTGTCATTCAGAAGACGGCCTGCAAGACTTCCCCCCTTGACTTTCGAATGAATGATTTTATCCGCTTGATCTGCCACAACGCCTGAAATATTAGAATGCAGAATGACATTATGGATCTTGTTATAAACAGATTCCTTGATCTTTAATTTTGCATCTTCATCCAGTGCCTCACTCACCTTGCTCAGTTCAATATCACTAAGTAAGAAATATAATTTGTCCACAAAAAGATCTTCCATTTCTTCCGAAAGGAAAATTCCTTCGATGTCATTATTCGTAAAAAAATTCTGATATACAGTTTTAGAAAGAGCCCCTGCCAGTTCCTCCTGATGTTTTGGAATGACACCAGGTGTAAACGGAACTTTAAAACGCCCGATCCGCTTTTCTTTCAGCGGCCGGAACAGCATTTTGATTGCGATATAATTGGTGAATGCCCCGATGATAGCTCCGATCACCGGGCCTCCCAGATAATGCAGGATCGTTAAAAGCATATGTCTATATCCTTATAAGCGCAGTTTCATTCCTGACAGAAGTGTATCAATCTTCAGATGCATCACACAATACATCTCTCCTGCCATACAAAAGCCACAGCCATCACAGATTCCCAGCGTTTCGCCCGGGCAGGTTTTGAAGCGCGTTCCGTCTGTAATAATAAAGTTACTGACCCAGCAGTTCTTTTTGAATCCCCGGATCTTCATCATCTTTAATCCGCTGATACTGTTCTGGATCGGATAATGCTGTTTTTTGAGTGCAATTACCTCATCGATCACCTTGCACTTTTCCTCATGTGAAAGCATCACTTCTTCTGTGCCCGGATATGGAGTATGAAAATTAACAGCAATACTTTGAATAAAAGGAGACTCTTTCACATAGCGAAGGGTATCTGCAACCGAGTCCCGATTGATCTTATTGATCGCAATATTCGCACTTAATTTTTGTGAGCCATTCTTTTCCGCATAGATCCGGGCATTATGATCCAGTTTTTCAAATGCCCCTTCTCCTCTGACTGCATCATGATATTCTTTGTATCCATCCAGGCTCATCCAGATCAGATCTGCTTTTACCCAGGAAAAATCAGTTTGCGCGTTAGTGGTAACCGTACAGGAAAAGAATCCGATTTCTTTTGCCAGATCGATCAGATCATTGACATCCCGTACTTTTCCGGTTTGTTCATCTTTTTCCCGCCACAGTGTTGGTTCTCCGCCTTCAAAATCCACGATCCTGCTTCCCATCCGGTAGCAGTCCTGCAGTTCTTCTTTAATCTTTTCATAGGACTTCTGCATTGTGCAGGCATGCCCCATTTCAAAACAATGCTTACAGCGCAAATTACAATAGTCCGTGATGAAAAGGACCGTTTGCAGAGGTCCGTGTTTTTTGAATATTACATTTTTCAGATACCAGAATGGTAAATAAATCAGCTGTGTCAGTTTCATCTGTTTATAATTGGGTCATTTTTGTGATCATATCAGCAAGAGATGCAAGAATACACATAATTGAAAAAACGGTACTGATCTTTTGGGCAAGATACCATCGAAGCATAAACCAATCAATACCAGCTCCCAGTATTTCTTCCCAGTGTGCAAACCTTCCGTACCACCATTTCTTTTCTGCTTTTCCAAACGGATCTTTCCGAAACTGCAGCATAGAAGAAAAAAGCGCGATCGACCAAGGCAAAGCTAAAAGGACTACCAGAAAGTAAGCAGAGATCCAATGCAGAAAGAAAGCCGTCATGACCAGAATATAAGGGATAAAGTTAACCAGTGCCAATGTCACATAAGGTCCGTTTGATGTATTAACTAATCCGTTTTCTTCAGATCGTTTACGCGGGCTGACAAGTGCGGCAAGGGTTTTCTTTCCGGCCTTTTGGTCAGCAGCATAATCCATGATTGAATGCACAAACAGGATATTAATTACAAGCAGACCGATCGCACAGGAAACCATAACTTCACTGGCATGAAATTCCCCGCTTGCCGCAATACTCATACCTATTCCCAATGCTGGTCCGAAAATCAAACCAATAATGATCTCGCCCAGTCCATGATAGCCAAGTTTCAATGGCGGGGCGGAATAAAAAATGCCCAAAACGGCAACGCCAAGAACGATATAAAAGATCCGGATCCCCCGAAGGATCAGAACCGGCACGCCAAAGCAGCACGCGATCAACCCAAACAGGCAGGAAACAAAGATCCATTGTTTTGGTGTAACTGTCCCATCCTGTAAATACGGACATTTCACGGTCTGTGCACGAAACCCCTCTCTTGCCAGTGCACTCCTGTCCCCCTGCTGTGCATTCCTGTAATCAAAAAAATCGTCAAATAAATTCAGACTCAAATGGGCAAAGGCAACTCCGATCAGGGAGATCAATGCCAGATACCATTTAAAGTCTGAATACTTTGTCGCCAGAAAAGCGGCAACAAGAGCCGGCATCATGCTTTGCGGCAATGACACCGGTCTTGCGTTAAAAAACCAAAATTTAACTTTGCTCACTTTGAATTTCCGGAATTTGCTTATTTAATGCGGTCCAGCTGTCTTCCTGCAGCTGCTTTGATCTTATCTGCAAAGCTTTCTTCTTTTGCAGCAGTATCATCATAATCAAAACCTGCATCGGACAGATCGTCAAAGTTCTCTGCTTTGTCCGGCTGTTTTAAATACTTTTTGTATAAATAGTATCCACCGTAAGCAGCACCTGCTAATAAACCTAATTTGATAAGTCCCTTCATATTTTTTTCCTCCTGTTATGAGTGATCTTATTATAACACAAGTATGTGCAAATATATGTTTTTTTTCTCTTAATGCCGATTATTTTTCATCTGGAAGTTCATCCAGCTCTGCAAGGGTAAATACCGGGCCGTCCAGACAGACAAATTTGCTGCCTATATTGCATCTGCCGCATTTACCGATTCCGCATTTCATACGAAGCTCGAGAGTAGTTACAACATCTTCCTTCTGAAATCCCATTTTCAGAAGGCTCTCACTGCTCAGCTTGATCATGATCGGCGGTCCGCAGAGAACGACTTTCTTTCCTTCTGGTTTAAATCCAACTTCTTCAATGTAGGAAGGCACAAATCCAACATGTCCATCCCAGTCATCAGAAGGAACGTCTGTCGTTACATAGACATTTGTATCTTTTTCTTTCGGCCATTTCTCCAGGACATCTTCTTTAAAACAGATATCGCTTTTCGACCTGGCTCCATACAGAATATCCAGATGTCCGAACTCATCTCTGTGTTCAAATGCATAACGAATCATAGACCGGACTGGCGCGATACCAATACCGCCTCCGATAAACAGGATATCTTTTCCTTTCAGATCCTCGATCGGAAAATGATTTCCATATGGTCCCCTGACTCCGATCTCCTGTCCCGGCTGCATTTCATGAAAAGCTTCCGTCAAAAGGCCGGTTCGCTTAATGGAACTCTGGATATAATCATCGCCCTGTGCAGTAATAGAGAACATCGCTTCTCCAACGCCTAAAAGGCTAACCATTGCCAGCTGACCCGGAAGCGGGGAAAACGGTTTTTTGCCATCCAGCGTTTGGATCGTATAGGTCTGCACATCAGGGGTCTCCTGTTTCACATCGATGACCTTACACAGAGACGGCAGCAATGGATTCTTATTACAGGAACATTCATGATCAACTGCCATTACCGAACCTCCTTTCCTGCAAAGTCTGCTTCGCTGTACTCTTTGGCATCAGCATCCACTTTGCTTGCTTTTTCAATAAATTCGGAAATATCCAGATGTGCCGGACAATTCTCAATACATCTGCCGCATCCTACACAAAGCGTCTCGCCATAACGCTCGTTAAAATAACTGAGCTTATGCATATAACGGTTGCGCAGACGTTCCTTTTTGGTCGGACGCGGATTAGCCCCGCCGGCCATTCTGGTATAATCGGAAAACATGCAGGAATCCCAGCAGCGATATTTACATCCTTCTGCACCATAGTTTTCATTATCAATATCAAAGCAATAACAGGTCGGGCAGACAAACGTACATGTCCCGCATCCAATACATCCTTTTGTGATCTTATCCCAGATTGGATGCTCAAACATTTTGGAGAGCTTTTTATCTAATTCCGGGTCTTTTTCTATCTTCAAAGAACAGGATACATCTCTTACAGCTTCTTCTGCTCCATTTTCCGTACAGATTGAAGCTATTTTATCTAAAAGATTCTTTCCTTTCTCTGTCAATGCTTCCAGGATATAACTGCCGTCATCTTCCGGGATCGTACATCCTGTTACGGGACAGGCTTTGGTCTTGGTTGACTTGGTTACATTCATCATTACATCCGCCGTAGGTGCATAGGTCGGATCTAGCCCCATGGAATCACAGAAGCATGTCCGCTGGGTATCCATACAACCCATAGCCACGATCGTTACCAGTTCTCTTCTTTTTGCATAGTAGGAATCCACATATTCTTTAGTAAAGAAGACTTTATCCATGGAATCAATACTGCGCATATCACATGGACGGATACCGAAAAGGATCTTCGGTTTATCTTCTGGAACGATCTCTTCAATATATGCTCCTTCACCGGTTTTGTATTTATACAGTTTCTCCACATTAGGAAACAGAACATCTTTCGGAGGTTTTACCGTATTAAAGTTATCCAATCCTACTGCAGCTCCTTCATGATATGGCATGAATTTCTTTTCAAAAGCCGGCTGATCGATCTGACTTTTATCTTCGATCAGTGTGATCAGCGGAGCAAAAACGACAGCATCCTGGCTAAGGATCTTCAGTGCCTGGTCGAGATCTTTTTTTGCTAAAATCATATCTCTCACCTCCTACATAAACTCATCCGGGTCTTCCAGCTTATATTCACCCAGAACCGGTTTCGAATCATTCGGCATGCCACATTCATAATCGCCAAACAGATCATTGATATCTTTCAGCATTTTTCTTGTCTGGCGCATGATCGGAAGATCCATCGGGCAGACACGTTCACATTCTCCACATTCAATGCACCGGTCTCCCACATGGAAGACTCTTGTCAGGCCATAAACTTGATTCTGCTCTCTGTCTGCAGCTTTTCCCTGCCATCCGGTCCGGTACTGGTCCGCGTAGCATTCGATACAGTTACAAGCCGGGCAGGCATTCCTGCATGCATAGCAATGGATACATTTGTCATATTGTTTTGCCCAATACTCATAACGTTCATCCGGTGTCAGTTTTTCAAATGCAAGCACTTCAGCAAAACGATCTGCATTGATCTGCTCTTCAACTTCCTCCCCGACCAGCACATCAAATGTCAGTGGATTCTTATGCTGGCATTCTTTACAGATCGGGTTTTCTTTTCCATCACATGGAACGCCGATAATATATAGGTTTTCTCTTTTAACTTGTTTATCCTGGATCAGACGGTTAATAGCTCTGCTGTCACAGCCTCTAGCTATTATGGCCAGTTTCTTTTCCGGATAACGGTCATCCAGCGCATATTTTGCTGTTCCGTTAACACAATACTCATTCCAGACCAGCAGATCACATTCTGCTTCTGTCTCGGCGAAGCACGGTTTTGTCTTATCTGCAAAACGCGTGCTTGTCCAGCCAACAATAGCGCTGACCTCTCCAGAAGCAAGGGCTTTTTTTGCTTCCTGACGGATCATATCCTGAATCTGTTCTTTTGTATAAGCCATCACTCCTGCCCTCCTTCCGTCGCTGTCTGTGGTGCATATGTTCCGACAAATTTAGTATTCGGACCCAGTGCTTTAATTTCTGCACTTACCTGAATCACAGTATCACGGAATTTTGCTGCTTCACTTCCACTGATCCATTTAGCTTGGAACCGTTTTGGATCGATCCCGTTATATTCCAGGAGACGTTTCATCAGCATAAAACGTCTTCTTGTATAGTAATTTCCGGTTGCATAATGGCAGTCTCCCGGATGACATCCGCAAACCAGCACTCCGTCCGCCCCTTTCTGGAACGCACGAATGATAAACTGCGGATTGACACGAGAGGAACATGGGACGCGGATAACGCGGACATTTTCCGGATATTTCATCCGGTTCAGTCCAGCAAGGTCTGCGCCGGTATAGGTGCACCAGTTGCAGCAGAATGCCAGTATGACTGGCTCCCAATTGTTATCTTTCTTTACAGACACAGTGCATCCACCTCCTTCAAGATCTGATCATTCGTGAATCCTTTCAGGTCAATGCAGCCTGTCCTGCAGATTGCGTTACAGCATCCGCAGCCCTGGCAAAGTCCTTCATTGACTTGAGCGACGATCTTAGTTACTCTGCGGTTTCCGTCCCTTCCGGCATATTCCACCATAGTAATTGCTTTATACGGACAAACTCCTTCACAGAATCCGCATCCGGAGCACTTGTTTGGATCTACATAAGAGATCATTGGGGATGTTTCCATCTCATCATGGCAAAGCAGTGCCGCAACTTTTGCTGCAGCTGCACTTCCCTGGGCAACGGTATCCGGAATATCCTTCGGTCCCTGACATGTACCGCAAAGATAAATACCATTGGTCTGGGTCTCTACAGGACGCAGCTTTGGATGGGCTTCTGTTACCCAGCGGTCAGCATCAATGGCAATACCCAGTTTATTTGCAACGTCCGCTACAGTTGGCGACGGCTCCATGGCAGTCGCCAGGATCACCATATCTGCTTCTACAGTAACTGGTTTTCCGATCAGGGAATCTTCACCACGAACGATCAGTTTTGATCCTTCTTTATAAATCTTGGATACACGTCCGCGAATATACTGTGCTCCGTCACGGCGTGTATTATCATAAAACTCTTCATATCCTTTTCCCGGAGTCCGGACATCCATATAGAAGATGTAAACACGGGAATTCGGGATCTTATCCAGGATCTGATGAGCATGTTTTGCGCTGTACATACAGCAGGCGCGGCTGCAGTAGCTCTTACCCTTTTTCGGATCACGGCTGCCGACACATTTTACGATCACAACATCCTTTGGTTCTTTGCCATCAGATGGACGAACAATATGTCCTTCCGTCGGGCCGGATGCATTGACCAGTCGTTCAAACTGCAGGCCAGTTATCACATCTTTATATTTGCCTCCGCCGTATTCCGGATACATCGATGCCCAGTCAACCAGTTCATACCCGGTAGCGATGACGATAGCTCCGTATTCTTCGGTCGTATAGCGGACTTCATCTTTATAATCGATTGCGCCGATCGGACAGACCTTTTCACAGATTCCGCATTTATCTTTCGTCAATTTCAGACATGCCGATGGATCAATAACTGGTTTTGACGGGACAGCCTGCGCAAACGGAATATAGATCGCACTTCGTTTGCTTAAGCCCTGATCAAATTCGCTGGTGACTTTGGTCGGGCACTTTGTCTGGCAGAGACCGCATCCGGTACAAAGATCATGATTGACATATTTTGCCTTTTCTTTGATCGTGACTTCAAAATTACCCACATAACCACTGACTTTTTCTACTTCGCAAGATGTCTTTAATGTGATGTTCGGATGTGCGTTGCATTCCACCATCTTCGGAGTGGAAATACATGCTGAGCAGTCCATCGTTGGGAATGTCTTATCCAGCATGACCATATGTCCGCCGATGGATGGCTCCTTTTCCACGATCGTTACATCAAATCCACAGTCAGCAATATCCAATGCTGCCTGCATGCCTGCGATGCCTCCGCCGATAACCAAAGCTCTTTTTGTGATTGGGATCGTGCTGGTAGTAAGCGGTTTATTGTTGGCAACTTTTGCCACACTCATCTGCACAAGACCAATGGCTTTTTCAGTTGCCTTCTCCCGGTCTGTGTGGACCCATGCGCACTGTTCTCTCAGATTTGCAATCTCCAGCATATATGGATTGATCTTCGTTCCCTTCAGCATTTTGCGGAAAGTCAGCTCATGCATACGCGGAGAACAGGAACCGATCACGATCCGGTCCAGATTGTACTGTTCGATCGATTCCTTGATCATTGCCTGGCCAGGTTCAGAACACATGTATTTGTAAGTTGTTGCAAATACGACACCCGGCATTGTTTTTGCAGATTCTGCCACCTTCTCCACATCAACGACCGATGCGATATTGGTTCCGCAGTGGCAGATAAATACTCCGATTCTAGCCATATTATCTACCTGTCCTTCCTATTACAACCGGGCCGTCCGCAAGCGGATTCTTTTTAGCCTCTCTTTTCTCTTCTTCTGCTTTCTCTTTTGCATTTTGTATGATCACTTTGTTGATCAGATCAAATGCAGGGAAGAAATGCTGATGAATCCCACACTCCGATGCATCCGCTCCCATAGCGATCGCGATCAGTTCTGTGAACTGGAAAACCGGAATATTATACTTATGGCTCATCTGTTTATTAATTTCTTCTTCCCTCATATCCAGATTCATATTGCACAGAGGACATGCAGTCACAATGGCATCTGCCCCATTTGCTCTGGCATTCCGAAAGATCTTCTCGATCAGCGGACGTGCTGCTTTTGGTGCATCCACCTGATGACTTGCTCCACAGCATTCTGTCTTATAATCCCATTCCACAGCCTCGGCGCCGGTCATTTCGATGATCTTATCCATCTTCATCGGATTCTCCGGATCCTCTTCTCCCGTGATATGACGCGGGCGGCTCATAAGACATCCATAGTAGCAGGCAACTTTAAGACCTTTCAAACTTCTGACCAGTCGTTCTTCGCACGCCTTTAAAACCTCTTCATCGCTGAACAGATCCAGGAAGTTTAAGATCTCCGGCTCTGCTTTGAAATTCATTTCAATGATGTCTTCGATCTCTTTTCTGGTTTCCTCGGATTTTCTTGCTGCGTAAGTGGAATAAGCAAGACGGGAATAACATGCTGCACAAGGAGTAACGATCGGAAGGCCCGGATTATGCTCTTCTGACAGGGCAATATTTCTGGCTGGGAGAGCCAGGGCCATTTTCTCATTTTTCGTATGTGCCGCTGTAGATCCGCAGCAGTTCCAATCCGGGATTTCCTCCATGATCAGGCCGATCCGTTTGGCAATATATTCAAATGACGCCTTATATGTAACGGCCGTCGAATCCATAGAACAGCCCGGGAAATACGAATATCTCATCATAATGCCGCACCTCCTTCCTCTGCTTTATTCATAATTTTCTTGATACTTTCTTTATCCTGTACAGAATTGAACTCTGGTCTGACAATTCCTTTCTTCAGCATCTGAGGAACATTTGCCATATCCTGCATTAGGTGGCCGGATGTCACATTGTAAGCGCCTTCCAGGATCACTTCCTGGCTCTTGCCGGTATAACGGATCGTCTCTGTAAAGATATCGTTGAACAACCGGACATCCCGGACAGCACATATACCGCGTTTCTGCGCTTCCATTCTGGATTTTTCGATCAACGTCGGGATATCGATATCATGCGGACATCGTTCCACGCAGGTGTGGCAGCTGGCACACAGCCAGATCGTTTTAGAGCGAAGAACTTCATCCATATCTCCCAGGTGCATATAATGCACGATCTGCCGCGGCATCAGGTCAAACGAATTTGCCATCGGACAGCCTGCACTGCATTTTCCGCACTGGTAGCACTCATGAAGCTTAACATCCGCTTCTTTCGCGATTTTGTCAGCCAGGAGTTTTCCCTCTGCTCTGTTTAAAATCTTATCCATAGTCTTCTTCTTTCTTTTACAAACAAATGTCTATTTTGTCCGTTCTACAAGAATCTTTGCCATTTTGACCAGATCGTTCTTTGCGGAACTCTCCGGGAGTTTTTGAAGGGCCTGGATCGCTTGATCTGAATGTGCCTTAACCGCTTCTTCACTTTTGGCAAGGCCAATGATCTGCGGAAGTGTTTTTAACCCTCTCTTACGATCCTGGTTCTTTTGTTTTCCAAATTCTTCTCCGCCGATCTCATCCAGAATATCGTCCTTGACCTGAAAGGCCATTCCGATGTGGTATCCATATTGTTCCAGACAGCGGATAGCCTCTTCGTCCAATCCTCTTGCCATTCCTCCGCATGCAGCGGCCGCTTCAATAAAAAGCGCAGTTTTCCGTTCGATCTGCTGGATATACTGTTCTTCAGAGATATCCTTATGCAAGTTTTCCAACTGATCCAGTTCTCCCAGGCACATCTGCTCGGAAACGGCTGCAAGACGTTCATCAATGCCTGAACCTTTATAAACCTTCAGCAGCTCCATCGCTCTTCCGAGAATGAAATCTGCGGATTTAACAGCCATTTTATCGCCACTGGTTGCATTGATCGTCGCCACATTCCGGCGAACATCCGCTTTGTCAACCACATCATCATGAATCAAAGATGCACTGTGCATCAGTTCGATCATGACCATCAATGGCAGGATCGGATACTGCTTTCCTTCCGGCGGTGTATCCGTTAACAGATTATACGCAGCCCAGCTTAAGGCTGGTCTAAGGCGCTTGCCTCCTGCCAGCAGCACCCGCATGAGATCATTTTTCATTTGCTCATTTTGACTGAAGCAAATCTTTTCCAGCTGATCTTCCAGCAGCTTTTTGCCTCTGGTAAAGTTCTTCGGATTTTCATCTTTGATCTGCTCCATTTCCGGGCATTCGTATCCGCAGACATATTCCCGCAGCTCTTTTGCAAATGCATCTGTGATTTCTACTGAATCTACTGGGATCAAATGCAGGGAAAACTGACTAAAGTGATAATCTCCGGTCAAAGTATCCTGACTGATTCTTGTATGCTCTTGTAATTCATGCAGCGCAAGGAACTGGTCAAAATGCTCTCTTGCCAGTTCCAGTTCTTTTGTTTGATTGCTGCATGTCATTTGTGTCATGGATTATTTATCTGCCTCTTTAAAGGCTTTCTTTGCTGCTTCTACATCTTTCGGGATCATATGATCCAGTGCCTGCTCATATGCATGTTCATTTGGCAGGATCACGGCAGGTTTTCCCTCTCCGCCGCCAAACTTCATAGCATCCAGGACGACACTTTCTTCTTTGATCTCAAAATCTTTGACGATCGGATCGTAGCCATCCATATATGCCTTGATCTGCATATCTCCGGTATTCTTTGGGATCATATCGATATAGAACTCACCCAGGAAATCCGTTGTTGTTGTCGCAACGACCGTTTTGTTGACGAGTAATTCTACTTTTACACCAACTGCTGCTTCCTCAATACCGTCTTTATCAAAGCAAAGGGCACCTTTTACAAAGCATTTATTGTAGAAGTAAAGGTTCTTATACATGACCCGAGGTTTGTTGGAACCGTCTGTAATTGGTTTCAGTCCCTGCTTCTCAATGATCTTTTCCCATTCGGCATCTTCGCAGAAAACGGTCTGCAGTGCACGGAGCGGACAAGCCTGTACGCAGCGCGGCTCTTTCCAACCGTTGTCGATCAAATGAGCACACCCGGTACATTTCTGTGCACAGCTCAGGTCCTCATTCCAGCTGATCATGCCGTATGGGCACGCGTCTACAATGTTTTTATCTGCAGCGCGTTTATAATCGATCAGCATAAGGCCGTCGCTTCTCTTGATAAATACATCTGGGTATTTTTTTGAACATGGTGCATTATCACAATGCTGGCACATTTTTGTCACATACGTAACCTCTGTGTACGGTGCCACACCGCGCTCCGTCATCGTCGGGCAGATCCACTTGTTCTCATGTTTCTGCTGTTCGTCCGTGTAAGGAAGCCATTTGTTTCCGACGTGTTCATCTTTACATGCCAACATGCAGTTAAAGCAGCCAACACATTTTTCCAGATCTACGATCATATGAAACTTTCTCATTTCACAGGTCCTCCTTCCCATTTACGGACTTCCACAAGACAGGAATTAACAGCTAATCCGTGTGCATGTTTGGTAATAAATCTTCCAGGTGTAAGGTTGTTAATACATCCCATGATCTCTGTGGTATCCTCGCCGCCCGGATCATTCTCCAGAGTGACATAATCTGCGCAGCTCTCATAAGAATGGCAGATGCCCTGCGGCACTCTCTCTGTTGTCTCTAATGCACAGAGGACTTTTCCTCTGTCGTTGTACACTTCAATAACATCTCCCTGTTTCAGACCACGTTCAGCAGCATCTTTCGTATTCATACGGAAGACCCAGTATCGGTGTCCATCAATCAGCATTCTGTGTTCCTGAATATCATTTATATTGGTATCTTTCAGGTCTCCCATAGTATGGAAGGAATACTTGGAATGCGGGGAGATCAACTGCAATTTATATTTTGCATATGGTTCCGATCCAACGCCCTCCCAACTGTGAATATATGTACAGATTGGAAGCCGCTCTTCATCATTTGGATCAAAACGCTTTAAGGTCTGGCATTCAAATTCCAGAAGTCCGGATGGTGTCTGCAGCCCTTCTCCGTAACGTCCGTAATACTCTGATGGCAGCGGAGTCAGTTCCGGTGTATCTTTCTTTCTGCCTTCTGCAAACCAATTAAATGCAACCGGATCGCGACGATTCTCCGGAAGAGGCGGGACAACATAATAACCTTTCTTAATGAATTTTCCCCATGGCATTACGCGTGCCATATCGGTTGCTTCATATAAACGTTTTGTCCAGTCATATTCGGTATTGCCTTCGGAATAGACCTGCCACAAGCCAAGCCGGTTAGCAATCTCCTGGAAGATATCAAAGTCTGCTTTGCTCTCTCCCAGCGGTTCAATACATTTATGCTGCACAAAGATCACACGTGAGTTGTTCTGCAGATAGGATTTATCAATATATCCTCCACAAGAAGCAAACTCACCGATATCCCAACGTTCAAAGTTTGTACATGCCGGAAGAATGATATCTGCAAATCTTGCTTCTCCTTCAAACCAGACGCTCTGATTGACGACAAACTCCAAACTGTCACATCGATATTGCGCTGCATAACGTTTAGAATCCGGCTGTGTTCCCATATGAGATCCGCCGTATTTGTAATACATACGGACTCTTTCATGTCCCGGTGCCGGATAATGCAGGGTTCCGAATTGTGAATGAACGGAATAAACACCTAACCCATGCCAGGTGATATCTGCTTTATCTTTTGCCATGATGGCTTCCGGAAGAAGAAGTCTCGGGATTGCCTGATACTCAGAACTGATGGAAGGTGTCTGCGGCATTCTGTTATAAGTTGCAACGCCTGCACCGGTTCCAATAAAGTCACCGGAGAATCCTCCGTCTGCATATCCTGGGAACCAGAATCTGGTATCCAGCGGTGTGCCATACTGCAGTGTGCCAAAGTTCACACCAGGTTTTCCAAGACCCTGCATAGCGATCAGACATACGCAGACTCTTGCCCACTCTGTACCAAATGCGGTTCGTCCTGCAGAACCAAAGCTGGTCATAGAACCGCAAGCCAGATAAGTCTTATGGGTACCCCAATATCTGGCCAATGCACGCACAGTCCTTGCCGGAACACCAGTGATATCCTCCTGCCATTCAGGAGTCTTATCGATGCCGTCTTCTTTTCCTAATACATAGGTTTCCCATTTCTCAAAACCAAATGTTCTCTTCTTTACATAATCTTTATCATAGAGGCCTTCGTGCATCCAAACATTGGCAATGGCGATACCTAAAGCCGCATCTGTTGCCGGACGCGGACAGATCCATCTGCCGCGGACAAATGCTGCGGTTGCGTTCTGATACGGATCGATATGCACGACTGGGATTCCCAGTTTATTGATCCACTCACGACGGATCGTTCCCTCCTGTCCTGCATAGTTTCCGGAAGTGCTTTCCGGATCCGATGACCAGAAGACAATGAATTCGGAATTCTTTAAACAGTCTTCTACAGTACCATATGGCTCAGTACCGCCGTTACGTGCGCTGCCGCCAAAATGATGCTGGCCGCCCCATGCCCAGCCTTCCCAGCTGTCCGGGTTATGCATGCACATGGTAGCACCAATAACGTTAAAGAATCTCTTCGCACAGGAAAGGTAATATCCGATGCTGCCCCAGTTATGATGGGAACCGGTAGATGCGAAGATGGCGCCAGGACCATAAGTCTTTCTGACACGGATCATTTCTTTCGCAACGATATCCAGTGCTTCATCCCAACTGATCCGTTCATATCCGGATACGCCTCTGTTTTCGTAGTGACGGTCTCCGTCCGGATCAAAGTCCACTCTCTTCATCGGATATAAGCAACGGTCTGGTGAATAAACCATCTGTTTCCATCCCTGTGCGTACGGTGCAACTGTCGTACGACGAGGCGGAGTCAGTTTCTGTCCTTTTGCTGTGATCGTCCACATATCCGGGTCTTCTTCATCAAAGTCGATCGGCGTCACGCGGACGATTTTGTCATCTTTGACATAAACAAATAACGGACCTCCATTTGTGCCTGTGGTGTAACGCATTTCACCGTTCGGCATTTTGGTTCCGTAATTTCCTAAATATAAAACATCAAAAGCAAATACTTTTAACAACAATGAGGAAAACCACATTGCTTCTGCATCCGGACCATTGAGCGCAATCTGACCTTGCTTTGCTGCGTTAACAAAATCAAACTGACTGCGGATCAAGGCAGTGACTCTTCTTGCTGATGCTTCATCTTCAAAGACCATCTCTACGATACAGTCTTTATTAATGCCGTCCTGACCGGTTACAAATCCGTCTTTAAAACGGAACCATCGGCCATAGGTGTTGTCACGAAGTCTCAACTGAACCGTGATGTTATGCTCTGCAAGCTCTTTCTTGAATTTTGGTGAAAGAGTTCCCAGAACATTAAGGAGTTTATCCAATGTGAATAAAGTTCCTCCTACGATTGTTTTGTTGAAAATCTTCAATGACTTTTCTAAAGCTTCCTGGGATAAAGTAGTCATTTACAATTTCCTTCCTTTCTTAAAATAAGACACACTTAGCCTATTATTTCATGTTTGGTATACCAAAAAGTATACCGTTTGTATTCAATTACGTCAATGTATTTGCTAAGTACAATTAAAAAAAGAATGCCCTGATAATTCAGGGCATTCTTTGAGTTTATTCCTGTTTGTTTCAATCAACTGATACTTATTTTTCGATTTTATTTTTATCCAGGAATCTTCTCAGTACAAGATCAACGATTGGTGACGGCTTATCATCGATACATTCTGCTCCAGTATCTCTGAACCACATTGCCTTAGGTGCATCACTCTTCAGTGGCTCCCATCTTGGCATTGGAGTTCCGTCAGCATCATCGCCGTTCGGATCACCAGTCTTGACGAAATTAGCCATATAGTTGCACATATGGCGGGCAAGATCAAAGTGGAATCCCTTGAATGGTCTCCAGCATTTAGCCAGTGTTTCAAACCAGAACCAAAGGTCGGAAGAATGGAATGTCTTTGGATCATCCCAGCCTGGGATTGATGGATCGAATACATCGTAGTAGACCGGATCGTCAATTCCCAATTCTTCTTTTCTCTTCTGAACTGCACGTGCTCCAAGCTCAATACCTGACAATGTGGATGCTGCATTTGCTTTCTCCAGATCATCTTCGCCGCAAAGTTTCATGAATTCATCATAGTAGTCTGCAAATCTTTCTTTTGCGTCTGCCTTAAACTGCTCCATGGTCTCGGAGTTCATGCTGCTCATGAACTCGGTAGATGTACGGCTGAACAACAGAGGCATATGCCAGTATTTGCCCTGCATGATCTGCTTCTCATGGCTGCCGAGTGAGAATTTTCCATCTACTACGGTTCCAAAGAAGCGTGGGTTCTCAACCAGTTTATCTCTGATATAGAAAGCATCCAGTGCTCTTGCCTCTTCCAAAGTCTTGACGCCAAGGATATCAAAGAATTCCTCGCCGAATTTCTCTGCTTCTTCTAAGTTCTTGCCTCCAAACATGGATGGATATACGCCATACATGATACCTGAGAGAACGATAGCTTTCTGGAACAGACCTTCATTTTGTGGAGAGATCAACTGAGAAAGAACGCTGCCACCGCCTGCAGATTGTCCACCAATGGTGATGTTATCCGGATCTCCGCCGAATGCTGCAATGTTTCTCTTGACCCAACGGGTTCCTGCCTGCTGATCCAAATGTCCGAAGTTGGTTGGTGCTTCCGGTGCTTCTTTTGTCAATTCCGGATGTGCCAGGAATCCGAATACATTCAGTCTGTAGTTAACGGTAACTACAACGATGCCTCTTCTTGCAAGACGTTCCCCGTCAAATTCCATTTCGGCCGGGTTGCCTTCCTGCAGGCCGCCGCCGAAATACCATACATAAACAGGAAGTTTTTCATCTGGTGTTTTTGCTGGTGTCCAGACATTTAAGTACAGGCAGTCTTCATCCATCACGATGGTTGGATCCACATTCCACTCACGGGAATAGATATTGTTCTGATCCAGACCTGGAATATGCTGCATGGAAATTGGTTTAAAGATGTAGCACTCTTTTTCGCCTTCCCAAGGGATGACAGGCTGTGGTGCGCGCCAACGGTTTTCTCCGACTGGCGGTGCTGCAAATGGAATACCTTTGAAACTGAAAATTCTTGGATCCGCAGCTGGTGCTCCAACCACGACTCCGCCTTCAACTGTCGCTTTCTTGATCATAAAATAAGTCTCCTTTCTCCAAGCAAAATGGACAGGACTTTTGCCCTGTAACAATTGCCTTTTTAAAAAATTCCCCCAAAGAAAAATCATCTCATTCTTCTTCTGTATTGATGATACATCAAAGAATGAGATGATACAATAGTCGATAATGCTATGAGGTCATTCAGACCTGTTTTTTATTTGTAAAATTCGTGTCCGATCTTGATGATACTCTTATTTACGACATCGTTTACATGATTCATTCTCTCTGCTTCTCCTTCTGGAATCAGGATCGTTGCCAGGAAGCAGAATCCGCCATTCTTTGCTCTCTTATTTGCAATATCCAGCAGATATTCATAAATGTCATCATCACTCATGTTAGGATTTGTGACTTTCTCCACATCCCAGCATCCGTTCAGGATCAGGCTGTTGCCGTATTTTTCCTGAATGCCGTCCAGGTCATTGCAGATCTGTGCAGGATTCCAGGAACGTACGCCGATGTTATACATATCTTCCATGAAGATCTCGCACTTTCCGCAGTTATGATAGGAAATTGGAATTCCTCTGTCCCGTGCAAATTTTGCTTCTCTGTCATATAAAGGCAGGAAGTACTCACGGAACATATCCAATGATACGAATGGATTGCCCCATGCTGCAGTGTCATCAGTAATATTAAAGATGTCCGGTTTATAGTAATCGATGGTGTTCTCAATGATCGTACAGTAAAAATCCGACAGATACTCAAAGAGCTCATGGCATGCTTCCGGCTCATCAAATAATGCGCAAAGACCTTCTGTGAATCCCATAAAGGCCATTAATAATTGGAAGTATCCGCCACTGACATTCATGGAAAGTGCGGTCTGATTTCTGTCAACTTTGAATCTTTCAATATCCTGCTTGCAAAGCTGTTCCCAGTCGAATCCTTCCAAAGATGGTGCTTTGATAACGTCACGCCATTTTGTTACATCTTCCAGAATAAAATCCCATGTTTTCGGGATCATAGCTCCAGCTGCTTCTTTGGTGGTGATATACTCTACACCCCAGATGTCTTTGTGTGGTGGTTTCATTCTCGCACCCATTAAAAAGCCCGGACCAATGCCTGCTGTAGCAGGTACTTCTTCCAGATCTTTGACTGGTGCCAGGATGAGACGAGGAATCCACTCCGGAATCTTGTCGTCAAACATCATCATAAAGTTTTCTTTTTCTGTTAACTTAGACATACCCTATCCTCCTATATATTGAATTTTAAAAAAATAAAAGACTGATTAGAAATGTTCTGCATACATATATATAAATCATACTCTTTTTGCCTTTAAAACAATAGCTAAAAATATAAATGAGGTCATTCAGGAGCTTTACCGGAAACGCGGCTCGCTGACGCTCGCTGTCCGTTTCCGGCCCATATTAAGCGAAAAGATTTTTCCGGAAATGCAGCTCGCTGACGCTCACTGTCCGTTTCCGCTTTATATAATAATTATCAACTACGGAAACTTGTCGTAACATTGTATTAATTTTTTTATGATATCGGAGCGCAGCTCGCTGACGCTCGCTGTCCGTTTCCGGACCATATTAAGCGAAAGGAGCTTTGCCGGAAATGCAGCTCGCTGACGCTCGCTGTACGTTTCCGCTTTATAAAAAGAGGCACGGGGCCATGCGTCCGTGCAAGCACGCGCATGGCCTCGTGTCTCTTTTTGCAAAGCTCCTTTCGCCCAAAAAACTCGCCTCTGTTGTTACACAGAGGCGAGAAAAATTGGATCAATTTAGATGGAATTTTTATTTAGCAGCTTTCATAGCTTTCATAGCTTCTCTCTGACGTTTCTCCATTCCGATACGGTCATAGAGTACGTTGTCAGGCTCTTTGCCAGCGGCAATACGAAGTTTCTTGTCGTAGTCATACAGACGTCTCTCATTGAAGATTCTGTTCATGACTGCGCAGACAACTGCCAGGATAGCAATCAGTAAGAATGCATAGTCGTAGTTAACTTTTCCAAGAGCTGCCATAACGTAGGACAGCGGAGCGGAAATAACCATACCAACCGGAGGAGCACCAGTCATAACTGCCTGGAAGTCTTCACCTCTCCAGTAACGGACGACTGCGGAAAGACCGAAGTTCGAAGCTGCACCCATGAACAATCCGAGTAACCAGGTTGCTGCAACAGTGCAGATGATGTTGTGGATCATACCTAAGATACCAGATACAAGCATGACTAAAGATGTAATAAAGATTGCAGTCTTTGGACCATACTTGGAGTCGATGACACCCAGGTACCAGCTGCCGAACAATGCGAAGATTGCAAGTCCGAACAGAACGGCATTAGCACCACTGCTCATTAATGCGAATCCCGGAACAGCCAGAACATCCAGAGCCGGGCCATAAGAGAACAGGACAGGGATAACCTGTACCATGTAAGCCATAGCGCATGACAGCAACCAGCCTGCTGGCAGGGAGATCATGTACCAGTCAAGGCAGCCCCAGATAACTTTACGTTTCCAAACGGAAGTTCTTCTGTTTTCGATCTCCTTCATCATGATTTCCAAAGCCTGTTCTTTGGTGAAGGTCGGGTCATTATCACGATAGCATCCAACCATCTCCGGATAGTCTTTGATGAAAATCGAGAAGAGGATGATACCAATGATAGCCAGTGCCCACCATGGAGCGAAAGCGATGAAGTTTGCTTTTACCATGCTTCCGGTTCTTCCCAGTGCTCCGTAGTAAACGGTCATGAACAGGGAGAGGCAGATACCGGTAACGATAGGGAATGCCATTGTGGAAATACCCATAACGATACCTCTCTTCCTCGGGAACCAGTTACCAACGATGTACGTTGTGAAGGAACATCCGCCGTAGGACATACATGTGTTATTGATCAGGTATGCAAATGCCCATAACCAGTTGATCTTGCTTGTATCTTCTGCAGGTGGAATGATCATGATAAGAACGGAAGCGCAAAGACCAATGATAAAGCAGGTCAAAGCAACTTTTTTCCAGCTCTTAACTTTACCTACGTTTGGAGCAAGGATCAAGTAGTTGATGACGAATCCAAGCGGTGTACCAATCAGCGACATCAGGGTTGATGTTGTTGCACCACCATAGTACTGGGACATGACGTTTGACGGATAGTTAGTCAAAGCCGTGTAAACAGCATATCCAATTGCCTGGTAGATGACAAGGATCCAACCACGGAAGCCAAAATTGTACAACGAGTCTTTTTTTGGTTTAGTGTCCATTACATCCATTAAAAATATACCTCCTTTTTTTATTCGCTCGTAAAGTGAGCACCCTAATTTTTATTTAAGACCAACCGTGAAGTTGTCCTTAAATTCGTTATAAAGGTCCGGAAGAATCTCAGCCAGATGGGTAAATTCTTTCACGTTGTGCATCAGCATGGAACGTCCCATCATTTCTTTGATCTCATCCGGCATCTGCGGGCCTGCGCCTTCCGGCATTGGAACCGGTTTGCCATCAGGACCGTTCATGTAACCCATATAGAAACGGGTTCGCAGTTCGCTGCCAGTTGCTGTCGGCCGTAGGAAATGGATCATGATGGCCGGTGCCGGTGTGCAGACGATCGTGCCTTTGAAATCTTTTAATTTTTCCGGATCAAATCCTACTTCTGTAGGATGAACAAAATGAAGCTTGACCGGAACTGCCGGCTGTCCGTCAGCAAGTGCCTCTTTGATATCATGCCAGGTGTCCCAATAACGTTCCTTCATAGAAAGACTGGAATCCAGGTTTTTCTCAACGCTCTGGCTTTGGCAGTAATAGTGATCATCTTTATCCCAGATCACATAACGGAAGGTGTCCAGTCCATGCCATGCAAACCACCAGTCAAACATTTCCGGTGTAACACCAGGCATATCTGTCAGGTTTGCCATAATGGATCCGCCATCCGGGCACTTGAACAGGCCAAACTCACACGGAAGATATCCGTCGTCAAACATTCTGTTGATATCTGCGATATTAAGACCATCTTCATTGTCATATTTAAGTGACATAATCTTAGCAGCCACATCCTCCGGGACTGGCTTGATCGGCAGTTCATAATATTTATACAACGGGTGATTCTTCAATTCTTCTGTAATTTCGATACCCATGTATTTATTATCCTCCGTCACTTGTTAAAAGTGAAATGAATATCAAGTGTGATTATAGAGCAATTTGTGCAAAATTACTATAAAAAAAATTACCAAAAACTGATTTAAAATTTCTACGGAATGACACTTGACGGATTTTTAAGGAAAAACGCCAAAACCGGTAATACGGCCGCTGTATTAATCAACGCGGCCATATTCCGGCCTTGACTTTGCTTTATTTCAGTATTTTTATGCTTACTTCCTTATTAATCAATACTCTTCTCCGTGAGAAAAATTAAAATCTTTTTAGAATTTTAGAATAAAGAATAATCCTTCTTCAGGAGTTCTGCCCACTCGTCACAGAATTTTACGATTCTGTCTGCTACTGGAGGGATGTCATGAATCAGGCCGACAACCTGTCCTGCAAGTACAGCGCCTTTTTCTCTGTCACCTTCCATTGCTGCAGCACGAAGGGAACCCATTGACATTTCCTGAATCTTAGCTTTTGCCTCATCCCATGGAAGATCTGCTTCGATCTTGAGCATTTTCTGAGCAAGTGGGTTGGTGATCTGCCAGCTTGGCTCTCCTGTAGACTGTCCGCATGCAACGATATCTCTATCAATTGCGTCAACGATAGCCTGTTTGCAGTTCGGATGGATCGGGCATTCCTGAGTAGCCATGAATGCAGTACCCATTTCAATACCATCAGCACCCTGAACGGTAAGACCAGCTGCCTGTCTCGGGGTTGCAATACCGCCGGAAGCAACGATCGGAATGCCTAAATTAGCTTCAACAACCTCTGCCAGAAGGACACGAGCGCTGACCTTTGTTACATGGCCGCCGCCTTCAAATCCCTTGGTGATGATGACATCAGCACCTGCTTTTGCAGCTACGAGAGCATCTTCCAGATAGTTGATCTTTGCTACGACTTTGATTCCAGCCTCGTGGAATTTGTCATAGTACTCTTTTGTGAAGTCATACTGAAGAAGGTTCAGGCTGTCGATATAAGCAACTGCCGGTTTTCCTTCCAGAATTGCGGAAACGCCAACTTCCAGCATCGGGCTTGGATCCAGGAAAAGGTTTGCAGCAAATGGTTTGTCAGTCATCTTACGAACTGCATCCATCTGTCCTAAAATGATTTCCTTCGGCATAAATCCGCTTCCTAATGTTCCGAGTCCGCCTGCTGCAGAAACAGCACCTACCAATGGAGCCATGGAAGTCCATGCCATTGCGCCGGAAATAACAGGATATTCAATGCCTAATGTTTCACATACTTTGTTTCCCATTTTTCGTTTTCTCCTTTTTTTTATATTTATTGGGTAACGCGGGATCACTCCCGCGTCACCCAACAAATTCTGTTGAATTGTTTGAAATTAGAATTTCAGCGGCTGTACCGGATATTTCTCGATCGGAACGTCTTCTGTGGTGAGTTTCATCTCGCCATTGTCATTCTGAACAATGATCCATTTCAGCCAGTTGTCATTATCCATCTGCGGATAGTCTTCTCTTAAGAACCATCCTCTGGACTCATGTCTCATGGAAGCAGCTTTCAGGTGCATCTCACAGGAGAGAACCATAGCTTCTGCCTCATGGCAGTCAAGCAGATCGTGGAAATCTTTTGCTTTCATCTTCGGAACCAGAGCTTTTGCTCTTTCCAGTTTTCTCAAGCAGATATCCAGACGATGCTGAGACATGATGATACTGTTCTCGCATGGGCACATGATATCCTGAACGATATCAATAACGTCAACTGCTGTGCATCCTTCTTCTCTTTCCAGAGGAGCATAAGCATCAGCTTTCAGCTTAGCAACCTGCTCGTCGCAGATCTTGTTCTGCTCTGCTGTCTTGACGAACTCAGCCATGCTCTCGCCACCAACGATACCAGCGAAGACTGCATTCAGGATACCCGAACCTCTGTTACGTCCCGGAGGTGCAGGAACAGCGCCAGGTGCGCCGGATCCGCAGTAGCAGGAGTCACCAGCTGCGAAAAGACCAGGAATGGTAGCTGCCATGTTGCCATCGACTCGGATTGGTGACTGCTCACCAACAAGTCCTGGAACAACTTCCATATCTTTATCCATCTCTTCTTCGCCTTCACCCTGGATGGACCAGAATGCCTGGCCGTATGGACGTCCTTCGCCCATCATTCCGCCGCCACCGCCACGCATCTGCGGGATGTGCAGATAGATAGGTCCTTTGCCTTCTGACATCTGCTCATACCACTCACGAATAGCGGTTGCGCTGATATCTGACTCTGGGAATCTACGGAAGTTCTTGGTTACGTTCTCACCAAGTTTGTTGTACATATTGTTCTCACCGAATACGCACTCATGGAAGCTCTCTTTTCTGAACAGCTGTCCAAAGTTACCGAACTCGGCATTTCTCATTTGAGCGCCTGCTCTGTAAGCTGCAGCGATACCATCGCCACGGCCGTTGCTCCACATTTCGGAAACTCTGTAGTTCTGGCTGCCTGTAGCCATCATAACTGCTTTCGCTTCGAAGATGTAGAATTTGCCATCAAGAAGACCGTATCCGACTGCGCCAGCGATCTTGCCATTGTCTGTCAGAAGGTCAGAGATCGTAACTTTGTCATAGATCTTAACGCCAAGTTTCTTAGCGTTCTGGGTCATCTTAATGCAGCTGTCAAGGTCAATACCAAACATGAAGGTCATAGGACCTGTTGGCATTTTAACCTTAGGAATGGAAATTCCCCAGCCTTCCATACGGTCGATCATCTCATTGTTCATTGCCACGTATTTATACATGGTATCCTGATCGCCAAGATAGCATCCGACTGCATGAACATGATACTGAAGGAAATCTTCCGGTTTCATGTGATCAAGGTCAAAGTACTGAAGAACGCCGCCGCCCTTGTTAGCTTTTCCGCCATAGCCTGCGAACTGTTTTTCAACTACGATGACACTTGCATCAGGATTCTTTTCTTTTGCAGAAACTGCTGCTGTGAGCCCGGCAATACCACCACCAACGATGAGGATATCAGCAGAGTCTCTTACTTCTTCATAATTCTGTCCCATATTAACCTCCTTATTGTGCGCGGTACATATCAAAGCTCTGTCTGTAGCTCATGCCCTTATAATCAATAACTACCTTAATGCAGCCTTTCTTGCACATTGCCTGACAATATCTGCAGTGTGCACACTCGTCTACATATTTGAAAATTGGCTGTTTCTTTTCAGCATCCCATCTGATTACGTCGATGAAGCAAGCTTTATAGCATAACTGACAACCGACACAATTTTCAGGATTGTATTCAATTTTGTTATTGCAATGTAACATCTCACTCCACCTCCTATAAATTATCTTTTTCCTCAGCGTAGAGCTGTGGAAGGATTGCTGCAACATTAGCCCACTCTGTAGCATTCTGGATCATCAGTTCCTGAGCTACCATTGGCTGCATAATGAATCCGTCCGGAAGGGACTTGAAGTTATTTCCATACATAACTGTCCAGCCGTACCAGATTCTTGTTCTGACTTCGATACCACCCTCGACCTCTTTGACCTGATGGCAAACGAAATAGTCAGGTGCAGCATTTGGCGGGTTGCCATCAGCAAAGTTACGTCCGCAAACCAGAGTCTTTGTCTCCTGATCCGGGCCGATCTTGCTCATGTCAAATCCAACGCTTGACGGGCATTTCAGGCTGAGATAATCAATCTTAGGAGGTCCGAATGGTCCCATAACGCCCATTCTCTTGATCTCCTGGGTTGTATCCCAGTATTTCTCCTGAGTTGTTCTGTCAGGGTCTCTTGAGATGACTGACTGCATAGATAAAGCTGCAATGTTTTCCATTGGGTTAATGATCGTGAATCTTAATGGATCCAGACCTCTCCATGCAAAATACCAGTCGATCATGTCCGGTGTTCCGCCAGGAATAAAGGTACAGTCTGAAATATACCCTGTTCCGTCTGGTACACTGGTGTAGCCGATCTCATCTTCAAAACCTGGCTCTAAGATCTTTGCTCTGTCAACAAATGCAAGCTGTCCAACTGGATTCATTGGCGGCCCAAAAATCTTTCCGGCTTTTTCTGGAGCGATTTCAGCTAATTCTCTTTCGTAGTACTTGTAGTAACTTTTCTGTTTGTCTTCTTCGGTTACCTGTACTTTTGGTTTTTTGAAGTTATCCATAAAAATACCATCTCCTTTCTTAATATGTAAGTATTATATTTCAAAAGATGCCCGATGTGCAATACTTAATAAGAATGAGGTCATTCAAACAACGGTTCCTGTACAAAATGCACAAAAAAGAGCATTGATTTTCTCTTTTTCGGAAATACAAATGCTCTTTTAAATTAACATTATATGTAAGAAGAACGTTGTCTATCTTTTTTAATATGTCTTCATGACTTCATCGATCAATGAATAGAACAACGCAATGGCTGGATTATAGTTATCCTTGCTCCAGCAAATAGAAAAATCAAGATACCCGGATTCTGCGATCCTGACAACCTCCACATGGGAGCTGTTTCGGATGTATTGATCTATCGTGATGGCAGCTACACCTTCACCCATATCAGCCCAAAGAAGTTTCGTTTCATTATCCGGTGCAATCCGGACTTTCGGTTCAAAACCGCATTCACGGCAGGTCTTGATCAGCCTCTCATTTCCTTCCGGGTTTTCTACGGAAAGTAAAAATGTCTGATCCTGGAGATCGGTAAGATGGTATTCTTCTCTTGGTTTTAGTCCCATCGTTTTCGGGACTACATAAAAAGTAGGGATCGTATATACTTTCTCATAAAGGATCTCCTCTTTATTCTGGATCAGATTGGCCATCATGAAACTGATATCGCAGACACCTTTTAGCAAATTGTTTTCCAGATCCATCATGGAACAGCTTTTCAGTTCCACATCGACCTGCGGATATTCCTCCCGGAATTTGGTGATATGATAAAAAGTCTGGCTGTCCAAACAGATTCCGTTCAGGATGCCGATTACCAGTTTCCCTTCCTCTCCCCTGCTGATCTGTCTGCATTTTTCCAGCAATTCAAAATACTGGCGTTCAACACCAAAAAGTCCGTTGTAAAGAGTGGAGCCTGCCGGAGTCAGCCGGATTCCATTCTGTTTGCTGCGCCAGAAAAGCTTAAACCCGATTTCTTCCTCCAACATCGCAATATTCCGGCTGAAAGAAGGCTGTGAAATATGGATCATCTGTGCAGCGGTCGTAAAGTTAAGCGTTTCAGTCGCAGCACGGAAGCATTCAATTAATACATCATTCATAAAATACTCCTAAAAACAATGACTGAGAGGATCCAAATCAGATTCCTCTCAGTTATTATACCTGTTTTATAAAAATATTGCTACCGTTTTCCATATGGTCCTTTATTCCGGAGTAGGCTCAACACCCTTTTTGGCCATTAACTCTTTCAGACGGCCAATCACGCCGTCAATATCCGCAAAGTCTCCACCTGGATCTCTGTATGGTTGTTTTTTAAGGATAACACTGAATGCTTCCATAGCGGTCAGAATATCTCTGACATCTTGTTTTTTTAACAAGCCAATCTTCGCATACATAGAAATTCGCCAAAATATCTGCGCTCTGTCTACACCAAGATCCTGCGCTGCAATCATATTTTGTGTGATTCTGGCAACAGCTGCCATTAAGGTTCTGTCTTTCCACTTTAAACTGATGACCATCTTACTTATCCTCTTTTCCTAGTTGCTTTATTATATATAAAAAACCGAATAAAAGAAACTATTTTTTATTCTGTACCTGCCGGATCTTATCTGTAACCTTTTCTTTTACTTCCTGATAGGTTTCCTTCACTCCCTGATAGGTATCTTTAACATCATCAATCATATCACCAACCAGAGACTTTCTCAGGATCCCTACTGCATCTGCAACGATTTTCTTCTTTTCCTTGTCCATGCCCCTGTATTCCTGCATGACTTTATAGAGGTTTTTTGCAGTAAATAACTGGCCTACCGTTTTGTATTCATCAACCAGATCATACAGCACAGCAATAAAATGCTGTTTTTCCTCATACGACATAGAGTCGAGCCATTCGCGGATAGTCTCTCCGGTGTTTTCGCCTGCTTCTGTCAGTTTCTGGGCGTAGGCAAATTGTTTAGGACCACACTCCCAGGTCACCAGATGATGCTGGGAAATACCGTTCGATGCATTACTATGCACAACCTGATAGGCTTCCTGATGGATCAAAAGCATCCCAACCAGGGAATCCTGTGGCAGAAAGGTATGGACCCGATACTGATTCTTCTTGAACAGATCTTTTTCCAGAACTTTTTGATTAAATCCAGGTCCATCAAAATTATAAATAGCCATGATCCTGTGGTTGATCTTATCCGGACAAAAGGCGCCTGCATAAACTGCTAAGTTGCCTCCCTTGGAATGTCCGCCAATATATAGTTCTCCACGTGTAACAGCTGCGATCTGCTCCAAATAACGCACCGCTTTCTGCTGGGCTTTCACTTCTTCGTAATAAGCCAGGTCCATGCACTCCTTCCAGCCGGCCAGTGAATCATCGGTCCCGCGAAAAGCCACGAACTGCTTCTTTTTACCAAAGGAGAACGTTACTGCAGCAAACTGTGTTTCCTGTTCCGGGTCGATCTCATTCACATACCCGGAAAGCGTAAGGTCCTTAAACCGCTCTGCTGTGCCCAGGAGTTCTTTTAACGTTCTGTCTTCTTCTGAACAATAAGGCGGCAGTTCTTCTAATACAGCGCTTTGGCACAAAGCTGTCATCGACATCGTCTCTTTTGGATCTTCCGGGACGATACCGTCCATGTTCCAATATGCGACCTGGCTTAAGATTGCTGCATCAATCTCACACAGAGGAAACATATCAAAAGGAAGGTCTCCTCTCCATTTTACATAATCAATCAGATTTGCCATTATTTTCTATACTCGATCCCGTAGTATTTTCTTAATAATTCCGGAAACTCTTCTTCCGGGAAATCACGTTTTGTTTCCACGCCGTTTTTATTGATCGTCAGCGTATTATTGTTGATCTGAATAAAACCATCTTCGGTCGTGAGATTAACCATTCTGGTTAAATGAAATACCGTATCGCCACGATCGATCATATCCTGACAGTTTCCATAAAAGTCAAACGGAAGCATGGCAATCGGAGCAAAAATGACACAGGAGCCGTCTGTCTGCCAGTTGTTCTTAAGCATCTTCCATCCCTTGTCTGTATCTTCTATCCAATAGCACTTCCCGTTGATCGTTGTTTTCTCCCCGGAAAGAGGGACAGCACCTGCTGGTTTAGGTCCTCCCATTCCAACATCGCAGTAATACTCTTTCCCATCCAGTGTGACCATCACGCCTCTGTGATCCAGACGTCTGAGCGTCCCAAAAGCAGGAATGCCCATCCGGCACATAACACCAACTGCATCAAACCCGAGTCCTTTGAGCAGCAGCAAAAAAGCTCCATTTAGTTCAAAACAAAAGCCTCCTCTATGTTCTGTTACAATTTTATGAAACAGAGCCTCCGGTTCCAGGTTGACCGTTCCCCAGTTTTCATAAACTGCCAGATCCTCAAAAGGCACCGTGATCTGATGCTGAAAAATCAGAGCATTCAGATTATCCAAAGTGATATTTCCGTCAAAAGAAGCTTTGATCCGCTTCAGATAAGCCTCGCACTGTTCTTTGGAAAAACCATCAAAAACGAATTCGTACATTTATTTTCTCTCCTCGAACGATTGAAATCATTCCTCATAACTGCTATAATACGCTCACTTGCAGGATTGGTATATCGGTAGCACATTGGCTTCCCAAGCCGAAGAGGCGGGTTCGACTCCCGTATCCTGCTTTTTTATTTTGTCCAAAACCTAATACAGACTGTCTCCAAGCAGACGATTCACATAGTATTGCTTGGTATTAGCATAATGCTGCGAGATAGCCTCTTCTGCCCCTTTCAGATCGCCTTCAGCCAAACAGTTATAAATATTCCGATGTTCCAGATAGGAACGTTCCGCCAAAAAGGTATCTTCCAGGGTGGATGACAGAAACCTTCCGATCTGCACACTAATCTGCTCGTAAAACTGTTTCAGACGCCGGCTTTCGGAAAAGTCTACCAGAAACTCATGAAATTTGATATCCCACTTAATGGCATCCAGGACGTTTTCTTTATCCAGCGATTCCCGGATCTTATAAAGAGTTGCCTCCAGTGCCTGCAGGCTCAGATCATTCATACGTTTAATGGAGCGGCGCACTGCATATTTCTGGAATAATTCCATCAGATCATAGATTTCAAAAATATCTTCGATCGTTACTTCCGGCACGATCATCCCCTGACTGCGGGAATAAGAAAGCAAGCCGTCACGCACCAGCATCTGAAGGGCAGCTCGGATCGGTGAGCGGCTGACTTCATAGCGGTCACATAGTTTGCGTTCCACCATAACGGTTCCCGGTGGAAATGTGCCGTTTAAGATATCTTCCTTAATCTGGTTATATACATGAATCTGTTTGCTTTCATTTTCAACAGATTTCTTTTTTGCAGTAGCCAAATACGAAAACCTCCTTTTATGTGCTTATTTAAACCATATTGTACCATTTGGTATACCAGATGACAATCTGCAAACATTTTCACCGCAAAAAAAAGAGGGATCTTATTCCCTCTTCCTAAAACGTTTTGAAAACGATTATTTACATTTTCTTGCTTTTTGAAGCGCTTTCATTAACGCTTCTCTATGAGACCCGAAAAAATCTGCCATAATTTTTCCGGCTTTTGTCAATTGCACCTGTCTTTTATTACGGTCAAACAACTTAACGCCCCACTCTTCTTCCAGCATTTTGATCTGCCGGCTCACGGTTGGCTGCGTCGTGTAAAAAGTCTCTGCTGTCTTTGAAAAACTAAGGGTTCTTGTCAGTTCCATAAAGAACTTTACCTGTAAATCTGTCATTACCCTCTCCTTATGCTCTGTTTGTCCTCCCTCTTATTATTTCTTCCCCTTAACAGTGATTATAGGGAAAAAGCATTCCACCCGCAAGCTTTATGCAAAAAAGGAATATGCAGTTTAAGAAGATTTTTCATTGATTTTTAACTGCGCAATTATGACTGCTGCAAACATAATAAGACAGCCTATGATTTCTCTATTAGATAAACTCTGATGCAGGATCAGCCATCCAGCCAGAGCAGAAAAGACAGCTTCAAAACTCATAATAAGCGATGCCACAGTCGGATCCAGTCTCTTCTGGCAGACAATCTGCAAAGAATATGCAACACCGCCGCTTAATACTGCCATATATAATAATTCCATCCAGATCCTGCCATGAAAAAGAGGCGCAGCCCATGCTGAAATCCCACCTGGAAATGGAAGTATCTCGTAAATAACTGCAATAACCGACGTAAGAAAACCGCCAAGCAGAAACTGCATACCAGATAACCGAAGTGCATCGACCCTGTGTCCGTAGCGGTCGATCGTAACGATCTGTCCAGCAAATCCCAAGGCACCGAGCATTAAACAGATATCAGCCGGAACAAATTCAATCTTTCCATTTACACAAAGGAAATACAGTCCCACTAAAGCAATCCCGACTGCTACCCACACATTCCATTTTATCTTCTGACGGAAGAACATACCAATGATCGGGACCATCAAAATATACATGGATGTTATAAACCCAGCTTTCCCTGTGCCTGCTCCCAGATTCATTCCGATCTGTTGGAAGTTTGTGGCAATAAAAATAAACAGTCCGCAGACCAGCCCTGAGAATAATTGTCTTTTCTTATCAGCTTTATTTACTGGAGCAGATGAAATACCCATCTTATCAGTGATTGTGATCAAGATGCGTAATATCAACGCAGTGAACAGGAGTCTTGCTCCATTAAATGAAAAAGCACCGAATGCAAGGCCGCCATCACTTTGTGCGACAAAAGAAAGGCCCCAAATAAATGCGGCCAGAAAAAGCAGTAATACACTTGAGACTGAACTCTTTTTACTCATGCAAGTCCTTAAAATACGCAGCAACTTCCTGTACGTTTCGGTCAATCTCTTCCATCAGTTCTTCCGGAGAAGCAAACTTTCGTTCCGGGCGGATAAAACGGTAAAAATCGACTCTTGCCGTTTTTCCGTATACATCTTCATTAAAATCAAAAATATTGGTTTCAACTGTCCGGAATTCTCCATCATCAAACGTCGGCCTTTTTCCAACATTCGTGATGCTGTTATATTTTTGACCATCTATGGTAGTCTTAGTTGCATAGACTCCGTTAGGAGGAAGGATTTTTTCTGCCGGCGCAGCAAAATTAATGGTCGGAAAACCGATCGTACTGCCCACATGTTTTCCATGTAAGATCTCACCAGTCATAGAAAACGGTTTGCCCAGCATTTTCCGAACATCCTCCATGTTTCCGCGAAGGATCTCTTCTTTGATCAAAGTAGAACTCACTTCGACCGGTCTTTCAAAATCTTCCGGCTGAAAGGCAATTTTCTTTAACGCATGCACAGTGAATCCAAACCGTGTGCCTAATTCCCGTAAAACATCCACATTTCCTTTCCGGTCTTTCCCGAAGCAGAAATCTTCTCCCACCACAATGCTCTTCGCACCTAGTTTTTCTACCAGAACCTCCTTAACAAAGGCTTCCGGCTCCATAGCCATCGTATGTTTATTAAAAGGAAACTCGACCACATAATCAATACCGGCAAAATCCTCACTGAAATACCTTTCATCGTGTGTCTGGATCGTACGAACCGTATCCGCCTGTCCTGATTCTGTCATAACTGCCGGCGGGATATTGAAGGTAAAAACGACTGTACAATCCCCGTCCCTCTTCAGTTTCCGGATCGTATCAAATAACAGCTGATGTCCGATATGGTTTCCATCAAACTTTCCAATGGTTATGATTGCATTCTTCAGTTTTACATTTTCAAGATCCGAAATAATTTTCATACAAACATTTTCTCACATTTAAAGTAATTATCTTTTTTACTGAAACGATAAACCGCGTAGAAATGATTCTCTGTATCATATACACGGAACTTTTCATCATTATCATAAAAATCTATCGGAAGAAATTCTTCCGGCCGCAGCCAGTTCCCATAAATCAGTTTTTTTACTGCCTCTTCTTTCGCGAAGATCGCTTTATATTTATGCAGAAAAGAATCCACTGGAATCAGATGTTCCCGAAGGGCATCCATTTCCATATATTGTTTTGCTTCTTCCAGCGTAATAGCCGTGGAAAGATCCAGCCCGCTGGTGCGGGTCCTCTCCAGGCTCTCCATGCAGGCAGGCACTGATAGCCTGGCGCCGATATCCTCACACAGGGTCCGAATGTATGTCCCTTTCGAACAATTGACCGTAAAGAAAGCTTTGACCGGACCATTCGGGTCATCAAAACCCGTAACAGCTATCTGATCAAAGCCGTAAATGGAAACCTTTCTGGCTTTTCTTTCTATGGTTTTTCCTTTTCTGGCCGCATCGACCAGCTTTACGCCATTTACCTTAACCGCACTGTACATCGGCGGCATCTGTTCAATTTCTCCGACAAATCCCTCTATCGTCTGCAGGATCCGTTCCGGAGACAGTTTTTGTTTTATTTCCTCTGGATCCATTTCCTCCAGTGTTTTTCCGGAAATATCCTGCGTGTCGGTTTTTCTACCGAAAAGAAGCGATGCACGATATTGTTTATCTGTATCCATCAGCATATCCACAAGCTTCGTGGCTTTTCCGATACAAATAGGTAATACGCCCTTCGCATCCGGATCCAGTGTCCCTGTATGTCCGATCTTATCCTCTCCGGTCAGTTTCCGGATCTGATATACAACCTGGAAAGAAGTCATTCCCGGTTCTTTATAAATATTCAGGACACCATTCATCATAACCGTTTTTCAATTTCAATCAGTAATGTCTGAATACAATCTTCTAACGGACCAGGCATATTTGCTCCCGCTGCACGTACGTGTCCACCACCGCCAAACAAAGCTGCCACTTCATTGACATCAAACGGATCGTTGGAACGGAAACTGACTTTAATGTCGCCGGCCGTTGTTTCATAAGCAAAAACAGCGACTTCAACGCCACGTGTTAATCGCAGCTGCGGCACAATACCTTCCAGATCCCTGGTCGTCACATGAAAGTCTTCCAGTTCTTTCTGCGTCAGTGATGAATAGATCACTCTGCCATCACAGGCAAGCACACTTTTCATCACCGCGTAGCCAAAGATCCGATTTTCATCATAAGTTCTGGCATAAAAACTTTCGTCAATGACCTCATCTGTCGGAACATCATATTTCATGAGTTCCCCCGCGATCATCATCGTTTGCGGAGACGTCAGACGGTATTTAAAAACACCGGTGTCATAAATAATACCTGTATATAATGCAATCGCGATATCCCTGTTCAACTTATCCGGGTCCAGAAATCCGTACAGTACTTCACAAGCCGAAGAAGAATCGCCTTCTACATAGTTTTCATCCGCATAATAGGTATTGGAAAAATGATGATCAATATTGATCGTGTGTTTTGCGGCATGGAAATACTTTTCTGCCTGCCCGATCCGTTCCAGGTTGCTGGCATCTAAACAGATCATCAGATCGTATGGTTCATGGTCCGGATATTCCGAGTTGATCTTATCAAAATTGACGATGAATTTCATTTTACCTGCCGGCGGTTCCAGATATACATCCGCTTTTACGTCAGGAAAATGGATCTGCAAATATGTATATAGACCCATAACAGCACCAACGCTGTCACCATCCGGGCGGATATGTCCGGTCAGGCATACACTCTTTGCATCTTTTAATAAGTCTCTAATGTTCAATACCATTTACCTCGTCGATCTTCTTCATCATTTCCATTGCGTCCTCAATCGAGGTATCCATGATAAACTTCAGCTCCGGCGTATTTCTCAGATTCAGTCTGTGGGCAAGTTCCCGTCTCATAAAACCTTCCGCGCTTTTCAGCCCCTCTTTAGTCTTCTGACGATCTTCATCCGTACCCAGAACAGAAACATATACTTTACAGGTTTTCAGATCCGTAGCCACATCAACTGTTACTATACTGGTAAACGGATGGATACGCGGATCCTTGCTTTCACGGATGATCTCCGAAAGCTCTCTCATGACCTCATTATTGATTCGAATGTTTTTTACTGAATTTTTTCTCATCGATCTTCCTTTAAAATCAGTTCCGCGGAACTTCCTTCATGATATAAGCTTCCATCAGATCGCCTTCTTTGATATCAGAGAAGCCATTCAGGACAATACCGCATTCAAATCCAGAGCGGACTTCTTTCACATCGTCCTGGAATCTCTTCAGAGAAGCAATCGGGCCTTCGAAGAGCAGTTCACCATCTCTGGTCAGTCTGACTTTCGCATCACGGGTCACTGTTCCATCCGTTACATAAGAACCAGCGATAATACCAACGCCGGATGCCTTAAAGGTCTGGCGGACTTCCACGTGACCAGTCACGACTTCTTCGTAGATAGGCTCCAGCATACCCTTCATGGCTGCCTCTACGTCATCAATTGCATTGTAGATAACGCTATAGCGGCGCATATCCACTTTTTCATGCTCAATAGTGTCTCTTGCAACTGCGTCAGCCTGTACGTTGAAGGCTATAATGATTGCGTTTGATGCACTTGCCAGAATTGCATCCGACTCATTGACATTACCAACGCCAGAATGGATGACTTTCACAACAACTTCATCATTGGAAAGCTTCTCCAGAGATTCTTTAATGGCTTCCACACTGCCCTGTACGTCTGCTTTGATAATGACTTCCAGTTCTTTCAGTTCACCGGCTTTCATCTGATCAAACAGATCATCCAGATTGGTCTTCTTCTTGGTGCCGGCAAGCAGTTTCTTTTTATTTTCCTCGATAAATACCTGAGCAAATGCTTTGGCATCTTTATCATTATCATATGCAACAAATACTTCACCGGCGTTTGGAACACCGTTCATACCTGTGATCTCCACTGGTGTGGAAGGACCTGCCGAAGTAACTCTTTCTCTTCTGTCATTCAGCATTGCACGTACTTTACCATAAGCTTCACCCATTGCAATGTGGTCGCCAACTTTCAGTGTACCTTTCTGCACCAGAAGTGTTGCGACAGATCCACGGCCTTTATCAATCTTCGCTTCAATGACAAGACCTCTTGCTTTTCTGTTCGGATTTGCCTTCAGTTCCAGGATCTCTGTATCCAGGATCACCATTTCCAGAAGATCCTGAATGCCTTCACCTGTCTTAGCAGAGATTGGAACGAAAATAGTATTGCCGCCCCAGTCTTCCGGAACCAGATCATATTCCGACAGTTCCTGTTTGACCCTGTCCACATTAGCACCTGGTTTATCTATTTTGTTAACAGCAACGATTACATGAATACCTGCAGCTTTTGCATGGTTGATTGCTTCTACGGTCTGCGGCATTACGCCATCATCCGCAGCAACTACCAGAATAGCAACGTCGGTTGCCATTGCACCTCTTAAACGCATTGCTGTAAATGCTTCATGGCCCGGCGTATCAAGGAATGTGATCTTGTCACCGCTTGGAAGCTGAACCATATAAGCACCAATATGCTGAGTTATTCCGCCTGCTTCTTTTGCGATCACATTTGTCTTACGGATTGCATCCAGCAGGGATGTTTTACCATGGTCAACATGTCCCATAACGCAGACGACAGGAGCTCTTTTCTCAAGAAGTGCCGGATCTTCCTCTTCTTCTTTGAGAAGTTCTTCAATATAATCGATTTCTACTTCATGCTCGACCAGAATATCCATATCCAGACAGATGCTTTCTGCAGTTTCAAAATCCAGCGTATCGTTTACAGTAAGGATCTGTCCTGCGAGGAACATCTTTTTGATCAGTGCAGAAGGCTGCATCTTCAGCTTAGCAGCAAAATCTTTCACAGAAATAGTCTCCGGAAGTGTAATGACTTTGATTTCCTCTTCCTTATTCTCTTCTGCCTGTTTCTGCTGGCGCTGTGCAGCTTTTTCGTTTTCCAGACGATCAAATTTATCGCCATGCTGTTTGTCATTATGTCTTTGCTTGCCGCCTTTTCCTTTACCTTTGGAGTCTGCAGCAGGCTGATTCTGAGCAGGTTTTCCGCCGCCTTGCTTTTGGTTCTGGCCGCCTTTATTAGCACCCTGTCCTTTGTTTTGTCCAGCATTCTGCTGTCTCTGTCTATCTTTATTCTTATCTTTGGATGGACGGCTGACCTGAATATCTTCTACAGAAACAGTGCCCTTTACGATTTTTTCGCGTAAAGACTTCACTGCTTCACTTTCCTTAGCTTTTACTGGTTCTTTTGCAGTTTCTGCCGCAGCTGGCTGCACCTGCTCCTTTGGAGTTTCTTCCTTTGGAGCTTCCACTGTCTCCTGCGGTTTCACTGTCTCTTTTACAGCTTCCTGCTCTTTAGCGGCTTCCTGTTCTTTTGCTGCTTCCTGCTCTTTTGCTGCAGCCTGTTCCTGCTCAGCCAAAGCTTTTGCCTTCATCTCAGCCAGTTCATCATCCGGAATCCGGTCTTTTGCCGGACGTATTTGACTTGGAAGCGGTCTTTTAACGACTTCTTCATCACTTGGCTTTCTATCTCTGGCAGGACGCACTTGGCTCGGCAATGGTCTTTTCGGTTTCTCCTGGCTGCGGCGCTGCTCATCACGCTGCGCACGTGCCATCGCGCGGCCTTTTTCAGAATTCGAATGCTGCGGATTAAATACAGCTATGATCTTCTTTTTCTTCTTTGGCTCTTCCGGCTCTTTGCTTTTTGCCTCTGCAGCTTTCTTGGCTTCCACTTTGGCAATCTGCTTTCCGCCGTCTTCGATCTTTTCTCCATCTGCAGTTCTTGTCGGAACTGTTTTTGGTTCTTCTTTCGCAATAAAATCAGGCACAGCGACTACTTTGATCTCCGGTTTGTCTGCCTGTGCAGTCTGCGGTGTCTCTTTTTTCCCGAATTTTTCTCTGACCAGATCGATCATATTATCCGGGCACGAACTCATATGGCTTTTTACATCGGCGCCCTGTTTCTGCAGAAACTCCACCAGGACTTTATTTTCGATGCCAAGCTCTTTTGCTAATACGTGTATTCTCAAATTTAATCCTCCCGTCTGTTATTGCGCGTCTACTTTCTTTAAAATGCTTTTGGCAAATCCTTCATCCGTTACCGCGATACTCGCTCTGTAAGCTTTTCCGATCGTTTTACCGATCTCTTCTTTTGTTCCAAAGAATCGTATCGGAATGTTTCGATACTGACACATGTCCGAAAAATGTTTTTTTGTATTGTCTGATGCATCTTCAGCGATCACGACTAAATACGCTTTCATCTCTTTGACCGCTTTCTCTACCAGATACTCGCCGCTTACAAGTTTTCCGGCTTTCGTTGCGATCCCTAACAGAGATAATATTTGTTTAAAAGGCAAGCTTAAGTTCGACATGTGTTAACATCGCTTCCTTTACTCTTCTTCCGGAGCAGACTCTTCGTTTGCCTGAGGGTCGTCAGTTTCACCTTCGTATTCAGACCCGTAAAAATCATCTGCATCTTCTGCAGCGCCTTCAAAATCTCCTTCATAGATCTCGTCCAGGATATCAGCTGCCTGTGTTTCGTTCAGGATGTCGATCTTAAATCCTGTCAGGCGGGCTGCCAGACGGGCATTTTGTCCTTCTTTTCCAATTGCAAGAGATAACTGATAGTCAGGGACAATGACCGTAGCAGTCTTCTCTTCATCATCTGCCAGAACAGAGATAACCTTTGCCGGGCTCAATGCATTCTCAATTAAAATAGCCGGGTTATCAGACCAGTTGATAATATCGATCTTTTCGCCCTTCAGTTCTGAAACAACAGCATTTACACGCATACCATTCATTCCGACGCAGGCCCCGACCGGATCAACATCCGGATCATTTGACCAGACTGCCATCTTGGTACGGCTGCCGGCTTCTCTTGCGATAGCAACGATCTCTACCGTTCCATCTTTTACTTCTGTTACCTCAGATTCGAATAATTTACGAACCAGTTCCGGATGGGTACGGGAAACCAGGATACGAAGAGATTTTTTTGTATTCTTCACTTCCAGGACATAGACCTTAACCCGCTCGCCGATACGCAGTCTTTCGGACTTGACCTGCTCATTCTCATTCAGGATGCCATCTGCTTTTCCGAGGTTGATCGTAATGCTCTGATCATTAAAGCGCTGCACAACACCGGTTGCGATGTTCTTTTCCTTTGCCAGGAATTCTTCGTAAACATTGTCTTTTTCCCGTTCTCTCAAATTCTGCATCAGAACGTTTTTTGCGTTCTGTGTCGCTATACGGCTGAATTCTTTGGATTCAGCCGCCAGGCGGACCACATCTCCAACCTGGCACTGCGGATAGATTTTTCTGGCATCCTCCAGAGAGATCTCCAACAGTCCATTTTCAATCTCGTCTACAACGGTTTTCTCCGCATAAACGAAAAACTCTCCTGTCTCTTCATCGACTTTTGCAAAGACATTCTCAGCAGCCAGAATGCTGTCTTCTTTTTTCTTGTATTGGTTTTTATAAGCGGTAACCAATGCATTTTCGATCGCGCTGAGAATAGACTCCTTACTGATGTCTTTTTCTTTTTCCAGGATTTCCAGTGCTTCCATTAATTCGCTTGCCATATTATTTCTCCTTTATTTTTGTGCAAAGTGTCCTTTACATAATTACCATTCAAAATACTGCTTCACAGTCGCAATCGCCTTACGTGCGATCATAACCAGTTCTTCTTTTTCCTCCCCTACATCAACTGTAAGAGATTCTGCGGAATAATCCTTCAAGTCACCGATCAGGGTTTTGACTTTTTCCGTTTTTTGTCTGCCTTTTTTATCGAACTCTCCCGGAATTAAAAACTCCATAGGCTGGAACAGATGTACTTCTACCGGTTTATTCAGGTTGCGTTCAAAATCTCTGTCTTTTTTCAATGCTCTGGTCAGTCCGGGAGAAGAAACCTCCAGAATATAAGCATCTTTGATAAAATCTTCCTGATCCAATACTGCTTCCAGTGCACGGCTGATCCGCTCGCAGTCATTGATCTTTATCCCGCCTTCTTTGTCAATATAGGCTCTTAAATACCAATCACTTCCCTCTCGGACATATTCCACATCCACGATCTCGTAGGGATATGTGTTCCCTTCCTCATCCGGAGTTTTGCTTTCTTTTTCTACGATTGGCTTCAGCAGCTCTTCGGTTCTTTCTTCTATCTTCATTATTTATTCTCAACAATTGAGCGGGCCCTTTGGGTCCGCTCAAAAAGTTTACTATAGTTACTGCGTAAGTATAACTGCTTTTTCCTTTATTTGCAAGCAATTTCAGGCAATTTCTTTCTTTTTTGCCTCTAAAACAGCCTTTGCAAGCTGGTCTGCGCAGCTGGTGCCTTTACCTGCACAGTCATTACCCAGCAGGATCTCAGCGATTCTATCTGCCTTCATTCCATCCACAAGCTTTGCAACAGCTTTCGTATTTCCCGGGCAGCCGCCCATAAACTCTACGTTTGTAACCACTCCATCGTTGATGTCAAACTGGATTCCTTTCGCACAAACGCCTTTGGTAATGAATTGATATTTCATCGTTTTCCCTCCCATTATTTTTTCTGGACTAATACTACAAAGAAGGTGAATGAATGTCCAGTTTTTTATATTAAAAAAGTTCCCGTAAAGGGAACTTTTTGTGCAGCTCGTAGGAGAATTGAACTCCTGATTCCGCCTTGAGAGGGCGGCGTCTTAACCACTTGACCAACGAGCCAGAACGTACTTCGATAGTATAAGGGAACGCTTCCAAAATGGCAAGGACTTTTTATCCTATTTTCACGACCCCGTTATACAAGATCCTGAGACGGTATTCCGGAAACTCACGATCAATATGAATGTGTCCTGCAAACCATTTTTCAAAAACAACATTTTCCATAATGAGATCCAGAAACCGTTCCACGCTGCTGTCATAATTCACAAAATCAGAATATGCTTCAAACACCGTCCGTCGGACTTTTTCAGGAATTGTATGTGTGATCACATAGTCTACCTTATTTCCGATTTTTCCCAGATTATCGAACGCTTCCTGAAACACTTCCTTATCCGGTTCTTCCTGCGGCCACCAGCTTTCTCCTTCGATTCGGAAGATCTTATCCACGCTGGTTGCCCCGCCCATGATGAAAAAGCGGATCCCATCGATGGTGAAGATCTGACCATTCATCAGATACAAAATATGTTCCCTGATCCGGCGTACTTTTCCACCGTTCCACTCTTCGATCGGATAGCGCTCCAGAGCATCATAATTTTCATGATTGCCGCCCACAAACAATGTTGTGTAATTACGATTTTCATGAAAGTCCAGGACCGCGTCATCTTTTTCATTTCCGGTCCAGACCCCGCCAAAATCTCCCGCAATGATCAGATAATCATTTCGGGTCAGCATCGTTTGTTCACTGAAGTTCTCCAGATCGATTTTTTTGACATCCATCAGCCGATGGGTGTCACCGGTCACAAAAATCATATAAATGAATCCTATAGCAGTGGAAGGTCTTTTCTAGGTACAGAACAGAAATACTCTGCATCATAATGTCCGACAGCCAGTGCAAGCACACAGTGCAGATCATCCGGGATGTTGTATTTCTGACGAAGTTTCGGTGTATTCATCGGTTCTGCTGCCAGTTTGATATAACAATAGCCTAATCCGACAGTTTCGATCATGCGCCCCATGGTTGCAGCACAAAGCGCTCCATCAACTTCTGTAGGAGAAAAAACCATGATGATAACCGGAGCCCCATAAAACAGACCATCCACTTTATCTTCGTTAAACTCTCTGTATTTACTCAGGAAGAAAGCCGCCACCTCCGGGTTTTCTCTCATTTTAGCTTTGCCGATCTCGCCGATCTCTTCCATAATATCAACCAGCAATTCATCAACTGCTTCCGGATCTGTCACTACCTTCAGGGCATTTCTCTGACAGTTCTTTGCAGTTGGCGCATATTTTGCTGCTTCGATGATAAGATTCAAAGATTCTTCCGAAACAGGATCCTCGTTAAAGGAACGAACGCTCCGCCGCATCATAATATCTCTTCTGACGAACTGGATCGGCGTATTTTCATAGAATGAAAACTCTTCCACATCTTCAATATTGTATCCATCACCGTCGATCATAATGACATCTCTCGGGCAGACAGAAAGACAATGTCCGCAGAAGATGCAGCGGCTCTCATCATATTTCAGTTCTCCATCTTCCAGTTTCAGACAGTCCTGGAAGCATTCGTTCACACAGGTACCGCATTGAATACATAAATCCTTTTCAATCGTTAACATACGTGTATCCTTTCTTTCTCCGATTATTAGTAAGATTATATAAGTTTTTCTCTTGTTAGAAAAGACTTTTTATTTCAGAAAATCCAGAATGGAAAGCTGACTGGATTCAGGCATGTCTCCCAGTATTCCTAACTGGTATAACTTATCCGTTAAGGTGCTGGACAGCTTGGTACGGATCTTCAGATCTTCCCTGGAAGTAAAGTGCCCTTTTTGAGCTTCTTCTTCCAGTGCGCAGGCTGCCTTTTCTCCCATTCCTTCAATTGCTTCAAACGCAGGCATGATCTTTCCATCAAAAATTTTGAATCGGCTGCCTCCTGCTTTATAAATATCGATCGGCAGGAATTCAAATCCCCTTGCATACATTTCTTCCACGTTATACATATACTTCAAAAGATCCTGGTCCTTTGGTGATGCCGTTCCCATGTCGACCCGTCCTTTGATCAGCTCCATTTCCTGTCTCAGTCTGTCCAGTCCCTGACACATCTTCTCATAATCAAAAGAAGCTGCACGGATACTGAAGAAAGCAGCATAATATTCCAACGGATAGAATATCTTATAGTAGGCGATCCGGTAAGCCATCATGACATATGCCACGGCATGTGCTTTTGGGAACATGTACTGAATCTTGGTACAGGACCACAGATACCAGTCCGGGACACCATTTTCTTTCATGGTCTTTTCCCATTCAGGCCACGTTTTTACTTTGCCCTTAGCCACGTTTCCTTTTCTGACTTGTTCCATGATATTAAAGGATAACGCCGGTTCTACTCCTTTTGAGATCAGATACAGCATGATATCGTCACGCGTACAGATACAGGTGGAAAGAGTTGCTTTTCCCTCTTTTACCAGTGTTTCTGCATTACCCAGCCAGACATCAGTTCCATGAGACAGACCGGCAATACGTACCAGGTCAGAAAAGTTTTTAGGTTTGGTATCCAGCAGCATCTGCATGACAAAGTCGGTGCCGAACTCCGGAACGCCTAAGGTTCCAAGCGGATGCTCAATATCTTCCGGAGTGATACCCAATACTTCCGTTCCGTCGAACAGTTTCATAACCGACGGATCATCCAGTTTAATGGATTTCGCATCAAAACCGGTCAGGTCCTCCAGCATACGGATCATGGTTGGATCATCGTGTCCTAAGATATCAAGCTTCAACAGGTTGTGATCAATACTATGATATTCAAAATGTGTGGTCACCGTGTGTTTTCCAGCATCGTTTGCCGGGAACTGTACCGGAGTAAAGGAATATATTTCTTCTCCATGCGGAAGAACAACAATGCCGCCCGGATGCTGACCGGTACTCCGTTTTACACCGGTACAGCCTTTGATCAGCCGGTTCATCTCGCATTTTCGGATGGAACGGTTATGCCGTTCAAAGTACCCCTTCACATAACCATAGACAGTCTTATCCTGCAGGGTGGAAATCGTTCCCGCGCGGAACGTATGCCCTTTTCCGAAGATCACTTCTGTATAGTCATGTGCATGTGACTGATATTCGCCCGAGAAATTCAAGTCGATATCCGGTTCCTTGTCTCCCTTGAATCCCAGGAATGTTTCAAATGGAATATCAAACCCGTCTTTGATCAGCGGTGTCCCGCAGACAGGGCATAATTTATCAGGCATATCACAGCCAGCGCCTCCGGCATATGCTTCTACTTCTTCCGAATCAAAGTCACTGTAAAAGCACGATGGACAACGATAATGAGGCTTCAGCGGATTCACTTCTGTAATACCAGACATCGTAGCAGCCAGAGAAGAACCAACAGAACCTCTGGACCCGACCAGATATCCGTCACTGTTGCTTTTTTGCACCAATTCCCTTGCAATGATATACATAACAGAATATCCGTTGGAAATAATGGAATTCAGTTCCTTTTCCAGCCTGTTTACCACGATTTCCGGAAGATCCGGCCCATACATGCTGTGCGCGGTTTCATAGCAGATCGCCCTCAGGTTCTCATCTGAGTTTTCAATCACAGGCGGACATTTATCCGGCCTTACAGGTTCAATCTTTTCAATCATGTCCGCGATCATATTGGTATTCTCTACAACAATCTCATAGGCAATGTCTGGTCCCAGATAATCAAATTCCTGCAGCATTTCTTCCGTCGTGCGGAAATAAAACGGTCCCGGATCATCCGCATCAGAGTATTTCTGACTGTCCAGAATAATATGTCTTAATATCTCATCCTCCGGATTCAGGAAATGTACGTCTCCGGTCGCCACGACCGGTTTCCCATACTGCTTCCCCAGATCATAGATCTGTTTATTGATCGCGCGGATCTCATCTGCATTTTTCCGCATATGCCCCTTGATCTCCTTATGAGCAGAACGGTAGATCGGATCATGATTCCGCTCATAATTTCGGACAAGGAACATATTATTTGCAACCGGCTGGATCTCCAGATAATCATAATAGTTCACCAGCTCGGCGATCCTCTCCTGGCTTTCCCCGCTTAATATTCCGTCATAGAGTTCACCCATGACGCAGGCAGATCCCAGGATCAGTCCCTCCCGGTATTTATTCAAAACACTCTTTGGAATCCGCGGACGACGGCTGAAATAATTGATATGGGAATAAGAAACCAGCCGATACAGATTACGCCTTCCTGTTTCATTTTTTGCTAACAGAATGGCATGATAATATTTGTCTTTTTTTACTTTCTCAATTCGCTCTTCTTCTGCCGGATCGATCACCTTTGGAATCTCATCCGGAATGGCGCTCTCTCTTCGCAGCTCAATATCTTCTGGTGAATCTGGATCCTGAACGATCGGATCATCCATGTCATCCACAATATAAGCTTCCACACCGTAAATAACTTTAAAATCAGGATCTGACATTGCCTGCAGTTTATGAAAAGCATCTGTAAAGCCCTGCACCACTCCGTGGTCAGTGATTGCAACAGCCTTATGTCCCCATTTCACCGCTTTATCCAGCAGATCATTCACTGGCGTCAGCGCATCCATATCCGAATACTGGGTATGCAGATGCAGCTCGACTCTCTTTTTCGGTGCATTGTCCATCCGTGCCTCATCTGCATCCTTCCCCTCGCGGATGCCCGTTACACGGGTCATCAGGATCTCGCCTTCAAAATTGTCATATTCGATATTGCCGCAGACTTCAATGGTCATGCCCTCTTTAAAGGCGTCCGGCAGTTTTTCTTCTCCTTCCCGAAGGAACATTTTCAGAGAGATACTGTCTGTGCGGTCTGTAATGGATAGTTTAAGAATTTTGAAATTATTCTTCGTTACCGATAGTTCTTTTTCAAAAATGGTGCCGCGCAGGATCACATTCCGCATTTCGGTAATGCAGTCCGAGATTTCCATCGGCTCTCCCTGGAAATCTTTTCCATAAATCATACCCGGATCCGTTTTTTTGCTTTTCGAAGTCCATTTCTTTTTTGTTCCTGCCGCACTTTTTGGAGCAGCTTCCGATGACTGCGCCAACGCAGCTTTCGGCTGAGCTACTCGGCGGTTATCTTCCGGATTTTCATACGTTCCGGAACCGACTTCGGCATATTCATACCCGTTTTCATATTCGATCCGGACAGACATCATTTCCTGCAGAACCTGGCTGCGGATCGCTTCTTCCATCTGGCGGATCGATATGCTGCTCAAAGGATGTCCGTCCCGCAGACGGATCCGCAGATAATTTCCTGTTTTGACCTGCGTTACAGAAAGCACTTCCATACTTTCAAACAGAGCAAAAAGTTCCTCTCCGACCGATAAAGTTTTAAAAACCTCAAAAAATTTCATTCTATTCCCAGTTGTCCAGTTCGTATTTTAATGTTGGAAGAAATTCCGTCTCCGGAATCTTTCGGATGATCTCACCATGCTTGATCAAAAGACCTTCCCCCTTGCCTCCGGCAATTCCTAAATCTGCTTCCTTTGCCTCTCCAGGACCATTCACAACACATCCCATGACAGCCACTTTCAGGGAAAGATCATAACCCGCGCAAAGATCTTCCACGCGGTTTGCCAGACCGATCAGGTCGATTTCCGTCCTTCCGCAGGTCGGGCAGGAGATGACTGTGATTCCTTCTTTTCTGAGGCCCAGATTCCTCAAGATATATTTAGCGCTTTTGATCTCCTCCAGCGGACTTCCGGTCAAGGATACCCGGATAGTATCGCCGATCCCCTGTGAAAGGATCATAGCAAGACCCATTGCGGATTTAATGTTTCCTGCATAGAGAGTCCCGGATTCTGTGATTCCTACATGAAGTGGATAATTTGTTTTCTCTGCCACGATTTCGTGAGCTTTTGCGCAGATCAGGATGTCACTGCTCTTGATGCTGATCACAAGCTCACTATACCCCATATCCTCAATGATCTTGATCTTATCCAGCGCGCTTTCTGCTAATCCCTCCGCTGTTACGCCATGATACTTTTCAACCAGTTCTTTTTCCAGCGAACCGGAATTAACCCCTATGCGGATCGGGACTGCATGTTCTTTCGCACAGTCCACAACTGCTTTGATCCGTTCTCTGCTTCCGATATTGCCCGGATTGATGCGGATCTTATCGGCTCCGTTTTCCATCGCAAGAATAGCAAGTTTATAATCAAAATGAATATCCGCTACAAGCGGGATCGATATTTCTTTTTTGATCTCCCGAAATGCTTTTGCAGCTTCCGGCGTATTGGCTGTACAACGGATGATCTCACAGCCGGCTTCTTCCAGCGCATGGATCTGTTCGACAGTCGCTTTCACATCATCTGTTTTAGTATTTGTCATAGACTGGATCGCAATGGGTGATCCACCGCCTACCCAGATATTTCCTATTTTTATTTTCTTTGTCTGTTCTCTTGTATACATCTTTTTCTCAATCAGAATAATTTGATTACATCATTTACCAGTACTACTGCAGCAAGCAGCATGATCAGGACAGCTCCCACCATTGTAATGATTCCTTCGTATTTTTTCGGGATCGGTTTTCTCCGGATCGCCTCAATAATAAGAAGGAGGAACTTGCCGCCATCTAATGCCGGTATCGGCAGAAGATTGATCACGCCAAGATTAGCACTGAGCAGGATCATGATGCTCAGCATATTTGTCAAAGTTGCCAGAAAACCGGAGGATACAGACGCATCGTAAGTAGTTCCGATAACCTCCACAATTCCTACCGGACCGGAAAGCATATCCAAAGATCCTTTCCCGGAAATCAAAAATCCCAGACTTTTGAAGACAGAAAGGAGCTGATAACGCATTTCTGCAAAGCTGTACTTTAAGACTCCGCCAACGCCGGTCTTTTCATTTTCCAGATTATAGGAAAAACCAAGACGGTATGCCTTCTGGGCCTGTGGGTAAACAACAGCTGTTTTTTCCACACCATGATGAAGGAATGTAACTGTAAGGGGAGCCGCTGTAACCGGAGATCGATCAAAATACTGATTCAGTTCTTTTCCGGTTGCGATCCTGGTATCTCCGATCGCTGTGATAACATCACCTTCCCGGATCCCTGCCTGTTCCAGCGCTCCTTCTTTCACGACCTCCGCAAGCTTTGCTTCATCATCATTTGCGTAATAACTAAATCCCAGAGAATAGTAATCCATTTGTGCTGGAACAACACTGACGCTTGTTTTTTCCCCGTTTCGGATATAGGTGATCGGAACAGCCTTTGCATCAGATGTGATCGGATGAAGATAGCCGGATAAATAGATTTCGCGGCCGAAATTGATCCGTTCCCCATTATATTTAATGATCAGATCGCCTTCCTGAATACCTGCCTGCGCGATCGGTGATCCTGGCTCAACATAAGTGACTCTTGCAGGGTCATATCCTGCAGTTCCGATCACGATCACAGACAGAATGAAAGCGAGAAAGAAATTGAAAAACGGGCCGGCCAGAATGACGCTCATCCGTGCCCATACGGATTTTTTATCAAATGATTTTTCATCATCAGTCTCATCGTCTTCATCTTCCAATGCTCCAAGCATCTGACAGGAGCCGCCAAACGGAATGGCCTTCCAGGAGAACCTTGTCCCGCTCTTTTTGGAAACATGGCTGATGATCCGCGGACCAAATCCCACTGAAAATTCCTTCACAAAGATCCCGTTCTTTTTCGCCAGGATAAAATGGCCGAATTCATGCACGATGACCAGAATGCTCAATATGATAATGGAGAGAATAATACTGATCACACTCATGAACCGATGATCTCCTCTCCAATTTGAATGATCTGTTCCAGAGAAGGCTTCTCGATCAGCTGATGCTGATTCATTGCCTTTTCAATTTCCTTCTCAATTTCCAGATATTGGATCTTTCCTTTCAAAAAAGAAGCAACTGCCCGCTCGTTCGCGGCATTAAACACAGTCGGCAGGCTGCCGCCTGTCCGGATGGCGCGGTATGCAAGAGCCAGTGCCCCAAATGTTTCCATATCCGGTTTTTCAAACGTGATCTTCCCTAATTCAAAGAAGTCGATCCGTTTACCCGGCAAGAATCTTCGTTCCGGATAAACAAGCGCATACTGAATAGGCAGTTTCATATCAGGCGTCCCCAGTTGGGCAATGATAGCACCATCTTTATATTGAACAGCAGAATGGATAATGCTCTGAGGCTGGATCACTACTTCTATTTGATCCGGCTCTACATCGAACAGCCATTTTGCCTCCATGACTTCAAGACCTTTATTGGCCAGGGTAGAAGAATCGATCGTAACCTTTTTCCCCATTGACCAGTTTGGATGTTTTAAAGCATCTTCCAGCGTCACCTTCTTAAGCATTTCACGTGAATACCCCCTAAAAGGGCCGCCTGAAGCTGTCAGAATGATCTTATCTACCTCTGCTCTGTTTTCTCCATTCAGGCTTTGGAAGATCGCGCTGTGCTCGGAATCGACCGGATAGATATGGATGCCCTGTTTTTTTGCCTCAGCCATGATCAGTTCGCCTGCACAGACCAGTGTTTCTTTGTTCGCGAGGGCAATATCTTTTCCGGCTTTAATTGCTTCCATAGTCGGGCGGATCCCTACCATCCCGACGATGGCTGTAACAACGATGTTTGTTTGTTCAAATGTTGCCACGCGGATCAGACCATCCATCCCGGATACGATCTGAGGGATAGTATCTATGTTCAATTCCTGCAGTTTCTTTTGCAGCGGTTCAATCTGATTTTCATCGTAAACGCAAACAAGTTTTGGAGAAAACTCCAAAATCTGCTTTGCCAATAGTTCTATATTCTTATTTCCGCTGATGGCTGCGACCTGAAGATCCGGATTATTTCTGACAACTTCCAGTGTCTGCGTCCCGATCGATCCGGTCGAGCCAAGGATGGATATTGTTTTTTTCATAAATGAATCACCATTAAGTAAATCGTTATCAAATACATGATCGGAGCGACCATGATCACACTGTCAAAACGGTCCAATATGCCGCCATGTCCCGGGATCAGTTTTCCATAATCTTTGATCCCGACTTTCCGTTTAATTGCAGAAGCAGCCAGATCTCCAACTTGTCCTGCAGCTGCGCCAAACAAAGAAAGCAGAGGAAATACCAACGGTGCCATATGGACATCCGGAATGTATTTCTGTACTGCAAATCCGTATGCAAGTGCCAGCAGCGCTGCACCAATAATACCAGCCACTGCTCCTTCTACAGACTTTTTCGGACTCAATTTTGGAACAAAAGGAGTCTTGCCAAACATCATACCGATCAGATATGCAAACAGGTCGCTTCCAAAGGCACTGATCGGGATCAGCCAGACAAGATAGGCCCCGGATGGCGGATGGATCCGAAGCAGATACAGAAAAGATAATGCCACTCCTACATAAAACACTTCAAAAAAGCCGGCAAAGACCTGTTCCAGTTTGTATCTCGGAAAAGTAAAAACAAAAACAGCCAGATCCACAAACAGAAGGATCCCAAACAGCATAAAGGAATATGCCGTGGAATCCACCGTGATCAGCATCACATAGTACGCCACCGTCACAATATAACCTGCCCAGGCAAATACACCCCAGTACAGTTTCATGGCACGGTTAAACTCATAAAGACCGATCAATGATATGAGCAGCAGAAAGGCCCAGGTAAAATACCCGCCCAGGACCATCACTGTCACAAAAATAGCCGCAAAAATAATTGCGCTGCCTGTTCTGACCCAGAAAGATTTATTTTTCAGCAAGCCTTTGCTTCTATCGTCTGTCATAAATTGTTTAAAACCTTTATTTTACGTTGCCGTATCGTCTGTCCCTCTGGGAATATTTCTCGAAGGCTTTGATCAGTTCCTGCTTATTAAAATCCGGCCATGGAATATCCGTAAAGTAGAACTCCGTATAAGCCAGCTGCCACATCAGAAAATTGGATAGTCTTTCTTCTCCGCTGGTACGGATCAAGAGATCCGGATCCGGTATTCCCCTGGTATCCAGATGAGACGAGATCATTTCTTCGCTGATCTCGTCCGGATCCAGCTTTCCGTCCTTCACTTCCCGGGCAATCTGGCGGAACCCGCGTGTGATCTCATCGCGGGAACCATAGTTGATCGCAACAATAAATGTAATGCCCGTATTGTTCTTTGTCTTTTCTTCCAGATTATTGATGGCATCAATAATATCCGCATCCAGTCTGGTGCGTTCTCCAATGACCATACAACGAACATTATTACGGTTACATTTATCTACTGCACTGATCAGATAGTCGCGGAACAGATTCATAATGATCTGCACTTCTTCATACGGTCTGGCCCAGTTTTCCGTGGAAAAAGCATACACCGTAAAATACTTTACGCCCAGCGAATCCGCATCTTCCAGTGTCTGTTCCAATACTTTGGCACCTTTCGCATGACCGAAGGTCCGCGGCCTGTGTTTTTTCTTTGCCCATCTTCCGTTGCCATCCATGATGATGGCAACATGCTGCGGTATTTTCAGGTCTTTCTCGTCCATGTATTATACCGTCATCAGTTCTTTCGTCTTATCTTCGACTTTTTTATCAATATCAGCCACATACTGGTCGGTCAGTTTCTGCATATCGTCTTCCAGGTCTTTTCCTTCATCTTCAGAAACTTCTCCTGCTTTTGCGATCTTCTTGAACTGTTCAATACCATCCCTGCGGATGTTGCGGATCGCTACCTTGGCGTCTTCGCCTTTTTTCTTTACTTCTTTTGCCAGATCTTTACGTCTTTCCTCTGTCAGATCCGGGAATACCAGACGGATATTCTTTCCATCATTCGTTGGATTGATGCCGATATCGGAAGCATTGATCGCACGTTCAATTTCCTTGATCATTTTGTTCTCCCAAGGAGAGATCACGATGCACTTCGGATCCGGAACAGAGATATTGCCTACCTGCTGAAGCGGCGTCTGCGTGCCGTAATAATCCACAGTGATCTTATCCAGAATGTGTGGATTTGCTCTGCCGGCGCGGATCCCTGCGAACTCCTGCTCCAGGTTATCCAATGTCTTCATCATTTTTTCTTCGTATTTATCCAATCTCTCGTTCATAGCATTCTCCTTATCTATTATTCATTTATGGTAACATCGGTTCCATGGAAATGATCATCCGTTAATGCGTTGACAATGGAGTTTTCTTCTTTGAGTGCAAATATTCTCATCGGAATCGGGTGCTCATCCAAAAGTGCAGAAGCAGTCAGATCGATCACCCCCAGTTTCCGTTCCACAACTTCATGGATCGTGATCTTATCAAACTTCTTCGCATCCGGGTTCTTTCCAGGGTCGCTGTCATAAACACCATCGATGTTTTTGGCTGCCAGGATCACTTCTGCATCCATTTCCATTGCCCGCAGAACGACGCCGGTATCTGTGGAAAAGTAAGGATGTCCGGTACCTCCTGCGAAGAAACACACCCTTCCTTCTGCAAAATATTCATTCGCTTTATCTTTACTGAACAGCTCTGTAAAAGTGGATACCAGCCAAGGCGTGAAGATCGCAGTCTTGATCCCGTGTGCACGGAAATGTTCCGAAACATAGATGCAGTTCATGACAGTTGCCAGCATGCCGATGGAATCAGATTTTGGCCGGTCGATCTGCAGATTGCTTTTTCCTCTCCAGATATTTCCTCCGCCGATCACAATGCCGACATCACATCCCATTTCTACGATCTGTTTGACCTGTTCGGCAATACGTCCGATTTCCTCTTCATTATAGCCGCCGCCTTCTCCTGCCAAGGCTTCTCCGCTCAACTTAAGCATGATTCGTTTATAGACATTCATTTCTTTACCCTCTTTTTTGTGTTTACTATAGTTGCTCCTTAAAAACTTTAAATAGTCCCTCTCTCATCATATCATCAAACAACCGATACAATTCTGCCTTACTGATCACATAATCATTGGCCAGCCACCAACGGACGGAAACCAGATGATTATATGCGAACAGGTTTGCAAACAGAGATGTTTTGAAGAATTTTTCTGTATCCGTTTTGATTTCCGGATGCTGTTTGATCCTTCTCTTGATAATGCTTTCAGAAACCGTCTGCACCATTTCATCAAAAATATTCCGGTCGATCTGCGCCGTCCAGAGGATCTCGTACACTTCTTTTTTTGAAATAATAAATTCCACAGTGTCCCGGAAAGGCATCTTGTATTTATCTTCGTTGATTGTTTCCGGATCTGCATCTACAAAGACAACATCATTTTTAATACGGAACTCTTCCAACACACGTGCCAGATAATTATCCAGTAATTCATATTTATCTCTGTAGTGCTTATAAAAAGTGGTACGGTTGATCCTGGCTTTTTCACAAAGCGCTTCTACCGTGATCTTGTTAAATGGTGTTTTTTTCAGGTTTTCCAAAAGTGATTGGTCCACACTGTCTAAAGTTTTGATCACACGCAGGTCTTCTTTTGCCATATTCTTTCCCCCAATTACAAAGAATGTTAAATACCAACTCCGTGTTGCATAAACCACATATATATTTTTGTTAATCATACCATTTTTCCGGCAGATATGATAGTATAAAAAGCAACAATTTTTTAAAAAATGTAGCTGTCGGCAAGGAGAACTTCTTTTGGATCAGACCTCTTTTTTCACCAAAGATAAAACTTTTTATCGTTCACTATTCAGTATGCTTGCTTTCGTAGCCTTGCAGAATATTATTGCCTATTCCGTGAATATGGCAGATAACATCATGCTTGGCAGTTATTCACAGAATGCATTAAGCGGAGCTGCCACTGTCAATCAGGTTTTCTTTATCATCCAGCAGTTTGCCATTTCCTTCGGCAATGCTTTAGTCGCACTGGCCGCCCAGTACTGGGGGCAGAACCGTACCAGTCCGATCCGGCGGCTTGTAGGGATCTCTTTAAAGATTGGAGCAGCCATTGCCATCATCCTGCTTCTAATCTGTGCTTTCATCCCTGGAGGTATTGTAAGGATATTCACCTCTGATGCAGGTATCATTGAAGAAGGACGGAAATATCTGCTGATCATTATGTGGACTTTCCTTCTTTATATCCTGACTAATATTCTGATGGCGGCCCTTCGCGCAGTTGGAACTGTCAACATTTCCTTTTATATATCGATCATATCCCTGATCATCAATGTTGGTATCAATTATGTTCTGATCTTCGGAAAACTGGGGTTCCCTGAAATGGGGATCACCGGTGCAGCAATCGGCACCCTGATCGCCCGTATCATTGAATTGTTAATAGTCCTCCTGTATTTGATTTTTGCAGATAAGAAACTGAAACTTTTCAAAAAGCCATCTGATTCAGAAGGTGCCATCGCATGGCTTCTTAAAAATGATGCAGGACTGTGGAAAGACTATTTAAAGGTCTATTTTCCGATCATGTGTGCCACCGTCCTCTGGGGTGTCTCCGTTCCTATGCAGACAGCTATTTTAGGTCATCTGAGCGCAGATGCCATCGCAGCAAATTCCGTTGCCACTACTTTTTATCAATACTTGAAGGTAATCGTTGTCGCAATGAGCTCGACCAGTGCTGTCATGATCGGACAGTCGATCGGACGTGGGGAAATGAACCGGATCAAAAGTGACGGCCGTACACTCTCCGTCATCGACGTAGGCATTGGATTCCTTTTAGGGCTGCTGTTAGTCATTCTGAAAAATCCGCTTCTGACACTCTATAATTTGAATGATAACGCATTGGCTTTGGCCGGACGCCTCATCCTCATCATGGCTGTGATCATGGTTGGAATGAGCTATCAGATGCCTGTCAGTTTCGGCATCATCCAGGGCGGCGGCGATGCAAACTTCACAATGGCAATGAACCTGATCTCAACCTGGCTGATCGTCATGCCGCTCAGCTTCATGGCCGCTTTCTGGTGGAAATGGCCGGTTGAATGGGTTGTAGTCGTCGTTCAGTCTGACCAGATATTCAAGTGCCTGCCAACCTTTATCCATTTCCGCAAATATACCTGGATGAAGAAGCTCACCCGGGAGACATAAAAAAAGCGTAAAGTGAGGAATTCTCAACTTTACGCGAATCGGTGTGACAGGATTTGAACCTGCGACCTCTGCGTCCCGAACGCAGCGCTCTACCAAACTGAGCCACACACCGATGTGTCATGCACGAGTGCTATTGTACAAGGGAAAGCAGAAATAATCAAGACTAAATATAAAAAAACTGCCGCATTTTCATGCGGCAGTTTCTTACATTTGTCAGTCGATGTTGATCCGTTTCGGCTGCTCCGGTTCCGGTTCCGGCTCTTTAGGAATTGTCAGTTTCAAGACGCCGTTGTTGTAGGATGCGCGAATATTATCTTCATTTGCAAAATCTCCTACAAAGAAGCTTCTCTTAGCAGAGCCTTCAAATCTTTCTTTCCGGATATACCTGCAGTTTTCACCACTCTCACTGAACTGAGTCGTCTTGCTTGCTGATACTGTCAGATATCCCTCTTTTAATTCGATCTGAATATCTTCTTTTTCTACGCCCGGAAGATCCATAATGATCTCAAAAGCATCTTCCACTTCTTTTACATCTGTCTTCATCAATCTGCTTCCGCCAACCTGTTCTACAGCTCCTAAAAACGGGCTTTTGAAAAAGTCATCGAAAAAGTTTGTGTTATTTCTTTTTGCTAAATACATTTTTATTACCTCCTGTGTGATCGGTTTTTTACTACATGTGTGAATCTTTTGTTTATGTTGCTATATACTGTGTATTTGTTCTATGCGTATTATAACATAATTATTAGCACTGTCAAGTGGTGAGTGCTAATTTTAATAAATTTTTGTAAATAAAAAAAGACCGGGCTTTTACACCCGGTCTTCTCCATTTGTAATTACTTAAGCTGCCATGTCCGCTTTCTGTTTCAGACTCTTTTTCGGTGCAGATAATCTCTTCTGAGAGAAGATCTCGAAATTCAGTTTCTTCTGCAGTGTTCCGATAATGCCGTCTGGCAGGAAAATGATGACCAGAATAGCGATAGCTCCAAGGATGATGTTGGACCATCCAGGGAAGTGAGCCAGGAACTCAGACAGGATAACATAAATGATACCGCCTAAGATCGGGCCGGCCATCGTTCCGACACCGCCTAAAATAACGATGAACACCATAGCGACCGTCCAGTCAATACCAAATGATGATGACGGAAGGACGGAACCTTTCTGCAGTGCAAAGAGGCCGCCGCAAAGTGCGATAAATACGGAACAGATCAGATAGCACAGCAGTTTGGACTTGAAGATATTCACGCCAACAGAACTGGATGCGTCTGCATCATCTCTCATAGCGGTCAGTCCAAGACCAGTTTTCGTCCGAAGCAATGCAAAGACGACAACCAGCGCTATGATCATAAGTGTCAGTGCGTAAATATACAGTTCTCTTACCTTCGGGATCTGCTTAACTGCAACTGTCATACCTGCGCCCTGTTTAACAAATGCCCAGCTGTTAAACCACAGCCTTACAGCTTCCGCTATCAGCCAGGTAGCTACAGCAAAATACATGCCTCGCATCCTGAACAGGACAAATGACAGGATAAATGCGAAGACGACTCCGATCACAGCACCGACCAGAAGTCCCATCCACATGGACATTTTATAGGTCGATGTCATAACTGCTACGGAATAACCAGCAATACCAATAAATACCTGCTGTCCAAGACTTGTCATACCTGTGAAACCGCTCATCAGGTTCCACATGGTTCCCATTGTAATGTAAAGGAAGATCTTGAACATATACCGCATGGTATTATTGGAGAACGTCTTTGTGATTCCCAAAACGTATAATGCTACACAGATCACAATGCAGATGATCAGCATCACAATACCGTCCAGGATCTTAACAGGTTTATGAAGGGTGGCTGTATTTTCTTTCATTTCATTCTCCTCCCTTCTACTTACTGAACAGACCCTGCGGACGAACTGCCAGGAACAGCACCATCAACACATATGCAATGAGCTGTCCGTAATTCGCGCCGCCGATGACCTGTGCTAATCCAAGGATCAGACCGGCGATCAATGTACCCGGAATAGATCCCATACCACCGATAACAACGACACCAAACGCGGTGAGCAGGTAGTTGCCGCCGCTGCTTGGATAGTAGACCCATTTCATGCTGACGCACATGCCGGCGATAGCAGCCGTTGCCATTGCAATACCCATTGCAATCGCATAGGTGCGGTTGACATTGACGCCCATCAGAGAAGCTGCCTGCGTATCATCCGAGGTTGCACGGATGGAACGTCCAAGATAGGTCTTCTTTAAGAAAATGGAAAGAACAATGATCGTTGCCAGACTGATGCAGAAAACGATCAGATCCAGCACGGAAATGTTCAATCCCTGTGCGATTCTCAGAGATGCGGTGTTGTAAGGAACGTTTGCTCTCTGCGCATCTGCTGAGAAGATCAAAAGCATAGCATCTGCCAAAATGATGGACAGACCGAAAGTAACCAGCAGTGCAGGCTCGGAACCGATCTTCATGACACGGTTGATCAGACCTGACTGCAGTCCCATTCCGACCAGGAACATGATCGGGACCGTTACAATGATCGTAAGGATCGGGTCCACGCCGATAGCATTGGCCAGTATGGTTGAAAGATAAGCACCGATGATAATAAATTCACCATGTGCCAGATTGGTAAGCTTGACAATACCGAACATCATAGTCATACCTACGCCCAGGAGAGCATAAATACCGCCAAGCAATATACCGTTTATAATAACCTGTATAACCTGCATGTTTTATCCTCCTTCCTAGATTCCAAAGTATGCTTTCTTGATGTCCTCATCGCTCAAGTCTTCCGGTTTACCGGATAATACGACTTTTCCTTTCAGCATGACATCAACAAGCTTTGCCGTCTTGATAGCTCTCTGTGTATCCTGCTCGACCAGAACAACTGTTGTTCCGGACTTATTGATTTCTTTGATCCTTGCATAAATATCCTTAATGGTTGTAGGTGCAAGACCCAGAGAAATCTCGTCAAACAGGATCAGTTCCGGATTGGTCATCAGAGCACGTCCGATAGCAACCATCTGACGCTGACCGCCGGAAAGACTTCCGGACAGATCGTTTCTCTTCTGTTTCAATACCGGGAACAGCTCATAGACTCTCTCTAAAGAGTCTTTCCATTTTTTACGGACGACCTTTGGGAAACTGCCCATGATCAGGTTGTCCTCAACCGTCATACGGATAAAGCAGCGGCTTCCCTGTGGAACCAGAGAAAGACCGCGGACAACAATTTTATCCGCGGAAAGACCGGTAATGTCTTCCCCTTTAAAATATATTTTTCCCTGACTTGGTTTATGAAGACCGGCAATCGTGTCCATAAGAGTGGACTTGCCTGCACCGTTGGATCCGATCAGGGATACGATCATCCCTTCCGGAACTTCCAGCGAAGCATCAGCGACTGCGATGAAGTCTCCATATTTGGCTTGTACGCCTTCCACTTTTAACATAGGCTCACTCATCTTCGTCTTCTTCCTCCACTCCTAAGTAAACTTCTTCGACTTCTTTCGATTCCATAACCGGTCTCGGCTCACCGATCAGAAGTTCATGTCCATCAGACATGCACATCAGATGGTCGGTTGCTTCCACCATTGTCTGGATAACATGCTCGATCCAAATGATGGAATAGCCAGCTGCTTTCAGGTTTTTCACCATTTTAATAACGTCCTGTACCTCTGCCTCTGTCAGGCCTGCTGCGACCTCATCTAAAAGCAAAAGTTTCGGCTCGGTGCCTAAAGCTCTGGCAATCTCTAAACGTTTACGGTCAAGCAGTGTCAGCTCGCCCGCAAGGATCTCCCTTTTATCATACAATTCAGTTAGTTCCAGCGACTTCAGCGCTACTTCACGGCCGGTCTTTTCGTTATGATTTGCGCCGTGAACAGCTGCTACCAGAACATTCTCGTAAACGCTCATTCCTTCAAACGGACGCGGGACCTGGTAGGTTCTTCCTATACCCAGATGGCACCGTTTATCCGGTTTCATCTTTGTTACATTTTGTCCATTAAAAGTAATCGTTCCTTTGTTCGGAATGATCAGACCGATCAAAGCATTGAACATGGTCGTCTTTCCACAGCCATTTGGGCCGATAACGCCATATACTTCGCCCTCTTCTACTGAAAATGATAAATCATGGAGAATCTGGACACGGCCATAGCCAGCGTCAATATGTTCAAAAGTTAAAATATTCCCCATTGTTTCCTCCTTTGAGGTCAAGAAAAACAACAAAGCGGAGAGCTTTTAGAAAAAGCCCTCCGCTTATCGTTATAATTCCTGTGTACTCACGTTACGATTATTTCTGAGTTGCATTTCCAGCTTTGTATTCGCCTGCAATAGCGCCGGAAAGTTCCGGATACAGGGAAGCGTCGATCACGACCAGATGCCACTGTCCATCTTCACCTTTCTGCCACTGTCCGCCTGCAACAACGGTGTCAGAGTATGCAAGACCGTTCATTTCCTTATCATATTTGATAGGTCCGACGATGGTCTCAACATCCAGAGATTTCAGTGCTTTAAAGACTGCTTCTTTGTCAGTTGTTCCAGCTTTCTGGAATGCTTCTACTGCAAGCTCTAATGCTGCATAAGCATAGCCTGCCGGCTGAGGCATAACGCCGCCGTTGTCTTTCTGGTAAGCTGCACCTAATGTCGGGCAGTCAACACCGGTCAGAGCGGAAACATACGGATACTCCGGTGCCCACCAAACCTCGGAAAGGATTCCTTCTACGTTGTCGCCTAAAGCAACGACATCACCAGGAAGTAAGCAGCATTTACCCATTGTGATAGCGTCAACCTGAACGCCTGCTGCCTGCATCTGTGTGAAGAGGTTGGAGAAATCTGGAGGAATGTTGGTTCCTGCAAGGATATCAATGTCAGCATCTTTGAAAGCTTTGACTACGTTAGAGAAGTCATCAGTTCCGGATGGATACTGACCCGGGTCAACTACAACATAGCCGTCTTCCGGAAGTTTTTTCACGAAAGTATCATGCCATGCAGTACCGTCTGCATCATTTGCGAAAGCAAGACCGATCTTTGCGCCGGTGTTAGGGCCAAAGCCTGCAGCCGTCCAAAGAGCCTTGTGTGCTTCGTAAATGTTGTCAATGGTCCAGAATGCATGTACGGTCCAATCATGGGAATCAGAAGCAAATGCACATGGATCAACTGGTGCCTGAATACCAACGCAAGGTACTTCGTTGATTTCAGCCTGTGCTTCAACAGGGATAGCTGTCTCAGGAGTCTGAATAGCGACGATCAGGTCTACTTCATCCTCTACGCACAGTTTCTGTGCCATATCAGCTGCCGTCTGTTGATTGGATGTGGAATCGTAAACGATGACTTTGATGTTCTTCTTAGCGCCATCAACTTCAATTCCGCCCATTTGGTTGTTGACATAATCTTCGATCTGTTTTACAACCCAGTCACAGCCTTCGCCGTTACCAGCGAGAGGTCCGGTCGTCGGGTTAACATAACCGATCTTGATCGTGCCGCCTGCAGATGGAGCTGGAGCAGCTCCGGAGCCCTGCGGTGTTTCTTTCTTCTCACCGCAGCCTGCCAGCAGTGTTACTGCAAAAAGAGCTGCCAGCAACAGAGCTGCAATTTTTTTCACTGTTTTCATTTTTCTCCTCCTAAATTTTTTTATAGTTTTAAAAAAATTGTGCTACGAATGGATTATAGCATACTACTATATAATAGACAAACAATAAAACAGGCGAAACTGTTGATTTCGCCTGTTTGATAATCCCTTTATTTTTATTATTACAAATACGGTCTGCCGGTCAGAACTCTCCAGAACGCTTCATATTTCATTCCCGAAACGATGTGGTCAAATATCAGCTCACAATACTCATCCATGCAAGTAAAATAAACCTTTTGTGAGCGAAAAGCAGCAAATCTGTTGATCTCATCCAGCATAAAAGACTTTGTCTCATTGTCATCCTTTATCACGATCTGATCAGGATAAAACAATACTGCTGCATTTCTTGCTGCCAGCTGCCGGTTATTCTTTTTTGTTATATATAGATCTGCTCCGTGATCAGCAAAGATAAGTTCCTTGTTCTTGGCAATTACAGCAGTCTGTTCCTGCAGGTATTTTTTCTGCCACTTGTTCCAGTCAACCGTATTGTCAAATGGGACATTTCCTTCCAGAAATCCATAATCATTTACTTTTCCGGATATTCCGCAGGTGCAGTGAAAATCGTCATTGTGGCTGGAAAGTGTACCAATACCTTGGCATGTCGGACATATATAAAGAATGCTTTCAATGTTTTCGGCCTTAGCTTTTCCCTTATAAGGTACCATCTTACGCTCTTTCAGATAATTCTTAATGATCGGCGGAGGATCTTTCTGATCCTGATACGCGTTTACATAAAGATCTTTTGAAATAGCCTCTGCTATCTCCTGCACACTCATTTGGGCCAGTTCTTCCGGACTGTACTCTCTTACCATTTCTCCGAAGACCGGACCTTTCCGTGAATTTGCGGCAAAACGGGGTGTATGAAGATAGCCTCCGTGGATCCGGAAAGTCACAAGCGCTGCGCCTGACTGCTTTGCTACTTCTGCTGTCCGAGGTGAAATGAACATAGTTTCACCATCCCACGAACGGTTTCCTTCCGCACTCAATCCAATACTGATACCCGCTTTCAGGTTTTCAAGCATCAACGCAACCGTATCATCCGCACTGGCTGCTTTTCGTCGGGGAATCGGACCAACCAGAAAAGAGATGATCCTGCCAGTAAATCCTTCGAGGATCACCGAGCTGGCAACATACCGCATGTGTCGAAACAGCCCGATCGCCATATAAAACGGATCCATATCATCCGTATGATTATACAAAGCAAGAAACACCTTGCTTTTCGGCCTGGTGATCTTGCAATGATAATTCTTAAATAGCCTGATCGCAGTTCCGACAACGATCTGGGCAAATACCCAGAAAGCTCTTTGGAATCGGATATGTTTATCAACTGCCATTTTTCTTTCTCTTAAATATAAAGGTCCTGAATAAAACGATATTTAGAACAACAAAGATGGCAAAAATGATCGCAAGCATAACCAGTGCCGTTGTAACGCTGGCAGCCTTCGTTGTGATCCTTCCTGCTATCAAAAGCAGCGGGAATCCCAATATGATAGCCGGAAAATTCTGATAGACGAGATTCTCTGACACCGGCGATTTCAGATCCGGATCTGCTTCTCTAAGAAGGATCATGCCGGTAGAGGCAGTCCCGGTAAGCATTCCGAAAAATGCCAGAAACTGCTCATGCTGATAAGCCGGAAAAAGTTTTCTTGTTACATACTTCAAATATAAAAATGTAAGGATTGCCCCTGCCACGCCAAGCAGAAGGATTACCCACCAGTATTCAATGATCAGATGAATCTGTATTGCGCAGATTCCGGAAACGATCATGATGTCAAACGCAAATCCACTGATCCGGTTGAGCAGGAACGTATTAGTATATTGGTGTTTGACAACCTGTTTCTTTCGCAGCAAGTTCAGAACAGCTTTTACAATAACTGCGCTGAGCACGCCGAAGATAAAATTGAATCCATAAATGGTTCCGGTCAGATTACTCCCTTTTCCCAGAATCACGTTGCCTAATAGATACATCATTCCATAGGCAATCATATACGAGATCGCAACGAACGCACACTGCATGGACAGCTTATCTATTGACTCGTTCATTTCAGGCTCATCCGGATTCTGCACATCAAAGACAGTCAGTGCCTCTGCTTTAGAAGCATTTCTTATCTCAAGCTTACCTTTTCTTCTAAGATAATTCAGATAGATGACGCCAACAATACTGGCCGTCAGAAAGCCGAGTGCTGCAATAGCCAGTCCATAGCTGGAATAGGAAGATGTGCCAAGGGCATTATCAAAATTCTTGCCGATATTAAGAGCCTGACCGGTACCCTGACCGTAGCCAAATGCTAAAAGGATACCGCTTCCAGGTGCAAATCCGGAAATAGCAAATGCTGCAAGCACAGTAATAATAATACCGGCAATACCCTGCAGCATATAGGTACAGATCGTCGATATACCGGAATTAAGGATCTCGACTGCGCGTTTGCCTCCGGATGCTTTTTTCATCGGACGAAGCGTCATAGCAATAAAACCTATTGCCAGACAATGATAGGTAAGAATTTCCAGCGTCCGGATTCCGGATCCGTTCGAAGAAAACAGATTCAAATTAAAAAGGTATTTCCCGCTGACAAAATAGCAAATAGATGAAATGATCAGTAAAATAATGCCGCCTAATACCGAATTCGGTATCAATGATTTTTTCAGAAATGGGATCTTCCTCTTGAGCATATTTGCAACAAGCAGACTCAGCAAAAGAATGCCTGTCAGCATTATGCTTCTCCATACACCAGATTCAAAAAAACTAACCGTTGTATAGGTATCCATTTATTATCCTCCTCCGTATTGAAGGTCCAAACGCTTTTTCACCGCAAAGAAGTATATACCGACTACCAGATCCTGCACCAAAGTTGCCGTCGGGATCGCCAATCCGATAATAAAAAGGTCTCCTCCTCCAATTGCTTTAAACAAAAACAGCAGCGGGACTCTGACTGCCACGCCAACAAAGCTCTGGATCATAGTAACGGTTGTCTTTCCACATCCATTCAAAAAGCCAACAATGCAAAATAGAATAGATGTCAGGAACGTATCGATTCCATATGCTTTCACATATCGGGCCGCAGAAATGATCACATCTGGATCCCTGGAGAAAATCTGAGTCAGCCATTCACCATGCAAGATAGAAAAGAATGACATTAAAGTGGCAAATGCCAGGCATGTCCAGATACCGTGAAGCAAAGCTCTTTTTGCCCGGTCGATCCGCTCGCCGCCTATGTTCTGTGCAATAAAGGCGGACATGGACTGCATGAAAGCACTTGGGAAAAGCATAATAAACCCAAACAGTCTTCCTGCTACTCCAATTGATGCCGATGCCACGATTCCCAGCGAATTTGCAACTGCAGAACTGATCATAAACGATGCAGTCAATACGATCTCCTGCAAACCAAGCGGTAACCCGATCCGAATGATCTGCTTAAGGATCCCTTTATCTATTTTCATGCTGTCTTTCCCAAAGTGGAAAGGCAGTCCTTTCTTTTTTACGATCAAAAGGGAAATGATCACACTAATGCCCTGTGCCGCAACCGTGGCGATAGCCGCACCTGCTGCGGCCATATGGAATACCGCAACCAGAAGAAGATCCCCGACAATATTGATCACACATGCTATGGCAACCGTGATCAGCGGCGTATTGGAATCCCCGATGCCCCGGAATATAGATCCGCAAAGGTTATAAGCAACAATAAAGATAAACCCGACCGAACAGATCCGCATGTAGATGGTTCCTTCTCCCATTGCTTCCTGTGGCAGTTTAAATAAAGTAAGGGCCTGTGGAGCCAGGATAAACAGAGCAATCGTTACGGCCACAGCCAGCGCCCCAAATAGCCAAATACTGGTTCCGATCGTTTTTCCGCCTGCTTCCAGCTTTTTCTGTCCAATAAACTGTCCCAGCAGCACAGTCGTTCCCATTGCCAGATTGGCTATGACCATCATGACTCCATTGGTTATCTGCGCGCCCATTGAAACACCAGATACACTGACTGTCGTTGCAAACTGTCCAACGATCAGAAGATCGACCGCACCATAAAGAGACTGCAGAAACAGCGCTAACAGGATCGGCAGCGTGAATTTCAATAGCGGCCCCAGAATCGGACCTTCTGTAAAATCATTAACCTTAGATATTTTCATCTTTTTTTGAAAAACGGGCTCAGGTAATCTCCTGAGCCCCTGTTTTTGTTAATATTTGGCAGTGATTATGCCATCTGCTTTGCAACTTCTTCTGCAAAGTTTTCCTGTCTCTTTTCGATACCTTCGCCAACTTCAAAACGAACGATCTGCTTAACAGTAAGATCCGGATTCACAGCCTTTAAGTACTGTGCAACGGTCTGCTTTCCATCTTCTGCCTTAACGTATGTCTGGTCAAGGAGGCAGATTTCCTTCAGCTGTTTGGAAACACGGCCTTCTACCAATCCGTTAAAGATCTTATCAGCAGTAATAGTATCTTTTGCATTCATCGCAAGTCCTGCTACAGCCGTCTTTGCTTCTGCAGAAAGGAAATTGAAGATGTATTTCAGATTGTTTTTCTGCTCTTCATACTGAGCAGCATCTTCTGCTGAGAACAGGTTTCCTTCAGAAGCCTGTGCAAGAAGGTTCTTAAGAAGCGGAGCAGGAAGAGATTCCGGAGTATTCAGCGCGCTGTCTACCGTGATCTCTCTTAATTTTGCAACTTCTTCATCAGTCATATCTGTATGAGCGATATACTGTGGGTTCATTGCTGCAACCTGCATTGCAATATTCTTCATAGCTTCTTCAATGCCTTCTAAAGCATTTGCCTCAGCTAAAACACCGATACGTCCTCCGCCATGGATATATGGGACAAGAACGCCGTCTGTCTTGATCTTGACAAATCTTCTGATCGTGATCTTCTCACCGATCGTAGCAATAATGCTTACAAGTGCCTCACCAACAGTTTTGGAAGGATCGCCTGCAAATTTCTCGTTCATAAGTGCGTCAACATCTGCAGCATCGCTTGCAAAAATGCTTTCAACAACATCATCAACGAATTTCTGGAATTTTTCGTTCTTTGCAACAAAGTCTGTTTCGGAGTTTACTTCAACCATAACAGCAGTGTTGTCCCTGACAACGACTCTGACAAGACCTTCTGCTGCAATTCTGCTTGCTTTCTTAACAGCCTGAGCTTCACCTTTTTTACGAAGGATCTCAACAGCTGCATCCATATCTCCTTCTGTTTCAACCAGTGCATTCTTGCATGCTAAAATGCCGGCGCCGGTAAGTTCTCTTAATTCTTTGATTAAAGCTGTGGTTACTTCTGCCATTTCTGATCCTCCTTTACTCAGTCACTTCTTCTGCTGCAGCCTCAACTGCTTCTGCACCTTCAGCTGCCTCTGTGACTTCATACTCTTCACCCTGATTTGCTTCGATGATAGCGTCAGCCATTTTAGCAACGATCAGCTTCACGGCTCTGATTGCATCATCGTTACCCGGGATCACATAATCCAGATCATCCGGATCACAGTTGGTATCGCAGATACCGATCAGTGGAATGTGAAGTTTGTGAGCTTCCTGTACACAGATTTTTTCTTTCTTCGGGTCAACTACGAAAATAGCATCCGGAACTTTTCTCATTTCCTTGATTCCGCCAAGGTTCTTCAGGAGTTTCTCCTGCTCTTTCTTGATCTCGATGACTTCTTTCTTTGGAAGAACATCAAACGTTCCGTTTTCTTCCATCTTTTCGATATCTTTCAGACGTTTGATACGGCTCTGGATTGTCTTGAAGTTGGTCAGCATACCGCCAAGCCATCTTTCATTGACATAGAACATACCGCAGCGTTCTGCTTCGGTTCTGATTGCTTCCTGTGCCTGTTTTTTGGTTCCGACGAAAAGAATGGTTCCGCCCTGTGCGGCGATGTCAGAGATTGCATCAAACGCGTCATCGATCATTCCGACGGTCTTCTGCAGATCGATAATGTAGATATTGTTTCTCTCTGTGTAGATGTATGGAGCCATTTTAGGGTTCCATCTTCTGGTCTGATGTCCGAAATGAACACCTGCTTCAAGTAACTGTTTCATTGAAATAACACTCATGTCTATTTCCTCCTTTTTGTTTTTTTCTTCCCTTTGCTGTCATCTTTTTGCGGAACCCTGAAGTTACTTGAGACAGGGCACATCCTTAAAAATCGGCAAAGGTGTTTACTTTAAGCAACTGTGATATTTTAATCGAAAAGAATCTTTATTTCAAGGACTTTTTCGATTGTTTTTTCTTTTTTATCAAACAAAGGATTATGAACAAGATCAACGCCGCAGCTGAAATGATCAGTCCAGGTATCAGTCCAGGCGCACGATAGATCATTTCTACTTCATGCATCCCCTCTTTTTCCAGCGGGATCTGGATAAAAGCATTGTAAAAACCTTTATACGCAGTTTTTTCTCCGTCCACATAAATGCTCCACCCTTTTTCATCAGGAATGGTCGTGAACAACGTCATTTTAGGCGCCTGTGCCTGAACAGTTCCTTTCAAATAGCCGTCTTTTGCTTCCGTTATCACCCATGGATTGCTTCCCATTGCCTCCATGGCAGCTGCAAAGGCCTGCTTATCCAAGTCGGCTTCAATCAATGAAATGCTGCTTTTTTCACTATCCGTTGTATAGATCACCAAACGGTCGCCTTTTTGGAACTCACCCAGGTCTACGATCAATTTGCATTCCAAAGCTGTGAAATTCCGGTTGATATACAGGCTTCCATTTCGGTATACATCTACTTTCAGATTATCCAGTTTGTCCTGTATATAGATCAGCTTCCGGACATCCTCTTCGATCTCCAGCTCGATCCTTTCTCCGGAAAGCGTCCCTTTGATCTGGAAAACAGGTCCTGCACCGCATGCAGCATTGATGAGATTATTCTGGATAAGGAATGGATCGCTCCCGTCCGGGTTCACTTCTGCCTGTGTCGTATTTTTCACCATAAACCCAAGAGGCAGGACATATTTAGCCTGATAGAGGAATGCTTTTTCCGTTCCTTTCACATACTCCCACATCGGATCATCGATCGCGCTGTCAGAAAGCTTGTATTTCACACCCAGCAGGGCGGATGTAAACGGTGTATTGCCGTAATAAGAGAAGGAATTCGTTCCAGACTGCATACCAAGGCTTGCGTAAATCTTGGAAAGACCTTTCAGTGTGGTGGAGGAAAAGACAGAGGCAGACCTGTAATCAGACCATGCTCCATCGTTCTTTGTCCTGCGTTTTGCCTTCTCTACGCGGAAAAAGCTCCCGTCATCCACGGAATCTAAAAGTTCTTCAATATCTGCATTGTCTTCCGTATAAGCGACCCGGTCCGTTGTACTGTATCCGGTCTCATTTGCATTAATGGATGTTTCTGTAACACAAAGAATCAGGAGGAAAACAAATAAAAGGATCCGGAGCACCTGCTTCGTCTGTGCATTTCTTCCCTCTTTATCAGGCAGGTCTCTTTTCTGTAAGACCAAAATGATCAGATATGCCAGCAGAAAACCTGCATTTAAAACAGCCTGTTCTACTGTGTAGCTGTCTTTATATAAGTACTGTAAAACGAAAACCGCAAGAATACCGGCAAGGAAAGCAGTTACAATCTGCCAATATGCATATTGTTTGATCCGCAGCATCACTTCGTAACAGATCGTCAGGATCAGAAAAATATAAATAAAAGACTGACGTGCAGGTAGTGAATTAGGCAGATGAAATCCATGCCAGATATATGCCAGCACGTTCAGGGAGAAACTAAGCCATAATACCAGGATCAGGACAACCTTTCCGATTCTCTGTTTCACAGGTACTTTTGCATTCAGGAAAAAGAGCGGCACTAGTGCAAACGTAAAGATACCTGCATAAATATTAGGCACATATCCTTCGCTGATCATGGTAACTTTTGCGTTCATCATGCCATGCGCAAACATCTCCAGCGGATTATAATAGAAATGAAAACTGGACGGGAAGCCCGAACCGGCCGAAGCCGTTCCAAAAAGCGCCAGAAAAGCAGGCAGCACAACTGCTGCTCCAATGCAGCCTCCCAGAACAGAATAAACCACAAAACGGGCAATTGATTTTCCTGTCTCCTTTCCGCTTCTCTTTCCTGCTGTTTCTACCAGCAAATACACGAAATAAAAGACAAGATAAAAACAGATCATGATGGAAATGTAATAGTTGCAGATCACGCTGAGCGCAAGCGATATGGTAAAAAGCAGAACCTTCTTTTTTCTGACAAGACGTTCCAGACCCAGAATGATCAAAGGAAGCAGGATCAGATTATCCAGCCACATCAGATTCCAGCTGTATGCTGCCATATAGCCTGACAGCGCATAGAAAATACCAAAGCAGGCTGCCAGAAGTGATTGTGGATTGTGAAATTTCCGGGTCAGATAGTATGTGAACGTAGCCGACATTAAGCCTGCTTTGAGAATGATAAAGCTGCCCATGATCTCCGGGATCAGACTGGAAGGAAGCAGAGCTACCAGCCAGTTCAACGGCGAAGACAGATAATAAGCATACGCGCTGACCATATTAGATCCAAGGCCCATATGGAACGTGTATTCCAGGCTCCGTCCTTCTTTTAACGCTGTCTGAAACAGTTTCAGGAAAGGAGCATACTGGTGATACATATCACTTCTCAGATACATCTCCTCTCCGAAAGGAAAGATCTCACGAGCAATAAAAAGACAGATTAAAATAAAGATTGGCGCCAAAAACGCCAATAGAAGGGCGATATTCCCGGTGAGGATATTACTCTTTTTCGTTTTTATCTTCATCTAGATTTGTCTCTTCCAGTATATAGAGCGGCCGGTTTTTGGACTCCAGATAGATCTGCCCGATATACTCTCCCAGAATACCGATAGCCAATACGATCACTCCGCCCAGGAACAATAATACGACCAATGTCGTCACGTAGCCAGGCACAACAATACCAAAGATCCACGTCTGAACCAGAGTGATCAGAATATAAACAAAGGACAGGAAGCAGATAATTGCCCCCAACAGCGTCACAATCCGAAGCGGGATCACACTGAATGAAGTCAATCCGTCCGCTGCATAATTAAACAGTTTTCCCAGGCTCCACTTACTCTTTCCTTTGGTTCTTGGACCCTGTACATAATCAATCCATTTAACCTTAAATCCGACCCATGCAAACAATCCTTTGGAAAAACGCTGTTTTTCAGATAGTTTCAGTACTGCATCCACAAATGCCCTGCTCATGCACATAAAATCAGTTGCGCCCTTCTGCAGTTTGACACTGGAAAGGCGATTATTGATCCCGGCAAACAAGCGTGAAAAGAATCCGCTTTTCCGTTTTGCACCAGCTGCTCCGTATCCTTCTTCCGAAACTGCCTTCAGCATTTCCGGGATCAGGGCAGGCGGATGCTGCAGATCTGCGTCGATCAAGATACAGATCTGGGCTGACGATGCTTTTAACCCGGCATAAATAGCTGCTTCTTTTCCGAAGTTTCGTGAAAAAGAAAGATATTTAATGCCGTTTTCCTCTGCCATCTTTTTCAGGATCGGAAGTGTTTCATCATTGCTTCCGTCATTCACAAAAATATAGCGGAAGGAAAAGCCGCTGCACTGTTCCAAAACCTTCTGTGCTTCTACATAAAACAGCGGAAGGCTTTCCTCTTCATTATAGACAGGTATGATCAGATCTACCGTTTTCATCGTTAAAAATCAGATAACTGGATCTTATTCCAGAACTTCGTGTTGACACTTAGTTTATGTTTTGGAGCAAACGCAAGATAATACAGCTGAAACTTTTCTTGCTTTGCTTCCGTCAGAGCTTTGGCATAATTAGCAGAAGATTCTTCCAGCAGTTTGTCATCAATACAATGAATAATATAGTATTCATCCTTACTCTCTACGACTTCGCTCAATTCACCATCCGTCAATGCAAAAGCGACGGATTCAAAAACCGTATTCATCGTTTTTGGATAAACGATCTGGCTCATTTGAGGTGTATAACCAGCAGCACTGCAGGCCTCATCAAATGGAACTTTTGCCTGCAGTTCCGCATAGATCTCCTTTGCCACTGCTATTCCATCTTTAGCAGGAATGATCACATAATCAATATAGATCACTTTGGTAGAATCTTCCGTGATCTCAGTTCCCACATCCCGGGTCACATATTCATAGACTTTTTCATACGTAGCTTTTTTGATATACAGTTCTTTTGCTGCATCCAGACTGACTGGATATTTATCGTTCGCTGCTGAAGATACTTTCGTGTATGTCTCCTCTGCCGCTTTGGAAGCGCTGACTTTGTCCTCATCCGTCATATATACACCCAGCTCGTCAGCCATGACAACGCTGGCTGTGTACAGCATCAGCTCGTCCATTACCGCTTCTTTCACATAATCACTCATCGTCTCAGAGCCAATCCTGCGGGACCAGATATCATCGGTTCCGTCTCCTTCATAGGCAATCTTCTGCTCCAGCAGACGGTAAATTGCCTCCTCCTTGGAAAGCTCAGTTTTATCCACTGTGATCATTGCATTTCCGGTAGATGTATCGATTCTTATCTCGCTGCAGCCGGAAAGAAATGCGGACAAAAAAAGGATGCCAGCAAGAACTAAGATTATTTTCTGAATAAAATTTATTTTTCGTGTTGAAATCATAACGGATTTATTGTATCATTTCCAAGTGCTTTTGCACAACCTATGCTACTGTAGCTCAGTCGGTATGAGCGCGTCATTGGTAATGACGAGGTCACCAGTTCGATTCTGGCCAGTAGCTCGGAAAAGAAGCAGTGATCCTTTGCGGGATGGCTGCTTTTTTTATTCCTCCTTTTTCTTTTTCCGGAAAATGATGAATTTGCTGAAAATATAATTCAGGATCACAACAATGATATTTGTAATGATCTTCATGATCAGATCGTTCACGCCAAGCTTATCAACAAAGATCCAAAGCAGCAGTGTCTCAATACCAAGTGTGATCAGTCTAGCAACGACAAATTCCGCAAACTCTTTCGCAATTGTTTTGGAATCGTGTTTTTTGCTGTCAAAGACCCAGAGTTTGTTTGTTACATAGGCAACAATGACAGCCACGACCCATGCAATGGCATTGGAATAAACAACATCAAGATGAAAAACATGTCCGCAGAGCGCGAACACGCCATAATTGACCACCGTTGTTACAAATCCGAAGAACAGATAACTGATGATCTCCTTATACTTGATCCAAAGCTGTTTTATTTTTTCCACGCCGCAAATTATAACAAATACAGAAACTGATATCTATAAAGATCTCGAAAGAGGATCTTACAAGAGTAAGCCGATCAAAGCCACAATACCGGAAACAGCATAAGCCACCAGACACTGGCCGATCACAATGCCGCTGCTCCACTTCCACCCGAGTTCCCGACGGATCGAAACGACCGCCGCTACGCAAGGAGTATAAAGCAGACAGAATGTCAGCAAAGCAAAGATCGTCAACGGAGAATAAGCACTCAGCAGTGCTCCAACACTTCCGAACAAAACTGTAACGGTAGAAACAACACTTTCCTTTGCCATAAAGCCGGTGATCAGAGCTGTAACAATACGCCAGTCTCCAAACCCGAGTGGTTTAAAGAGCGGTGCCAGGAATCCGGCGATCACAGAAAGCATGGACTGTGATGAATCGTTCACCATGGACAAGTGGAAATTAAAAGTTCGCAGGAACCAGATCACAATGGTTGCGATAAGGATCACTGTAAAGGCTCTCTTCAGAAAGTCTTTGGTTTTGTCCCACATTAGATGCAGGACATTAATAATACCCGGGAGGCGGTAATTCGGCAGTTCCATTACAAATGGCACCGCTTCTCCACGAAAAGCTGTCTTTTTGGAAATAAGCGCCACAACGATTCCTGTCAGAATGCCGATAATATACATTATCACCATGATCAGCCAGGCAATCTTTGGGAAAAAGGCCTGTGCAAAAAAGCCGTAGATTGGAAGTTTTGCCGAACAGCTCATAAATGGAGTCAGGATGATCGTCATTTTTCTGTCCCGCTCTGAAGCAAGCGTTCTGGTTGCCATAACACCCGGAACTGTACATCCAAAGCCAATCAGCATTGGAACAATGCTTTTCCCGGAAAGACCGATCTTCCGAAGCAGTTTATCCATCACAAAAGCCACACGGGCCATATATCCGGTATCTTCCAGCAGTGACAAGAACAGAAATAAAACCACGATGATCGGAATAAAGGAAAGCACGCTTCCGACACCGCTGAAGATGCCTTCTATCACAAGGGAATGAATGACCGGATTGACATTGCCAACCGTCATTGCAGTGTCCACAAGACTCTGCAAGGCCCCGATTCCCATTTCCAGCAATCCCTGCAAACCGCCGCCAATAACGCTGAAAGTCAGATAAAAGACCAGTCCCATGATCAGAATAAACAGAGGAATAGCTGTCCATTTTCCGGTCAAGATCTTATCGATCTTCTGGCTGAATTTATGCTCCTTGCTCTCTTTTGGCTTCACAACGCATTGCCGGCAAAGATCAAAAATAAAGGAAAAACGCATATCTGCAATGGCTGCTGCGCGGTCCAGTCCTCTTTCTTCTTCCATCTGAAGAATAATATGTTCAATGGTTTCTTTTTCATTTTGTGTCAGATGCAGGGCATCCTCCACCAGTTTGTCGCCTTCCGCCAGCTTACTGGCTGCAAAACGGACCGGGATCTGTGCTGCTTTTGCATGATCTTCGATCAGGTGCATAATACTGTGAAGACACCTGTGCACGGCACCGCCATTTTTATCAGAACTGCAGAAATCCGTCCTGCCTGGTTTTTCCTGATAAGAAGCTACATGGATCGCATGATGGACCAATTCATGAATACCTTCATTTTTGGCGGCAGAAATCGGCACGACCGGTATTCCTAAAAGGTCTTCCATTTTATTAACATCGATGGTGCCTCCGTTTGCACGGACTTCATCCATCATATTCAGAGCCAGGCAGATCGGAACCTCCAGTTCCATCAGCTGCATGGTCAGATAAAGATTTCGTTCAATATTGGTTGCGTCAACAATATTGATGATGCCCTTAGGATGTTCATGCAGGATAAACTGACGGGAAACAACTTCCTCTTCGCTGTATGGAGATAAAGAATAAATACCCGGAAGATCCGTCACTTCTGTCTGTGCATGATCTTTGATGCCTCCGCTTTTCCTGTCAACGGTAACTCCAGGGAAGTTTCCAACATGCTGATTGGAGCCGGTCAACTGGTTAAATAATGTCGTTTTACCACTGTTCTGGTTTCCGGCAAGCGCAAAGGTCAGCACGGTTCCTTTTGGAAGGGCCTCCCCATCCCCTTTTGCATGATACTTACCACCTTCTCCAAATCCCGGATGTTCTGATTCAGTCAGCAACTCTTTTTCAGAATCCTCCCGGTGTGTATGCGCATGAAGATTTTCACTTTCCGCTTCTTCCGCGAAATAAGGTTCTCCGATCAGTATCTGTTCTGCGTCTTTATTGCGGAGTGTAAGTTCATAACCATGGATCATATATTCCGCCGGATCTCCCAATGGCGCATATTTGATCAGCGTGACCTGCGCTTCCGGGATCACGCCCATATCAAGAAAATGCTGGCGCAGAGAACCTGTGCCACCCACTTCTTTAATGATCGCACTTTGGGATATTTTCAGATCTCGTAAGGTTTTTTTCTTATTTGGATCCTCTCCCTTATGAAGTGCACACCCTATACAATTTCCATTACAGGAAGACTGCTCCGTCATGTCATTCTCCAAAATGTGAAACAAAGCGCTTCCGCAGAAGCGCCTTGTTCTTTTTTTATGCAGCTGTCAGGATTTGATTCTGATCAGTAACTGTCCTGCCTTTACCGTATCGTTCGGTTTGACCAGGACCTCTTCGATAGTTCCAGCCATTCTTGCGGTGACAGAAGTCTCCATCTTCATTGCTTCCACGACAGCCAGAATATCATTTTCTTTGACCACATCGCCAACCTTTACATTGATCTTGGATACAGCACCCGGAATAGAAGCGCCAACCTGGCTCTTATCATTCGGATCTGCCATTTCAATGTTGACCACGTGCTCAGAAGCAGTATTATCGCGGACCTTGACATCACGAAGTGATCCATTCAATTCAAAATGAACCGTACGGTATCCGTCATTATCCAGATCACCCTTGCCAAGGTATTTGATGACAAGTGTCTTACCATCTTCAATATTAACTTTATTCGTTTCGCCAACAGCCAGACCATGGAAGAACACATGGCTTCCAAGTCTGGTGATATAGCCATACTCTTTTCTCTTCTTATAGAAGTCTTCGACAACCTTAGGGAACATAACCCATCCGACCAGGTCACGGTCTGTGATCTGATCTTCGTCTTTGAACTCTTTCAAGTGTTCTCTGACTTCATCAAAGTTGATCGGATCCAGAAGATCGCCAGGACGGCAGGTAATTGGTTCTTCACCTTTCAGGACGACTTTCTGCAGATCTTCCGGGAATCCCCAGGTCGGCTGTCCCATCATACCCTTGAAGTAGCTGACAACGCTGTCAGGGAATGCAAGTCCGGCACCTTTCTCTACAATGTTTTCTGCGGTAAGATCGTTCTGTACCATAAAGATTGCCAGGTCACCCACCATCTTGGAGGATGGAGTAACCTTCACGATATCGCCCAGCATCTGATTGACCGTAACGAACATTTCACGGACTTCGTTAAAACGGTGACCTAAGCCAAGGCTCTGGACCTGCGGACGCAGGTTCGTGTACTGTCCTCCAGGAATCTCATAGCGGTAGATATCTGTCAGAGGGGTCTTCAGGTCGGATTCGAAGGAATCATAACGAAGACGGATGTCCTCCCAGTACTCACTCAGAGGCTCTAACTGATGAATATTCAGGCCGGTGTCTCTCTCATTTCCTTTTAATGCAGAAACAACAGAGTTCATGGACGGCTGGCTGGTCAGGCTGGACATAGAAGAAATAGCAAGGTCTACGATATCTACGCCTGCTTCTGCAGCAAACAGGCATGTTGCCACCTGGTTGCCGGAAGTATCATGCGTATGCAGATGGACCGGAATGCCAATTTCATCTTTTAATGCCTTGATCAGTTTCTTTGCCGCATATGGTTTCAAAAGACCGGACATATCTTTGATGCAGAGCGTATGTGCTCCTCTTCTCTCTAGTTCTTTTGCCATGCCGACATAATAATCCAATGTATATTTGTCTTTTCTCGGATCGGAAATATCACCCGTGTAGCACATGGTTGCTTCCAGGATCTTGTTCTGCTTCAGAACTTCATCCATAGCAATTTCCATATTCGGGATCCAGTTCAGGGAGTCAAATACACGGAAGACATCAATGCCGCCCTTTGCGCTTTCTTCGATAAACTTCCGAACCTGATTGTCCGGATAGCTTGAATAACCAAGCAGGTTGGAACCACGCAGCAGCATCTGGAACAGTACGTTCGGGATCTCCTTACGAAGAAGGTCCAGCCTCTCCCATGGATCTTCATACAGGAAACGATAAGCTGTATCAAACGTTGCCCCGCCCCACATCTCAAAGGAGAATGCATCTGCCAGAATCTCGGCCATAGCATCTGCGCCCTTCACCATATCACGGGTACGGACGCGGGTAGCCAGAAGGCTCTGGTGCGCATCACGCATTGTGGTATCCGTAACAAGAAGTTTCTTCTGCGCCAGAACCCAGTCTCTGACTGCTTCCGGACCTTTTGCATCAAGAAGCTGTTTCAGTCCGTCTTTTGGCGGCTGTCCGCTGGTTTTTACAAAACGCGGAGTATCATACAGTTTTCTGCCGGCCGTCGGATCATTGACAACGATATTGCCGATGTATTTCAGCATTCTGGTTGCACGGTCCTTGCTGCCAGGAAGGTCAAACAATGCAGGTGTATCATCAATAAATTTGGTATAGCATCTTCCCTGAAGGAAAGTTTCATTCGTCAGGATGTTACTCAGGAATCCGACATTGGTCTTGACGCCACGGATAGTTGTTTCTGTAATAGCGCGCAGGGCTTTTCTTGCTGCACCATCGAAAGTGGAGTCATAGCAGGTAACCTTCACCAGAAGGCTGTCATAATATGGAGTAATGACAGAGCCAACATATGTGTTTGCACCGTCCAAACGAACACCGTTACCCCCTGCTGCGCGGTATGCAGTGATCTTACCGGTATCCGGTGCAAAATTGTTAGCCGGATCTTCTGTCGTGATACGGCACTGGATAGCATAACCACGGGTGGTTACATCTTCCTGTTTTGTAATGCCGATCATCGGATCGGACAGTTCTTTGCCTTCTGCGACCAGAATCTGCGCACGGACCAGATCGATACCAGTAACCATTTCAGTAACGGTATGTTCCACCTGGATTCTCGGGTTCACTTCGATGAAGTAATGATCACCGCTCCTGTCTACCAGAAATTCAACTGTACCGGCATTCTCATAATTAACAGCTTTAGCGATCTTGACAGCATCATCGCAGATAGATTTTCTGACTTCTTCCGGAAGAGACCATGCCGGAGTATACTCAACAACTTTCTGATAACGTCTCTGCAGGGAGCAGTCACGTTCGAACAGATGAACCGTATTGCCATATTTATCAGCGAGGATCTGTACCTCGATATGTTTTGGTTCAACCAGGAATTTCTCGATAAAGATATTGTCGTTGCCAAAAGCTTTCTTGGCTTCCGACTGTACCAGCTCAAAAGCCGGTTTCACTTCTTCCGGTGTAAAGCAGCTTCTCATACCACGGCCGCCGCCGCCTGCTGCTGCCTTCAGAATAATAGGGAATCCATATTCTGTTGCTTTTGCAAGAGCCTCATCTGCATCTTTCAATGGTTCTGTGCTGCCAGGAATCGTTGGCACATTGCATGCCAGAGCCATTTCTTTTGCAGAAAGTTTATCGCCCATCTGCCCCAGGACCTTAGAGTTCGGTCCGATAAAGATGATGCCGGCATCTTCACAGGCTTTTGCAAAATCAGCATTCTCAGCAAGAAAGCCATAACCCGGGTGGATCGCATCCACTTTTTTTCTTTTGGCAAGATCCACGATCTCGTCAATTGCCAGGTATGCCCCCAATGGGCTTAAGCTCTCACCGATCATATAAGCTTCGTCAGCTTTAATACGGTGTTCGCTGTAAATATCTTCTTTTGAGTAGATTGCAACCGTATTCAGTCCCAGATCGTAGCATGCCCTTAGGACACGTGTAGCTATCTCTCCACGGTTTGCGACCAATACCTTCTTGATCTTTTTAGTCTCCATTGATTCATCCTCCTGAAATGTGCACAAAAAGTGACGATGATATTTTATCACGAAAAACGCAATGTTCATAGAGAAACCTTATAAAAGATTGAATAAAAAAAAGGACATTTCCGTATCACGATTGTTACAGAATGCCCATATTTTTCTTCGTTTTCCCTGCTCTTTTTCGCTAATGCAGTCCCAAAAACTGTGAAAAGTCCTTTTGCCCTAAAAATAATCGTTGAAAACGAAAAAAGATATGTTATAATAACTTTTGCGTTTTCCGAGAAATCGCGCATGCGGAGGTGTCGGAACTGGCAGACGAGCAAGACTAAGGATCTTGTGCTGGCTACAGCGTGTGGGTTCAAGTCCCATCCTCCGCAGAAAAATTGCGCAAGTGACTCAAAAAACATTGTTTTACAGGTCACTTACGCAATTTTTATGCTTTTTTGCAGTTTTTTGACTAAAAAGTGAGTCACTTACGCAATTTTTCTGCTTCCAACTTTTAGTCAAGGCAGCCCATCATTCCATTCAGAATGATTTATTCAAACCTAAGAAGCCGGTTTCCACATCCAATATATAAAATCTTTTGAAAAAGTCATTCCCATCTTCTGCTGCAGGGAAATCGAAGCCTCATTATCATCATACACCTGACCATAAGGATAGGCTCCGGCTGCCATGCGGCCATTGACCATATGAGCCGACAAATCCCAGGCATACCCTCTCCCGCGGAACTCATCCATAACATGGAGCATTCCAATGGAACCTTCTGCATGCAGACCAATGAATCCTGCCAATTTTCCATCTGCATAACCAGCAGCAAATTCCGGCCGGTCAATGCTTGCATAGACCTCTTCTTCGCTGATATTAAGCGTGTACGTTTTACTGATTATTCCATATTCTTCCCGTTCCGGATGCCGGATGACCAGATTGCTTTTTGCCTGAATTGGTTCTTTTTTCTCATAAAGAGTCTGATAACATGGCCCTGAAGTCTGATACCCTAATGAAAGAGCGTAGGTATTCAGGTCCTTTCCCCGCAGCACCAGTACAATCTCACCATCTTCATTCGATGTCAGGCCCTGCAAAAGACTCTTTCCCTCTTCCAGATCCGTTGCTGCCAGTAAATAAAGCGGCCAGCTTTTCAATTGCAGAAGAAGAGCTGTTTTGGAATCGTGAAGGATTTCTGCATCCTCCTGCCGGAGTGATTCCAGCATATCGGCGTATAAAGCCTTATCCTTTTTTATTTCATTGAAGAAATTCATCTTTTCAACGTTTGTCTGCATTTCATCTATCCTTTTTCTTCAATACTTTCTTATAAGGGGCAATCATGCCCTCGTTCATCTTATTGCCCATTTTGGCCTTCAGTTTCTGGTTTTTCATCAAACTGCCGACCAGATACATCGCAGCGATCCTTCCTTTATGCTTCTGTGGAAAGTCCAGCTGACCATGGCTCTTATAAAACTTGTAGTCTTCCCGCATGAGTCCCTGCATCTCATAGATCAGATCCCGGAAGATCTTCATCCCGCCGACGCCATAAAAGTTCGCCGGTTTTGTGTAATGGTTTTCTATGGCCCAGCTGAGGCTTGCTGCCATCTGATCTACGGAAGAATCCAGATCAAATTCATCAGATGCAATCCCGGCCAGATAGTTTCCGCCGACCTCTGCCCTGGCCTCCATTAAAAGCTGAAGATTTCGTTCTGTCGAAAGCTTTCCGCTGACCAAGTAGCCAAACGGCATTCCCATCGTAACCGTCCGATGTCCATTGCAGAACTGCCGATCATCATATAATTTGAACTGATATCCCATAGAATGATCTTTAATGGTAAAAGCCAAGACAATTGCTTTGCCCGCCTGGATCTCGTTGCGAAGCAGATCCTGAAATCCGTCCTTATAGATACACGTTCCTGTGGATGCACAGTTGAAGCAGCTGATACATCCGCCTTTAAACGGAAAATCATGGATGTTGACCAGTTTTGCCTCTTCTGTACAGTTCTCCATGAAGCGGTCGATCATCCTCTTAAGCTTCTCATCATCCGCTGCCAGATCTGCTACGATCACTACATCCTTAAGAATTGCAAACGGTCCAGGCACTTGTCCTCTTTCTGCTGCGATATCAAACAGGATCCGTTGGAAGAAATGCAGCGCATCTGCCTGTCCTTTCCTGCTTTTCAGATCATCCATATCAGCGGAAAGGCCTTCCAGATATTCAAGCCCCAGATCCTTGCAGTTGTCCATGATAAACTGATGTGCCGTAACATCATAAAAATGCTTGGAAGTGGAAATCTGTGCTGCATATTTACCTTTCACATTCACCTGCATTTCTTTCATCAGTTCAATAAACCGGTGAAGCTGGGCCGGTACCAGAAAGGTATAGACCGGATAAGAGAACAGGATCAGATCTGCTTCTTCCAGCATCTTCTTTGCTTTTGAAAAATCCTTTTCAAGACTCTTGATCTGAGCTCCAACATGAATGACAGAAAAAGAGTGTTCCCGAAAATGCCGCATAATAAAAAGACATGTCTGCAGTGTAATACTGTATTCTCCCTTTGGACTACCATTTAAAACTAATATTTTCATTATAAGTCTCCGTATTCCGTAAACTAGATTTGTAATTGAAGGCCAGTATACATCAGCTGCAGCTGATCACCCAGTATCTCTTTCAAATAGTTAACTGCATCCCCGGTGCAATGGCCCGAATAATAAAGGGTTTTCCTTTTTTGCAGGTTGATGGCTGTTTCTTTTATCAGGGCAATCTCATCTTCTTGGTATGCCGTCTTTTTCATCAAATGGAAACCGGTGATGACAACATCCGGATCGGTGCTAAAGATTTCATGGAATCGATCCAGAATATTTACAATGCCGCAGTGCGCACATCCGGATATCAAAACCTTTTTTCCATCCTCAGAGATGACCAGGTTTTGCTCATGTTCAAAGGTATCCGGGACACGGACACCGTTCTCCTCTTTCAGGATCTTCACATTTCCAAACGGAAACAGTTTCCTTCCTTTCACATCCCCGAAAAGGAACAGTTCTTCATCAATCTGTTCATCCTTTTTAACCTTATGAAGGTTTGGCAGATTCATGATCCTTTTATCTATACCGATATACTTTCCTGCACTGTCATAAAATGGACCATCAGATCCTTCTCGTATATAAATATCTGCTATATTATTTATTTCAGAAAAAGGTATCACGCCTCCACAGTGGTCATAATGTCCGTGGCTCAAAACCAAGGTATCTACTTTTCTCAGGTCAATTCCCATCACCTTGGCATTTTCAATCAATGCATCTGAGGCGCCTGTATCGGAAAGCAGAATGTGCTTTTTTGTTTCAGCATAAACAGAAAGTCCGTGCTCTGCTCTGGTTTCCTGGATCCCTTCCGTGTTTTCCATCAATATGGTGATCTTCATGATGTCAATCCTCTTTACACCCCGAAAAACAAAGGCTGCCACAAAGGCAGCCTTTGAAAGATTCTTTTTAGTATACTCTTACTGCTGTGCAGGCAGAAGAACAACCAGCATCTGAGCTGTGTCAGGGCCGATATTTGTAACGCATTTTGGTGATCCGCCTGCGATATGAACGCTGTCGCCAGCTTCCAGAACAGTCTCAACACCATCTTCGCCTTTGAATTTCATGGTACCATGAAGAATATAATAAATGGACTCAGCTGTATTTGCTGCGAACTCTGTGCCGCCGCCAGCAGGAAGGAAATGAGTTAATCCATTGATCAGGCGACCGCCGTCAACATCCTGTGGATCATGAAGTCTTGTGCACTTGCACTCATTGTGTCCAGGTGCCGTATAGGTATAGTAACCGTCTTTTTTTGTGATTTTGTAACCAGCCATTGTAAAACCCTCCTAATAAATCTATTATGTGAGTTCAAGCTCACTTTTTCTGTTGTTTATTGTATTCCTTTTTCAGATGAATTTCTACCCTTAAATTTCGTTTTATCCTCAGCTTTGCTAAAGCTTCAAAAGGATTCCAAGAGCAGCGGCGATCAGAATATAGACCACCGTATGCCCTTTGAAGGTCTTCATCAGGAAAAACATAACGCAGAAGACAATGATTGCTGTCCAATTGATATGCGTAAAGACCTGCCCCAGATGGCCGAACATATCAAATGTAACTCTCTCTACATCAAAAAATACGATCAGAAGGACGCGCAGTCCTGCAGCTCCGATCAGGGCCGTGGATGCCGGCCGTAAGAAATGGAATCCCTGTGTCACAAAGCGGTTATCCCGGAATTTCTGCAGAATGGTCGACACGATCAGGATAATGACAAAGGACGGCAGGATCAGCGACAAAGTTGAAAGAATGGCACCTCCGACTCCATGTGTCGTAAATCCGGCAAAGGTCGCCATGTTAACCCCTACCGGGCCGGGTGTTGCTTCTGCAACTGCAATGAAATTCAAAATATCACTGTGTGTGAACCACGCGTATTTGTCACTCAGTTCATATAAAAACGGGATCGTAGCAAGACCTCCGCCAACAGCAAACAGACCCGTTTTCATAAATTGCAGACACATGATCAGGAGGTCTAACATTTTGCACCTCCGTCATGTTTCTTTTTGTCAGATATTCCCTTAATGATTGTAAAAACAATGCTGACCAGTATAATAAACAGCACGATGTAAACCGTCGATATTCGTGTAAAAGCGGCAACCAGAAAGACGCAAAGGAACGTGGCCAGCGTTAATACATCTACAACGGTCTGCTTAATAAAGCGGATCGTGGCATTGATGATCAGAACGCATACGCAGATACGAATACCTGCGAAAGCATGCATGACATATTCATTCCCTGCGAAATTAGTAAGAAGCGCTGCAATGATCGTGATGATTATCAAGGAAGGTGTCACAACACCCAGGGTTCCAAAAACAGCTCCAAGAATACCGGCTTTTTTCTTTCCAACAAAAGTGGCGACATTTACCGCGATCACACCGGGAGTGATCTGCGAGATAGCAAGATAATCCAGAAGTTCTTCCTGATCGATCCATTTCTTCCGTTCGCCCAGTTCTTTGTCAAATACAGCAATCATGGCATAACCACCTCCAAAAGTGGTAATGCCAATCTTAAACATCGTCCAATAGATGGATAGATACAGTTTTAATTTCTCCAATGGTGATTTTTGCATGACAAATAAGAATGGCTAACGATTCTGCCGCACGACCTCCCATGCAAGGATACCGGCCGCCACAGAAGCGTTCAGAGAGTCAATATCTCCTTTCATCGGGATAGAGACAGTAAAATCACATTTTTCTTTTACGATCCGGCTGACCCCTTTCCCTTCATTACCGATCACTATGCCGATCGCTCCTGTCAGATTGGCATCATACATCGGGATTCCGTCCATATCTGCACAGGCGAACCAGAGACCCTTCTCTTTCAGATAATCAATTGTCTGGGCAATATTTGTCACTTTTGCAAGCAGTGTATGGTAAACGGCACCGGCACTGGCTTTTGCAACCGTAGCATTTACGGTTGCAGCACGATGTTTCGGAATGATCACACCATGTGCTCCTGCCAGATTTGCACTCCTAATGATTGCCCCAAGATTATGCGGATCTTCTATCCCGTCCAGAATAAACACGAATGGTTTCTCATTCTTCTCTTCTGCTTTTTTCAGAATATCGTCCACCTCTGCATATTTGACCGCCGAAAGGTTCAAAATAACACCCTGATGATGTCCGTTCTCGCTCATGGCATCCAGTTTGTCCTTTGGCACAGCAACCACAAGAATGCCTTTTTGCTTTGCCATTGCGATAATCGTCACAAGAGGGCCGTTATGAACGCCCTCCTGTACATATAGTTTATCAATATTATCATTTGTTTTCAGAGCTTCGGTAACAGGATTTCTGCCCTCCACCATCAACTCATACTGTTTTTCTTTATTTGTTTTCCTGGTATTTGTCGATTCCATAAGTAACGATCTCCATGATCCGCTCTTTCCGGTCCTGCAGATATAAATAACCGATCAAAGCCTCAAAACCGGTTGCCTTGCGATATTCGGAAGGCGTACAGCTCTTTGGAATAGAAACACTTTTGGAGTTCCGTCCACGGCGAAACACTGTCTGCTCTTCTTCACTCAGAAAGCAGGAGCCGTCTTCCGTTTTGCCTAAAAGGATATCTGAGATCTGAGCCTGTGTCACTGCTTTAGAATAAACAGTCGTCTTCTTATTCAAAGCATTTACATTGCCTTTAAAATGCCTGACCACATATTCCCGGAGGATCAGTTCATACACAGCATCTCCCAGAAACGCCAGATTCAGCGAAGCAATGTCCTTTATTTCCTGTGCCATTTAACTCCTTCTCTGGTGTCTTCCAGAACAATCCCCATGGCTGTGATCTTGTCACGGATCTTGTCTGCCAATGCAAAGTCTTTTGCTTTTCTGGCCTCCTGACGCTGTGCGATCAGCTGCTCGATCTCAGCATCCAGAGCTTCCTCTTCCTTATCAAGAATAATGCCTAAGATATCACACATAGTGACCAGACGTTTTTCCGCCAGCTCAGCCAGAGCCGTAGATGAAGTATCCGTGATCGTACTGTTGATTGCTCTGACATACTCAAAGACAGCTGCGATCGCATCGGCTGTATTGCAGTCATCATCCATGGCTGCTTCAAATTTAGCCAGATAATCAGCTCCGAAATCCTGATCTTCACCCTCATCAAAGAAGAACGATCTTCCTTCTGCATGCTGTTCCGCATAGTCCAGTTTTTTCTTTGCGTTGATAATGCGTTCCAGTCCGGCTTTTGCAGCCTCCATCAGCTCATCCGAAAAGTTGAGCGGGCTTCTGTAATGAGCACTCAGCATAAAGAAGCGAAGTACCTGAAGATCATATTTAGCGGCAATATCCCGAACCGTAAAGAAATTTCCGAGACTCTTGCTCATTTTGCTTCCATTAATATTCAAAAAGGCATTATGCATCCAGTAATTGGAGAAGATGCATCCATTTGCAGCTTCACTCTGTGCGATCTCATTCTCATGATGCGGAAAGATCAGGTCTTCTCCGCCTGCATGGATATCGATCGTATTGCCAAGGTATTTTTTACTCATGACGCTGCATTCGATATGCCATCCCGGTCTGCCGTCTGACCATGGGCTCTGCCAGCTTGGTTCTCCTTCTTTTTTCGGTTTCCAAAGGACAAAATCAGCCGGGTCTTCTTTTTCTTCTTCACCGGTCACCTTGATCTCGCGATGTCCGGACTGCATATCATCCAGATTCTTTTTGGAGAGTTTTCCATATCCCTGGAATTTCCGTGTGCGGTAATAAACGGTTCCGTTTGATTCATATGCAAACCCTTTATCGATCAGAGACTGGATCATTTCCAGCATACCATCTATTTCTTCCGTTGCTTTTGGTGCATATGTCGCTGGCTTTACATTCATGCCGGCCATATCTTTTTTACATTCCTCAATATATCGTTCTGAGATGACAGAAGAATCCACGCCTTCTTCCATTGCTTTATTGATGATCTTGTCATCTACATCTGTAAAATTGGATACATAGGTCACATCATAACCTTTATATTCCATATAACGGCGGAACGTATCAAAAACGATCATCGGACGGGCATTTCCAATATGGATCAGATTATAGACGGTCGGTCCGCAGACGTACATCTTGATCTTCCCCTCTTCGATCGGCACTAATTCTTCTTTTCGGGCAGTTAATGTGTTATAAATTCTCATTGTTTATCCTCTGTTATCAGCATATCGCTGTTATTTACATACTTTATAAAGTGTATCAAAAAACCTCTAGAAGTCAATCAATACAACAGCCTGAGCAGCAATGCCCTCTTTGCGGCCGGTAAAACCCAAATGCTCTTCCGTTGTCGCTTTCACGCTTACCTGGGAGACATCCATTTTAAGCGTCTCCGCAATGTTCTGCCGCATGAGGTCAATATATGGTCTCAGCTTCGGTTCCTGTGCGATGACAGTCGCATCAATATTACAGATGGAATATCCTTTCTCATCCAGTACATCCTTGACCTTCTGCAGCAGTTTCAGGCTGTCTGCGCCAGAAAACCGCTCATCTGTATCCGGAAAAAGAAGTCCGATATCACCCAAAGCAGCTGCTCCAAGCAGGGCATCCATAATGGCATGCAGGAGTACATCTGCATCCGAATGTCCGTCTAACCCTTTTTCATATGGGATTTCCACCCCTCCAATGATCAGCTTGCGTCCTTCTTTCAGACGATGAACGTCATATCCTTGTCCGATCCTCATAATCTCTCCTGTCCGCATTCCGTTTTGGTAAAGCCTTTGGGGGCATTATACACCTTTTTTCTTTTTTGTGTATAATACCATCTATGAAGCAAAGACGCAGATGGTTGATTCCAATAATCATAATAGCGGTACTGATCATTTACTGCCTTGTCACTTATCTGGTGACACCGCATGTGATCGTGCGGCCTTCTTTTAATGAAGAAGCTGCTTCTGAGCTGCAGCTGATCGAGCTGGAAGAACTATTTGCAGAAAAACAGTCACTCAATATTCCTTTAGTAGAAGATATCAAGATTCCATCCGGGAATGGCGATCTTCGCGGATGGCATCTGCACCAGAGCAGCCATACTGACAGCAATAAAATAGACCTGCTTCTGTATTTTGGCGGTTATAACGAAGACAGCGCCACAGCGGCACTCCGTTTTCTAAAGCAAATGACAGATGGTGATCATTTTCAGGACTTTGATGTTGCGGTTGTAGACTGGCCGGGCTTTGGCACTTCGGATGGCAAACCGACCGATGACAATATCCGCAGTGCTTCTGCTGCCATCTTCCGCTATTTTCGTGCCAAAGATAATGTCCGCCGCATTTATCTGATGGGGTATTCGTTTGGCAGTGGTCCCGCCGCTTATGTTGCTTCGTTATACGAAGCGGATGGATTGATCCTTCTAGCTCCATATGAATCTGCTTTTGATCTTTACAACAGCGTAACGCCGGTCTTTTACGGGCCGATGAAACTGCTGATCTCGTTTCGGATGGACACGGGGGAATATGCAAACGAGGTATCGATCCAGCCTTTGATCGTATATTCTGAAACAGATCAGCGTGTTCCGATGAAGTACTCCATCGCTCTGAGCGATCATTTTTCAAATGAGCCGGTCATCCTTTCCCTTCCGGATGTCTCCCACGGAGACCTGACCACGGATGAACGCATCCTGGAAGCAATTGATGCCTATTTACAGAAATGATCAAAATAATTGTTGAAATCCGCTTTTGTTGTGCTATAATAGCAAAGCACGACTGAAAGAAATCTTTCAAGTCTATGGCGGGATAGCTCAGTTGGCTAGAGCATTCGGTTCATACCCGAAGTGTCGCTGGTTCAAATCCAGTTCCCGCTACAAAAAAAGCTGTCGCAGTTTTCTGTGACAGCTTTTTTCATACATTCATGCTTATCAGTTTGGGAAGAACCGGACACCGATCCGTTTATGCTCACTTCGCGCATGCATCCGTTCGATCTTTTCCTGCGCCTGCGGATTTGTCTTTCCCGTCGTCAGGAACTCATCGATCTCATCATACTTAATGCCCATTTCCTTTTCATCCGTCTGTCCGTCAAACAAACCAGCTGACGGAGCCTTTGTCCGGATGTTTTCCGGTGCATCCAGCCAGGCGAGAAATTCATAGACCTCACTGACATTCAGATCCCCAATTGGATTGAAGTCTACACCGCCGTCACCGTACTTGGTATAATACCCAACATACAGTTCATCTGCGTTTCCAGTGCCAGCTACCAGCCGTCCCTCACTCTGTCCGATCGCATAAAGCGTCGTCATGCGAAGACGAGGTGCGATGTTAGAGATTGCTGCATCCGTCAGAACATCAGCTGCTTTCTTCGCTTCTTCCAGTAATGCTTCCCGGACTTTCGTCAGATCCACAACACGGTATTCAATATGGAACTGTTCTGCCACATCGATCCCGTCCTTCATGTCTTCCTGATAATTCCGTTTTGATGCACACGGCATAATAATACCAACGGTATTATCACAAGCGGCCTTACAAAGAATCCCAACCAGTGCGCTGTCTTTTCCTCCGGAATTACCGTAGATAATTCCTTTGCAGCCTGCGCTTTCCACCAGATTTCTGATCCATGCAACTCGTTTATCAAATTCTTCCTGATAATCTCTCACTTTTTATTCCTCATTTGCTGCACGCACGACACACATTGCGATATTGCCTACCAGCTCGGAAACAGGAGCGGAACGGGAGCAGTCAGAAGCGATCTTCTTAAATCCCTGCAGGAATGGTCCCGGTGCGTCTGCTTTTGCAAAAAACTGTACCAGCTTCACGCCGATATTGCCTACATTGATGTCCGGCCAGATAATAATATTGGCTTTGCCCGCTACCTTGGATTCTCTCTTAACCTTTTTAGCTGCGACATTTGGATCGATCGCAGCATCCAGCTGGAATTCTCCGTCGATAGCCAGTTCCGGTCTTCTTTCATTAGCGATGCGGACAGATTCACGGATATCATCTACCATTTCACCTTCCATACTTCCGTCTGTGGAGAAAGAAAGCATAGCACATCTTGGTTCCCATCCAAGCAGACCTTTAACAGTCTCGCAGGCGGAGATAGCAATAGATGCTCTCTCTGCAGGTGAAGGTTTGGTGCAGACAGCACTGTCGCCAAACAGCAGATACTGTCCTTCACTTCCCTCATACCCCGGAATGACAAACAATCCGGTAGAAGAAGGAGTATCAATGCCATCCTTTAATCCGATGATCGTAGTAGCAGCGAGGATCACATCACCGGTCGTATGTGTTAATCCCGCAAAAGTAACATCGAACATCCCCAGGCACTGCTGAACCATTGCCGTATACATTGGGTCTTTGCTTTTTCTGGTCAGAGACTTGATGCTAAGCATATCGGAATACTCTGCCACATACTTTTCAAATGCGGCTGCATTCTGTTCTGCATCCGTATTGTCATAAATATCCATGCCGCTGATATCAATCCCAAAGCTTTCTGCTGCTGCTTTGATCTCAGCCGGATCACCAACCAGCGTTGCTTTGCAGTATCCCTTTGTATGTGCTTCGTAAGCAGCCTGAAGCATCTTCTCTTCTGTAGCTTCCGGAAAAGCAACTCTCTGCGGATTTGCTTTTGCCTTTTCAAAAATCATTTCCATTAAGTCCATAATTATTTCTCCTAAAAAAAATATTACCACCCCCGCAGAAGCGGGAGTGGTATCTTTCCATGCTGATTATTCGTCGCAGAGTTCTGCAATATAATCTGCTGCTTCTTTGAAGGTAGCTTTTCTGTTAAATTCCATATAAGGAACTTCGATATCATATTCATCTTCAAGAGCAGTTGTGAACTGTACGATGTTGGCTGATTTACACTGTAAATCATCTTTAAAGCTTGTTTCCGGCCCTAATGTAGCAGGGTCAAGATTAAACATTTTAGCTGCTTTTTCGATAAGAATCTTGATTACTTCCTCTCTGAATTCCATGCGTGAGGGTCTCCTTTCATGTATAAAAAAATGTTAATATTTTCCTTTTTTCAGGACTCGGTAAAGTATAGCATGATTATCTAAAACATACAATAAAATTTCAATTTTTTGTAGGATTTTTTCAATTATCCTCTCTTTTTTTGATCAGGAATCGGTAAATTGCCACAGAAACAATGATCGCTGCCACCATGACAACAATATAAACCCATAAAGCCGGATAGGAAACATTTGCATACTGAAGGATCACAGACAGGAGATTCGCCCCGAAATGAACCAGGACGGCTGCAGCCAGATGCCCATAACGGTCATACAAAAGACAAATGATAATGCCAAACAGAAAGGCATAGATTCCCTGGATCAGATTCATATGGTAAAGCCCAAACAAGACGGAGCTGACAATGGCTGCCGGCCAGAAGCTGGTATACTCTTTCATCCTGCGGAAAACAAGCCCCCGGAATACAAGTTCTTCCACTACCGGGGTCACAATGACCGCACGGATCACGACTAAGATCCAGGATGCCCCGAAGAGCTCATTTTCTACTGTCTGGTAACTGCCCAGAAGATTATCCAGCGGCAATAAAGAAAGCAGAATGCTGAGTGCATGAGACATCAGCAGCCCGATCAGGAATATCCACAGCAGATGAAGCGGGTTTTTCTTCAGATAATCTGATTGTTTTACATAATCACGCCGGAAATACAAGAAGTTGACAACAAAAGAGATCAGCAAAGCAATGATTGTGATCAGTGCAAAATTGTTTCCCATATAAGCATCCAGGGAAAGAGGGCTGCCTGATTTTGCAAAAATCAACGCAGCCAGATAGATCACCACAAAATAGATGGCAAAATGGATCACGACGGGACCGAGGGTCCGCCATATCTTTGTCGGAACGCTGGCGTACATATTTATAACAGTTTATTCAAAATGGATAAAACGATCACCAGAACAACCGCCACGATCACGACAATGCCGACGATCATCCAGATCACTCGTGTCCGTTTTTCCCGCGCAACGATCTTTTTCCGGTTTTTCTTGTCTTCCTTATATTTATCTACTTTAGCCTGACTCATATTGATTCTCCTGTCGTTTTCTGAAATATAATCTTATGCCCTCTTCCTAAAGAATGCAACTTTTGTATTACGGGTGGAACCGGATCATATCATACGCATTAAGGCTGACTCCGAAATCCGCATAAAAGATCTGTTTTGGATGCGGGCAGCTTTCTATATGATTCCCCTCCTCATCTATCATATCCTTCACCGCTGCAATAATAGTTTCCCCGGACGGCTTCATGATCTCCACTTCATCACCGACAGAAAACTTATTCTTTTGCTCCAGCTTATAATAGACATCCCCATTTATTTCTCGTTTTTCTTCTCCGATGATCCCTAAATAGATCCATTCTTTTACATAAGTACTCTCATCATAGATCTGCGTGGTCTCATCCGGTTTTCCAAAGAAAAACCCTGTGGTATATTCACGATAAGTGCATTTGGATATCTCTTCCCGGTAAAAATCCAGTCTGTTCTTATATTTTTCCGGATCCTCATAATAATCATCAATGGCCATCCGGTAAGTTCTTGCAACGGTGGCCACATACAATGCGCTCTTCATACGCCCTTCAATCTTAAAGCTGTTGATTCCTGCTTCGATCATTTCCGGGATATGCTCGATCATACAGAGATCTTTGGAATTCATGATATATGTCCCGCGGTCATTCTCCATGACCGGCATATACTCACCAGGGCGTGTTTCTTCCACCAGTGCATATTTCCAGCGGCAAGGATGCGTACAGTCTCCCATATTGGCTGACCGTCCTGTCATATATGCACTCAAAAGACATCTGCCGGAATACGAAATACACATTGCTCCGTGAATAAAAGTTTCGATTTCCATATCGGATGGGATTTGTTTTCGCAGCTGGCGGATCTCTTCCAGACTCAGTTCCCTGGCACAGACAACTCTTGTTGCCCCAAGTTCATGCCAGAACCGGTATGTGCCGTAATTGGTATTATTAGCCTGTGTGCTGATATGGATTTCCACTTCCGGAAGGATCTCCTTTGCCAACTGGAAGATGCCCGGATCCGAGATGATCAGAGCATCAATCCCCATATCTTTCAGGTCAGAAAAATATGAACGGCATTCTTCCAGATCCTGGTTATGCGCAAAAATATTTGCCGTCACAAAAATACGCACGTTTCTATCATGTGCGAACTTTACACCTTCCCGCATTTCGTCCAATGTAAAATTATGTGCATTGGCACGCAGGGAAAAGGCCTCTCCTCCGATATAAACCGCATCTGCTCCATAAAGGACAGCAACTTTTAATACGGGAAGACTGCCTGCAGGCACTAATAACTCCGGTTTATTTGCTTTCAATCTGTCATTGCTTATCATTTTTAACACTCACAATCATTCCATCTCCCACCGTCAGCAGTGAACTGGTCAGCTGAGGATGATGCATGGTCTCCCAGATAAACGTTCTCATCCGCTCGTGGATCGTGCGCTGTCTCCTTGGCGTAACGAAGCGGGATTCGATCAGATCCCCTTCCTGCAGTACATTATCTGCCACCATGACACCGCCTGGTTTCAACAGCCGGACCAAATCTGGCAGCATCACAATATACTGTGCCTTTGGTCCATCCAAAAAAATAAAATCAAACGGCGATTCCAAATGGGAAACGGCACGAACTGCATCTTCCTCCAAAAGATCGATCTTAAGATCTTCCCTTTGCCGCAGCTCTTGCTCATAAAAATCATTAATATTGGCTTTTGCAGATTCAATCCGCGGCGGATAATTCTCGATTGTTGTAATCTGTTTAACCTGCTTGCAGGATGCTGCAAACACTAACGCAGAATATGCGACTCCGGTACCGATCTCCAGAATGAACTCCGGCTTATGGATGGCCAGAAGCATCTTTAAAAAACGCTCGCTCTCCCTGCGGATGATCGGAACATGATCTGCCTCTGCTTTTTTTCGGAGTTCCTCAAAAAAGGAAGGAACATCGTCCTCCATAGAATGCAGATATGAAGTAAATCGTTCATTGATGATCATACGGCTGGATTATAAATGAAAAGCACCTCCGTTGGAAGTGCTTTTTAGTTTTTTGTCTGCTTAGGTACGAGGTCAGTCTTCGTCCATGGTGCCGTCAGAGTAATCATAACCAGAAAGGATGTTAATGATCTTCTCTGTGGTATAGGAAGGACTGACTTTATAGGTTCCCGGAACGTATTTTGCATCGTAGATCAAAGTTCTGTATTTATACAGTCTCTTATCTGAGATGCAGCCATTCTCATACAGGAACTCTGCGACCTCTTCATCCGAAATACCTTCTTCCGGAATAGTAATCTCGACTTTAGTCTTATTTTCCTCATCTACAGCTACATCATAGAACAGCTTATAAGTCAGAAGGAATGCAACCACACAGATTGCGATCACAAGGATTGCAATACACAGGCGAACGATCACGCGCACCTTTTTCCCTTTGCGTGCTGCTTTCACAGCAGCCCTGCGTCTTTTTTCCACTTCCTTGTTTTTCGTCTTTCTGGAAGCGCTGGACTGCCTTGCCTTTGCAGCTCTCACATTATCTGATCTGTATTTTTCCAGATTTTCGCGGATCGTACCAGTATAATTCTGCTCCTGGTTAAAATCATCCTGCTCGTCAAAATCGGAATATCTTCTTCTATTATCGTAAGCCATCTGGTTCTCCTACTCGACCTCCAGTATAAACGGGAGTATCATCGGGCCTTTATTATTGTGATTCTTCAAATACTTGCGAACCTCATCAGCGATGATCATTTTCGCCTTGCCGCGATTGTAATGGTTGCGCGACAAATAATCAACTAATGCATTATAAATGATTTTCCTTACATCTTCAATAAGTTTTTCGCTCTCACCGTCATAGACCCAGCCTCTGGTAAATATCTCAGGACCGGATACCACAAAGCCTTCTGTGGTATTCAGACAGACTGAAACGATCAAAACTCCCCGTTCAGAGAGATCCTTCCGGTCATCCAGGATGCTCCTTCCTACATCTTCAACGCCGGAGTTATCCACATAGATGCCGCCTGACTGCACATGTCCGGTCACTTTCCCTTTCTTCTCATTCAGCTCCAGGATATCACCCGTGTCGATCAGAAAAACATGATCCTCATCATAACCCATATTATAGGCGATCTGTGCATTGGCGATCCTGTGGCGGTATTCTCCATGCACCGGAACAACATATTTTGGTTTCAGAAGTGTATAGATCAGTTTGATCTCTTCCTGGCAGGCGTGTCCGGAAACATGGGTCTGTTCAAAGACCACTTTAGCTCCCATGGCTGAAAGCTCATTCATCACATTTGCTACTGCCTTTTCATTACCTGGGATCGGATTGGATGAGAAAATGATCACATCGTTGCTCCGGATATTGATCTTTTTATGGTTCTTTGCGGCCATGCGGGAAAGTGCTGCCATGCTTTCTCCCTGGCTTCCGGTCGTGATGATCACGATCCTGTTATCCGGGTAATTCCCCAGTTCATCGATAGAGATCAATGTGTTTTTAGGCATATTGATATAACCCAGTTCCGTTGCCGTCTCAATGACATTGATCATAGACCGGCCTTCCAGGATCACTTTTCTCTTATATTTATAAGCGGTATTGATGACCTGCTGTACCCGGTCCACATTAGAGGCGAATGTTGCTACGATGATCCTCTGTTTCTGATGCTCTGCAAAAAGGGCATCAAAACGTTCTCCGACCGTTGTCTCACTCATGGTGTAGCCCGGACGCATAGCATTTGTCGAATCGCTGAATACCGCCAGCACACCTTTTTGTCCCAGTTCTGCCATTCTCCACAGATTCATGGCATCCCCGTATACCGGTGTATAATCCACCTTGAAATCGCCGGTATGATAGATCAGTCCTGCAGGCGTACGGATCGCAATTGCAGCAGCATCAGAAATACTGTGATTGGTCCGGATAAACTCAACCTTGAAATCGCTCACATAGAACTTCTGTCCGTAATCTACAACTTTCAGTTTGACACTGTCTAACAGTTTCGTCTCTTCCAGTTTTTTTCGGATAAGTGCGATCGTCAGCTTTGTTCCGTAAATTGGAACATTGATCTCTTTCAGAATATACGGGATCGCGCCTATATGATCCTCGTGTCCATGTGTAATAAAGAATGCCTTGACCTTTGATTTATTCTGTTTCAGATACGTGATATCCGGGATGATCAGATCGATCCCCAAAAGCGTATCATCTGCAAATGCCATGCCGCAGTCAATCACCACGATCTTGCCGTTATACTCGATCGCAGTCATATTCATTCCAATCTGTTCCAATCCTCCCAATGGGATCACTTTCAGACTATCGGAAAGCTGTTTTGTTTTAACAGCAGCGCTCTGCTTCTTATTTACAGCAGTCTGTTTCTTTTTTGCCGATTCCTGCTTTTTTACCGGCTGCTTTTTATTCGCTGCCGTCTGTTTTGCCGCAGTGGTCTTTTTCTTGTTCTGATTTTGTTCTTTCTGTTTTGGTGCAGTCTGTTTTTTCCTGCCTGCAGACTGCTCTGCTTTCGCTTTTTTTGCCATAATCCTCCTTCAAATCTACACAGCTCAAAAACAGGGTATTCCCCTATTTTTACTCAATAGAAAACAGAGTTGACCTTCAACTCTCAAAAGTATATTTGTGCGCATACGGTCCTGTTCGCCGGTGCCGTAAGCAAATTAAATCAAATCCTCATCTTCCAGCAGCTCCGAGAAAATTCCGGCTACTGCATTCAGTTCTGCATCATCGACCACAAATTCGTAGATGCTTTCTATATCCTCCGGTGCAGACACATCTTTCATAATATAAGCCTGTGTTTCCTCGTCCATACTGTCGCATACCAAAAGATAGCTGGTATTATTCAGCCTGGTTTCTTCTTCGACAAAAAACTCTTTTGTCTCACCGTCTTCACCTGTAATAATGATCTTGTTATCTTCCATGCGGTCTATCTTACCTGTACTCTTTACGATCTGTCAATTTTCTTTTTTTGATTCTTCTTCCCTGGAGCGGTTTAAAAAATCATCCAGGATATGACATGCTGCCAACTGATCGATCACTTTTTTCCTGTCTTCTCTTTTCACCTGCATGATTTCTAATTCTTCATCAGAGGCAGTTGTTGTATACCGTTCATCCTGTAAATAAACTGAAAGATCGGTTCTTGCTTTTAACCGGTCAGCAAACTCTCTTGCCTTCTTAGCCCGTTCTCCTTCTGTCCCGTCCGGCATTAACGGAAGACCAACCACAATTGCTTCAATCTGTTCTTCCTGGATCAGTGCCTCGATCCGCGCAAGTGTTTTTCGCAGACGTTTTTCGCTGTCCCGGAAGATTGTTTCTTTCGGATGTGCTACTTGAAGAAGGGGATCCGATACAGCTACCCCTACTGTTTTTGTTCCGTAATCCAAACCCATGATCTTTCCGGTCATACTGCGAATCATTTCTCCTGTCACGTCCACTAATATAAAGAAAAGCGTCCTGCTTTGCAAGACGCTTGTGATTCGATCATTTTTTCAGCTTATTAGTGATATAAAACCGGACCGCTTCTTCGATCAGATCATCCCGTTCCACTTTGGCGATGATCCCTCGCGCATTATTGTGGCTGGTGATATATGTCGGATCGCCCGACATAATATATCCAACGATCTGATTGACCGGATCATATCCTTTCTCTGCAAGCGCTGCATAAACCCGCTCAAAGACCTCTCCGACTGTTGGGAGTTCTTCTTTCGGAATCTTATAATGTTGGGTGAAATATAAATTATTATCCATATACAATACCCGTCATTTTTTATTTAAAACATTTGTAACAGTTTTGTAAAAATTTCAGTATACAGATTTTACATCATAAAAAACGGAAAAGCAAGTAAAATTAACAAAAAAATGCATTCCGGTTTCCTATTTCAAAATCAGTTCCCCGTTCCACATTTCTGCCTCTTTCGGGACAAATGTTACGATTTTATTAATAAGTTTTTCTGTTGTATGGATCGCACATTTCAGATAATTTTGAGAAAAACCGATCTGATACACGTCTTCACCAAGTGCTGCTTCCTCTTCAACCAGAACAGCCAGCTCTTTCCCGATGAAAGAAGTCAGGTACTCTTTCTGCATTTTTTCTCCCAGAGCCATCATGGAAGAGACTCGTTTTTCCTTCTCAGCCCTTGTCAGCTGATCCGGCATCTGATCTGCTTTGGTTCCTTTTCGTCTGGAAAAAGGAAAGACGTGAAGTTCCGAAAAGGCAGCCTCTGAAACCATACGCATGGACTCTTCAAAATCTTCCCTGCTCTCTCCAGGAAAACCGACGATCACATCTGTAGTAATGGCTGCATCCGGAAAGTATTCCCTGATCAGGCGGACAGCTGAAAGAAACTCCTTCGCACTATAGTGACGGTTCATCCTCTGCAGGGTCCTGTCACATCCACTTTGCAGTGATAAGTGAAAATGCGGACAAAATGTTTCACAGGAAGAAAGCTTCTGCAGGAACTCTTTGGTTATGATCCTTTCCTCCAGGCTGCTGAGCCTGACCCGTTCGATCCCTTCCACTTCATTTACAAGTGAAACGATATCCGCCAGAAGCGCGGTGCCGTCTTTATAATCACTGAGATCAATGCCTGTCAGCACGATCTCTTTATATCCGTTTTGCGCAAGTGTCTGCACTTCATTGCGGATATCTTCTATCCCTCTGCTCCGGCTTCGTCCTCTGAGATATGGAATAATGCAGTAAGAACAGAATCTGTCACATCCGTCCTGGATCTTCACATAAGCCCTGACATGATCTCCCTGATTGGAAATTGATTGTTCCTCATAAACCGTGCAGTGTGTCAGATCTTCATAAAGGATCCTTTCCGGATCCTTTTTCTTCTGCTGCAGCAAAGAGCAAACTGCCTCAAGCAATTTGTTCTTTTCATTATTGCCGACTATCATATCGATGGTCTGATCTCGCAGCAATTCTTCTTTGACTTCCTGCGCATAACAGCCTGTTGCTACGACAATCGCATCAGCAGATCTTTTTTTGCAGCGATGAAGCATCTGCCGGGACTTCCGCGCTGCTTCTGCTGTAATAGAACAGGTATTTACGATATAGACATCTGCAGCATCCTGAAAGTCCACAATTGTAAAGCCATTCTCCTGAAACTGTTCCAGAATGGCTTGTGTTTCATATGCATTCACTTTACATCCCAAAGTATGGAAAGCAACTTTCATGTTTCGTTCTACTTTTTTAAAGTTCGAAGATACTCTTTTTGTTCTTTGGTGATCCGGTAGCTTTCAATGGCTTTCTGGATCGTTTTGTTATGTATCCACGGACGCAGTTTTCCTTCTTCCAGATATGGAATCGTATCCGTCCATTGTTTTGCCAGGGCTGTCGCATAGTACCAGGCGATGACCATGTTGACATAATAATCATCTTTTTTAACTGCTGCCGGTATTTTCAGATAGGCAGGATTGAAATCCTCATCCAGATACAGCGCCATCAGCATTTTTACAGCGAAACGAATGGTATAAGTTTCTTTTGATTTGGCCCACTTTTTGATCTGTGGCAAAAACTCCTTTTTGTGTTTCCCAAATACCTTCGGGCTCATCGTATCGCAGACCGCCCAATTGTCCACAAATGGGAGAAATGCATCTACGCACCGCAGGGCCTCATCATAATCTTTGATCTGTTCCAGGAGCATCCCATGCAGCAGATTTTCATCATAATAGGCATGCGGCAGCTGTAAAAGGAAGTCTTTTGATTCTTCCTCTTTTGCATATTCTTTTGCAAACTTGCGTAGGATAGGAATTCGGACTCCAATAACTTGCTCTGCTTCAATTCCTGGTGTCAGTTTAACCTGAAAGGATGCATATTCTTCATCCCGCAGGGCAAACAGTCTTTTCTGAAGAGGAGTGAGTTTTTTTTGGTTCTTCATCATATTTCAATGATCTCCACGGACTCCAAGGCCCTCTGCATCATCTCATCGATCACACTGTCCAGGCGATGTTCGCTGGCAATGATCTTTTCCAGACGCGGTTTCGTGACTGGGTGTTTTGCTACAAAGATGGTACAGCAATCTTCATATGGAAGGATGCTGGTCTCATAAGCATCGATTTTTTCTGAGATAGCAACGATGTCCAGTTTATCAAATGCGCATAACGGACGATAAACCGGCAATGTACAGACTTCGTTTGTTACCAGCATACTCTGCATGGTCTGGCTTGCGACCTGACCGATCGATTCTCCTGTCACCAATCCCAGACAGCCCGTTTCTTTTGCGAAATGCTCCGCGATCCTCATCATAAACCGGCGCATGATAATAGTCAGTTCATCATGTGGACAGATCTCATAGATCTTCATCTGTATTTCTGTAAAATTGATGACGTGCAGGCGGATAGGGCCGGCATAACGGGAGATGATCTTCGCCAAATCAACTACTTTCTGCTTCGCACGTTCACTGGTATATGGTGGTGCATGAAAATATACCGCATCCAGACTGACACCGCGTTTTGCCACCATATAGCCGGCAACCGGAGAATCAATTCCGCCGGACAGAAGGAGCATTGCCTTTCCGGAAGATCCAACTGGCATACCGCTTAATCCTTCGATCTGTTTTGAATAAAAATTCACGTCGTACGGACGGACCTCAATATGCAGCATGATTTCCGGATCATGAACATCCACAGATAGATTCGGGAAACGATCCAGCAACACTTCTCCAATCTGTTCGTTGACTTCTATGGAAGTCATAGGGAAAGCTTTGTCTGCGCGCCGGCAGTTAACCTTGAAGGTATGCGGTTCATCCATTGAGAAATGGCTTTCCATGTGTGAAACAGCCGCTTTTGCGATCTCCTCAAAAGAAAGTTTGCCATAATGGTCTAACGGACAGATCCATGCGATACCAAAAACTTTTGTCAGTGCAGAAATTGCCTCTTCTGTTTCTTCTTCTTTGCATTCTACGTAGATCCTGCCCTGTGCTTTTCTCACAAAAGTCTCTTCACTGAGTTCTTTCAGCGCACTTCTGATATTTTTCACAAGCATATCTTCAAAGATATACCTGTTTTTTCCTTTTACACCAATCTCCGAATATTTGATTAATAACATGTATTCTCCTTTTGAGTTCTTCTTCTTAAGATTATCGAGAAATAAATTTTGACAGGATCGGAAGGAGTTCTCTCAATTGTTCTGCTGCATACAGAACTTCTCCTGCCGTATTATCTTTACAAAAGCTAAAGCGGATCGTACAGTCAGCCTCTTTTGCAGAAAGACCGATGGATTCCAAGGTCCGGCTGACCCCCGGCTTATTGGATGAGCAGGCGGATCCGGATGACACATAGATTCCCCGTTCTTCCAAAGCATGAAGCAAAACTTCGCTTTTTACCGGAGCAAAGGTTGCACTGAGAATATGCGGTGCAGAAAGCTCCCCTTTCTGGCTGTTGATCCGGATAGAAAAAGATTTTCCTTGTTCTTCCTGTGCAATCTTTTCTAATTCTTCCGTCAGAAGATCTTTTAAGCTGATCATATGGCGGACATTTTCTTCCAGGGCAGCGTAGCTTTCCGATGCTGCCACAGCCATTCCTGCAATGCCAGGCACATTATCGGTACCGCTGCGCATTCCCTTCTGCTGACCGCCTCCGTAGATCAGCGGTTTGATCTTTGTTCCCTCCCGGATGTATAAAAAGCCGACACCTTTTGGCCCATGGAATTTATGTGAGCTGACACTCATCAGATCGATCCCCATCTTGTTTGGATGGATTTCCAACTTTCCGAATGCCTGAATCGCATCCACATGGAACAAAGTCTTCGGGTTCTTTTCTTTAATAACTTTTCCAATACTGACGATATCCTGAACAGCTCCGATCTCATTATTGACCATCATGATGGATACCAGGGTCGTATCCTCCCTTATGGCTTCCTTAAGATCTGACAGTGAAACGTGCCCTTTTGCATCAACAGGCAGATACGTGATCTCAAACGGATCGACTCTGCGTTCTGCGAGGGACCTGAGTGGTTCCAATACGCTTGGATGCTCAATGGAGGTCGTAATGATATGCCGTCCTGCTCTTTCATTAGCCAGCGCAGTTCCGATCAGTGCCATGTTATTTGACTCTGTTCCTCCAGAGGTAAAAAGGATCTCTTTTTCTTTTACTTTCAGTATTTTGGCAAGCACCTGGCGTGCATCCTTTAAATAGACTTCGCTCTGAACGCCCTTGGCATGTTTGCTGGACGGGTTTCCAAAGTCTTCTGTCATTACTTTCGTAACAGTCTTTATTACATTTTCTCCAACGCGCGTTGTTGCGCTGTTATCAAAATAGCATTCCATCGTTTCCACAGTATATCACACCTTTTTTATTCTTCCAGCGCAAAAGTAAGGACGCTTAATAACATCAAAGGTGCTGTTTCCGTCCGCAGGATCCGGTTTCCCAAAGAGATCTGTATGCCGCCTTCCTGCATTGCCAGATCAATTTCTTCCGGAGCGAATCCGCCTTCCGGTCCAACAAAGATACCCACACGCATCCCAGGTTGGATCTTTTGCAGGACTTCTTTTGTCTCTTTCATATCTTTATAGTTTTCATAAGGCACCAGGATCAGATCCATAGCCTCTTTACGGGCATAGACAAAGGCTTCTTTAAAACTTCTAACTTCTTTTACTTCCGGAATGATCCCTCTGCGGCTCTGTTTTGCAGCGCTTTCAGCTATTTTCTGCCAGCGTTCCTGTTTTGCCTTCTGTTTTTTACCATCGTAGTGGACAACCGAACGTGCCATTTCCACCGGAATGATCTCATATACGCCAAGTTCCACCGATTTCTGGATCACATGCTCCAGCTTATCTCCCTTGGCCAGTCCCTGAAACAGATAGAAGCGGACGGACGGCTCAGAAAGGGCTCCGCTTTCTTCCAGTATCTTGCACAAAACCATATCATCCGATACTTCTTCGATCATACAGTGATAATCCGTTCCCATACCATCGCTGAGCATCAGTTCCTCTCCGTTCTTCATACGGAGAACGTTTTTGATATGATTCACATCACTGCCGGAAATAGCCACTTTCCCTTCAGAGATCATTTCTTCGCGTATAAAAAAATGGTACATGCCATCTCCTTTTATGGTTTTAGTATTTTTCGAATGTCACTTTCCGCTGTTAACGGAAAACAATTTTTCACCTGCTGAAAGATCCGTTCACGAGATTTTTCCGGATCTTCCTTATAAGCTTTTCGGACAATCTTCTTTCCCCAGATACTTTCCGGAGTTGCCATAACAGCAATGCTCCAGCCATATTCTTCTCCCTTTTTATTTTTCCGTTTCCGGAATTCTTTTGGGACCAGATAGGTCTGCATCTGCAGCTGCGTCAGCACCCCGTCAAAGTTTTTCAACCCGCCTTTTCCGAATCCTGCTTTTTCCTTTATCTCAAAGGAAAACCATTCCGTCTTCGGCTTTTCAGGAAACAGATCCATGATCTTTTTTGCACGGTAAGAAGCTTTCTGATCATCCCAGAGTGCATCAAAATCATATCCGTCTCTTCTCCAGTTAGCAAAATAAGGAAGCCATTCCAGGGAAATAAAACCGGCCTTTTTATCAAAGAATTTTCCATAAACAGCCTGATGACTTTCCGTGATGATCTCTCTCCACATCCATGGATCTCTTTTTGCGTCACCACTCCACCAGCCAGTAGCTGCCGTCATTTCTTCCACAGAAAACCCTTCCACCTGATTTGCAAACAATGGAAGAAATCCGATCTTGTCGATCACTTTGATCAGCGCGTTCCACGTTTTAATACGTTTGGGATCGTTATCGGCTAATCCGTACAGGATCCATTCTCCATTTTCATTTGGCATATGATGCACCTCATCTGTGTAATTGTATATACACAGTTATTTTTTCTTTGCAGTAACACGTACCCAGTCTCCGTCTGCAGCAACATCGATCAGTTCCAGGGAAGGATTTGCTTCAATGCCGCCACGGATCAATTCTTCTTTTTCCCGGAGGATTCCGGACAAGATCAGAACGCCTCCTGTTTTCAGATACTGGTCAAGTGTCGGCAGCATCTGTGCGATCACCTCTGCCAGAATATTCACTGCCACAACGTCATATGTACCGTTTTGAAGAATCTTATTTTTCAGATTATCATCTGATACCACATCTCCTATATAAAAGGTGCTCTGCTCAGTCGGTACCTGATTCACTTCATAATTTTCTATTGCAACTTTAACAGCCTGCTCATCGATATCTACAGAAGTTACGGAGGACGCCCCTAATTTAATAGATCCAATTCCAAGTATACCGCTTCCGCATCCCAGATCCAGAACACGATCACCCTCCTTAATATAATGAGCCAGACCTCTTAAACACAGTCTTGTCGTCTCATGAGTTCCCGTTCCGAAAGCCATGCCCGGATCAATACGGATGATGATCTCCGGATCAGACAATTCCTCTGCCTGATTGCCGCCTCCTTTGTTTTCCAAAACATCAATGGAATCCGGAATAGCTTCCCATGTCGGTGCGATAAGGATCTGATCTACACGAAATGGTTTAAAATACTCTTTCCAGTTATTCTCCCAATCAGCGGAGTCTGTATCTTTACATTCAAAAGCAACCGGATCGATACCGTAGATATCCGGGGCTTCTTCCAATAAATCTGTCAGCTCCCTGCGGAAGGCCTGTCCCTCTTCCGGTGTTTTTTCCTCACGGTAAAAGATGACATCGCAAGAGCCGTCATCTTCCGGCAGTTCCTTCTTAAAATCTGCATACATCTGATTCAGTTCTTCATCTGTCAGCTGTACATTGTTTTCAATCTGCACATCGCAGATCCCGACATCCATAAGAAGAACGCTGACCAGGTCAGCGTCCTTCGTCGTTGTCTTTATCGTGTATTGGGTGTATTTCATTGACTGTCACGCTTTGCCTTTCATTTGCTGTTATTGAAGACAGTATAGACTAAGTGAGGTTTGTTTTCAAATACAGTCTGTATGGTCGCAGTAATGCAGATGGGGCTGCGCACCTTTCCGTTTTGAACCGGGTTCAATAAAGACAATCAAAAAAACAAACAAGAAAGAAAGGAGGTGGTTCAAACGTTAAGGTAAAACAAAAGAAAGGCGTGTATGTACTAAAAATGTAATCAGTCTTAAGTTACCTTATGCTAACTTATGTCGTTATTATAGTTACCTTGCGCTAACTTGTCAAGCTGTATTTTTATTTTTACGAAAAAAGATAAGATCTGATTTCTTCCATATGATCCATGCAGTCCTGATAGCCCAGCCAGTATAGATCTCCCAGTTTTTCCATATCCTTCTCAAGCCGGGTCACGGTGACAGGCTTCGATGGTGCCAGCAGAAGGAGCCGCCCTTCGTTATGCAGACGTTCCACATCATCGCAGTCCTGATTATAGATCGAATCACGGTCAGCCAGTTTTCTGGCAAAGGCCGGATACTTTTGATACATTCGCAGGGACAATTTTGATTCCTTTACTTCCTTGCGATAAGATAGTTCTCGCGTGCGGATGACCAGAATTTTCCGATATCCCTGCTCCATCGCCCACTGGTAAGGGAAGTTGCAGGAGCATCCGCCGTCAAAGTACGGGACGCCGTCGATCATGACCGGCGGCGAGATGATCGGCATGGTCGCAGAAGCCTGAACGGCTTTTAAGATATCGTTACATTTTCCTTTTTCAAAATAAACGGTCTCTCCGGTCAATTCATTGGTCGTCACTGCAATGAATCTCTGCTCCGGACGGTAAAACCGTTCTTCATCCAGCTTTTCCTTAATGATTCCACGTTCTTCGATCAGGAAACTGATATCCAGAGGGCTGCGGCTGTGCAGCAACGCATTCAGTCCGACATAACGACTGTCATGCCGGTACGTCAGGTTGATCCTTCCGGATCTTCCAATCTGCCCGGACACATAATTGACGCCGCTCAAAGCGCCGGCAGAAATACCGATCACACAAGAAAGATTGATATCCTGAATCATCAACGCATCCAGAAAGCCCTGTGTATAAAGACCACGGAATGCGCCGCCCTCCAAAGCAAGGCATCCGTCGATCAATCGTCCGGATGCCTGTCCCTTTGGAATTGTATTAACTTTTGAATAAATCTTTTTCAATTATTTTTTCGGATACATGACAGCATCGAAAGCTTTAAGTGCTTCTTTCTGCCGTGCATTCATCTTTTCAGGGACTTTCACCACCAGAGTGGTATACTGGTCGCCTCGTTTTGTTTTATCTCTCAGGGACGGAACGCCCTTGCCTTTCAACCTGATGCGGGTATCTGTCTGTGTTCCTGCTTTGATCGGGAACAGAACATCGCCGTCAATGGTTTTGATCTTCACATCTCCGCCCAGTGCCGCTTCGGTAAAGGTAATGGATGCCGTCGAATAAAGGTTCAGTCCGTCTCTTGCAAAGATTGGATGACGCGCCACCATCACTTCTACTAACAAGTCGCCGCGGGAACCTCCGTTTACGCCTGGTTCTCCCATACCGGAGATCCGGATGCTCTGACCGGAATCGATGCCTGCAGGAATGGTTACAGATATTTTCTTTTTCTTTGTCTTATATCCATTTCCTCTGCAGTCCGGACATTTTTCACGGATGATCTTTCCGGTTCCTCCGCAGTCCGGGCATGCGCCGACTTCCTGCATCGTTCCAAAGAAGCTTTGTCTGGTTCTGACGACCTGACCATTCCCTTTACAAGTGGAACATGTCTCCGGAGTCGTGCCCGGCTTTGCACCAGTCGTATGACATGTCGGACAGTCTTCTTTG
>JAFWLF010000106.1:0-7382 GCA_017511185.1 Lachnospiraceae bacterium | reverse complement strand
TTATAAATAAACTGGGAGAAGATGCCGTTTTCAAGGATGAACCCATGGCAAAGCATACTTCTATGGAGGTAGGCGGTCCGGCGGCATTCCTTTTTCAGCCGTCTTCGGAGGATGACCTTCTCTTTCTTATGAAGGTGCTGGGAGAAGAAAAGTACCCATATTATATCAAGGGAAATGGCTCCAATCTGATCTTTCAGGATGAAGGGTTTGATGGCGCCGTGATCGAGATCCGCCGCATGCAGAATGTAACGATAACAGATGATGTAGTCTGTGCAGAGGCAGGAATTCTGCTGAAAGATCTTTCTGCATTGATCGAAGAAGCGTCTCTGACCGGCTTTGAATTTGCTTCCGGAATCCCGGGAAGTCTTGGCGGTGCGGTCTGTATGAATGCCGGTGCTTATGATGGAGAAATGAAAGATATCATCCGTTCGGTCCGAGTCATGAGCAGAGAAGGGGATATCCTGGAAAAAAACTGTGAGGAAATGGCTTTTTCCTACCGGAAGAGTTTGTGCTCGTCAGGTGATTATATTGTTCTTTCCGCAACACTCCAACTGGCCAAAGGAAATCGGGAAGATATCAGGACTAAGATTGCTGATCTGACCGCCAGACGGGAAGAAAAACAGCCGTTGGAATTTCCAAGCTGTGGCTCTGTGTTTAAACGGCCGGAAGGATATTTTGCCGGCAAGTTGATCAGTGATGCAGGTCTGAAGGGATATCGGATCGGAGGGGCGCAGGTCTCGGAAAAACATGCCGGTTTTATTATCAATACCGGCGGTGCAAAAGCACAGGACGTGCTGGATCTGATCGCCTATGTGCAAAAGGAAGTTCAAGAGAAATTTGGTGTCAGCCTGGAATGTGAGGTTAAGATCCTGTAATGTCTTTCACTGCACAGATCAAAGAGGAACTGATCCTCCATTATACAAAAAAGAGGCCTGCCAGAAAGGCAGAACTGGCGGCTTTGGTCCTGCTGGACGAAAAAAATGTATCCCGGGATCCTGAAAAAGGGGTGTTTATTTATACCTTTACATCCCTCAAAAAAACATTTAATATTAATTTAGAATATGAAGAACTTCTGCATCCGGAGGGCCTTGTTAAGGAGTCAGACAGCAAGAGGGCCTTTCTCCGTGGCGCTTTTTTGGCAAAAGGAACGGTTTCTGATCCGGGAAAAAGCTATCATTTTGAAATCGTGACAGACGAGCAGAAAGATGCGGATTTTCTTAAAAAATTGATGGGAGATTTTGGGATTTCACCAAAAAGTTCCATCCGGCGGGGGAAACAGGTCGTTTATCTGAAAGAAGCAAATGAGATCGCGGATATTCTGAATGTCATGGAAGCGCCCAAAGCCCTGATGAACTTTGAAAATACACGGATCGTCAGGGAAGTGAGAGGGAAGATCAACCGTCAGGTCAATTGCGAAACGGCCAATATTAACAAGACAGTCACTGCTTCTATGAAGCAGATTGAGGACATACATTATATTAGCAGCACGGTGGGCATAGATGCTCTGGATGAAAACCTGCAGCAGATCGCGCATCTTCGTCTGGAGAATACAGAGATCCCGCTTTCAGAGCTGGGAAAACTATTAGATCCGCCAATCGGAAAATCCGGCGTGAATCACCGGATGCGCAAATTAAGCGAGATCGCGCAGGATCTGAGAGAGCAACGGGGAGAGTAAACAGCTTTATTAGGAGGAGTCAATGATCAAAAAAGAGATTAAGATTGAGTTGGCAAAAGGATTAGAAGCCAGACCGGTTGCTGTTTTTGTACAAGTCGCAAGCCAGTTTGACAGTTCCATCTTTGTTGAGTATAGAGATAAAAGGGTCAATGCCAAAAGTATCATGGGCATGATGAGCTTAGGTATCGCACAGGGCGAAAAAGTTGTGATTGCTGCAGAAGGTTCTGATGAGGCAGAGGCCGTTAAAGGGATAGAAAAATACCTGACAGCCAAGGAGTAGTAATGGCGTTTACACACCTTCATGTCCATACAGAATACAGCCTGCTGGATGGGTCCGGCAAGATTAAGGAAATGGTGGCGCAGGCAAAGGCACTTGGATGTGACAGCCTTGCCATCACAGACCATGGGGCAATGTATGGCGTGATCGATTTTTACAGAGCCGCAAAAGAGGCCGGCATTAAGCCGATCATCGGATGCGAGATATATGTGACGAACGGTTCGCGCTTTGACCGTGAGATCAGCCAGGGTGATGATAGATATTATCACCTTGTTTTATTAGCGGAAAATAATCAGGGCTACAGTAACCTGATGAAGATCGTCTCCACCGGTTTTACAGAAGGCTTCTACTATAAGCCTCGAGTGGATTACGAAACGCTGGAAGAGTACAGCGAAGGGCTGATAGCCAGCAGTGCATGTCTGGCCGGAATCATTCCAAAGCTCCTTTTGAGGGGGCGTTATGAGGATGCAGTCGAGGAAGCACTGCGTTTACAGAACCTGTTTGGCAGAGGCAACTTTTTCCTGGAGCTCCAGGACCATGGGATGCCGGAGCAGCGGACGGTCAATTCCCAGCTTCTTCGAATGAGTGAGGAATATAAGATTCCGCTGATCGCCACGAATGACGTCCATTATACCTATGATACAGACTGGGAAGCACATGATATCCTGCTTTGCATTCAAACTGGTAAAAAAGTGCATGACCAGGACCGGATGCGTTATGAAGGCGGGCAGTACTATCTGAAGTCTCCGGAGGAGATGCAGGAGTTATTCCGTTATGCTCCGGAAGCGATTCAAAATACAGAATTGATTGCCAAACGCTGTAATGTTGAGATTGAATTTGGTGTGCAGAAACTTCCGCAATATGATGTGCCTGCAGGCTACACGGCAGAAGAATACCTGACAAAACTATGTGAGGAAGGACTGCGCCGCCGTTATGAGAATTATCAAGACTATGAGGACCGTCTGCATTTTGAACTGGAAACGATCAAGCAGATGGGCTATGTAGACTATTTCCTGATCGTCTGGGATTTTATCAATTACGCCAAACAAAATCATATCATGGTCGGGCCGGGCAGAGGCAGCGCCGCCGGGAGCCTGGTTTCCTACGCCCTGGCGATCACGGATATTGATCCGATCCGATATAATCTTCTTTTTGAGCGATTCTTAAATCCGGAGCGGGTATCAATGCCGGATATTGACGTGGACTTCTGTTATGAACGACGCGGAGAAGTGATCGATTACGTCACACAAAAATACGGTAAAGATAAAGTGGTCCAGATCATTACGTTCGGGACCATGGCAGCCAGAAATGTGATCCGTGACGTTGGACGTGTTCTGGATATGCCTTACGGAGCTGTGGATCAGATTGCCAAGATGATCCCGGCAGAATTAAATATTACGATTGACAAAGCGCTTCAGGAAAACAGTGAATTCAAGCGTGCTTATGAGACCGATACACAGATCCGGAATCTGATCGATATGGCAAAACGTCTGGAAGGTCTGCCGCGGCACTCTTCTATGCATGCCGCTGGTGTTGTGATCTCCAAAGAGCCGATCATGGAATACGTACCGCTCTCACGAGGTTCTGATGGTTCTATTGTCACACAGTATGTCATGACAACATTGGAAGAGCTGGGACTTCTGAAAATGGACTTTCTGGGACTAAGGACTCTGACCGTGATCCAGGATGCGCTTGAAATGATAAAGACCAATATTGGGCTTTCTATTGATCTGAATGAGATTGACTATAACGACATCAACGTATTGGAGATGATCGGAGCCGGAAAAACAGAAGGCGTGTTCCAGTTAGAAAGTGCGGGCATGAAGAGTTTCATGCGGGAGCTCCGTCCGCAGACACTGGAGGACATTATCGCAGGTATTGCGCTGTATCGTCCGGGGCCGATGGACTTTATTCCAAAATATATAGCAGGCAAGAACTCCGGGAAAGAAATCGTGTACGATTGTCCGCAGCTTAAGCCGATCCTGGAACCAACTTACGGATGTATCGTTTATCAGGAACAGGTCATGCAGATCGTTCGTGATCTGGCTGGATATTCTTTGGGCGGTGCAGATATCCTGCGGCGTGCCATGTCCAAAAAGAAAGACTCTGTCATGCAGGCAGAACGCAAACGTTTTGTTTATGGGGATGAGAAGACCGGAGTTGCCGGCTGTATCAAAAATGGTATTAGTGAGCAGGTAGCCAATAAGATCTATGACGATATGGTGGATTTCGCCAAGTACGCTTTTAACAAGTCTCATGCGGCGGCCTATGCCATCGTCTGCTATCAGACGGCATATCTGAAATTTTATTTCCCTGTGGAGTTCATGGCCGCTTTGATGACATCGGTCATGGACCGCCTGACAAAGTTAGGGGAATACATTCAGGAATGCAAGGGATTGTCCATCGACATTCTTCCGCCGGATATCAATGAAGCGGAAAGTACTTTCGCAGCCCGAGGAAAGAATATCCGTTACGGACTATCTGCGATTAAAGGCGTCGGCCGAAACGTGATCGACGCAATTGTGGAAGAACGGAAAGAAAACGGACCATATCAGGATATTTATGATTTTTGCCAGAGACTGGCATTAAAAGATATTAATAAAAGAACTGTCGAGAATCTGATCAAGGCAGGTGCATTTGACTCTCTCGGCTTTACCCGGAAACAGCTGATCCATATTTATATGGATGTCATGGATAAAGTTGCCAGCGATAAAAAGAGTGATATCAGCGGACAGCTGAGTTTCTTTGATATCGCAGAGGAAGAAACAAGAGCAGCCTTTATGATCCGTGTGCCGGATGTTGGAGAGTTTGATCAGGAAGTTCTTCTGGAGTTCGAAAAAGAAGTCCTTGGTATTTATCTGAGCGGCCATCCGCTGGATGCATACAGTGAAGTCCTGAAAAAGAATACGACTGCCAGAACGATAGACTTTCTGCGGGATGAAGAAGGCAGAGTCATCGTGCATGATCAGTCTATGGCAACGATAGGCGGCATCATTGCAAAGGTTACCAATAAATCAGCGCGGAATGGAAAACCGATGGCCTTCCTGACCCTGGAAGATCTTTTTGGGACAGTGGAAGTGATTGTTTTCCCGGCAGACTATGTTCTGAACCGTCCGCTGATCGTGGAAGGCAAGAGAGTCCTGATTAAAGGGAAAGTTACGATCGATTCGGATGCAGATGGTAAATTGATCGCAGAGCGGATCATTGATCTGGAAGAGACCGGAAAAGAATTGTGGATCCAGTTCCAAAATCGTGCAGACTATGAAAAACATGAACGGTATATCAACAGTTTGAACACAGTGGATGAGCTGCGGGGACAGACTCCGATCCGTCTGTATCTGAAAGAAGAAAAGCAGATCCGCAAAATGCCTGCTTCTTATAATATCAATCTGGATGAAGATTTTCTGAGCGTTCTGAAGGGACGGTTCGGGGAAGAAAATGTGAAAGTGACGGCAGCTAAAAAAGTATGATCACATCCAAGAGCAATCAAAAAGTGAAGAGAGTCCGCAGGCTTCTGGATTCTTCCAAAGAACGGAAAGAAAGAAAACTGTTTGTTGTGGAAGGCAAACGGCTTGTGAAAGAAGCACCTCCAGAATGGGTCGAAGAACTGTACGTCTCAGAAAGTTTTCATACGTTTGGAAAGACCGATCTGTCTCCTTATAAATCCGTCGAAGTTCTGAAAGATGATGTTTTTAAGAGTCTCTCTGATACAGTTCATCCGCAGGGGATCCTGGCAGTTGTGAAGCAGCCGGAGTATCTGCTGAAGGGACTGCGTGAGGGAGACACAAATGAAACCTGTACGATCCTGCTTTTAGATGATATTCAGGACCCTGGAAATCTGGGAACAATGTTTCGGACAGCAGAAGCGGCCGGGGTGAGCGGGATCATCATGAGCAATGGTTGTGCGGACATCTTTAACCCAAAGGCCATCCGTTCTACGATGGGAAGCATCTATCGCGTTCCGTTTATTGTGGATGAACTGGTGCCGGCTATTGAGAATTTAAAGATGGATGGTTTTTGCGTCTATGGTGCAGCATTGGAGGAAGCCGTGCCATTCCGTGAAGTTGAGTATCCGCTGCACCGCGCGATCGTGATAGGCAATGAAGGCAAAGGGATCTCAACAAGTGTTTTGAATTCTGTAAGTGAACGGATCAAAATCCCAATGAAAGGGAAGGTAGAATCTTTGAATGCTGCTGTCAGCTGCGCGGTCCTTCTCTTTTATCTGGAGGGAATCCAGTAAGTTTTCTCATAATAAAGAAGTTTTTGAATAATCCGGATTGTACTTTTTTAAGTACAATCCTTTTTTCTGCACCACTGGTTGTGTAAAAAAAAAGTAACAAACACAAGATACAGACATGGCAAAAAACGTGGATTTTAAGGCGTTGACAGCAGTTTTTTCCTAATCTATAATTCCGACGGGATGAAAAATGTAATAATTTTGTAACAAATTTAATTCATTCCTGTATTTTTTATGAGAAAGAAATCGAAAAAACTGATCCGATGCATATGCATGTTATCAGCCGTGACCATTATTTTGTTCGCGACTGTGATTGCTGTGTCTGCGAAAGAACGTCCACATACATTCCGTGATCAGGCTGCTTCGGAAACTGTAAATGAACAGATCCAAGTCTGTCTGGATTTTGCGGAAGAGTTTGTTGCCCCTTCAGAAATGATCGTAGAGCAGAAAGCGAAAGTCACGCAGGCTGCCCGTCTTTCAGAGCAGATTCGGGAAGAAGCTGCAGAAGATGAGGACGACTGGGATGAAGAGGAAGAAGACGAAGAGGAAGTAGAAGACGATTGGGACGAAGAAGAGGTTGAGCGTCCGGATTCTGATTGGGATACTTCTCATCAGTATGATGAGTGGTATTCTGCTGATGAACTGCGGTTCCTCGGTGTGATCTACGCAGGGGATTTCAGATGGACCTGGTATTCCCAGAATGTCCTTCCTGGCGGCGGGCTGCAGATTCCGGGACGTCATGTGGATGAGAATGGTTTCATTTGCGATGAAAACGACAGGATCTGTCTGGCATCGTCAGATCTGGAATGGGGAACCATTGTTACAACTCCATTTGGCAAAGAAGGCTGCATTTATGACTGCGGCTGTGCATCCGGTACATTGGATGTTTATGTAGACTTTTAATATCGCCTCCCAGCGGTAAGATATAAAAGACTGCAGCAGTCTTCTGCGGCAGTCTTTTTCATTTCTTCCCCCGATGGAGTTTATACATTGCAAACAGTTGAAAAATGTATTATATTGCATGCGATGGACAGACAAGTTCTCTGCGGTGCGAATTACTATGAGCAGAAGTTTTATCTGAACCCTGCTTATGAAGTACTTCCGCAGCAGATCAAAGATGAATTGAAGATCATGTGCGTTCTTTTCGTACAGGAAGTCAGCGGGATCATTATCCTGGAGTTTAATGACCGCGG
>JAFWLF010000105.1:0-4131 GCA_017511185.1 Lachnospiraceae bacterium | reverse complement strand
TCCTACCTTGATACCTTCTGCTTTCGTCTTCATAGCCTCACAGAACGCATCATAGATTGGTGCTTCTACAATAACTCTTGCACCGGCCATACAGATCTGGCCCTGATGGAAGTATGCACTGAATGCGCAGATATCAACTGCTTTTGCAATATCAAAGTCTTTTAACACGATGATCGGGTTCTTACCGCCCATTTCAAGCGCACATTTTGTCAGGTTTTCTGCTGCTTTCACGGCAATCTTTTTACCGGCTGCTGTGGATCCGGTAAATGCAACCATTTTCACTCTCGGATCCGCGATCACCGTTTCTGCCAGATCTGCGCTCATCGGCAGTACACTAAAGACACCCTTAGGAAGTCCGGCTGCTTCCAGACACTCAGCGATCATCAGTCCGGTAACCGGAGTATCGCTTGACGGTTTTAAGATGAAGGAATTTCCGACTGCAATTGCCGGAGCCACTTTATTTAAGCAAAGGAGCACCGGATAATTAAAAGGACCAATTCCAAGTACAACGCCCAAAGGCTGTGGAACAAAGGCCGATACCTGTCCCGGCATATCTGCCGGATACAACTGGCCGTCGACCCTTCTGCACTCTCCTGCTGCTGCCCGGAAAATATTAACGCACTCTTCCAGTTCGCCCATGGTCTTCATGAATGCTGAACCGCTTTCTGCGATCAGCCGTCCTGCAAAAGATTCCATATTTGCAGCCAGATAATCTGCAGCCTTCAGTAAAACTGCCTCTCTTGCTTCCGGAAGCAGAGCTCCCCATTCTTTTTGAGCTTCTACTGCTTTGCTGATTGCTGTTTCAATCTCGGCCGGTCCTGCAAAATGCACGTTTGCAAACACACTCCCGTCTGCCGGATTCAAATCTTCCTTAACTGTTCCGCTTTCTGTTGCGGTCCATTCCCCCGCCAGAAAAAGTTTATATTCCTGCATGTTCCTTCTCCTTTAAATATTTATTTTTAAAAATCTACATTCTGTGCTCAGCACGAGAGATAATGTCATTCTGCATTGCCTCGGTCATATCCACGAAATACGCGGAGAAGCCTGCAATACGCACAACCAGATTGTGATATTTCTCCGGGTTCTTCTGTGCCTTCCTTAGCGTTTCACCATCGACCACATTGTACTGGACTTCCATGCCGCCCTGATTGAAATAGGTCTGGGTCAGGTGCTCCAGCTTGGTAATGCCCTCATCTCCCTGCAGGGAAGTCGGATGGATCTTCAGGTTCAGCGCCATACCATCCATAAGATGACCCTGCTCGTATTTCGTAGCTGAAGTCAGCACGGAGGTCGGTCCGCACTTATCTCTTCCCTGTGCCGGACTGCAGGCATCCGCGATCGGATCGCCAGTCTTTCTTCCATCCGGAGTCGCCCAGGTGATCTCACCTTGTACCACGTGATCGGAAGCACCAAAGGTGCCGCACTTGTAGGTGGTGCACCGGCAGGTCGAGAATGCGCGTGTGATATCATAGTACAGATTCATGACATAAGTCATCGATTCGTCTGCATACGGATCATTGTTTCCGTAATGCGGGACCGTGTTCAGCACGATCTGCCGTAATTCCTCATGGCCCTCCCAGTTATCCAGGATCGCCTGCAGGAACTCTTCGCGAGTCGCAATCTTTTTATCATAAACGATATATTTCAGAGCGGTCAGAGAATCGGCCGTCGTTGCAAGACCTGTTGCCGTTCCACCGTAACTGTTGTATTTTGCACCACCCTCGGACACATCTTTACCGGATTCCATACATCCTTCCGTGGAGATGGAAAGGTTTGGATATGGGAACAGACGCGGATACTCATGCTCGGTCAGATTGTTCAACGTTGCTGACCAGGTCAGCATCCAGGTGCAGATTTTTTCGAACGCTGCTTTGACATCGTCAAACGTCTCCATGTCATACAGATATCCGGAACGTACTTTCTCCGGACACTGTGCTCCGTTGATCGGGTTGATGCCGTTGTTGATGGCCATCAGCAGTGCGATTGCCCAGAAGATTCCGTTATGGCCCATTGCGGATCCGTTCGGAGCCGGGTAGTCATTGCCGGATCCGGTGATCTCCTGACAGCCAATGAATGCAAAGTTCCGCGCGTCTTCCAGACTGAATCCAAGTTCTCTTGTGAGCGAAGGAACAATGATCTCATCATTCTGCAGCAGCGGCAATCCGCCGACACGGGTGGATGCTGCCATCGCACAGTCCCACATCTCCTTAGGCGTGTTCTTCGTGACACGAAGTGAGATCGTTGGGTCATGCAGATCCAGACGAGCCATCGTCTCCAGCACCATGTAAGAAACAGGGTTCACGGCATCCTCACCAGTTTCCGGATCCATGCCTCCGATTGTGGTGTGCTGGAAGGAAACACCAATACCAGAGGTCTGCGCATTGATACCGAAGCCACCATGATAAAACGTGTTGATCTTCAGGAAGAAGCCGTCCACATACTCCTGCGCCTCGTCCAGGGTGATGGTGCCCTCTTCCAGTTCTTTCTTCAGGAACGGCCAGGTATACTGGTCAAAACGACCCATGCTGATGACACCCGGGTCATTATCGGACTTCAGGAATACATCGTATAACATCGCCATCTGGCATGCTTCCCAGAAGGTTCGAGGGGTCTCGGTAGCGATCCAATCCAGACTTTCCGCACGGCTTTCATACTCTGCTTTCTTAGCCGGGTCCGTTGCTTTCTCTGCCAGTTCTCTTGCCAGATCAGCATAGCGGCGGGTCAGTGTGATCGCGCCATCGCAGGCAACGGTAGCGGCTTTGTAGAACATATACTTGCCTATGTCATCGCCCATGATATTGCCTTCGCGTTCATCCAGCCAATCCTGCGCCTGCTTGCGGATCTTTCCGTAGCCATCGCGGATGATATTCTGGTAACCCGGGGTCAGATGTCCAGGAGGCAGATAGATTGGCCAACCACCGATCTTTCCGGATGGGTTCGCCTGAAGGCAGAACAGTTCTTCCACACCATCCGGCAGCCAGTCCTGCGCACCGAAACCACCCAAAATCTCTGCACGTTCTTTTGCGATCGCGCGCAGCTCTTTCAGGTCTTCTGGCGAAATAGCCATCAGCTGCTTGGAGTAAAATGGATCGTCCAGTGGCGCATGATGAAGACCGTCTTCCTGGATAGGCCAGGTATTTTCAATATCCGCGCTCAGCCACATCATGCCGCCTGCATTGCCAAAGCCTTTGCATCCCAGGTTTCCGAAGAAATATTCGTCCTCCTGAATATTCAGCGGCATGCGTTCCAGAACATACAGCGAGATATACGGTTTCTGCAGGATCGGCGGATATTTCCGATACTTTTTCAGTGCTTCCAGCTGCAGCCGCGATTTGGCGGCGTCAGCAACCATGAGCCTGTCACGGACCGCATCGCGCAGTCTTGCGACGCGCTCGGTATAAGGTCTAAACGTATACATAGCGGTTTTTCCTTTCTTACTTAAATATGCAGAGCTGCCTGGAATGCCTGATTCACAGCGTTGGAAATCGTTCCAGCTTCCTTCGCATCTCCGATAATATAAATATCCGTTTCCGGAGCACTGCGGCGAAGTGAATTAGCTTCTTCCATCCGCGGGATCATTCCCATGGCGGACAGAACACTGTCACATTCGTAGCGCACCGTTTCATTTGTGGCTGTATTAGTACAAAGCACATAGCCATCGCCAACTTCTGCCAGGCGATTCTCATAATAGATTGGAATCTCCTTCTCTTTGGTAATGTTAAGCAGTTCTCTTGCGCTCGGGCCTGCAGCTGCATGCATACGGGAATAGCTGGTTCCTTCATTATCCATCTCGATAACGACAACATCTCTGCCCTGATCCTTCAGATCGATCGCTGCTTCAATACCAACAGAACCAGCACCAATGATCACCACTTTCTGTCCCACAGTTTCCGGATGTGATTCCCCGTAAGGTGCCCAGCTGACAGGATATTTGTCTGCACCCGGCACATCCGGGAGACGCGGATTGGCGCCGATCGCGATGATCACAGCATCATATTCTTCTTTATCCAGGATCTCTTTGGTTGCTTTGGTATTCATCAGTACACGGACACCGGCCTTTTCATATTTGCCAACCTGATACTGCAGCCATTTCAGATAATCTGCACAGTCAATTTTGAAAGGAGGCTGTGC
>JAFWLF010000104.1:0-138243 GCA_017511185.1 Lachnospiraceae bacterium | reverse complement strand
TTTCCTGCAGATGGAAATGCCGCTTACCTATTCTTTATACTACATGGAGAGAGAAGGAATACGAGTTGACAGACAGTCTCTGAAAAACTTTTCTGATCAGCTTCTTTCCATGACACAGGATCTGGAAAAACAGATCTATCAAAAGGCAGGAGAGGAATTTAATATCAACTCTCCAAAGCAGCTGGGCGTTATCCTGTTTGAAAAAATGAAGCTTCCACATGGGAAGAAAACAAAAACCGGTTATTCCACATCTGCGGATGTGTTGGAAAAGCTGGCAGATGAATTTCCATTTGTGAATCAGATCCTGAAATACAGACAGGTGACAAAACTCAGATCCACTTATGCGGAAGGACTGGTCAACTATATCGAAGCAGATGGCAGGATCCACGGAACATTTAATCAAACAATAACAGCAACCGGACGTATCAGTTCAACGGACCCGAATCTGCAGAATATACCGATCCGTAATGAACTGGGACAGGAAATCAGAAAAGCTTTTGTTGCAAAAGAAGGCTGTGTATTTCTGGATGCGGACTATTCGCAGATTGAGCTGCGTCTTTTAGCACACCTCTCAGGGGATGAAAACCTGATCGAAAGTTATAAGAGTGATTCTGATATTCATAAGATCACGGCATCCAAGGTATTTCATGTTCCGCTTGATGAAGTAACAAAGGAACAGCGTAGAAATGCAAAGGCCGTGAATTTTGGAATTGTATACGGCATCAGCTCTTTTGGCCTTAGTGAGGATCTTAGTATTTCCAGAAAAGAAGCATCCGAATACATTAAACAATACTTTGCGACTTACCCGAAAGTGAAAGAATATCTGGATAATACAGTAAAAAGGGCAAAGATGGACGGCGTGACCAGGACTTTGTTTGGACGGATCCGTCCGATCCCGGAGCTGGCATCCAGTAACTTTATGCAAAGAGCATTTGGTGAAAGGGCGGCGATGAATGCGCCGATTCAGGGCACTGCTGCTGATGTGATAAAGATTGCCATGATCCAGGTGGAAAAGGCTCTGTTAGAGCAACATTTGAAAGCCAGGATCGTTTTGCAGGTTCATGATGAACTTTTGATCGAAGCGCCGGAGGAAGAGCAGGATATAGTGAAGGAACTTCTTTATACGAAAATGAAAGAGGCCGTGACATTGAAAGTTCCTCTGGAAGTTGATGTGAACATCGGCAAAGACTGGTTTGAGGCACACTAAAATGTTTATTGGAATTACAGGCGGGGTCGGTGCTGGGAAATCCACGATCCTTCAAATCTTAAAAGACAAGTATGATGCACATCTGATCATGGCAGATGATGTCGCAAAAGATCTGATGTGCAAAGGAAAAAGCGCTTATCGCAAGATTGTGCAGACATTCGGAGAAGAAATCCTGGGGGATGATAAAGAAATCGACAGGCAGAAACTTTCTTCGATCGTATTTCAAGATGATGAGAAATTACTAACGTTGAATCAGATCGTTCATCCTTTGGTAAAAAAAGCGATCCTGAAAGAAAAAAATGCTGTCAGCAAACAGCATCCGGAAAAACTCATTGTTCTGGAGGCTGCGCTTTTGATCGAGGATGGCTATCCGGAGATCCTTGATGAGCTTTGGGCTGTCATCGCAGATAAAGAAGTGCGGATAAAGCGGCTGATGGACAACAGGGGCTATTCCAGAGAAAAGTCAGAGAGCATTATCGCTGCACAGTTATCCGATGAAGAATTCCGGAAAGCCTGCAGCTTTGTTATTGATAATTCCGGTTCGCTTTCCGAATCAGAACGTCAGATCGAGGAACATTTTGAAAGAAATCATTATTGAACCGCAGAATGCAGGAACACGAATGGATAAAATCGTGTTCCGTTATCTGGATAAAGCTCCGAAAAGCTTTGTCTATAAAATGCTGCGGAAAAAGAATATTGTATTAAATGATAAAAAAGCTTCCGGCAGCGAACTGCTGGAAGATGGCGATGTGATCAAACTATATCTGGCTGATGAGACCATTTTGAAGTTCCGGTCAGAATCAAAACAGCACAGTTCCCGTTATTCTCTGGATGAGATCCGCAATCTGATCTGCTATGAAGATGAAAATCTGATTGCTTTTAATAAACCACAGGGAATGTTATCTCAACGTTCTGTTTCCGCTGATATTTCCCTTAATGATCTTTTGCTTGCTTATTTGCAGGATGAAACATCGGACCTGTTCACTCCCGGTATCAGTAACCGGCTGGACCGCAATACAAGCGGACTGGTATTAGCAGGAAAGAACCGTAAAGCATCCCGATGTATAAATGAGATCCTGAAAGAAAGATGGATCAGCAAGCATTATCTTTGTCCGGTAAAAGGAGTTTTGAAAGCATCAGAAGAGGTGGATGCTTTTTTATGGAAAGATGAAAGAAGCAATCAAGTTATTGTAACCGCAAAAGAGCAGCCGGGAGCAAAGAAGATCATTACCCGTTACGAGCCGCTTTGTCACAATGATCGCATGACGCTTTTGGATGTCGATCTTTTGACTGGCAAAAGCCATCAGATCCGGGCACACCTGGCTTATTTGTCTCACCCGATCGCTGGTGATAATAAATATGGAGATCGAGCATTCAACCGCTATTTTGCAGAAAAATACGGACTGCATTATCAGCTTTTGCATGCATACAGAATTGAATTTCATGATGTACAAAATGAATTATCATATTTGAATGGACTGGAAATAAAAGCAGAGCTTTCTTCAGACTTTGAAAGGATTATAAAAGGAGAACAATTATGGCTACCTGGGACAGCAGAGGCTTAAGAGGATCGCAGTTTGAAACTGTGATCAATCAGGCAAATGAAAAATACAGGGAATTACGTCTGGGTCTGGTACAGAAGATTCCGACCCCGATCAAACCAGTGGAGATCGATGATAACAGGCATATTACCCTGGCCTATTTTGAAAAGAAAAGTACGGTCGATTATATTGGGGTCGTGCAGTCTTTCCCAATCTGTTTTGATGCCAAAGAATGTGCGAGTACATCTTTCGCTTTGTCAAATGTCCACGAGCATCAGTTCAATTTCATGGCTGATTTCGAAGCGCAGGGAGGCATTAGTTTTCTGCTGATCCATTTTACCAGTGTGGATAAATATTACTATATGACTTTCTTTGAACTGAAAAAGTATTATGAAGGCGCGCAGAAAGGTGAGAAGAAAAGTGTCTCTGTTGATGAACTGCGGCCGGAGTTCTTTATTACAGAAAAACTTGGCGTTCCGCTCCATTATTTGGAAGGCGTGAATCTGGATATACAGGAGAGAGACTGATGGAGAGGAAACTAGCTTTACCTGACCGGATCTTGTTATCCGTGGAAAAACCAGCCCGCTATACTGGTGGTGAAGTCAACAGTATCATGAAGGATAAAGAACACACCGCAGTACGTTTTGCGATGTGTTTTCCAGACATATATGAGATCGGCATGAGCCATTTAGGCATGCAGATCATTTATTCCATGCTGAACAGCCGTGACGATATCTGGTGTGAGCGGGTTTTCTCCGTTTGGCCGGATCTGTTTCAGATCATGAAAGAGGAAAAAATACCTCTGTTTGCGTTAGAAAGCCAGGATCCATTAAAAGATTTCGATTTTCTTGGTATTACACTGCAGTATGAAATGGCTTATACAAATGTGCTTGCCGTTCTGGATCTGGCGCAGATCCCGATCCATGCATGCGATCGGAAAGAGGAAGATCCCCTGGTGATCGGAGGAGGCCCTTGTGCGGCTAATCCTGAGCCGTTAGCTGCTTTTTTTGACTTGTTTTATATGGGTGAAGGGGAAACAGTTTACTTTGAACTTCTCGACGCTTATAAGGCAAATAAAGAGGCGAATGGAAGCAGGAAAGACTTTCTTTTGAAAGCAGCAAATGTGGAAGGAATTTATGTTCCACAGTTTTATGAGGCTTCATACAACAAAGATGGTACCATTAGACATTTTGGTCCAAAAGAAGAGTATGCCGGCCTTGTTCCGGATATGATTTTAAAACAAACGGTGGAAGATCTTTCCGAAACGTATTACCCGGAAGCACCTGTGATCCCTTATGTGCAGGCAACACAGGACCGTGCTGTTCTGGAAGTTATGCGCGGCTGTATTCGAGGCTGCCGTTTCTGTCAGGCAGGCATGCTGTATCGGCCATGCCGGATCCGTTCTCTTGAATTTTTGAAAAAAAGAGCCCGATACCTGATTGAGAATACCGGGTATGAGGAACTGTCATTAACATCTTTAAGTACCAGTGACTATCCGTATTTTGAGGAGTTAATGGATTTCCTTGTGAATGAGTTTTCTGACCGAAAAGTGAATATTTCATTGCCTTCATTACGTATCGATGAGTTTTCTTTAGATGTAATGAGCAAAGTGCAGGATGTGAGGAAAAGCTCCTTGACTTTTGCTCCAGAGGCAGGAACACAGCGGCTGCGTGATGTGATCAATAAAGGTATTACACTGGAAGATATTATGAATGGTTCTGAAATGGCATTCCGCGGCGGATGGAATAAAGTAAAGCTTTATTTTATGCTGGGTCTGCCGACAGAAACACTGGAAGATATTGCAGGGATTGCGGATCTTTCAGAACAAATTGCCGAACTGTATTATGACACCGTTCCAAAAGAAGAACGGCAGGGGAAAATACAGATCACGGTCAGTACTTCCTTTTTTATTCCAAAACCATTCACTCCATTCCAATGGGAGCCGATGTATCAGCCGGAAACGTATCTCGAAAAAGCAGGATACCTGAATGCTGCAATAAAAGAAAAATTGAATCAGAGAAGTATCCGATATAACTGGCATGATGCAAAAACCTCTGTGATCGAAGGACTTCTTGCCCGCGGGGACAGAAGAGTTGGTTCCATTATTGAAGAGGTGTATGCGAGCGGCGCGTCTTTTGATGCCTGGACAGATCATTTTGATTACGATAAATGGATCAATGCGATTGAAAAGGCACCATATGGACTTGATTTTTATGTGTACCGAAGAAGAGAACAAAACGAGATCCTGCCATGGGATTTCATAGATATTGGCGTAACGAAGGAGTTTATGAAAAAAGAATTCCAAAACGCATTGCAGGAGATCGTTACACCAAACTGTAAAGAAAAGTGCTCAGGCTGCGGCGCTTCTGTTTTCAAAGGAGGGATCTGCTTTGAAAGTAAGAATTAAATTTACAAAAGAAGTGTCCGTAAAATACCTGGGGCATTTGGATATTATGCGTTTTTTCCAGCGCTGTTTTAACCGCGCAGGTGTAAAAATGATCTACTCGGAAGGATTTAACCCTCATCAGAAAATGAGTTTTGCTATGCCGTTAGGTCTTGGGATCGAAAGCAGGGGAGAGTATCTGGACTGCGAGATTGCTGACGGTCAGAATCTGGAAGAGGTAAAAGCACGTATGAACCGTGTTTCCGGAGACGGATTTCATATTCTCAGTGTTCGGGAATTGAAAGAAAATGCCACGAAGGTCATGGCGGCCGTCCGTTTTGCATCTTATCAGATCTTGTTTGATACAGCTATAGTGGAAGATGCCATTGCTCGCAGTATAACGGAACTGCAAAGCAGAGGGACCTATCTGGTTCACAAAAAAACAAAAAAGAAAGAGCAGGATGTAGACATTATTCCGCAGATCATAAAGCTGTCTTATCAGGATCATAAATTGAATCTTACACTGCGTGCCGGCGGGGACCAGAATATAAAAGCAGAAACGGTGGCAAACGTTCTTTTCAACCTGATGGGTATTGATTATCACAGGGAAAAGATTACAATAATGAGGCTGGAGTTGTTTGCAGAAGACCTTATTCCTCTGGAAGATTTTGAAACGGTCGTAAAATGAAAAAACAAGGGAAGTTAGTCATTACAAAGATCCATAATTATATTTTTTCTCTGCTTTATGATACGGATAACCGCGTACTGCAGATTAATTGTGATGGCAGCAAAGATACGATCCTGAATAATATCTATATTGGAAAGGTCACAAACATACTTCCAAATATCAATGCCGCTTTTGTGGAATTCGCAAAAGGGCAGACAGGTTATTATCCAATCGATGAGAAAGTGGAACCGTTGTATGTGAATCTGGAACGTGCAGATGGTCCGCTGCGTGTTGGAGAAGATATCGTTGTTCAGGTGGTGAAAGAATCCGTCGGAAATAAAGAACCCGTTGTTTCGGGTAATATTAATTTTGTTGGGAAGTATGTTGTTTTTTCGCTGAAGAACAGGGGCATTTCTTTTTCTAATCGGATCAAATGGCCGGAATTGAAAGAAGCAATCACAGAACGTTATGAGAAACTGAATTACAAGAATTTCGGTTTTATCATTCGAACGAATGCTATGCATGCACCGATCGACAGCATTTTTGAAGAAATTGAATTCTTTTCCCGTGTCTGGCTGGCTGTCAGTGACCTGCGGATCTACCGGAAATGTTATTCCATGATCTATCAGGCCCCGAAATCATATATTACCAGTATCCGTGACGGGTATCATAATGAAGTGGCTCAGATCATTACGGATGACGAAGTTATTTACGAAGAAATCAGCGAGTATCTGGAGGTTTACCAGAGCGAAGATACAAATAAATTAAAATTTTATGACAATTCTGTTACATCTTTGCAAACACTTTATAATGTGCGGAGAGATATTGAAGATGCACTATCGGAAAAAGTATGGCTGAAGTCCGGAGGCTATCTGGTCATTCAGCCGACGGAAGCATTTGTTTCCATAGATGTCAATTCCGGTAAATATGTTTCCAAAAAAGATGCGCAGAAAGAGTATTTTAAAGTCAATCTGGAAGCTGCAGAAGAGATCGCTCATCAGATCCGTCTTAGGAATCTTTCCGGTATTATTATAGTAGACTTTATTAATATGCAGGTGAAAGAGAATCAGGAAAAACTGATGAAAGCTTTTGAGGAGTTTGTCGCGGAAGATCCGATCAAGACATCAATCGTAGATATGACAAAGCTGAATCTGGTAGAGATCACCCGGAAAAAAGCAAGACGTCCTTTGTATGAATTAGTCGACAAAAGTATTTTGTTGAAATAATAATCTATATTTGATAAAATATCATGTATCTTTGTGAGAATAACAATTTGTGAGGTAGTCCAATGAGTAATCTTATTGAAGAAATCAGGTCCGGAAATAAAGATGCGGTTAAGGCTGTTTACTCCGAATACGCTAAAGATGTATATAACTTTGCGAAATCCATTACCGGAGATCATGACAGCGCTTTAGCAGCTACAAAGAAGACCTTTGTTAAATTATTTAATAATATTAAAAAGGGAGAGGAACCGGATAATTTCCGTACGGCTCTGTTAAAAGTTGCCTATGATGAAGCATGCAGTATTGCAATGCCTCCAAAGGAAGAAGCAGCTGCAAATGTTGTGACACCTAAGTCAATTGATGAGATTAAGGCTCCAAAACCGCAGCGGGAAGAAATCTATATGCCAAAGGGCGGATATGATTCCCTGCAGGTAGAAGAGCCGGCTGAGGAGACTGTACCGGAAGAGGAAGCTCCGCGTCCAAAGAGAACCCGTCCGGAAGGTGCTCGTCCGAGAAGACCAAGACCGGAAGAGGCTGCTGAAGGGGAAGAGGCTCCGCGTCCAAGAAGACCAAGACCGGAGGAGAGTGCCGAGGGTGAAGAAGCGCCTCGCCGCAAAAAACAGAGACCAGTTTCTGAAGATGGACAGGAGAGAAAACGTCGTCCAAGACCAGTTCCGATGGATGGAGAAGAAGCACCTGCTCCGCGTAAGAGAAGAGTTGCTGAAGACGAAGAACTTCCTCCAATCGAGACTGTTGAAGAAGAAGTAGATGTTTACGATGCTCTGGATGAAGACGGATATGAAGGTGAATATGATGAGGAAGTAGAATATGAAAAACCTCGCAGTAAAGGATTATTTATCTTCTGCATTATCTTAAATGTGATCCTGATCCTGATCCTCTTATGGTTCCTTGGCGGACTGTTGATCAATCTGGGAGTCCTCCCTGAATTTGACCTTGGATATTCCTGGTTTAACGGCCACATTTATCCATTATTCTGACATGACACTGCCGGGCATTTGCCCGGCAGTTTTTCATTCTTTTTATTGACTTTCCCTATTATTTTTGCTATATTCTGGTAGTTGGCCGCACAATGAGGTTTTTTAAGTTTGTATGATATTCATACAACACCAAATTTGGCGAGTATTTTATCAGGAGGTACGGTATGTACGCAATTATTGCAACTGGAGGAAAGCAGTATAAAGTTTCCGAAGGCGACAAGGTTAGAGTCGAGAAACTGGAAGGCGAAGTTGGCGCAGAAGTTTCTTTTGACCAGGTCCTTTTAGTCGGTGGTGACAAAGTGGCAGTCGGCAGCCCATGTGTAGAAGGCGCAAAGGTCGTTGGCAAGATCACAGCACAGGACAAAGCAAAGAAAGTGATTGTTTACAAGTATAAACCAAAAACAGGTTATCACAAGAAAAATGGTCACAGACAGTTCTTCACAGAAGTTGAGATCACGAATATTGCTTTCGGATCCAAGAAAGAAGAAGCACCAGCAGAAGCAGCAGTCGAAGAATAAGAGATTTAGTGTTGAAAAGGAGTTGAAATAGATGGCACATAAAAAGGGTGTAGGATCCACACGAAACGGCAGAGATTCCGAGTCTAAACGTTTAGGCGCAAAGAGAGCGGACGGACAGTTTGTGAAAGCCGGAAATATCTTATACAGACAGAGAGGCACTAAGATTCATCCGGGCGAGAATGTTGGCCGCGGAAAAGATGATACTTTATTTGCTCTGAAAGACGGAAAGGTAAGTTTCCACAGACTTGGCAGAGACAGAACGCAGGTATCCATTATTACAGAAGAGTAATTCATGAAGAAAGGGCTTCAAATCAAATGATTTGAAGCCTGTTTTTTACCAGAGAGGAATACATGTTTGCAGATACAGCAAAAATAATTGTTCGTTCCGGAAAAGGCGGAGACGGTCATGTCAGCTTCCGGAGAGAAAAATATGTTCCGGATGGCGGTCCGGATGGTGGTGACGGCGGAAGAGGCGGAAATATTGTTTTTCTGACTGATGAGAACGTCAACACTTTGATCGACTATCGCCATAAAAGAAAGTTTGCAGCCACCCCTGGTGAAGAAGGCGGGAAAAAACGCAAGCACGGAGCAAATGGAGAAGACCTGATTTTAAAAGTTCCAAAGGGTACGTTGATCCGTGAAGCTTCTACCGGGAAGATCATCCATGATATGGGGGATTCCTCCGAACCTTATATCCTTTTGAAAGGCGGAAGGGGCGGAAAAGGAAATCAGCATTATGCAACTCCAACGATGCAGGCTCCAAAATATGCCCAGCCTGGCGGCAAAGCAAAAGAAATGGAACTGATCCTGGAATTAAAAAGTATTGCTGATGTTGGTCTTGTTGGATTCCCGAATGCCGGTAAATCCACTTTTCTTTCAGCTGTCACAAATGCAAAACCAAAGATTGCTGATTACCCGTTTACTACACTGGATCCAAATCTGGGAGTTGTTGATCTGGAAGAATCAGGTTTTATAATTGCAGATATCCCTGGCCTGATCGAAGGGGCAGCCGATGGAGTAGGTCTTGGACATGAGTTCTTAAAACATATAGAGCGCTGCCGTGTACTGATCCATCTGGTGGATGCTGCGTCTGTGGAAGGACGGGATCCTGTTCGGGATGTGATCGCGATCAACCAGGAATTATCCAAATACAGTGAGAAAGTATCTGGTAAAAAGCAGGTGATCGCTGCTAATAAAATGGACCTCCTGTACGATGAAGAGGAAAAGAAAGCTATCCTGGAAAAACTCAAAGCAATAGATAAAAATGTTCCGGTATTTCCTATTTCAGCAGCTACTAAAAGCGGATTGAAGGAGCTGCTGCATTATGTAAATGAGATGCTTCAGAAAACAGATGCGGATGACTCTTTATTTGCCAGTGAGTTTGATGTAGAGGATTATTACAGCACAGAAGTCGAACTGTTTACGGTTGAAAAAATAGATGAAGAGACTTATAGTGTGGAAGGACCGAGAATTGAAAGAATGCTGGGTTATACAAACCTGGAATCTGAAAAAGGATTTCTTTTCTTCCAGAACTTTATGCGCGAACAGGGAATCCTGGAGGAACTGAAAAGACAGGGTATTTCAGAAGGCGATACGGTTCGTGTTTACGGACATGAATTTGATTATTATGAGGATTAATATATGACCAGTAAAGAAAGAGCCGCGCTGCGCGCTCAGGCACATCATTTAGACCCGTTGATCAACGTGGGAAAAGAATCCCTGACACCGGAAGTAACGGCTGCGATCGACGAAGCATTAGAAGCCAGAGAATTGATCAAAATAGGCGTATTAAAGAATTGCTTTGATGATCCGCGTGAGATTGCGGAAATGGTTGCTGAAAGAACAAAAAGCGAAGTTGTCCAGGTTATGGGCAAAAAGATCACGATTTACCGGTATAACAAAAAGAAACATAAAGACAAATGAAAGTTGGAATTTTAGGCGGCACTTTTTCACCGATCCATTATGGACATCTTATCCTGGCGGAGACGGCATATGACCGGTTTGGACTGGATAAAGTACTGATCATGCCGGCAGGAGATCCTTATTTTAAGGATCTGAAAAAGATGGCTGCTGATTCTCATAGAGAGAATATGACAAAACTTGCCATTGAAGGAAATCCGCATTTTGAGTTCTGTGATATTGAATTAAAAAGGGAAGGAAATACTTATACGTTTGATACGTTAACGGAATTGACCGAAGCAAATCCGGAGGATGAGTATTTCTTTATTGTCGGAAGTGACACGTTGTTTTCAATTGAAAAATGGTATAGGCCGAATGATATTTTCCGCATGGCAAAACTCCTTACCAGCTGCAGAAATATTGAAAATCAGGAACTGACAAAACAGATCGATTATCTGAAAAACAAATTCGGTGCCAAGATCTATAATTTATATATGCCGAATATTGATATTTCTTCCACAGATATCCGGGACAAAGTGAAACATGGAATGTCGATCCGGTATTATACGCCGGATCCTGTTATTGAATATATTCAGGAAAACAACTTATACAAAGACTAGAGGCTTATTTATGAAACTGGAATATTTTACATTTATACAGGAAATCCTTCAGGATGATCTGGATTATGACAGATACTGGCATACGATCAGTGTTGCATTTACAGCTTCTGCATTGGCTATGCGTTATCATTATGACAGCCCGGACAGGGCCCAGATTGCAGGTCTTCTTCATGACTGCGCAAAATGTATTCCGGATGAAGACCGGATCCCGCTTTGTGAAGAATACGGGATCATGCTCAATGAATATGAGTATAAGAATCATGCACTGATCCATCCGAAATTAGGTGCAGAAATAGCTGCGGATAAGTTTGGAGTATTGGATAGAGATATTCAGGATGCGATCCGCACGCACACCACAGGCATGCCGAATATGACATTGCTTCAGAAGATCATTTATGTTGCGGATTATATTGAACCGAACAGGGATGATATCATTCCTCATATTGAAGATATCCAGACACTTGCATTTACAGATATTGATAAAGCAGTCTGTGTTATTTCCAAAAACATTATTGATTATCTGGAACGCGAAGGACGTGAGATCGATCCGGCAACCAGAGCAACATATAATTTTTATAGAAAGTTAACGGAGGAAAAATGACCGCAAAAGAAATCGCAAAAAATGCTTTTATGTTTTTAGACGAAAAAAAGGCAATTGATATCAAGATCATCGATATCAGTAATATTTCTGTTATTGCAGATTATTTCATTATCTGCGGCGGCTCTAACAGCCGTCAGGTACAAGCTATAGCAGAAAACGTGGAAGAAAAACTTGGTAAAATGGGTGTAGAGCCTAAATCCACGGAAGGATATTCCAGTGCCAACTGGATCCTTCTGGATTATCAGGATGTGATCATCCATGTTTTTAATCAGGAACAGAGATTGTTCTACGATCTGGAGCGGATCTGGGTCGATGGTAAAATGGTTGAGATTGCAGATCTGTAAAGATAATCTTTATATAAAAAAACGCGCTGATTTCGTTTGAAACAGCGCGCATTTTTTATATAAAGATTATAATTAATTATTTTCAGAAGAGGCGGAAGACGCCGATCACTTCGCCCAGAATAGCTACGTCTTTAACGATGATCGGATCATAGTCATCATTTTCCGGCTGCAGTCTGATATGATCTCCTTCGTGATAAAATGTTTTAACGGTAGCACCATCTTCAATCAATGCAACGACCATATCACCATTTCTGGCTGTTGATGTTTGTCGGACGATCACTTTGTCTCCATCAAAAATACCTGCGTTGATCATACTGTCGCCTTTGACCTGGAGCATAAAGATCTGATCATTTGGAAGCATATCGGCAGGGATAGGGAAGTAATCCTGAATATTCTGTTCTGCTAATAAAGGTTCTCCGGCAGCTACACGGCCGACAACAGGTATCTGCGCATATTCTCTGCGGTTTAAAGCAAAATCATCATCTATGATCTCTATTGCTCTTGGTTTAGTCGGGTCTCTGCGGATATAACCGCGTTCTTCCAATGTCTCTAAATGTGCGTGAACAGAAGCTGTAGATTTTAACTGAACGGCTTCGCATATATCACGAACAGTTGGCGGATAGCCTTTTGCCAACGTCTGTGCTTTGATATATTCCAGAATTTCCTGCTGTTTTGCTGATATTTTTTCTTTTGACATGAGAACCTCCTAAGTTCCGCATCCTATATTTACCATCGATATCATAACATACCGAACATATATTTGCAAACATTTGTTTGGAAAAGTATTGACAAACATTTGTTTGGGTAGTATTATTTAGACAAACAGATGTTTGGTTTATTGTTCGTATCACATAGAGGTGAGAAAAATGAAGAATAACAGAAGAAATAAAAAGAGCAGAGCAAAAGCAAAAATCGCAAGATTCTTTACTGCGTTAGTCGTGATCTCCGTGATCGTATGCGTGATCTTATTTGCTAATAAAAACCAGGTACAAGCTGTAGAAGGAACAGATACAGTTCCACTGAAAAAGTATTATAAAACGATCACCATTCAGCCGGGAGATACATTATGGAGCATCGCAGGGGAATACAAAACAGCAGGCTGCAGCACGAAAGAATATGTAGAAGAACTGATGCTGATGAATGATCTTCATAACGATAACATCACATCCGGTCAGAAGTTATTGATCACTTATTTCGAATGATCTTATAATAAATAAAAACGGCCTTCAAATGAGGGCCTTTTTTTATTGCGTAAAATAATTATTCTTTGCTGTCTTCAGCATTGTCCTCCCGCAGTGAGACCATATTTCGCGCCATACGGCGTCGTTCATCTTCCATGGCAGCGTAATGCTTTTTAGTTGTATTTACGTCGGAATGGCCTAATACGTCTGCGACAAGATAAATATCACCGGTTTGTTTATAGAGCTGTGTGCCGTATGTACTGCGCAGTTTATGCGGAGTGATCTTTTTGACCTGTGTTACTAAACCTGCATATTTTTTTACAAGACGTTCCACACTTTTTACAGTGATACGACGTTTCTGAATTGATAAGAATAGTGCGTTTTCATGACCGCTTAAAGGGATGACGGCACTGCGTTCCTGCAGATAAGAGAGAAGAGCGGATTCCACTTCATCACCAAAATAAACGACTACCTGATTGCCGCCTTTCCGCGTAATACGGATGCCATGATTTTTAAAATCGACATCATTCAGATCCAGTCCAACACACTCAGAAACACGGATACCGGTTCCCAGCAAAAGTGTCACGATTGCCAGATCACGGACTTTAGTAATATCATGAAAATTCTGCTGCTGCTTTGTGAGTTTGTTTCCGGATTCCACTTCATCCAGCAATTCTTCCACCTCGTCTTTATCCAGACGAACGATTTCTTTATCATGCAGTTTAGGCATCTGAATGATAGAAGCAGGATTGCTTTTTATCATTTCCATCCGGTAAAAATATTTATACATGGAACGAAGGGAGGAGAGCTTACGCATTAAACCACGTTCGGAATTGGTGCATTCGACATCCTGTTCATTATTATAGACTTTCAGATAGTCCATATAGTCCTGAATGATCGTCGGGGTAACTTTATCCAGAATAGAAATGTGATACTGCGTGATCTCTTTATTTCCGCCCAGACCGGTTTCATTTTTTAGATAAGTAAAAAAAATCTTGAGATCAAAAGCATATGCCATACGTGTTCTGGCGGATGTAGTAGACTCGATCCCACGGAAAAAAGTCGAAACAAAAGCAGGAAGCTCTTTGCATTTTTCCCGTAATTTCATATCTGTATCAATTCGAAACTGGTCATGATAACTTCTATTTGCCATAAGAATAACCTCAATGCTGTAATGGATAGCGGTCTTTCTGATAGGATTCTACAGATTCAAGAATCGCATTGAACATACGGTCTTTTGCACCAGGATGATCGCGCTGTATCTGATTAGCGAGTTCTTTTGCATACTGACGCTTAGTTTCACCATCGACCGGACAAGGATTCTTTAATACTGGAATCTCATATTTATTTGCAAAACCAATGATATCGGCTTCTTCTACATATATAAAAGGACGAATCAATGTCAGATCCATACGGTCCAGATAAGTGACTGGAGAAAAAGAGTAGAAGCGTCCTTCAAAAATCAGAGAGAGAAGCATGGTGTCAATGATATCATCTTTATGATGACCGAATGCCGTTTTATTGCATCCATGTTCCTTTGCCAGCGTATTAAAAGCACCTTTTCGCATTTTGGCACATAAAGAACAAGGACTTTTCTCTTTTCGTTCATCAAAAACGATGGAAGAAATATCAGTGGAGGCAATAGAGAAGGGGACCTCTACTTTCTTACAGAACTCCTCTATTTTCTGGAAATCAATATTTCCAAAGCCAAGATCGACACTGATTGCTTCTAACTCAAAATGATTTGGATAAAACCTCTGCAATCCTTTCAGACAATATACAAGAGCCATCGAATCCTTACCGCCGGAAACTCCGACAGCAATTTTGTCTCCCTCCTGTATCATGGAGTAGTCATCGATCGCCCTTCTGGCATAACTCATTAACTGCTGCAGCTTCATAATTTCTCCTGAAAAAACGTCTACACAACTTGTCCTCAAAGAATACTTTAACGACATCATTGTATCATATTTCCAGAATCAATTGCAAGTACTAAAATCCTGAAAAACGCTTATTTTGAAAGGATTTGAAGCAATTCTTCAAAATAATCAGGTCTTTGTGCAGTAAATTCCATATATTCATTTGTACGCGGATGTTTAAATCCAAGAATTTTTGCATGCAGCGTTTGTCCCTGCAATGGTTCGCCATGTAATTTGAATTCTGCGTTTTTGCCGCCATAAACGACATCTCCTAATAACGGATGATGTTTATATGCCATGTGTACGCGAATCTGATGCGTTCTGCCGGTTTCCAATTGACATGCGATAAATGCAGTTTTTGCAAATTGATTTAAGACTTTATAATGCGTAACTGCAGGTTTTCCGTTTTTAGCAACGACAGCCATTTTCAGACGGTCTTTTGGATTCCGGCCGATATCTCCGGTAATGGTTCCTTCCAGATCCTGGAAATATCCTAAAACAATGGCTTCATATAGCCTTGTTATGGAATGTTCTTTTAGCTGATCGGCAAGATTTTTATGGGAAAAATCATTTTTAGCACAAATTATGACACCGGATGTATCTTTATCGATCCGATGTACGATGCCTGGACGTAAAATACCATTAATTCCGGACAAGTCTTTGCAATGATACAGTAAAGCGTTTACTACAGTTCCCGTGTAGTGACCAGCTCCTGGATGTACGACCATGCCTTTTGGCTTGTTGATTACGATCACATCTTCATCTTCGTATAAAATATCCAGCGGAATATCTTCCGCTTCCACCTGCAGTGTGGTATTCTCCGGTACATCAAAAGATATTACATCGTCTTCTTTGACTTTGTAACTGGAACGGCACATCTGATCGTTAACATACAAGTGCCCTTCTTTAATTAGTTTTTGGATATAGCTTCTGGATAATTGTTCAGACTGCTCTGTCAGATATTTATCGATCCTAAGATCTTCCCATTCTGGTGAAACCTGGTAAACGATCTTTCCCATTATTTCTTCTTTCCGCCCAGCAGAACAAATTCCGGATCTTCTTTGAATACAAAGATGAAGAAAACCACAAGAATGACTGCGCTTAATGAAACACAGATATCAGCAAAATTGAAGATCGGGAAATTGATCAGTTTGAAATAAATAAAATCAACAACATAGGTATGTGCGATTCGATCGATCAGATTCCCGACTGCACCGGCAGCTAAAAACACCAGGATATAATTAAGAAAACTACGGTCCATAAATGTTTTTTTATGGAATTTTTCTGGTTCTATTGTTATATAGCTTTTGGAAAGACGGATAATACGGATCCAAAAATAAACAATAACGGCCAGCACGATTGCCGTTATGATATAGAAAAGCCATTGCTGATTCTGCAGGAAACCAAATGCAGCTCCCTTGTTTTCCAGATAACGGAATTCCAGAATGTTCGGGATCAGAACAATGGATGTTTTTGCTTTTAAAACCTGCACAGCCCAGTATTTGGTCAATCGGTCGATCACAAGTAAAATGATAAATAAAAGGATCTGGATGATTATGTTTTGTCGAATGATTTTTTTGTAATCCAAAATAGTATGTTTCCTTAAAAAAGTTCTGATTAAAAAATTCAGCTGCCTATCGAATCCGGTAGGCAGCTGAGAAAGGTCAAGCTCTTTTATAACAATGGAGATTTGAATCCTGCAATATCAAAGGAACTATCACCACCGCCGAACAGATCCTGAAAATCTCCGGAAATATCGACTGAATTAGGTGTCGCAATAAAAATGTAGTTGGAGATCTTCTGCAGATTTCCGTCTAATGCATAGCAGGAACCGGAAATGAAATCAATGATCCTCTGAGAGATTTCCACATGCAATCCTTCGAAATTGATGATCACAGCTTTGCCAAGAAGCAGAGTTTCTGTGATTTCTCTGGAGTCTTCGATGGAAGAAGGTTTAAAAACGCATACCTCCTGCTGTCCGACTTTTCCTGAATGATAAGAAGTTTTAGCAGGTCTTGCAAATGATCTTGCCGGTTTCTCTTCCGGTACTGCTCTTTCTTTTTTCTTTGGAGCCGGAGCCGGAACTTCCTCAAAATCATCTTCCGGAAAGTATTCATCCTCATCCAGGATATCATCGTACTCATCGAAATCGTCGTCGTACTCGTCGTCGCCTTTCATAAATGCATTTAAAAACTTATCGCTGAATTTTCCCATGATATCTCCTTTTTTATTACATATTTGAATAGTCTCTTGCACCGAAAATTTTGGTTCCGATACGGACTAAATTCGAGCCCTCATTGATTGCCACAACAAAATCTCCACTCATACCCATAGAGAGGAAATTCATAAAAATATTATCAATGTTTAAAGCATCAATGTCAAGTGATAACTTTTTCAGCATACGGAAATAACAGCGTACATTTTCCGGATTTTCATCTTCTGGCGCAATGGTCATCAAGCCGTCCACCTGGACATGTTTCATTTCAGAAATTGCCCTGATCAAGTCGATTGCCTGTTCTGTTTCTATGCCGGATTTGCTCTCTTCTTTGGAAACATTGACCTGGACCAGAATATGCGTTACGACCTGATGTTTTGCTGATTCTTTCTCGATTTCTTCAGCAAGACGAAGCGAATCAACAGAATGGATCAAGTAGGTTCTGCCGATAATATATTTCACTTTGTTGCGCTGCAGATGTCCGATCAGATGCCAGCGGATATCCTGCGGGAGGACATCGATTTTGGTCATCAATTCCTGCACCTTGTTTTCTCCGAAGTCACGGATCCCGGCGTCATACGCTTCCTGTATATCTTCTGCAGGATGTGTTTTGCTGACTGCTACTAATGTAACATCCTGATGATACGGGCTATCTTTTTTTGCTTCTTCAATAATAGATAATACTTGTTTCAGATTTTCTTTAATCATGGTTTAGCGGTTAATAATATCGTTTTCTTTCACTTTTGAACTGTTACGTACGATCTGATCAAATAAGCTGACCTGGCTGGTTGCAGGATTCAGAATATAAAAACTGTTATTTTCGCCAATGATATCAATAGTCTTAAATACAGCGTATCCGCCGTTTGAAACGAAAACACCTTTCAGGTTTTCTTTTGTTCCAACCTGGTAACGGCTGTCACTTTCGTTCATCACAAGAACATCTCCATCAGAAAAATCATCTGTGCTGACATAGCAGGTGTCATCCGTGATCCGGGCAAATGTCACCGGAACAAATTGAATACTGGTTGATCCGTCTTCCAAAAAGATTTCTTTATTAAAACCGCGGTTGGAAGAATTACCGCCCTGCGACAAGTAGGAAGTTGGAATGGTGTAAAACTGTTTCTCAGTGAGAGCTGTTTTTGGAACTTTAATACCTTCCTGCGTATGGTCGATCAATGAGATCTGTACAAAACGGTCTGTTACATAGCGGATCAGATATTTATCTAAAGATAATACGCCATACGTATTTCCGGATTTTGTAAACATCGAAAAATCAGCATTCGCAATGACATTGTCTTTTAAGAATTCAATATCAATATTTGAAATACCTTCAAAAGCATCCGGATGTGAAATCTGGAAAACAAGATTCCATTTTTCGGATGTAATGATTTTGTATACCGGATCACCTTCTGCCAGCAGGTCATTTGTTTTAATGATCTTTTTCTGATACTCGGATTTGTTAAACGCTGATGAATCTACGTCTTCCGGCCTGGTGGCTTCAAAACCGTCGATATAATGCAGCAGGATTCCGGAAATATCAGAAGAAACAATCTGATAAGTATTTTCACCGATAGAAGCCAGATCCGCATTAATACTCTCAAACACAGAACTGTTGATCAGTTCCAGGATTTGTGATTCGATCTTATATTTAAAATTATAGATTTCGTAAAAGTGATCTAAGCGGAAGGAAGAATCGAAATCGAACAGACTGCTTCTGATCTTTGCCAGGTTATCCGCACTTAAAATAGATTGATCTCTGGACGCCTTTTCTAACCGGGATGAAATCTCTCCTGTTCCGTCAACCACATAGGTCTGCTGTCCAACGTGGATCGGTGTTGCATCACCGACAAAAAAGTTTACATAGCCTGATCCGACAGATGGAACAACAGTTTCGTCCCTGAGAATCAGTGCATTATACTGCCCTTCAAATCTGCTGGCTGTGGAACCGGAAGTAACTTCATAAACCGCGATACGGTTAGTGAAAAAATAGATGCAAAAATTAACAACTAAATACAGGATAATCACAATACATATGATGATCCCGATATTTAGTTGTTTTTTTCTTTTTTTATTGGTTCTGACTGTACTGCTCTGCTTTGCCATTTACAGTGAAAGAACGACGTACTCCTTGAAAGTATCGGAAAGATCCGACTCATCCATGGAAAGGCTGACGATAAAGTCAACGTTCAGCTTATCGGATAAGATGATCAGTTTGTTTATAGAGTCTGTTACATCTTTCCCTTCCAGGTTTGTAAGAGTGAGAAAACTGTCAAAATAAATAGCTTCTATATCATTATTGCCGGCAATCAGCCCGCAGATGAATCCCATTAATACATCAAAATCAGGGACAGGATATTCATTTACATTGACCAAGCGGATACTGCGGTCCAGCTCAAACATATGCTTGGTATTTTTATCAAGATAAATGACAACGCCGTCTGAGCTCTTTGCTTCAGAATTTGCATTATCCAGTAAATACTTTGTTTTTCCTTTTCCTTTTGTCCCTACAACAAGCTTAACCATGGGTCAACCACCTCCGTGTTCTGTTAATTATTTATATGCATTACGCCAATCTAGATCACCGCGGTCAATTGCCATAACCAGGATTTCCGCGGAAGCAACATTCGTAGCAATCGGAATATTGTGCATGTCACATAAATCATATACCCTGGCATAATCCAACTCGTTCTGACGCTGTTTTACCGGATCACGAAGAAAGATCACGGCATCGATCTGGTTGCATTCGATCTGAGCGCTCATTTGTCGACCTCCCCCAAGGTGACCAGCTAAAAACTTATGAATACTCAGATTCGTTACATCTTCGATCAGGCGTCCGGTTGTGCCGGTTGCATACAATTCATGTTTCCCCAAAATACCTTTATAAGCGATACAGAAATTCTGCATAAGCGCTTTTTTGGAATCATGCGCGATAAGCCCGATATTCATACTATTATTTTAACAAACTTTATTGATTAATCAATCCTGATTCTTGAAAACTTGTATATTTTCTGTCTCCGATAATAATATGGTCCAGCAAAGCAATGCCCAGCAGATCTCCAGCCATTTTGATCCTTTTTGTACCTTCAATATCGTTTTTGCTTGGACGTACGGAACCGCTGGGGTGATTATGTACGATAATGATATTGACGGCTTCATTTTTCAGAGCCTCCAGAAAGATCTCCCTGGGCGAAAACAGCGCAGAATTAACCGTTCCTTGTGAAATGACCTCATCTTTGATCAGTTCACAGGCGGAATTCAGCATTAATAGAACAACTACTTCTCTCTTGTTATGACGCAGCTGTTCCATATAGTATTGCGCAATGGAGTTTGGATCAGACATCAGGAGAGATTTTCTTTTACTGGTCGTGGCAATGCGGAGGGATAATTCCGCAACGGCTTTGATCTGTAAAGCTTTTACAATGCCTACACCTTTGATCTTCAGAAGATCCTCCAGATCCAGATTCAGGATATTTAATATATCCTGATAAGACAGTTCATTCTTACATAAGATTTCTTCAGCGAGCTGGACAGAATGTTCCTCTTTGGTACCTGTCCGCAGAATGATTGCAAGAAGTTCTGCTTCTGTCAGTGCAGCCGGTCCCAAATGCAGGAATTTCTCATCCGGCCGGTTATCCGGCTGCAGTTCTTTCATTTTTTTATTCATAAGTGCCTCCTTCCTTCGCCAATAGTGTGGCGGTCAGAAGACACCCCCGTTGTTTATTTCATAATTTCCGTGAGCGCACGCAGGATGGCGTATTTGCCATGCTCATAAGTCAGTCCGCCCTGATAATAGACTGTGTAAGGCTCTCTTAACGGTCCATCAGCAGACAACTCAATGGAGGATCCGTTCATAAAAGCACCGCTGGCCATAATGACGGGATCATTGTATCCTGGCATCTCCCATGGTTCCGGCGTCACGTAGCTGTCAACATAGGAGGAATGCTGGATTGCCCGGCAAAAAGCAATGACTTTCTCCGGATCATAGAAATCGATGGCTTCCACGATACAATGATGCACATCCTGTGAAGAAGGACTTGCATGAAAACCGTATGCCTCACACATAGCAGCCAGAAAATGTGCATTTTTTAATGCTTCTGATACCACCTTTGGAGCCAGGGATAATCCCTGATAGAAAGATTTTAAAGTTCCTAAGGCGCCGCCGATTTCTTTTCCCAATCCTGGAGCAGTTAATCGAAAAGCACAGCGTTCGATCAAGTCTGCTCTGCCGGCAATATATCCGCCCATTGGGGCAAGTCCGCCGCCAGGGTTCTTGATCAGGGAACCAACACAAATATCAGCGCCGGAATCTGTAGGTTCCTTATCTTCTACAAATTCACCATAGCAGTTATCTACAAAAAGAATAATGTCGTCACGTATAGATCTGACAAAGTCAACGGCTTCTTTGATCTGCTCGCAGGAAAGAGACGGCCGGTTTACATATCCCTTGGAACGTTGAATATAGGCTATCTTAGTATTTTCCCGTATATTGCTTCTGATCGCTTCAAAATCAAATTGAGCACCTTCCAGCATAGGAACAATGCGATAAGAAATGCCATGCTCTTTTAATGAGCCAGGACTGTCTGTAATACCAATTGATTTTTCCAGACTGTCATAAGGCGCACCGGACAGAAAGAGGATTTCATCACCCGGAAGAAGAATGGCGCTAAGCGCAAGAAAAAGTGCATGTGTTCCACAGGTGATCTGTGGTCGAACCAGAGCATCCTCAGTATGGAAGATATCGGCATAAACGCTTTCCAGCTTTTCCCGGCCGACTTCATTATATCCGTAGCCGGATCCGGAATTAAAATCTGCTTCACAGACTTTGTGTTTGATAAAAGCAGACAGTACTTTATACTGATTTGCCTCTGAGATCTCATCGATCTGGTGGAATATTTCTTTCAGTTCTTCTTCAATTTGGGCCGCTTTTGTGATGATCGCATCATCAATGTCAGGATAATGAAACAATGTTAGCCTCCTTCAAGTAGTTGATCATATATTCCAGCATCGCTTCTTCCGATGCAAAGTCTTCATAGTTGATCCAGCAGACATCTTTTTCTCTCTTAAACCAGGTGATCTGACGTTTTGCAAAATGACGGGTATTCTTTTTCAATAGATCTGCGGCTTCTTCCAAAGAAAATTCTCCATGGATATACGGAACGATTTCCTTATATCCTAATCCCTGCATAGAAAGGTAATCTTCTTTGCAGCCTTCTTTCAAAAGACGATCCACTTCTTCAACCAATCCATCCTTCATCATCAGATCGACTCTTTGATTGATCCGATCGTATAAAACATCTCTTTTACGGTTCAATACAAAATAAGCAAACTGGTATGGAGATCCTTTTTGCTGCTGGATGCGGTTATGGTCAGAGATCTTATCTCCTGTCTCGTGAAAGAACTCTAACGCCCGAATGACACGTTTCTGGTTGTTTGGGTGAATGGCAGCGGCTGCATCCGGATCGATCTCTTTTAATTTCTCATGAAGGAAAGGACTCCCCTTTTCTTCAGCCAGCTGTTCCAATTGATGTCTGTATGAGCGATCGGCAGGTTCCTGTGAAAAATCAATATCATATAAAACAGACTGGATATAAAATCCGGTACCGCCAACGATCATAGGAATCTTACCGCGGTTTTGGATTTCATCAATATAATGCTTGGCGCGGCTTTGGAATTCAAATACGTTGCATTCTTCATCCGGATCCATTTCATCGATCAGATAGTGAGGAACGCCCTGCATTTCTTCTTTCGTCACTTTAGCTGTTCCGATGTCAAACCCTTTATAAACCTGCATGGAATCCGCACTGATGATCTCTGCATTGATCCGTTTTGCGAGAGAAATAGAAAGTGCTGTTTTTCCGCAGGCGGTAGGTCCGGAAAGAATGACTAATGGCTTTTTCATGAAAGGATCCTCTTGAACTTGCGTTCCAGTTCCGATTTGGACATCTGAATGATGGTAGGTCTGCCATGCGGACAGTTATATGGGTTTTCCAGAGAAAGCAGCTGATCGATCAATGCATTAGCTTCTGTAAAAGTGAGACGGTTTCCGCCTTTCACTGCCGCTTTGCATGCAGCAGTAGCAATCCTGGATAGCAGAAGTTCAGAGGAAACAGAAGGTAAAAGCATAGTTAATTCATCCAGAAAACTTAAGAACAGATCAGATTCATCCAATGTATAAAGATCTGCAGGAACAGCAGAAATGGCATATTCACTCCCGCCATAGGAGGAAAACTCAAAGCCTAATTCTGACAGCTGTTCGTGGAATCTGTCTAATACTTCAACTTCTTTTGGCGTTAACGTAACTATGAGAGCGGGCATCAGTTTCTGTGAATAGTGAGTGCCGTTTTTGATATTTTCCAGAAACTTTTCATATAGAACTTTTTCATGTGCAGCATGCTGATCAATAATAAAAAGTGAATCCTGATACTCTGCGATCCAGTAAGTATCAAAGATCACACCGATCAGGCGATGTTTTTCTCTTGCTTCTTCACTGATGAACGGAGCGAACGTTGTCTGCTCAAAAGAAACGGGCTCTTCTTTCTCAACCGTATAAACAGGTTCTTCTGAAAAGGTTGAAGTTTGACGAACGCGATTTTCCTCAAAAGGTTCTGGAACAAATTGCTTTGCATTGACTGGTTCTTTGTCTGCTTCATCCTTAGGACCGACTGTAAAAGAAGGAATATTTTCTCTCTTATAGAGTACAGAGGATACAGCATCCCTTACCGCATGGAAAATCTGTTCATTATCGTAAAAACGGATCTCAAGCTTGGCCGGATGAACATTTACATCCATTAATTCCGGTTCGATCCGAAGGTTCAAAATGGTAAACGGGAAGGTGCCCTTCATCTGATACCCGCGGAAGGCTTCTTCCACAGCGCTGCTCAGAACAGGATCCTTTACATATCTTCCATTTACGAAGAATAGTTCAAAATTGCGGTTGGATCTGGCAATTTCAGGTGCAGCAATATAACCGCTTACAGATAAAGTATCATACACACCATCAACAGCTAACAAATGAGATGTAATATCACGACCAAATACAGCGTAAATGGTACTCTTTAAATCACCATTCCCGCTTGTTGATAAACGGACAGCTCCGTTACTGGTCAATTTAATTGCAATTTCCGGATGAGACAAAGCAATCTTATTGACCATATCCTGAATATAACCTGCTTCCGTCTGTGCCGTTTTTAAGAATTTTAAACGGGCAGGCGTATTGTAGAAAAGGTCTCTTACAATGACAGTCGTTCCATCGGGAAGTCCCGCATCCTCCATGGAGATCTCTTTTCCGCCGCTGATTTTATATATGGTACCGGTCATGGAATCCTTTGTTTTCGTACATAACTCAACTTTGGAAACTGCAGCGATACTGGAGAGAGCTTCTCCACGGAATCCTAAAGATGTGACAAATGACAGATCATCCGCGCTGCTGATCTTACTGGTAGAGTGACGGTAAAAAGCTTTTTGAATCTGCTCTTTATCGATCCCTGCGCCATTATCAGTGATACGGATCAAAGAAGTGCCGCCATCCCTTATCTCTACGGATAAACTGGTCGCATTTGCATCAATGGCGTTTTCCATCAGTTCTTTGACAACATTCAATGGACGTTCCACCACTTCTCCGGCCGCGATTTTATCGATTGTTAATTGATCTAAAATATGTATTTCCGTCATAATCTGTTTTTCAAATCGTATAAGATGTTGATCGCTTCAATTGGAGAAAGCTTATCCAGATCCAGGGAACGGATATAGTTCTCTGTTTCATTTTCTTCCGGAAGGATCACTTCTTCCTCTGCTCTCTCTGTATGAATGATCTGATTATCCTTATTGATCGTAATATCAGCATAAGAAAGCTGATTCACGATCTCTTTTGCCCGTTTGATAATTGGTTCAGGAACACCGGCTAAAGCCGCTACCTGGACACCATAGCTTTTATCAGCGCCTCCACGGATGATCTTGCGCAGGAAGATAATGTTATCTCCTTGTTCTTTTACGCTGATGCAGTAGTTCTTAACACCATCAATATGGCCTTCCAATTCTGTCAGTTCGTGATAATGTGTGGAGAAAAATGTTTTTGCCCCGCATTTTTTCTTATCAGCAATATACTCGATCACGGCCCAGGCAATACTCAGACCGTCATATGTAGATGTGCCTCTTCCGATCTCATCCAGGATGACTAACGATTTTTCAGTAGCATTACGAAGAATATTGGCGACCTCGGTCATCTCAACCATAAAAGTACTTTGTCCGGATGCCAGATCATCAGATGCTCCGACACGGGTAAAGATGCGGTCGCACGTACAGATAGATGCCCAGGATGCTGGTACAAAAGAGCCGATACTTGCCATTAAAACAATTAATGCAAGCTGACGCATATAAGTGGATTTTCCTGCCATATTCGGACCGGTGATGACGCAGACCCGGTTTTCATCCTGATCAGAATATGTATCATTTGGAATAAAAGTACCCTCCTCCATCATCTTTTCAACGACAGGATGACGTCCATCCTTGATATGGATGATTCCGTTGTCATTGATCTCCGGGCGTACATAATGGTTTTGCTCTGCGACATATGCCAGAGAAGCAAATGCATCGATCCTTGCGATGACAGAAGCACTTTTCTGAATCCGCTGGATCTCTCCGTAGATTTGATCCCGGATATCGCTGAACAGATCATATTCCAAAGCAAATAATTTTTCTTCTGCGCCAAGGATCGTATCTTCCAGTTCTTTTAATTCTTCTGTAATATAACGCTCTGCATTGACCAGCGTTTGTTTTCTGATGTAACGGTCAGGCACTTTATCTTTAAAAGAATTCGTGACTTCAATATAGTATCCAAATACTTTATTAAATTTGATCTTCAGAGTTTTGATGCCGGTCGCATTGCGTTCCTTCTCTTCAATCTCCGAAAGCCATGATTTTCCTTCGTATTTAGACTTACGCAATGTGTCGATCTGTTCGGAATACCCTTCTTTAATGATTCCGCCGTCTTTAATAGAAAGAGGCGGCTCTTCAACAATCGCATCATCGATCAGCTTTTCCAGATCTTCCAGACAATCCAGATCCTGATACAGCTGTGCTAATAAACGGCTGTGGTATTTCTGCATGCAGTATTTAACCGCCGGGAGCATTTTAAGAGAACTCTTAAATGCAACCAGATCCCGCGGGTTGGCAGAATGATAAGATATCTTTGCAAGGAGACGCTCCAGATCGTAGATTGGATTCAGATATTCTCTTAATTCATCACGGTCGATCAGAGATTCATTCAGTTCTCCCACAGCATCCTGACGCATCAGGATCTCTTCTTTATCTACCAAAGGCTGTTCGATAAAATAACGCAGTGCCCTGGCGCCCATTGCTGTTTTTGTTTTATCCAAAACCCATAACAGGGAACCTTTTTTATTCTTCTCCCGCATTGTTTCAGTCAATTCCAGATTTCTGCGGGCAGCAGAATCGACGATCATATATTTCCCTGTAGAATAAACAGTCAGCTTATTTAAAAACTCTAAACCGTTTTTCTGTGTCTCATATAAATAACGTAACGTTGCACCAATACAAGGGATGCAAAGCGGATAGTCATTTAATCCGAGACCGGAAAGATCGATCACGTGAAAATGCTGTTTGATCAGATCTACACTTTCTTTCTGATCAAAGTAAGAATCATTGACAGTATAAAAAGTAATGCCTAGTTTATCTTTGATATAACCGAAATCTGCACCAGACATTGCAAAAGAATGATTGGAAATGATTTCAGCTACCGGAAACTTATTGATCTCATCCATCAACGATGACAGCGAAGATATTGTGGTGGTTAGAAAATCACCCGTTGTAATATCGACAAATGAAACTGCAAAATACTCGGATGCATAGTAGATACACATCAGATAATTGTTTTTATCTTCGTCTAAAGAAAGCGGGTTGATGTTGGTACCGGGAGTGACCACACGGATCACTTCTCTCTTTACCAGTCCTTTTGCCAGCTTCGGGTCTTCAACTTGTTCCGCAATGGCTACTTTATAACCTTTTGAGACCAGTTTGTTCAGATAAGCGTCTACAGCATGATAAGGAACGCCGCACATTGGCGCACGCTCTTCCAGACCGCAGTCCTTTCCCGTTAATGTGATCTCCAGTTCTTTGGATGCTGTCAATGCATCATCAAAAAACATTTCATAAAAATCACCAAGGCGGTAAAAAAGAATACAGTCAGGATACTGCTCTTTTGTCTCCAGATATTTTGTCATCATTGGCGATAAAGCCATTACATACTCCTTATAAGTGTTCCCAGATAATAAAAACCTTTTGCTTCATCCAGATGGACTTTTGCCATCGTTCCGATAAGGTCGTTGGAACCTTTAAAATGTACTAACGAGTTATTTGACATACGCCCCGTTAAAAGAGACGGATCTTTTTGATTGATCTCTTCCACGAGAACCTCTACTGATTGTCCGGTATAGCGCATTGTCTGTTTTGTAGCGCCTTCTGTTACCAATGCAAGCAAACGGTTAAAACGATCATTCACAATATCCCGTGGAATCTGGTCCGGCATCAATGCAGCTTTCGTACCGCTTCTTTTGGAATAGATAAAAGTAAAAGCACTCTCAAATTTAGCTTTACGGACAACGTCAAGAGTATCTTGAAAATCTTCTTCCGTTTCTCCAGGAAAACCGACAATGATATCCGTCGTTATAGAAATATCCTTGATCTCGCTGCGAATCTTATCTACCAGCTCCAGATAGCCTTCTTTGGTATAATGCCGGTTCATTTCTTTTAACACCCTGGTGCTGCCGGACTGCAGCGGCAGGTGGATATGGCGTGCAATTTTCGGATTGTCTTTGATCACCCGGATCAGATCATCAGACAGATCTTTTGGATGGGATGTCATAAAACGGATCCGTTTGATTTCCGGAATCTGTGCAGCTTCTGCTAACAATTGCGGGAAACCATAGGCATAGGAATTGACATTCTGTCCAAGCAGCATGATTTCAATGACACTATCTGCAGCCAGGTTTCTTATTTCCTTTAATATATCTTCTTTTTCTCTGCTCCGTTCTCTTCCACGAACATAAGGAACGATGCAGTAGCTGCAGAAGTTATTGCAGCCATACATAATATTGACGCCAGACTTAAACTTGAATTTCCGTTCTGATGGAAGATCTTCAACAATCTCCTGCGGAGATTCATATATTTCGATCTGCATCTTTTTCTGCGTGAAATGCAGGAACAGTAGTTCAGCCAGCTTGTAAATATTGTAAGTGCCGAAAATAATATCGACATGTTTATAGCTTTGTTTGATCTTTTCTACAACCGCATTCTCCTGCATCATGCATCCACACAATGCAATGATCATGTCCGGGTTTTTATCTTTGGAATTCTTTAAAACACCTAAACGTCCGTAAACGCGCACATTTGCATGTTCCCGGACGGTACAGGTATTATAAAGAACGAAATCGGAATCCTCGCTATCGCTCTCCACGTAACCAATCTCTTCCATGATTCCGAGAAGCTTCTCAGAATCTTTTGCATTCATCTGACAGCCGAAGGTATTGATACAGACCGTCAGTTTCCGCCCTTTTTCTTCTTCCAGCGCAGAAATGATCTTTCGGCACTGGTCAACAAAATAGAACTGCCGCTGCGGTTCCATTACAGGTGCCTTATTCAAGATTTCATCAATCTCTAAAGAAGTATAAACCATTTTATTCCGTGTATAAAAAATACTGTTCTTTGTTATGAATACCGGCTATATAGGAATATTTAGCATCCAGGACGATATCCATTTTAGGGTAATTGTATAATTTCAGATTGGAATGCCGTTTGTTTTTGGATTCCAGTACAAACAATTTTCCGAGAACGGTAATAAATGTGTCATCCACAAATGAAATATCATTCTCTGCCGTTCGTACATTCACGAAAGCACTTCTTCCATCTTTGGTGCGGCGAATATAAGGATCATTATTGATCACATAAGCTACGCGCAGGTCTGTCAGATCGATATTATTATTCTGGACCGTAAATTTCTCATCGTTAACGTAATTAATAAACAAACTTTCTGAAGTCTTGGATGCGACATCAACCACATTGAATACAATAAATTCGTCTATAATTTCAGGCCGGAGAATATATTTATCAAAATAAGCGGTCGTGATCAGGTACATATCAATATTGCCCAGAGAAAGTTTTAAATCTCCGATCAATTTTTGTGATGTAGTACGATAAACACTTTCTATCAGCGCATCATTTTTGGATGCAACAGACAATCTGGAGTCTTCCAGAAAAGAAAAACCGGTTTTCACAAGGATCTCAGATTCATTCATGGGAATGATGGCATTGATCCCGTTGTTGTTAAAGTTCTCTTCAATAACTGGTAATGGTGCTGGCAGGTCAGCGGAATACATCGTTTGAGTAAACACAATGGAACCCATCAGATTACTGGATTCTCTCTTATTCACGATTTCTGTCTGAATTAAAACATCAGATGGAGAAAGAATAAAAGCCCGGATGATCTTCTGCGATGTCAGAACACTCCTGCTTTCGAGAAAAGAACAAACGATCCGTGTCTTTCTGGTTTTCAGATGATACGCATACAGCCGGATCTCTATCATTTTATCTTCTGTTTCATGATAGGTGGCGTAATAGACTTCCAAACAAGGTTTATAAGAAACATTGATGTTCATGAAAGCGACTTTTTTAACATCCGGCTGGATTTCTTCCAGTGTATTAGAAGCAGGATCATAAACACAAAGCTTCAGCAGATCAGCTGGTTTATGATCCATATGATAAATCTCCAGGATCTGATCCCCTTTCCAGGACAGATCGTACAGGTCTCCGTTTTTCTGTAAAATATTGATCAACATGATTTATGCTTTAAACCTGCTGTAGATCTCCTCAAATACTTTAATTCCATCCATTGCAGCGCTTGTAATTCCTCCAGCATATCCTGCACCTTCTCCACATGGGAAGATTCCCTTGATATTACTTTCAAAATGCTCATCTCTAAGAATACGTACCGGTGAAGACGTACGGCTTTCTACCGCAGAAAGAACTGCTTCCGGATTTGCGAACCCCGGAATCTTATGATCAAAAGCTTCAATTCCTTCTTTAATTGCTTCACAGATAAAATCCGGAAGGATGGTATTGATATCTGCAAAATCACAATTACCCAGGCAGTTTGGATATACAGAATCAAAATGGTCTGATACGTTTCCTTCCATGAAATCTTTCAGAAGCTGCACAGGTATTTTTCCGTTCTTTGCTTTATAAGCGTTTTCTTCCAGCATTCTCTGGAATTCGATGCCCTCCAGCGGATGATCTGAGGAAGCATAATCATCTGGCGTTACAGCAGCAACGATTGCAGAATTGGCGTTTTCTCCATCACGCTGCGAAAAGCTCATACCATTCACACAAAGCCGGTTTTCTTCAGAAGAAGAATTGATCACGTATCCGCCAGGACACATACAGAAGGTATAAACGCTTCTTCCATCCTTTGTCTTAGCCGTGAGTTTGTAATCCGCAACAGGGAGAAGGTCTCCGTATTTTTCCAGATAGTTCTCTCCATATTGTGCTTTATTGACAGCTTCCTGGGAGTGCTCGATCCGGACACCGACCGCAAATGGTTTCTGCTCCATGTGGATATTCTGATCATATAGATCACGGAACGTATCGCGAGCAGAATGACCGATCGCAAGGACCAGATGATTGCAGTCAACCTCCATAATATGAGTCCGGCCTTTGAAATTGGATTCCAGTTTGATACTGTCCAAATGTCCGTTGCTTGCAGTAAATCCGACAAATTTTGTGTTAAAGACCACTTCTCCGCCGTTCTGAATGATCTTTTTGCGCATATTCTTAACGATACGGCAAAGCATATCAGTTCCAAGATGCGGTTTATTTAAATACAGGATCTCTTCCGGAGCACCATTATCGATGAATGTTTGTAAAACAAGACGGTTTCTTCCCTGCGGGTCATTTACACCGGTTGTTAATTTGCCATCAGAAAAGGTGCCTGCTCCGCCTTCACCGAACTGAACATTAGAGTCTGGATGAAGCGGCTTTTCAGCATCCAGAAATTCATGGATCCGAACGGTTCTCTTTTCTACACTTTCGCCTCGTTCGATCAGAATAGGCTTATATCCATGTTCAGCCAGAAAATAAGCAGCAAAAAGACCGGCAGGCCCGGATCCAACAACATACGGCCGGATCTTCATTAACTCCTGCCCGCGGACAGGCAAGGAGTAACGTTTTTCCTGTACATGAGTGATCGTTTTGCTCTTTTTGCAGGCTTCCAGGATATTTTTTTCATTATCCACAGAAACATCGATCACATAGTTGTATGTGATGTTATTCTTATTTCTAGCGTCTAAAGAACGTTTGACAATGGAATATTTGATCGATTCGATCGCATTGTCGTTGACACGGAGCTTCTTACAGATGCTCGATTCCAGCTGTGCTTTGGTATGATCTACCGGTAATTGAATTTGACTGATCCGAATCATAGTTATTGATTAAGAATCCTTTCTATATTTTTTTGTGTTAGTTATTTTATCATATTCCCCAAAATAAACAAATGGAAAAAATAATACTATTTGGAGTCTTCTTTTAAAGCATTGGACGCACAATAAGCGCTTGCCCATGCCCAATGCAGATTATAACCGCCGCAAATGCCGTTAATATCCATGATTTCCCCGGTAAAGTATAAATTGTCGACTAATTTGGATTCGCACGTATCAGGCCGGATTTCGTCAACGGATACGCCGCCGGCAGTTACCTGGGACTGTGCAAATGATGTGATATCGATCGGATGAACTTTGAAGCGTTTGATCATACAGGCTCTCAGATAACCGTTAGAAACGTTTTCACAGCCTTTTTTTCTGCTGATTTCTTTTTCTATCACCTGAGAAAGCTTTTTATTTAAAACCCCAAGAAGATAGTTCTCCGATTTGCTGTCTATAAAACCAGCCAGCTCATTAAAAGATACTTCCGGAAGGAGGTCGATTCTAAGGATCAGCCGCTTCCCATCTTTTAATAAACGTCCAGCAACAGAAGAAATTTGAAATACTGGTATGCCGGATACACCATAATCATTGAACTGCAGATTACCCTGCGCTTCTATCAGCAGGTTTTTCTGATCATCATAAAGAGATAGTTTGCTGTCATTGCGAACACCAGCTAATGCTTTAAAGAAAGGATCACTGCACTTTAAACCGCAAAGAGACGGAATGGGTTCAACAATATGATGTCTCAGACTTTTGGCAAATTCATACCCACTGCCGTCAGATCCGGTATTTGGCGCGCTCATACCTCCAGTCGCAAGTACCAGTTTTTTGCAGGAATATTCATCATCAATATAAAAGAGATCGTCTCTCTTAGAGATCTTCATCGGCTGATAACCGAGAGCCATATCGATCCCTAATGTTTCACAGCGGAAACGAAGACAATCTAAAACAGAAGAAGCCTGTTCACTCCGTGGATAGATATAACCGTTTTTATCTTCCGTCAGAATACCTAATCCTTGAAAGAATTGAATGGCCTGATCTGCATCAAATGATGAGATAACCGTTTCTGCAAAAGCTCTGTTAGCTTCCGGAAAATATGGATAGATTCCTTCCGGATTCGATGAGAAAAGCTCCGTACGGCAGTAACGGTTTGTCAGATTACATTTTCCATTCCCTGTAGACAGGATCTTTTTCCCAACACGGTCCTCATGGTCAATGATCAATATAGAATTTGTTTCTGTTTTAGACATTATGGCGGTGCATAAACCAGATGCACCGCCACCAATGATTACAATATCGTATTTCATAAAAAGGAATTATTCCTCGTCGTCTGTATGTCTGCTTGCGACTTCTCTTTCCTGAACATCTGCAGGAGCCTGTTCATAACGGGAGAATTCATACTCGAAATCGCCGAATCCACCAGTCATGGACCGAAGTGTTGTACCATAGCCGAATAATTCAGACTGAGGTACATCAGCTTCAATACAGGTCTTGCCAAGACCAGCCGGATTAGAACCAAGTACGCGGCCACGTCTCTTGTTCAGATCGCCCATAACGTCACCGGTAAAACGATCCGGAACAGTAACTTTCAGGCTTGCGATAGGCTCTAAGAGAACAGGACCTGCCTCCATGAAACCTTTCTTGAATGCCAGAATGGTTGCCATCTTGAAGGACATTTCGTTCGAGTCAACCGGATGGTAAGATCCATCGTACAGTGTTGCTTTAACGCCAACAACAGGATAATTAGCCAGAGGTCCTTTCTGGACACATTCCTGTAACCCTTTTTCTACAGCCGGGAAGTAGTTCTTCGGTACGGAACCACCGACAACTTCTTCTGCGAATTCATATGCTTTTGTTGTATCGCCTAAAGGCTCAAAACGCATTCTGACATCGCCGTACTGTCCATGTCCGCCGGACTGTTTCTTATGTTTGCCCTGTACATCGGATGACTTCTTGATGGTCTCACGGAAAGCAAATGCAGGTTTTTCCAGAACAACATCAACTTTATATTTTTCTTTCATCTTGGAAACAACAACATCAAGCTGCTGATCGCCAATGCCGTACAGAAGAGCCTGTTTGTTTTCTTCATCAGAAACAACTCTCAGGGTCTGATCTTCTGCACATAATTTCTGCAGAGCTTGCTGGATCTTATCTTCCTCGCCTTTATTAACGGCACGGTATTTCATATAAGTATACGGTTTTGCTGTTTCGAACTTATCAAGGATGATCGGATTATCTTTCTTTGATAAGGTGTCACCTGTCTTTGCAAGATCCAGTTTGCTGATTGCACCGATATCACCAGGATTCAGCATATTGATCTCTTCAAAGTTCTTGCCGCGCATGATATAAAGCTTGGATAATTTTTCACTTTCATCCGTTGCAGCATTGAATACCTGATCATCATTCTTCAATACGCCGGAGCAAACCTTAACCAGAGAATATTTACCGATAAACGGGTCCACGATCGTCTTAAATACATAAGCAGCAAGAGGACCGTCTTCTTTATACTCTGCAGTAAAATCTTCATCCGTCTTTGTGAATTTACCGGTTTTCTTAACCGGGCTGTGATCCGGAGATGGGAAGTAACGCTCAATTGCTTCCAGAACTGCTTTTGGTCCAAGGTTTTTCGTTGTAGCACCAACTAAAACAGGAACGATATCGCCTTCTGTAGCAGCAGAATTCAGAGCGGAAAGAATTTCATCCATGGTGAATTCTTCGCCACCGAAATATTTCTCCATAAATTCTTCACTGGTCTCAGCTACGTGCTCCATAACCTCTTCTCTGGTAGAAGCAACCTCAGAAGAAAGATCAGCAGGAACATCACACTCATCATAGGAACCGTCTGCTTTATATTTTCTTCCTGCTTCACGAATAACATTGACATAACCAGTGAAAGCACCGCCTTCTTTGATCGGGATCTGAAGCGGAGCAATCTTATTGCCAAATTCTTCTTTCAGGGATTCTACGACACCTGCAAAATCAGCATTCGCATCATCCATGCCGGAAATATAAATAATACGTGGAATATGGAATCTCTCACAGAAACCCCAAGCCTTATGTGTACCAACTTCGATACCGCTCTTAGCATTGACAACAATAACAGCAGCATCAGCAACACTGAGACCTTCTTCCGTTGCGCCGATAAAATCGAAATAACCCGGAGTATCCAGGACGTTGATCTTGATTTTATTAAATTCGATTGGAATTACAGTTGTGCTGATAGAAAATTGTCTTTTCTGCTCTTCTTTATCAAAATCACTGATGGTGTTGCCGTCAGCAATATTGCCCATTCTGGTCGTGATCCCGGTTGTAAAAGCAAAAGCTTCTGCTAACGTGGATTTACCAGAACCGCCATGCCCCAAAAGAACGACATTTCTGAGTTGTTCTGTCTTATAAACATTCATATGAAATACCTCCAATAGTTATTCTAAACCGTATTATATAGTTTACTAAAGGAAACCTTTATTGACAAGTTATTTTTCCTTTAAAATCTGATAATCTCAATTAATTATAAAAGGGGAATCGCATTGCAATTCCCCTTTTTTGCTTAAATGGAATAATGGATCATTCAACATCCAGTTCCAGGTCATCCGGATTGAATTCTGCCATTTGAGGTTCTTCTTTCACAGGAGCCGTATCCGGTAAAGGCTCTCCATCGCCAAATCCGAGTTTATTACGGACTGCTGCATCTAACATAGCGAAGAAAGCAGGATCATTTTTGATGTAATTTTTGGCATTTTCTCTTCCCTGACCAATCTTTTCTCCGTTATAAGAGTACCATGCACCACTCTTTTCGATGATCTTAAACTCAACTGCCTGATCCAGGATATCTCCGACTGCAGAAATACCTTCACCGAAAATGATATCAAATTCTGCCTCACGGAATGGCGGGGCAACTTTATTTTTGACAACTTTGGCGCGAACACGGTTGCCGATGACTTCTCCGCTCTGCTTGAGAGATTCCACGCGGCGGATATCAATACGGACAGATGCATAGAATTTAAGGGCACGGCCGCCTGTTGTAGTTTCTGAAGGACCGTAAAAGACACCGATCTTTTCTCTCAACTGATTGATAAAGATAATGGAGCATCCGGTTTTATTTGTTACTGCTGTCAGTTTTCTTAATGCCTGGCTCATCAGACGCGCCTGTGCACCAACCGTAGCATCTCCCATTTCGCCTTCGATCTCATGTTTTGGAACTAAAGCTGCGACAGAGTCTACAACGATGATATCGATCGCACCGGAACGTACCATGGTCTCACAGATCTCAAGACCCTGCTCACCGTAATCAGGCTGTGAGATATATAAATTGTCTACATCTACACCGATATCATGTGCATACTTTGGATCCAGAGCATGTTCGGCATCAATAAAGCCTGCGATTCCGCCGTTTTTCTGTACTTCTGCAACGATATGTAATGCAAGCGTTGTTTTACCGGAAGCTTCCGGACCATAAATCTCTATGATCCTTCCGCGCGGAATGCCGCCAACGCCCAATGCTTTATCCAGACTGATGGAACCGGTATGGATCACATCTACATCCAGCGCTGTTTTATCTCCTAATTTCATGACGGAGCCTTTTCCGTAATCTTTTTCAATTTTGGAAATTGCTGCGTCTAATGCTTTTAATTTCTCTTTATTATCCATTTTTTTCTCCTTCATTCGAATGCGAACTTATGTTCGCTTTTATCTTATTCTACTTTCGGACATTTGTCAATCACATTCCGATGAAAAACAAAAAAAGAGACACGCTTTTTGCGTATCTCAATCATATCATAGCCGTTTCTTTTACACTATTTCAGAAATGTTAAGAATTTGTAACCGAATCGTTTCATTTCCTGATTTAAGCATCTTTCAGGAGCTGATGAACAAGAGCCAGGACACGGATCACGGCTGCCTCCCTTACCAGATTACGGTCAAATGCCAGATTCATTTCTTTCACAACTGTTTTACCTTTAAAACTAACTGCAAAGAAGATATGTCCTGCTTCTTCTCCATCCGGCCCGGCATATCCTGTCGTTGCCACCCCGACATCACAGCCGGTTGCCCGTATCACACCTTCTGCCATTTCTTTTGCACATTCGAAACTGACAGCGCTGTGTTTTTTTATAGTTTCCGGATCAACAAATAAACGATTCATCTTAGCCTCGTCACAATATGTAACAAGACTTTCTTTCAGCACATTGCTGGCTCCCGAAACATTGATCAGACGGGATGCGACCATTCCACCTGTAAAAGATTCTGCACAGGAGATATACAGGTGTTTCTCTTCCAGATCCCGGACAACAACGTCTTCTATATCATCATTTTCATCCATGGAATAAATATATTCGCCTAATTCCGCCTGGATCTGCTCCAGTACAGGCCTTATCAGGGCTTTTCCGGCTTCTTCGTTTTCTGCAATTGCAGTGACACGCAGATGAACCTGCGTTGTTTTAGCATAAGGAGCCACGGTAGGATTTTTGCTGTTTAAGATCAGATCTTCAATTCTTGCAGCTGCTTCGCTTTCTCCGATCCCGATCAGCTTAACCATAACGGACACTATTTTTTGATTAGATCTGGATTCAAAATAAGGAATGCAGTATTCCTCAAACATCGGGACAAGTTCTCTTGGCGGACCAGGAAGCAGGATAGCAGTTTTCCCATCCTTCTCAATTAAGATACCAGGTGCTGTGCCGTGATGATTATACAAGGCCTTCTGCCCTTCCGGGATCAAAGCCTGTTTAAAATTATTCTCTGTGATCTTGCGTCCGTAACGGTTCATACGAGCAAGTAATTCTTCTTTGGCCTTGGCGTCTTCCACAAGTTTTAACCCGAATGCTTTCGCAACGGTCTCTTTTGTCAGGTCATCGGTAGTTGGCCCCAAGCCGCCTGAAAAAATAATGCAGTCCGATCGGGATAATGCCAGGCGGACCATTTCTTCCAATCTTTCCGGATTATCGCCGACAACAGTCTGATAAAAAACAGAAATACCATATTCCGCACATTTTTCGGACAGGTATTTCGCGTTTGTATTCAGGATATTGCCAAGTAAAAGTTCTGTACCTACACAAATAAATTCACAGGTCATTTCACTTGAAATCCTTTCCTGTTTTTATAGAAATAGTCGATCATGGATATGATGGTCAATGCCAGTGCGATATACATTACGACGATCGTGACGATATGATAGACATTCCAGATGACAGGCGGGAAACCTTTTTCTGCAACAAGCCTTTCCAGGTCAAAGGACATCATGATCAGCATGATCATCTGAAAGGTTGTCTTAAATTTCCCCCACATACTGGCAGCTAATACTGTGCCGTTTGCAGCAACGACCAGACGGAAACCACTGATAGCAAATTCTCTGGCAAGGATGATGATGCAGATCCAGACAGGAAGCCTGCCAAGTGCGACAAAACAAACCATACCGGACACGACAAGGATCTTATCAGCCAGCGGATCAGCAAATTTTCCAAAATCTGTGACCAAATTGTATTTTCTCGCTATCTTTCCATCCAGCGTATCTGTAATTGATGCCAGAATAAAAATAACCATAGCAATATGACTGCTGAAGGAAAAGAAATCCGTCATAAGAAAGAAAACATAAAACGGGATAAATATTAATCTTAAAATGGTAAGTTTATTCGGCAGATTCATATCGTTTTATCATCTCCCCGTAAAGGTCATACGCATTGGCTGTCTGTACACGAGCAATGATCAGGTCTCCGCTATTAAGGGTCTCCTCCGTTTTTACATAAAAGAACCCGTCCACATCTGGTGCATCCATCCTGGTTCTTCCAATATATACATCTTCTTCCGGAAGATATCCGTCAATTAGGACCTGTAATTCTCTTCCAATCTTTTGATTCATGAGTTCAAGGGATATTTGTTCCTGCAGACGCATCAGGTCATCTCTTCTTTGTTCCTTAAGCGCTTCATCGATCTGATCCGGCATTTTTGCCGCAGGGGTACCTTCTTCCTGGGAATAAGTAAAGACTCCCAAATGGTCAAATCTGGACTCTTTAACAAAGGACATTAAAAGCTGATGGTCTTCCTCCGATTCAGATGGGAATCCTGTGATCAAAGAAGTACGCAGAGCCGCATCCGGCATGATCTCGCGAACTCGCTTGATCGTCGAAAGAATGGAAGCACGGTCTGTTTTTCTCCCCATTTTCTTAAGGATCCGATCTGAAGCATGCTGGATTGGCATGTCTATGTAATGACAGATTTTTTCCTCATTTGCCATGACCTGCAGGAATTCTTCTGTAATATCCTCCGGATAACAATACAGCAGGCGGATCCATTCAATACCATCGATCCGGCACAATTTTTGCAGCAATTCCGGAAGCATCTCTTTTCCATAAAGGTCCTTTCCGTAAATAGATGTTTCCTGTGCCACAATGATGAGTTCTTTCACACCTTGCGCTGCCAGTGATTCGGCTTCCTGCAGCAGGTTTTCCATTGGATAACTGGTATATTTCCCTCGGATATAGGGAATAATACAATAGGTACAGTATTTATTGCAACCTTCTGCAATTTTCAAAAACTCATAATGACCAGGGGTCGTAATGATCCGTCTCCCGAACAGATCTGGTGTGACTGTTTCTTCTTCCTGAAGACTACATGCAGAAACAATTGCTGACAGATCTTTTGTTCCAATATAGGCATCTACTTCCGGAAGTTCTTTGATCAATTCATCTTTATAGCGTTCCGGCAGACATCCTGATACAACCAGCTTTTTGCAGTTTCCTTCTGTTTTCATCGCAGCCATTTCCAGAATGGTTTCAATCGATTCTGTCTTTGCATCATCAATAAAACAGCAGGTATTGACCAGGATCACGTCTGCCTCATATTCATCATCAGTAAAAGAAAAGCCGGCGTCTTCAAGAAACCCCAGCATTCTTTCAGAATCAACTCTATTCTTATCACATCCAAGTGATATCAGGAAAAGTTTATTCTTCCTCATCGTCATTATTTAAAATACGTACTTTCTGAGAATAAATCTCTTCAATTGCCGTTGATAACGGTTTAGCGGAAGGATCATCCACCAGAGCCTCGGCACCATCAACCAGTTGACGAGCCCGTTTGGAAGCAGCCATTACGATAGAATATCTGCTCTGGACAACCGGCTGTTCTCCATTTTCCACTTCGCTGTTTAAAGCATCCATTAAATCAGTGTAAGACGGATGTAACATGTTTTCACTCTCCTTTGTTTTTTTCAGAACGAACTATATTATGCAACATGTCAACAGATTTTTCAACATCTTCATTGATGATCACATAATCGTATTCCGGAACAAATTCCATTTCCTCCATGGCCCTTTGAATTCGCCTGTCAATTTCTTCCATTGTTTCTGTTCCACGATTGACCAGACGGCGTTTTAATTCTTCCATATCCGGAGGCAGAACAAAGATCAAAACAGCTTCCGGGATCTTTTTACGTACTTGAAAAGCACCCTGCAGTTCAATTTCCAGAACAATATCTTTCCCGGCATTCAATTGCTCTTCGACCCAGTCCTTTGGCGTGCCGTAGTAATTTCCAACATACTGAGCAAATTCCAGCAGTTTTCCCTGATTGATCCGGTCTTCAAACTCTTCTTTCGTAATGAAGAAGTATTCCCGTCCGTGTTCTTCCCCTTCCCGTGGTTTACGGCTGGTTGCCGATACAGAAAGAACATAATCAGGATATTTCTCCAGCAATCTTTTACATATGGTTCCTTTACCGGCACCGGAAAGCCCGGACACAACGACCAGTACACCTTTATCCATTGTTTCTCCTTATTTAGATTATTTCAGCTATGGTCACACATATTCCCGAGCGAATATGCTAAGCATGGCCAGAACATAGAATATATTTATTATATGTTTATTTTTCGGCTATGGTCATATATATTCTCGAGCGAATATGCGAAGCATCCTGAGCGCAGTGATATCTGTAAAATATGAATGATTGAATGAGCTATGGTCACACATATTCCCGAGCGAATATGCGAAGCATCCTGAGCGCAGGGGATATGTGTGACATAGCTGATAATAATTATTCTATATTTTGCACCTGCTCCCTGATCTTTTCGATGCAGGTCTTGAGCTCGATGCCCCGGTTAGTAATATCGATATCGTTAGATTTGGAAAGGATCGTATTGGACTCCCGATTCATTTCCTGGGCGATAAAATCCAGGTTTCTGCCGCTTTCTCCGCCTTTCTCAAGAATATCTTTCATATGGCGGATATGTGTAGAAAGACGGACAAGTTCTTCATCTATCGCGATTTTATCTGCATACATGGTAACTTCTGCAGCGATTCTGCCTTCATCAATCTGGCTGTTCTCCAGAAGTTCTTTTACACGTTCCGTTAGTTTTTCACGGTATTCTGAAATGATCTGCGGAAGACGTTCTTCTATGAACGTTGCATGTCCCTGCATTTCATCCAGCTTGCCAAGAATGTTCTGTTTTAATGCGTCTCCCTCTTTTTCTCTTGCAGAACGAAAGGCCGAAAAAGCTTCTTTCAGCGGACGTTCCAGCAGGGACCACATTTCTTCTTCATTGATCTCCTGCTCTTCCAGAACCAGAACATCCGTAGATCTGGCAATGGTAGACGTCCGGATGTCATCATCAATATTAAAATCTTCCTGGATCTGTTTATAGAAATGATAATATTCCTGTGCTAAAGCTTTGTTGTATTTCAGACTCGTTCCACTTTCCGAAAGATCCTCATAAGAGATATAAAGATCGATCTTTCCGCGTGAAGCATATTCTTTTAAGAGATTCCGGATATTGCTTTCAAAAAGATTAAATTTACGCGGCATCCGGATATTCAGATCAAAGTATTTGTGATTAACGGATTTGATCTCAACTGTAAACTTCTTGTCAGATTCAGAGAGCTCTGCTCTGCCGAACCCTGTCATACTGTAAATCATAAAGCTCTACCTCTGTTTAAAAAATTTATATCCATTGCCATATCTCTGCGGACAATTGGCAATTATATATCTCATCCCCCGCCCGAAGGGTGAGGGAGCCCCACGGCTTTGAGCGGATCAAGAGAACTCGAATGAGTTCTTACATTACTAATAAAAGTAATAATTAAATATCTCATGAGCGAAATCCACAGCGCTCATCCATGTTCTTGTCGTGTCTTCAATATTGACACAAATAACCAGTTTTTGTCCATCTTTTTCTGCAAATCCAACAAAGAAGGACAGGTCAATGTTTTGTTCTTTATCACTTTTCGTTTCAGCCGTGCCTGTCTTACCATAGGCTGTATAATCTTCGTATGCCATACAGAATGCGGTTCCTTCTGTCACAACAGAACGCAGATAGCGGTTCATAGCCTCAGCTTCAGAACTGCTGCACAGACGCTCTTCTTCTTTATCTTTAAATGTTTTTACAACAGAACCGGAAGGGCTTGTGATCTTAGTGACATAATGTGGCCGCATCAAAACTCCCTCATTTGCGAAAGCACACATGACAAGCGATAAATGCAGTGGATTAGTCAGTGTTTTGCCCTGTCCGAACGCTGTCTGCATCTTCATAAAATCAGAGTCAGTTTTCTGAAGGGAAAAGGTCGCTTTATTGCTTGCAATATCTACATTCAGATCACGATTGAATAAAAGGTTCGAATTTGAAGCTATAAATTGATCAATATCCAGCTTCAGTCCGATATCGGCAAATGCCAGATTACAAGACCAGGCGAAAGCATCTTCCAGAGTCTCTCCTCCGTGAGCAGTTTGGTCTATACAGCTCATAGAATAGCCATCTCCTTCTAAAACGCCCTCGCAATTATAATAGTAGTTATCATAATCCGGGTGTTCGCGCATATATTCTAATAAAGTGAAAATCTTGAAAGTAGAACCCGGTGTATAACTGCCCTGCGTTGCGCGGTTAACTAAAGGAGAATTTTCTTCATCAGAAATAATATCATCCCAGATATACTGGATATCATTCGGATCAAAATCAGGCTTTGAGACAGTCGCTTTGATCTGTCCGGTTTTCGGGTCAATACAAATAGCGGATGCTTTCTGTCCCTCTAATAGATCACTGATATACGTCTGCAGATCACGGTCAAGAGATGTATGGATGGAATCACCTGGATTTTTCTGCCCTTTAAACTCATTTGCAATCTTTTCAAACATATTTGTGTGAGAAGTAAGCAAATAATAGTTATAGGATGCTTCCAGTCCTAATGCTCCATTCGTCTCGTAGCCAACGACTTGGGCAAAAATATTCCCATATGGATAGATTCTGACTTCTACCCCATCCCTGTTTTCACTGTAAGCTAGAGGCGTACCATCTGAACTGTAAATACTTCCTCTTTCAATGACTTTTTTAAAGCTCTCGGAACGTTTATTGTAAGTATTATTGATGATGGATCCGGATTCAAAAGTCAGGAAAAAACATAAATAAACGATCAAAGCAGCAGCCAGAACGCAGAAAAACACGGATATCTTTAAGATATCCTGATTAATGACCCGCCCGCGGCTGATCTTTTTGCGTACTTTATTTATTTTTTTTCGTTCACGATTAGGATTCATTTAAAAATCTTCCGGATCGATATGCCGGATCTTATCCTCCACATCCACTTTTTTGATTCTTTCTTCTGCCGGAATATGTGTTACTGCATCCACGGTTTCTTCCGTTTTCAGCTGATGATGCGGCTGCCTTTTTATATGCTCAAATCCGGAAAAATCAGCAAGATCTGCACCCTGGGCGATCATTTCCCTTTCATGCTCTACATCTGCTTCAGAAATGACATATAGAGCCTGAATAATACCGATAAAGACCATCGATGCCAGCATGGAACTGCCTCCGCTGGAAATAAACGGGAGATTCACACCTGTCAAAGGTATAAATTTGATCGCGCCGCCGATCGTAAGAAATACCTGGACGCCATAAGCAGTTCCTAATCCAAAAGCAAGCAGTTTATAAAATGAATTATTGACCCGGATAGCTACCCGCATCATCATCAGGACAAAACATAAGCACAAAAGGATCAGAAGAATAGCAAAAATAGCACCCATCTCTTCTGCAATTGCAGAAAATACCATATCATTTGAAACGACCGGTATATGATTTGGCGACCCGCGGAAGATTCCGGACCCCAGCCATCCTCCGGTACCTACTGCAAATAAAGATTGGGCAATCTGATAACCTTTATTGTCGATATCAGTCCAAGGATCAAGCCAGACCTGTACACGTACGCGTACATGGCTGAACAAATGATAGGCAGCAAAGGCAGCGGCTGCAAAACCTCCTGCTCCGATAAAAAGATATCGGACTTTCCTTGTTGCGACATAAAGCATTAAAACATAAATAATACTTAAGATCAGTCCTGACCCCAGATCCCGGCAAAATACAACAATTAAAACATGGATCGCTGCAGCAACAGCCGTGATGATAACAGTTTTTAAATTATTAGTTTTATGGAATGCCGATGCCACAAACATGACAAACAGGATCTTTACAAATTCCATTGGCTGGAAGGAAAAGAACCCCAGATCGATCGCAAGTTTTGCACCTTTAGTAACACGGGACAGGATCAATACCAGCAGTAATAATGCCATACCAACGATGCAGTAGATCCACGTCAGATTCCTTAAGAATTTTGCTCGTTTGCAGAAGAACACAAACACCAGAAATGCAGCAGTTCCAAATAATACAATAAAAAACTGACGCACAGAAGTATCAAAATCCAGCCTGGTCTGAAAAATAAATCCAATAGCAAGAAACATACACAGGACATTATTAATGCCTTTACTCAAGGAAATAAAAGATGGGATCAGAATAGACATGATCACTAAATAAACAAGCTGTCCTGCATAGAATCCAAGTACTTTTGGAATAGTCAGCCCGATATCCGGGTTTTGGATGATATTTATGCAGATGCAAAGATAAGCCAATGCATGGATCAAAAGCAGAAACACTCTCTGAAGAATATAACTGCCTTTCTTTTTTTCCTCTGGCGCATCTCTTTGCACGCGAAAAGATATATAGGTAAAATAGGCAAACAAAATAATGATAAGATATTTTGAGCCTGTTAATAAGATCTCAGTCATAGGATCACGGTTCGATCTTGGTCATGTTTAAATGGGAATAGGCATAATCCGTGGCCATACGACCACGCGGCGTCCGATTGATAAATCCGCATTTTACAAGATATGGTTCATAGACATCCTCGATCGTGCCTGGGTCTTCTCCAATAGCAGCAGCAAGTGTATCCAGCCCGACCGGCCCGCCATTGAATTTACTGATCATCGTCAGAAGAATATTTCTGTCTGTCAGATCCAGACCCTTTTGATCGATATCTAAAAGAGCAAGTGTTTCGTCAACAACTTCTTTTGTAATATTTCCGTCAGCTTTCACCTGTGCATAATCTCTGACACGGCGTAAAATACGGTTTGCGATACGTGGTGTTCCTCTGGAACAGTTTCCAATCTCTATTGCACCAGATGGATCGACTTTATCAATAGCTAGTTTTTTAGCAGAGTTGATAACGATTTTGGCCAATTCCTCAGGTTCGTAATACTCCATTCTATGTATAATACCAAAACGGTCACGCAATGGAGCTGATAACAGACCAGCTCTTGTTGTAGCGCCGATCAAAGTAAAACGGTCAACAGAGATACGCCGGACAGTGGTCTGCTCTCCATTTTCTATCACAGCATCAAAAGCAAAGTCCTCCATCACAGAATACAAAGCTTCCTCAACCGGCTTGCTTAAACGATGTATTTCATCTACGAAAAGGACACCACCTTTTGGAAGCTGTTTTATGATAGCCAGGATCTCACCCGGATATTCAATGGCAGGACCGGAAACAATCTTCATACTTCTGCCCATGGAATTAGCAATAATCCCGGCCAAAGTTGTTTTGCCGAGTCCCGGAGGGCCGTAAAGAAGAACATGATCGATCGGCTCATTTCTCTCATTAGCCGCTTGGATATAGATCTTCAGATTATTTTTGATCTTTTCCTGACCAATATAGGAATCAAAATCCTGAGGTCTGAGATTATTCTCGACCTCTTTTTCCTCCATGATCAGATTTGTATTGATTGCGTCTTTCGCCATAACAGTTTCCGATTGTATCTTTTGAATGTGATTATTTTGTTAAAAGGTAATATTTGCAAAGATCAGGTCAATGATCTCATCGACAGTCACCTGATCACTGATCTGTATATTTGCAAGTGCCCTGACACAGCTGGTCCGGTCAAATCCGGTTGCAACAACTGCATTGATCGCCTCGTTCACGCGGTCATCATCTTTTGAAGCAGCTTTACGGACATCCGTCCCAACGGAAAGGAGTTCTTTACTCATTTTGCCCTTAAGCTCCACGATGATCTTCTGTGCCGTTTTCGCACTAATCCCTTTGGATGCTGCGATCAATTTATCATCACCGGAAGCAATGGCCATTTTCAAAGTATCAACACTGACCCCGGATAAAATGTTTAAAGCATCTTTAGGACCGATTCCGCTGACTTTTAGAAGCATTTTGAACATCTCAAGTTCGCTTCCGGAAGTAAATCCGCAAAGGGAGACATCCTCTTTTCCAAAAGCCATATAAGTATAAATTGTCACCTCATCCCCTTCTGTCAGGGAAACCATAGAAGATAACGGCATTTGGATAATGTAGCCAATGCCATGATTATCTAAAACAATATGGTTATCATTGATTTGGGCAACAATGCCTTTGATGTATCCGATCATTACTTTTTATAATTTACAATCCCGGCAAAATCTTTCTTTAAGGAAGCTCCGCCGACTAATCCGCCGTCAATATCCGGCATTGCAAATAATTCACATGCATTATCAGCATTAACAGAACCGCCATACTGGATACGGATCTGATCCGCCACCTCTGCACCATAAAGATCATTGATCGTCATCCGGATATAAGCACAGACTTCCTGAGCCTGCTCTTTTGTAGCGACTTTCCCGGTGCCAATTGCCCAGATTGGCTCATAAGCAATAATGATGCCTTCTGCATCTTCTGCAGAAATATTTTCAAATGCTTTTTCAATCTGACCTTTAACCAGATCCAGAGTCTCTCCGTTTTCCCGCTGTTCCAGAGTTTCTCCACAGCAGACGATTGGAATCAATTCATGAGCTAAAGCGGCATGTATTTTTTTATTAACGGTTTCATCGGTTTCTGCAAAATACTGTCTTCTCTCAGAATGACCAATGATCACATATTCCACTCCAAGTTCATATAACATATCAGCAGAGATTTCGCCTGTATATGCTCCCTTTTCTTCCCAATGCATATTTTGGGCGCCCACAGCAATATTGGTACCTTTCAGCGCATCGATAGCAGCCGGAATATCTACAAATGGAACGCAGAAAACGACATCATCTTCGCTGTCATTAACCAAAGGAGCCAATTCTTTGATCAACTCTTTTGCTTCCTGCGGGGTCTTGTTCATTTTCCAGTTGCCGGCAATTATCTTATTTCTCATATTTTAAAAATTCTCCTTTATTTCGCGCCGGGACGGCAAGTGGTTTCTCGAGAAAAACATTGCGAATGCAGTTTTTCGAGAGAACGCCCACTGCCGAGGTTCACGGCGCGGAATCATATAATTTATTTATCCTGAATAGCAGTAATTCCCGGAAGCTCTTTCCCTTCAAGGAATTCTAAAGAAGCACCGCCGCCAGTGGAGATAAGCGTCATTTTATCACCGTAGCCTAATTCATTTACAGCGGCTGCACTGTCACCGCCCCCAATGATGGTGATAGCATCCATTTCTGCTAATGTTTTTGCAATCTGCTTAGTTCCTTCAGCAAAATGAGGAACTTCAAAGACTCCCATTGGTCCGTTCCAGATGACAGTCTTCACATCCTTTAAAGCCTCTTCAAAAAGCTGGATGGATTTTTCACCAATATCAACGCCCATTTTGTCATCCGGGATATTCATGATATCGACAGTTTCATAAGGGACATCGTTGGAAAGCTCTGAAGCAATCACTGTATCAACCGGAAGAAGCAGTTTAACACCTTTCTCAGCTGCTTTCTTTTCCATGTTTACAGCGTATTCCAGATAATCGTCTTCTACAAGTGATTTGCCGATCTTCCCACCTTTTGCTTTGATAAAGGTATAAGCCATACCGCCACCGATGATCAGAATATCAACTTTTTCAAGCAAACGGTCAATGACGGAGATCTTGGAAGAAACTTTAGAACCGCCAAGTATAGCTGCAAGTGGTCTGACCGGATCATCCAGTGCATTTCCCAGGAATTGGATCTCTTTTTCAATCAGATAGCCAATTGCAGATTCTTTTACAAATTTAGCAACACCGGCTGTGGAACAATGAGCTCTGTGTGCCGTACCAAATGCATCATTAACATAAACATCACATAAAGATGCCAGTTCCTGGCTGAAGTTATCTTCATTCTTTTCTTCTTCCGGACGAAATCTGGTGTTTTCCAGAAGCACAACCTGTCCTTCTACCATATTGCTTTTGAACCAGGTGGCATGAGCACCAACAACTTCATCATCTTTCAGGAAAAGTACTTCCTGCCCAAGTAATTCGCTTAAACGCTGTGCAACTGGAGCAAGTGTTAATTCTTCTTTCACCGTTCCTTTTGGTTTGCCCAAATGCGAACAGATCATAACTCTGCCGCCGTCTCCGGATAATTTTGCGATAGTTGGCAATGCTGCAACAATACGGGTATCATCTGTGATCTTTCCATCTTTCATTGGAACATTAAAATCGCACCGCAGCAGAACAACTTTTCCTTTTACGTCAATATCATCAATTGTTTTTTTATTTAACATGATCTTCTCCTTATGAAATTTTCTCTATGGAATAAGATAAAAGGCCGGCCATTGGAAATGGCCGGCCGGAATTATGATTTAAAGAAATTTCTTGCAAATATATTTCACAACACGGCACATCTGGCATGTATAGGAATATTCATTATCATACCATGCAACAACCTTAACCAGAGATTTGCCTTTTCCAAGATCCATGACTTTTGTCTGTGTAGCGTCGAAGCAGGAACCAGCCTCCATGCCAATGATATCGGTAGAAACGATTTCATCCTCCGTATATGCATAAGATGGATTTGCAGCTTTCTTCATAAATGCATTGATGTTGGCCTCTGTTACATCTGCACCTTTCTTAGCACAGACTGCAACCAGTTCTGTTAAAGATCCGGTGCATGTCGGGACACGCTGTGCAGCACCGTCCAGCTTGCCGTTCAGTTCCGGAATAACCAGTCCGATTGCTTTTGCAGCACCTGTGGTGTTAGGAACGATGTTGTAAGCCGAAGCACGTGCTCTTCTGAGGTCACCTTTTTTGTGGAATGCATCAAGCGGCTCCTGATCGCCTGTATATGCATGGATCGTTGTCATAAAACCTTTTTCAATTGGAGCAAATTTGTTTAAAGCATTTGCCATAGGAGCCAGGCAGTTGGTCGTACAGCTTGCAGCACTGATGATCTTGTCGGATTTCTTTAATGTCTTTTCGTTTACACCATAAACGATCGTAGGCATTTTTTCGTCACCCGGGCAGGAGATCAGAACCTTTTTAGCGCCGGCTTCAATATGTGCCATAGCTTTTTCTGTTGTTTTGTAAACGCCTGTACAGTCAATGACCAGATCGATTGCCATTTCTTTCCACGGAAGATTCTTTGCGTCACGCTCTCCCGTGATAGCGATCTTATAATCACCGATCTTAATGGAATCTTTTAATGCTTTTACTTTGTCTGCGTCGACAAATCTTCTGTATGTCGAGTCATATTTTAACAAATGAGCGATCTCGGAAGTTGGATGGGAGCAGTTAATACAAACAACTTCTACATCCGGATCCTGATAAAGAACACGGAAAGCCAGACGGCCGATCCGTCCAAAACCATTGATTGCAATTCTCTTTTTAGCCATGTATTTATCCTCCTGGAATGATTTGCATATTTTTACAAAAATATTATAACATGAAAAACGTATTATTCAATGAGATTAGGACAAAGTTGTCTCAGTATTCTAAGCACCATCCCGTCAGCGCGAATTTTTCTAACGCTCGCTGCACTTCCGGATGATCAAAATGCCGCCTGCGGAACTCGCTGCGCTCAAACAGTCCTCGGCGTCATTGATCCGGCAATGCAGCTTGCGAAGAAAAATCGCATTCCGTTCTGGCGCTTAGAATACTGAGACATATAGCCTAATATCAATAATTAATAACAAAAAAGAAGGCCCCATTATGTGGGGCCTTCCAGAATTAATAGAGATTTGTATTATTTTTTAGCTGCTTTAGCTGCCTTGATCTGTTCGGTCAGTTCCGGAACGATCTTGAATAAGTCACCAACAATACCATAATCAGCAACATCAAAGATCGGAGCTGTCTCGTCTTTGTTGATTGCAATGATAAGGTCGGACTCTTCCATACCTGCCAGATGCTGAATTGCACCAGAGATACCGCAAGCGATATAAAGCTGTGGACGAACGGTCTTGCCGGTCTGTCCAACCTGCATATCTTTTGGCATCCATCCGGAATCAACAACGGCACGGCTGCAGGAAACTTCTCCGCCCAGTGCGTCTGCTAAGTCGCGAAGGATCTTGAAGTTTTCTGGACCGCCCATTCCACGTCCGCCGGAAACAAGGATCTTAGCATCCATAATATCAACAGTTTCAGAAACGGATTTCACGATATCCAGGATCTCTACATATTTGTTGTTAGGGACAAAACCAGGATTGAATTCAATAACTTCTGCTTTTGCGCCTTCTTTTCTTTCCTGTCTCTGCATAACACCAGGGCGGACAGTAGCCATCTGCGGTCTGTTATACGGGCAGGCAATCGTAGCGATGGTATTTCCACCGAATGCCGGACGAGTCATAAGAAGCTGTTTGTGAAGCTGCTCATCTTCTTTTCCCGGGATTGGCTGAAGTGGGAAATCACCAATATCAAGGCTTGTGCAGTCTGCGGTCAAACCAGTTGCTACTCTTGCAGATACTCTAGGGCCAAGGTCACGTCCGATTGGTGTTGCACCAACTAACATGATCTCAGGCTTGAATTCGTTAATAGCACTTGCTAATGCATGTGCATAAGGCTCAGTTCTGTATTCCTTGCATTCCGGATCATCAATAACGATAACCTTATCAGCGCCGTACTCAGCTAACTGATCTGCAAGATCTTTAATTCCGCTGCCGATAACAACTGCTGTTACGTCAGTATCCAGATCTTTTGCCAGTTCATTTGCTTTGCCAAGAAGTTCAAATGCGATTCCGCTAAGTTTTCCATCAACCTGCTCAGCAAAGATATATACACCTTTATAATCTTGAATATTCATCTTTTATCGCTCCCTCCTGACTAAATGATGTGTTTCTCGTCCAGTTTGCCCATGATGTAATCAACGGACTCTTTTGGATCAAGTGTGACTTTTTCACCAGCGCCCTTACGGACTTTGTCAGATGCTTTTGCAATCTTTGTCGGGGATCCGGCAAGACCGATATTAGCATCATCCAGATCAGTAAGGTCAGCTCTTGACCAAACAGTGATATCAGCGTTAACTGCATCAAAGATGCCGCCTGGGGTCATATAACGAGGCTCTGCAAGCTCGCCGAGTGCTGTAACCAGACAAGGCATTTTTGCTTTCAGTACATGATATCTGTCATCAAACTGACGCTGAACGATAACATAGTCGCCGTCAACCTTGATGTCCTGTGCATAACTGATAACAGGAATATCAAGATGCTCGGAGATCTGAGGACCAACCTGAGCAGTATCACCATCGATAGCCTGACGGCCAGTGATGATCAGGTCATAATCCAGTTTTTTGATTCCGGCTGCAACGGTTGAAGAGGTAGCCCAGGTATCAGCACCACCTAATACTCTGTCTGTGATAAGGATCGCTTTGTCAGCGCCCATAGCCAGAGCTTCCATCAAAACATCAGTAGCTTTTGGAAGACCCATTGTAATAACGGTAACTTCTGCACCACATTCATCTTTGATTCTTAAAGCTGCTTCTAAGCCAGCTTTGTCATCCGGGTTCATGATAGCGAGCATAGCTGCTCTGTTTAATGTTCCGTCCGGATTAAACTGAACGCCGCCCTTTGTGTCAGGAACCTGCTTTAAACATACAACGATTTTCATTTTCCACACGCTCCTTTCTTATGCTAAAATGCTCCCAGAGATGACCATTCTCTGAACCTCACTGGTTCCTTCATAGATCTCTGTGATCTTTGCGTCACGCATCATTCTTTCAACATCATATTCACGGGTATAACCATAACCGCCATGAAGCTGAACAGCCTTCGTTGTTACTTCCATTGCTACTTCTGCTGCATAGAGCTTAGCCATAGCTGCTTCAACCGAGTAAGATGTCTTTCCATCAATCTGGAACTGAGCTTTCTTCATTGCTGCTCTGTAGACCATCATCTTAGCTGCTTCAACTTTGGTAGCCATGTCAGCCAGCTGGAATTGGGTGTTCTGGAACTGAGCAATTGCTCTGCCGAACTGTTTTCTTTCTTTTACGTAAGCAATCGTGTTATCTAATGCACCTTCTGCAAGACCCAGAGCCTGTGCAGCGATACCAATACGGCCGCCGTCCAGAGAGTGCATAGCGATAGCAAATCCTTTGCCTTTCTTTCCAAGAAGGTTTTCTTCCGGAATACGGCAATCCTGGAAAATAAGTTCATAGGTAGAAGAACCTCTGATACCCATCTTCTTTTCTTTTGTTCCAAATGTAAATCCAGGAGTTCCTTTTTCAACGATGAATGCAGAAATCTCCTTCTGTGTTCTACCACGTTTTTCGATCAGTCCGGTAACAGCGATCAAGACATATACATCTGCCTCTTTACCATTAGTGATAAAACATTTTGATCCGTTGATGACCCACTCGTGTGTGTTCTCATCCAGAACAGCCTTTGTCTGCTGTCCCTGTGCATCCGTTCCTGCACCTGGCTCAGTAAGACCGAAAGCACCCAGCCACTCGCCGGTAGCAAGCTTCGGGATATATTTCTGTTTCTGCTCTTCTGTACCATAGGTAAGGATCGGGTCGATGCAAAGAGATGTATGTGCACTGACAATAACGCTTGTTGTGCCGCAAACCTTTGCAAGCTCTTCTACACAGAGTACGTAAGTTAAAATGTCACATCCCTGTCCGCCATACTCTCTCGGAACCGGAATGCCTAACATGCCGTATTTGGCAAGTTTGTCAACTGTCACCCGCGGGAAAATTTCTGTTTCATCCGTTTCCTGAGCAAGTGGCTTGACTTCATTCTGAGCAAAATCTTTGAACAGCTGTCTCGCCATTTCATGCTCTTTCTTTAAAGTGAAATCCATTGTTTACCTCCTATTTACTATAATCGTAGAATCCTTTACCCGTCTTCTGGCCAAGCAGTCCGCCACGAACCATCTTACGAAGTAAAGTATGTGCACGATATTTCGTATCACCAGTCTCTTTATACAATACATCCATGATTGCCAGGCAGACATCCAGTCCGACAAGATCGCCTAAAGCAAGAGGTCCCATCGGATGGCTTGCGCCAAGTTTCATAGCTGTATCGATACCTTCCACAGATGCAACTCCATCCGCATAAATGCCGATTGCTTCGTTGATCATCGGGATAAGGATTCTGTTTACGACAAATCCAGGAGCTTCTGCAACCTGAACCGGAGTTTTTCCGATTTCTTCTGCGATTGCAACGATCTTATCTACGGTCTCCTGTGGTGTGTTAGCACCAGCGATAACTTCCACTAATTTCATGACTGGAGCTGGGTTGAAGAAATGCATTCCGATCATTGGTCTGTCAAGGCCAGCACCGATCTCTGTAATGGAAAGGCTGGATGTATTGGTAGCAAAAATGCAATCCGGTTTTGCGATCTCCTGCAGCTCTTTGAAGGTCTGTTTTTTGATCTCCATGTTTTCAATAGCTGCTTCAACGATCAGATCGCAATCGGTGCAGATGTCTTTTGTTCCGGTCGTGATCTTGTCCAGAAGTTTATCTGCGTCTGCCTGCTCCATTTTTCCTTTTGCTACACGGCCAGCAAGACCTTTAGCGATCTTAGCTTTTCCGTTTGCAGCAAACTCATCATTAATATCAGTTAATTTTACTGTGTAACCTTCGCATGCTGCGAAAGCCTGGGCGATACCTGATCCCATTGTTCCGGCACCAATAATTCCAACTATCATAGTTTTACCTCCATAATTATTTTGTAATATTTTTACTGTCTGACAGAGAAATGCTTATCTGTTGACAAATTTTTCTACTTTTCTTTTCTCAAGAAATGCTTTCATTCCTTCAATCTGATCTTCCGTTGCAAAGCAGGAACCGAATAATTTCTCTTCGATTACAATTGCTTCATCCATACCAACCTGCAGACCATCATTGATTGCCTTCTTGCATGCACGAACTGCGATTGGAGCATTACGTGCAATTTTGGCTGCCAGCTTCTCAGCTGCAGGCATTAACTCTTCGATCGGATATACAGCATTTACAAGACCTAATGCAAGTGCATCCGGAGCTTTGATATTGGAAGCTGTATAGATCAGTTCTTTTGCCTTGCCAGGATTAATGATTCTGGCAAGTCTCTGTGTCCCGCCAAAGCCCGGAGTAATGCCAAGGCCAACTTCCGGCTGTCCAAAAACGGCATTATCAGAGCAAATACGGATATCACAGCTCATTGCAAGTTCATTTCCGCCGCCCAGAGCGAAACCATTCACTGCAGCGATCACAGGGATCGGGAATGTTTCAATCTTACGGAATACATCATTACCGTGTTTACCGAAAGCTTCGCCTTCTTCAACGCTCAGAGTGCTCATTTCACCAATATCAGCACCAGCAACAAAACTCTTCTGGCCGCTTCCTGTTAAAATAACACAGCGAACCTCATTCAGATCGATCGCATCAAATGCTTTTTCCAGTTCAGCCAATACATCTGAATTCAGGGCATTTAATGCCTCCGGTCTGTTGATCGTAACGATACCGATATTATCTTTTTGTTCAAATAATACGAATCCCATAATAGTATCTCCTTCCCGTTGTTTTATGTAGTTTTATCATACATCTGATGTACGAATAAAAAAACATCTTGTTATAATTTTAACGAAATCCTGTGCTATTTTACACCATAGGATTTTTATAAGTCTATCACAATTTTGCCTTTTTTATAACAATTATTGGTCAGCTTCTCATTCTATTATTAAATGAGGTTATTTACGGGCAAATTCACATCCACAGTAATCCTGGCGGTAAAGGTCATATTTCCTGGATAATTCTATAGAAATCTGATATCCGTTCTTCTTTTTAAAATCAGATGGAAGCCATAAAACCTGTTTATTATCATCAATTCCTGCTATTTGTGAGCCAATCTCATTGATCAGCACAGCATTTTTATGTGGACTGACAGTCAGAGTTGTCCCGTAATAATCGAAACCCAGTTCCATTGCCTTCTTATGTGTCTCGTTTAAACGAAGGTAAAAGCACTCCCGGCATCTTTTTCCGCCTTCCGGTTCTTCTTCCAGTCCTTTTGCCGCTGATAAAAAGGCATCATGATCGTATTCCCCTTCCAGAAGGTCAATCTGTGTGGAAAGATCTTCATTCAGCCGACCGATCAGATGCTTTTGAACGGACAGACGATGTTCATACTCTTCTTTCGGATCGATATTGGGATTAAAATAAAATACTGTTATTTTAAAGAATTGATGAAGATAAGATAAACAATAACTGCTGCAAGGGCCGCAGCAGCTGTGAAGCAATAAAGAAGGTTTTGTGTCCTTGCACAAAACCCCTTCCAGGATATGGTCCAGTTCTTTCTGATAATTAAGCTTTTGTTCTTGTTTTACCGGTTCACCCATAAGCCGTTTTTCTTAAGATCCGTGTATTCATCATACGCCTGCTGGAGGATCGCACGTTCATTATCATATTTCAGCAGATAGATTGCTTCATGAAATTTATAATACCCGGAATCAGTGAAGAATTCCTCTTTCTGTGGTTTGCTGTAATAACTGTCTGCATTCATCAGATACCAATGTACCGTTTTACTGATCAGTCCCTCCGGTGTTTTAAACTCGTATGCACTGTCACCGATGTATTTCACTACATTTGCATTTGCCCCGGATTCTTCTTTAACTTCTCTGACCGCTGTGTTTTTGAAATCTTCTCCCGGTTCCACGGTCCCTTTTGGCAGCACCCAGCCATTATAGCGGTCGTGATACTTTTTAAACAGTAAAAGGATCTTTCCCCGATATATGACAACTCCGCCACAGCTAACTGCTTCGTTCATGTACAGTCCTCCCTGTGTTCTGTCTGGATTAGTATTATTTATTCGTTATTAACATGTACATGAGTAAACAGATGGTCCTGGCAATACTCATGATTTCCTGCGCATTTGGAACAATAACGGAACGTCAGTTCCGGGTTCGTAAGATTTGTCCGTCCGCAGATAGAACATCTGTGGATCAGCATATTACCGGAAGAGAACGTAGATTGCTTTTGTCCCTCCTGCTGATTTGGTCTGTTCGTTTTTGGCTCAAACCCACCATATCCGAAAAACGAATCTCTGCGGCTGGATGATCTGGATGTATCCTGATCAAACCCTCTTCTGTTTTCCGTATATCCCTGGCGGACATTTTTCCGGAATTCCATTTTTCTTTTGATCTCTTTTGGAGAGATTTTTTTATAATTCCTTGTAGCGACAAAGAAAATAATAAAATTAAGAAGTGAAATAAAAATTGAAAAAATGTCAGTAATGATCGCTGCTTTTGCAAAGGATGGCGTCAACCCATATGCAGAGATTGCCTGCTGCACGGACTGGTTCGGCAGACCGATCAGCGCAATGATACTGGTTATGATCGTAAACGCAAGATAAGCGACATCGATCCATGCCAGCCATTTTACTTTGATCGGCAAAATGCCAAAAAGGTAGACCCTGACATCCGGAAAAAGCACGGCAAAAGCCAGAAATGAGGCTAAATTCAGATAATAAGTGCTGACATTCATGGAAATAGCACCGGAAGCACCGGAAATACCGTAGGAGATCCAGTACACGATCATAGCCCCTAACGTGGTAAAGAACCATCCGGAGAACATGTAAAGATTATATTTGAAAGCCCCCATATTCTGTTCCAGACTTCTTCCGATAAAGAAATACAACAGGAACATAAAGATGACAAAGAAGCTTAAAGACTGCGGAACGGTGCAGATCCATGTAAACAGTCTCCAAACCTGACCTTTCATGACTAAAGCAGGTTCCAGCGTAATATACTGATACCAGCCTAGTCGGGTGTTTGTCAGAAGCAGGATATAACCGATCACATATCCGCCTAAAATATAGTAGATTAAGTTCTTGATGGCATACTTGCCAATTTTTCGTTCTATTTTATTTAACATGCGCAACATTATAGCACAGGAATTTTTTATATAAAAGGTCTTTTACAAAACTTTCACAAAAACAACTTCACAAAATTGTGGAATTAGTATATAATCTGCGCGTCATGAGCATCAAAAAGCTGGGCATTGATATTGGCTCAACAACCATTAAAGTGGCTGTCCTTGATGAAAACGAGGAACTTCTGTTTGCAGATTATAAACGCCACTATGCCAATATCCAGAGCACGCTTGCTGAACTGATCAAAGAAATCAATGAAACGCTGGGGCAAATACAACTTTATCCGGTTGTAACTGGTTCCGGCGGTCTTGCTTTGTCCAAACATCTGGAAGTTCCGTTCGTACAGGAAGTTGTGGCTGTTTCCAAATCACTTCTTCATACTGCCCCTCATGTTGACGTCGCCATTGAATTAGGTGGTGAAGACGCAAAAATCGTTTATTTTACAAATGGAATTGAACAGCGGATGAATGGGATCTGTGCGGGAGGTACCGGTTCATTTATTGACCAGATGGCAGATCTTCTCCAGACAGATGCTGAAGGACTGAATAATTACGCAAAGAATTATAAAACAATATATCCGATTGCTGCCCGCTGCGGCGTTTTTGCAAAAACAGATATTCAGCCTCTGATCAATGAAGGAGCTACCCGCGAAGACCTTGCAGCTTCTATTTTCCAGGCAGTGGTCAATCAGACTATTTCCGGTCTAGCCTGCGGCAAGCCGATCCGGGGTAATGTTGCCTTTTTGGGAGGACCTCTTCACTTCCTTTCTGAACTTCGTCAGGCATTTATCCGGACATTAAAACTGGAAGGAGATGCAATTATCCATCCGGATAATTCACATTTGTTTGCGGCAATCGGTGCAGCCATGAATTATGATGCATCCTGCTGCGTTGATTCAGTACAGCTGTTCGAAAAACTTGACCATGGGATCAATATTCCTAGCGAACTTTCCCGTATGGAGCCTTTGTTTGCTTCTATGGATGAGTACAGAGAGTTCAAGAACAGACATAACAGTACGAATATTAAAAAGGCCGACATCAGAGATTATCACGGAAAGTGTTTTCTTGGGATTGATGCCGGTTCTACAACAACAAAGATCGTTGTGATCAGTGAAGATGGTACTCTTCTCTGGTCTTTCTATAGCAATAATAATGCCAGCCCGATTGCAACAACACAGATTGCTATTAAGGAATTAAAAGAATTGATCCCTGATGACGCCGAGCTGGTTTACTCCTGTTCTACAGGATATGGTGAATTTCTGCTGAAGGAAGCTCTGCTGCTGGATGGCGGTGAGGTGGAAACTGTGGCGCATTATTATGCTGCCAGATTTTTTGATCCGGAAGTAGACTGTATTCTGGATATCGGCGGACAGGATATGAAATATATGCGGATCAAAGATGGTGTCATTGATTCCGTCCTTTTGAATGAAGCATGCTCTTCTGGCTGTGGATCATTTATTGAAAACTTTGCGATGTCTATGAACCGGACTGTTGTGGAGTTTGCAGAAGCAGCTTTATTTGCAAAAAGCCCAACAGATCTGGGAACCCGCTGCACGGTTTTCATGAATTCTAATGTGAAACAGGCGCAGAAAGAAGGCGCTGATATTTCAGATATTTCTGCCGGTCTTTCTTACTCTGTTATCAAAAATGCTTTATATAAAGTCATCAAATTAGTCAATCCGGACCAATTAGGGAAAAATATTGTTGTTCAGGGCGGCACTTTTTATAATGATGCCATCCTCCGTGCGTTTGAAAAAACGATTGGCCGTAATGTGATACGTCCGGATATCGCTGGACTGATGGGAGCTTTCGGAGCAGCACTGATTGCCAGAGAACGGTATTATGATCTGCCGGAAGAAGAACGTTCCACCCGCATGCTTTCCTTCGATGAGATGATCGCGCTGGAATTTAAGACGACTTTGACCCGCTGCAAAGGGTGTACCAATCATTGTCTTTTGACGATCAATAACTTCTCCGGAGGAAGAAGATTTATTTCCGGTAATCGTTGTGAGAAGGGATTAGGGAAAGAAAAAGTCTCTGAATCTGTTCCGAACCTTTTTGAATTCAAATTAAAACGTACTTTCGACTATGAACCGTTAGCGTTGGAAGATGCTCCGAAAGGAGAAATCGGCATTCCACGTTCACTGAATATGTATGAAAACTATCCATTCTGGGCGGTTTTCTTTAAGGAACTTGGATATCGTGTTGTTTTATCCCCTCTTTCTTCAAGATCTATTTATGAATTGGGTATTGAAACAATTCCTTCCGAATCGGAATGTTATCCGGCAAAACTGACGCACGGACATATTCAATGGCTGATCAATCAGGGTATCAAGAAGATCTTCTACCCTTCCATCGCGTTTGAACGTATTGAGACTCCGGATGCGAACAATCATTTCAACTGTCCGATTGTTGCTACCTATCCGGAAAATATAAAAAACAACGTCGAAGATTTAAAGAATCAGGGTGTTACTTTCATTCATCCATTCTTTTCGATGACTAATTTCAGGATCTTTACGGAAGGTCTGATCCGCGTCTTTGCAACAGAAGAATTTGGCTTTTCATCAACTGAAATCATTAAAGCGGCGGATAAAGGCTGGAAAGAGCTTGCAAATGTTCGTGCAGAAATCCAGGCAGAAGGCGAAAAAACAATTGCATGGCTGCAAAAAGAAAACCGTCACGGTATTGTACTTGCAGGCCGTCCGTATCATGTAGATCCGGAAATCAATCATGGTATTCCGGAACTGATCACTTCTTACGGTATTGCTGTTCTTTCAGAAGACAGTGTCTCACAACTTGGTACTGTAGAACGTCCTTTAATCGTATCTGATCAATGGATGTACCATTCAAGGCTCTACCGTGCTGCCAACTTTGTTAAAAGGACGGATTATCTGGATCTGATCCAGCTGTTTTCGTTTGGATGCGGGCTCGATGCTGTTACTACTGACTGTGTAAGTGATATTCTTTCGAATTCAGGAAAAATCTATACCGTTTTGAAGATTGATGAGATCAGTAATCTTGGAGCTGCAAGGATCAGGATCCGTTCTCTTCTTTCTGCGATCAAAGCCCAGGAACGTGCTCATAAAAAACGGGAACTTCGTTCCACTGCATATAACAGAGTGGAATTTACATCAGAAATGAAATCCCGTAATTACACGATCCTGGCTCCACAGATGGCTCCGATCCAGTTTGATTTAGTAAAAGAAGCGTTCCAGGTAGAAGGTTATGATCTTGTGATCCTGGATAATGATACAAAAGAATCCGTAGATGTCGGATTAAAATATGTAAATAACGATGCCTGCTATCCATCTACAATTGTTGTTGGACAGATGATGGCTGCTTTGTTATCCGGGAGGTATGATCTTTCCCGTACAGCTCTGTTGATCACACAGACGGGCGGCGGCTGTCGTGCAACAAACTATATCAGTTTTATCCGAAGAGCTTTAGAAAAAGCAGGTTTTGGACATATTCCGGTTATTTCTCTTTCTTTTGGTTTGGAAAAAAATTCCGGTTTTAAACTATCATTGCCGCTGGCTTATAAAGGTATATATGCTGTTGTGATCGGGGATCTTTTGATGCGTCTAATCAATGCGACACGTCCTTATGAAGCAGAACCGGGAAGCACGGATGCCCTTTATCAGAAATGGCGGAATATTTGCGTAGAAGAGATCCGTAAAAAAACGTTCAGCCGCAGAAAAGTGAAAAAGCTGATAAAGAACATCGTTCATGAATTTGATACACTTCCGCGCAAACATGTTACGAAACCACGTGTAGGCGTTGTTGGAGAAATCCTGGTTAAGTTCTCTCCAATGGCCAACAACCATATCACAGATCTATTAGAAGCAGAAGGCGCAGAGGCTGTCATGCCGGATCTGCTGGACTTTCTTCTCTATTGTCTGTTTAATAATTATTTCCGTGCAGAAAACTATAGTGCCGGTTGGTTCTACTCCGCACTGGCAACTATTGGGATCCGATTGCTTGAGCATCTCCGTGCTCCGGCAAGAAAGCAGCTTTTAGCAAGCAAACATTACATCGCCCCAGATAGTATTTCTCATCTGGCAGAAATGGCTTCACATTATGTTTCACTTGGCAATCAAAGCGGTGAAGGATGGTTCCTGACTGGCGAAATGCTGGAGTTGATCCATAGCGGTGTTCCTAATATTGTATGCGTTCAGCCGTTTGGCTGCCTTCCAAATCACGTAGTGGGAAAAGGTGTGATCAAAACTCTGCGGGAACATAATCCGGATTCGAATATCGTTGCCATCGATTTCGATCCAGGCGCTTCAGAAGTCAATCAGCTTAACCGTATTAAGCTGATGCTGTCTGTGGCGAAAGATAATGCTAAAGAGAAAGAAAAAAGAGCCTAAGGGCTCTTTTTTAATCTATTTGCCAATCAATCGGATCTAATCCGTTTTTTATCAGAAACGCATTGCATTTAGAAAAATGTCTGCATCCGAAAAATCCCCGATAGGCAGATAAAGGTGATGGATGCGGTGCCTCCAGGATCAAGTGCTTTGGATTATTCAGCATTTTTTTCTTTTCTCTTGCATTACTTCCCCACAACATAAAGACGATCGGCCTGTCCTGTTCATTTAAAATACGGATAGCTGCATCAGTAAATTCCTCCCAGCCTATTCCTTTATGGGAATTCGCTTCATGCGCGCGTACAGTCAAAACAGTATTCAATAACAATACTCCCTGGTCAGCCCATTTTTTTAAATAGCCGCTGGAAGGCATGGTACAGTTAAGATCGTCCTGGAGTTCTTTATAAATATTCAGAAGTGAAGGCGGGATTTCTACCCCCTTTTGCACGGAAAAGCACAATCCATGAGCCTGCCCTTCATTATGATAGGGATCTTGTCCTAAAATAACGACCTTGACTTCATGGAGCGGTGTGAAATGAAATGCATTAAAAAGATCATCTGCAGGCGGATAGATCACATGCGTTTTATACTCTTCATTTACAGTCTGATATAGTTTTTTATAGTATTCTTTCCCGAATTCTTCTTTTAATGGGGAAAGCCAGTCATTGCTGATTGGCGGCATTTCTGCCCTCCTTTGATTTCTTTTGTTTTTCCTTTTTCTGCTTTTTCTCTTCTTTTACTTTTTTCTCAACTTTCGGCTTGCTGTCATCTTTCTTGATCCTGTCAACAGCTGCCTGCCAGATAGGAATATCAGATAGTTTGATCCGCTTCTTTTCCGGCTTTTGCGGTTCTTCTGCTTCATTAGCAGTTCTTGCAGCTGATTCCAGTTCGATCCAGAAAGAAACTCCTTCCGGATGATTATCAACTCCACATTGTTGATTCAGAGAATCTGCAATCGCCTTTACAATGGAAAGTCCCAGGCCGCTTCCGCCATATTCTCTGGTTCTTGCCTGATCCACTTTGTAAAATTCCTCCCAGATCTTATTCAGATCGTCTTCTGGAATGTTTACGCCAGTATTAAATATTGTAATGCGTACTTTATTATTCTCTTTCTTTTCAACATTGATCCGGATCACCCGTTTTTCATCTACATGATGGAGTGCATTATTGAAGTAATTCATAAAGGCTTCTTCAAATAAGAACTCATCAGACCAGACAAATACGGAATAGCTGTTATCGAAGAAAATATCCACATTCTTTTCAGCTATGATCATGGACATCGTATTCAAAAAGCCATTAATGACGGCAATGACGTCAAAACGTTCCAGAGAGACGGCACTGGTTCCCTGTTCCAACTGGTTTAACGCAGAAAGACGTTTGATCAGTATATTCATTTTTTCCGTTTCGTCTATAATGACATCACAATAATAGGCCCTGTCTTCCGGATCATCAGAAATGCCTTCTTTTAGTCCTTCTGCATATCCGGAAATCAGCGCGATTGGCGTTTTTAACTCATGTGAGACATCAGACAGGTATTTTTTGCGCTGCTGTTCCAATTGTGTTTTGGCTTTTAATTCATTTTCCAGATTTAAGTTGGAAGATTTCAGCTCTGCTATCATACTTTGCAGTTTTTCGCCAATCTGATTCAGGTTTTCCCCCAAAAGACCAATTTCATCCTGCCGAAAATGCTTATAGGTATATTTGGTATCAAACTCACCTTCATTCAGATTCTGAACGAATCCAAGCAGATTTGTAAGAGGCTTCGTATAATAATTGACAATAAAATAAATAACAATACCTGCAATGATCAGGATTGCTGCACATATAACACTAAAAAATATCAAAGATTGTTTCACTTCTCTTTGAACACCTTGAAAAGAAGATCTGACGACATAGGAATAACCGTTATCCAGATAACCCCAGTCTTCTATGTAAAGAATTTTGCCGTGATCATCGCTCACTTCCTGAATTGTATGATTATCTTCCTGCCGAATGACTTTATTTCTGCTGTTGTCCTGCTCTCCCAAAAAAGTTATATCATCCAGACGACTTAACAGAATACTGGAATTGCCGTAAGAATAAACAGGGAGTCCTGCCGGATTGACTACCAGGAGCGAAAGGCTGTTCTGTTCACAGTAATCAGATAATTCCCTGAATTCATTTTTATTAAAATCAGTTTGTTTAAGCTGCTGATTCAGGGATATGAGTGATCTTGTCTTGATATTTTCATAATAACCACTTGAAAAAACGCTGCAAAAAACAAAACCGATCACAAAAGCAAATAGTAATGCCGTGATCAGAATTGTTATTGTTTTCGCTTTTAAAGAGGCTTTTTTCATGAATTACTCATCCACTTCAAATTTATATCCCATACCCCAGATCGTTTTAATATAATCACCACAATCTCCAAGTTTGGAACGGATCTTTTTAACGTGAGTATCAATTGTTCTTGCATCACCAAAGTAGTCATAATTCCAGACGTTATTCAGAATTTTTTCTCTGGAGAGTGCAATTCCTTTATTCTCAGCGAAGTAGCAAAGAAGCTCAAATTCTTTAAAGCTGAGTTCGATCGGATTACCATCGACGCTGACCACATGAGATGTTTTATTGATATTCAGGCGGCCGGCTGTAATAATATCTTCCTCGTTAAGTTTATTTGTCCGACGCAGGATCGCATCTATACGGGCGACTAAAATCTTTGGGCTGAAAGGTTTTGTAATATATTCGTCAATTCCAAGGTTGTAGCCTAAAAGTTCATCTGTCTCATCACTTTTTGCAGTCAGCATTATGATCGGCACCTGTGAAACTTTTCTGATCTCACGGCAGGTCTCCCAGCCATCCATCTTTGGCATCATGACATCCAAAAGAACAAGATCGATATCTTTATCTTCATAAACAATATCGATTGCCTCTTCTCCATTAGAAGCCTCTACTACTTTATAATCCTTTGCTACCAGGAAGTCTTTGACGATCTTCCTCATTCTGGCTTCATCATCGACGACTAATACTTTTAAATCGCTCATAATATCCTCACTGATAATTGAAATATTATAGTTTCTATTTCATTTATATTATACTCTATTTGTGACTAATATTTGTATTAAAAATGGATGACGCCTAAATGCTCCAATAAGATCTTAAGGCCGATCAGGATCAGGATCACTCCGCCTGCAATTTCTGCTTTCGCTTTCAGCTTCGCTCCAAATCGGTTGCCGATGCAGACTCCGGCAAAAGAAATCAGGAATGTCGTGACACCGATGATCGAAACGGATTTCCAGATCTGAACTGATAAAAAAGCAAATGAGATACCGACAGCCAGTGCATCCACACTGGTCGCAAAGGCCAAGACAACCAGTTCTCCATAACGAAGCTTGAAGTTTTCTTCTTTCTTTTCTCCGGACCTTATCTCTTTTATAGCTTCTACAATTGCTTTACCTCCAATAAAAAGAAGAAGTCCAAATGCGATCCAATGATCAGCCGCAACGATATATCTTTCAAAACGAATCGCTGCAAAGTAACCAATCAATGGCATTCCAGCCTGAAAAACGCCGAAAAACAATGCAATGATCAATCCGGCCTTGTAATTGATCTTCTGCATGGAAAGACCTTTGCTGACAGCAACCGCAAAAGCATCCATGGATAGTCCGATTCCGATAAGTAATATTTCAGTAAAAGTCAATGTTAGATTCCTGCTTCTTTTTGTATTAATGAAAATGTAATACAATGGACCGAAGCTCGCAAGAGGTTTTTTCTTCCGTAGAAATAAGTCTTTTCATATGTTAATATGAAACGGAACTAAATTGAAGCGGAGGCTGTAATTTTGGCTTTTGACGGAAGCGTAATTGCCTGTCTTGTAAAAGAATATAAAGACCAGATCCTGAATGGCAGGATCGTAAAGATCGCTCAACCGGAGAAAAATGAGCTTTTATTAACGATCAAAAAAGACGGACAGCAGAAAAAATTATTAATTTCTGCAGAAGCAGCTCTTCCGATCACTTATCTGACAGAAGAAAACAAAACATCACCATTAACTGCCCCTGCTTTTTGTATGCTTTTAAGGAAACATATTCTGAACGGACAGATCGTTGGCATCTATCAGCCTTCTATGGAGAGAATCATTGATTTTCATATAGAACATTACAATGAAATGGGTGATCTATGTCAAAAGATCCTGACCGTAGAGTTAATGGGAAAACACAGCAATATTATCTTCCGTGATGGGGATCATATATTAGACAGTATTAAACATATATCTTCTTTAGTCAGTTCTGTTCGTGAAGTTCTGCCAGGACGTGATTATTTCATTCCTTTTGCAGATGAAAAAAAAGATCCGTTCCAAACATCGGAAGAAGATTTCTCTATGGTTTTTGTGTCTGGCAATCCGCTTTCAAAAACCCTCTGCTCTGTTTTTACGGGGATCAGCACCCAATTGGCGGAGGAAATCTTAAATCTATGTGGAATTGATTCGGATCGTCCGGCTGGCAGTTTATCTCAGGAAGAAATACATACAATGTATGGTTCTTTTAAGGGATTAATGGAAATGATTAACAGAGGTGATTTTTCACCTCAAATCTACTATGAAAATCAGGTCCCATTTGCCTATGCGGCATTGGATCTTAAAATATATCAGAATCTGGAAAAAGAGTCTTATGACAGCATTTCCCGGCTGCTTTATGCATATTACGCAAAGAAAAAGACTTATACCGAGCTTCGTCAGAAAACTGCTTCTCTCAGACAGACGATCCAGACTTTGCTCAATAAAGATTATAAAAAATATGATCTGCAGTTAAAGCAGTTAGATGATACTAAGAAAAAAGAGATCTACCAGCTTTATGGAGAGTTAATAACAGCCTATGGGTACAGCGTTCCAGACGGCTCTGTCTCTATGGAAGCCGAAGATTATCATACCGGAAAAATGGTAACGATACCTTTGGATCCAACCATTCCCGTCATTGCAAACGGCAAACGGTATTTTGATAAATATGCAAAATTAAAGCGGACCTATGAAGCATTGACAAAGATCATCCGTCAAACAAAAGAAGAGATCGATCATTTAGAATCTATCCTGACCTCCCTGGATATGGTTCAGGAAGAAGCGGATATCAGTGATCTGCGGAGAGAAATGGCGGATAGCGGATACAGCAAACAGACTGGAAATCAAAAGAAACAGGCCAAAAAAGAAAGCAAGTCTACTCCGCTCCATTACATTTCTTCTGACGGGTTCGATATTTATGTCGGTAAAAATAATATTCAAAATGAATATCTGACGCTGAAATTTGCTGATGGAAACGACTACTGGTTCCATGCAAAAAACCTGCCTGGATCTCATGTGATATTGAAGACGAATGGTAGTGAGATTCCGGACCGTACTTTTGAAGAAGCGGCCCAGCTTGCAGCGCATTATTCGAAAGCAGAAGGTGCTTCAAAAGTTGAAGTGGATTATGTTCAAAGGAAACAGTTGAAAAAACCGGCTGGTTCCAAACCAGGTTATGTGATCTACCATACCAATTATTCTATGTCGGCATCTACTGATATTTCCGGCATAAAAGAGATATAAACGAAAACTGGAGGCATTATGAAAAAACTAGGGGCCAGGTTCTGGTCAGTTTTGATCATATTCGGACTCATGGGGCAAATAGCCTGGGTCGTGGAAAATATGTATTTTAATGTGTTTATTTATAAAATGTTCCGCGCCAGTGCATCCGATATTTCCTTTATGGTCGCTGCAAGTGCAGTTGTTGCAGCTGTAACGACCCTTTTCATTGGAGCTCTGTCCGATTTTATTTCCAAACGTAAACTGTTCCTTTGCGGCGGTTATATTATCTGGGGCATTACCATTCTGGCCTTTGCTTTGATCCGAATGGATATTCTGACTCCACTGGCTGGTTCGATGACTGCCGCTATGTCACTGGGCGTCACTTTGGTCATCATAATGGACTGTGTAATGACATTTTTCGGTTCCTCTGCAAATGATGCGGCTTTCAATGCCTGGATGACAGACTGGGGAGAAGAAGGAAACCGCGGAAAAATAGAAGGTTTCAATTCTATGATGCCGTTGGTTGCTATCCTTGTTGTATTTGGCGGCTTTATGTTCTTTGATCTGGATCAGGCGAAAAGCTGGATCCTCATTTACCTGATCATCGGCGGCTGTACGATTTTGATCGGTATTTTAGGTATTTTTATTCTTCAAGATGCTCCGTCCGTAAAGACTGAGCGGGAACGGATAAAAAAAGAAGGCCATGCATACGGATATTTTGCAACAGTTTTTTACAGCTTCCGACCTTCTGTAATGAGAAAGAATCCTCTTCTCTATTTTGTGATCCTGGTATTTGCAGTTTTCAACATATCGATTCAGATTTATATGCCATACCTGATCCTCTATTATGAAAAAGGTCTGGACATGGATAATTATGTTCTGATCATGGCTCCGGCTATTATCGTTGCTGCCGTTGTAACCGCGTTATATGGGAAAACGTTTGACCGGTATGGCTTTGCAAAAAGTGTCCTTCCTGCTGTAGGAATGCTTATTGCAGGTTTTTTGGTTCTGATTTTCACCAGAAGTACCATACCTGTCTTTATAGGGTCCCTTTTCATGATGTGTGGATATTTGACAGGCATGAGTGTATTCGGCGCGATGATCAGGAGTCAGATCCCGGATAATAAAGCCGGACAATTCCAGGGGATCCGTATTATTGGTATGGTTTTAATCCCAGGTATCATTGGCCCGGCCATTGGTGCCGCCGTTTTAAAAAATGCAGATACAATCATTAATAATGATGGAACAACATCATTTATTCCGAATCAGAAGATATTTATTGCAGCGTTGATCGTTGCTTTGGTATTGCTGTTTACACTATTCTTTCTGTTTCGTTATATGAACCGTTCCAAAAGGAGGCAAGCATGAATCAACTTTACACTGAATTATTACCGGAAGATCCTACATGGGATGAAACATATCCAAGACCGCAAATGGTGCGTGGTAAGTGGCAGTCCTTGAATGGTGAATGGCAAATGGATATTGGAAAAACGTGTAACGTTCCATTCTGCTTGGAATCTATTTTGTCCGGTGTATGCACAACACCGTATGGCGGCTTCACGATGAAGAGATCGTTTACTTTAGATGATGATCTGCAGGGTGATTTGATCCTGTTTCATTTTGGCGCAGTCGATGAATATGCCGATGTGTTTATCAATGGCAATTATCTCGGAGCTCATGATAACGGTTATTTACCGTTCACCTATGCAGTGCCTCGGGAGGAATTGGTTGGAAAAGAAAATGTGATCCGCATGGATATTGCAGATACAACGGATAAAAAATTTCCATATGGAAAGCAAAAAGTTAACCGTGGAGGTATTTGGTATACAGCCATCACTGGTATCTGGCAGACGATCTGGATGGAAGCTGTTCCAAAGGATTACATCGTTAAAATAAGAACTTTTACTCAAAATGATCAAGTTCAGATTCATAAATATCTTTCCGACGGAACAGTTGAGGTGGAAGAAAAACAGATAAAAGAACCGCATCTGTGGAATATAGATGATCCATATCTCTATTATGATACGGTTTCCTATAAAGACGATAGCGTTAAGATCTATTATGCTTTCCGAAACGTGGAGATCCGTGATAAAAAAGTATATCTGAACGATTCTCCTGTATTTCTGAACGGCGTTCTTGATCAGGGATATTTTCCGGATGGTATTTTTACTCCAGTTACTCCAAAAGAATATGAACGAGATATCCTGCGGATCAAAGATCTGGGATTCAACATGTTACGAAAGCATGTAAAGCTGGAACCGGAGATTTTCTATTATTATTGTGATCTCCACGGAATGCTCGTTATGCAGGACATGATCAATAATGGAACTTATTCCTTTTTGTGGGATACAGCCATCCCTGCTCTTTTGCCGAATATGGCTCACGATGATAAAAATCAGCATACAGATCCGGAAACAAGAGAAAACTATATTGAAAGTATGAAAGCAATTATTGATCTGCTTTCAAATCATCCATGTGTGATAGGCTATACTCTGTTTAACGAAGGCTGGGGTCAGTTTACCAGCGATCATATTTATGAGTTGGCAAAAGAACTGGATCCGACAAGACTGATTGATAGTACTTCCGGGTGGTTCGCAGGTAAAAAAAGTGATTTTAACAGTCAGCATTTGTATTTCCCGTTCCAGAAAAAGCGAATGCCTAAGATCATGTCGAATTCCAAACTACCTGTCTTTCTATCCGAATTTGGTGGGATTTCTCTCAAGATTGAAGATCATACCTACTCTGATAAAGAATATGGATATACCAAGGCAAGCGATGAAAAAGACCTGACAGATAAGATCCTTCAAGTATACAGTGAACTGGTCATTCCTTATCTGGATAAAGGTCTGTGCGGCTGTGTATATACGCAGCTGACTGATATTGAAGATGAGATCAATGGATTTTATACATATGACAGACTGATCTGCAAGGTTGATCCTGACAGGATCAGGGAAATGAACCAAAAAATCAGGTATTAATGTTTCCTGCGGATATTTTTCAAGGTTTCGTAATCATCTAAAGAAGGATCGGAGAGTGAATGCAGCATCATCCCGCTGACACGCTCTCCGATTTCTGCATTAGAAAGCTTATTCACTTCGTCAGCTGGGATCATGCCGACAAAATCATAGTAAACATCTGTCCCTTTGAACGGGAAATTTTTGGCAATCTTCTCATTGTTTTTTGTTACAACAACGACAATGGGAACATTTGCTTTTTTGGCAATCTTAAAAAGTCCCGTATGAAAAGGTAATAGTGGTTCATCCGTCCAGTTGCGCGTTCCTTCCGGATAAACGCCGATAGAAAACTTATCCTCTTTTAAAAACGTTGCTGCCTGCTCTACTGTCTGAAGTGCTTTGCGCGGATTATCCCGATCGATCCCTAAAAAACAAATACGCCGGATGATCTTTCCAAAAGCTGGTTTTTTAAAGTTTTCTTTTTTGGACACAAAACAAAGATCCGCCTCTTTTCCCAGAATTTCCCAGGAAAGGATCGGATCAAAATTAGATTTATGGTTGCCGGCTAAAAGATATCTGCCCTTCTTAGGAACATTCGCAAGTCCGCGGACGTGGATGCGGATACGGGCAAAAAAGATTGCTATTTTTGTACAGGTATATAACAGAAAGCGGTAATACTTACTGTCCTGTGTGTATTCTTTATTCGGATCTATAAAAAAGCTGCTGATTATGGAAAGGATAAACATATTGGTTACTGCTTATGCGCATGGTATTTGGTTACGCCAAGAATTGTTTCTCCATCAAGCTGTACAGCACGCGGAGAGTCAAACTCCACGGTAATATCATGTCCCTTGCAAAAGGCCGCCATTTTATTCTTTATATGCTTCCCTGTAAATACGCCAGGAAAACTAAGGGCTATGTTCAGCCTTCCGCCATTTTGGAACATCATTAAGGTAAGAGTCCGTTCCTCATCAGAACGGTCCTGCATTGGAGCAACCATCATGCCGCCACCCATAAAACGACCATTCATGGAAGGAGCCATCCAAACCCGTTGGTACTGGCGGGTCACGCCGTCAACCGTTACAGTCGCATTACATGGATGATATTTTCCCAACAGTCCGGAAATCGCAATTTTAGTATAATTCGCTTTAGCACCCGGGTCTTTTGCCTTCTGCTGGTCGGCAATCTCACAAACCCATCCGTCAATGCCAAATGCGACATTGTTGATAAAATAGTATTTCTTATCATTGATCTCTACCCAAGGGAGATCTTTCAGATACTGTGTGATCAGAACCGGGGCACAAGGAGAGGCAATACCAATGTCCCTCAGAAAATCGTTTCCTGTTCCAGTCGGAAATACATAAATATCTACATCCGGAAACTTATCATCACAGTCGTTCACAAAACGATTCAGTGTTCCATCGCCACCGCAGATCACGAGCTTATCTGTATTATCCATCTTATCAAATAAAAGGGAATAATCGTGATCAGGGATTGCAGACATATCCATAAATTCAATGGATTCTTCTTTTAAATATTCAAAGATCTTCTCTGATTCTTTCCTGCCTGCTCCATTACTGGAAAACGGATTATATAATACATAATATTGATTCATATCCTGCTCCTATCCATGCTATGCCAATCTCAAAGAGCTGGCATAAGCAATCAGTTCTTTGGCGTTTGCACGCGCAGTATCTGTTACTGTAATGCCGCCAACCAGACGTGCTACTTCTTCTACTTGTTCCGTTGCATTTAGTTTTTCAATTCCGGATATCGTACTGGAACCTTCCACTTCTTTCCTGATCCGGAAATGAGCATCTGCCATAGCCGCAATCTGCGGAAGATGAGTGATACAGATGATCTGATGGTGTTTGCTGAGATACAGCAGTTTCTCCCCTACTTTACCAGCTGTCTGACCACTGATCCCGGCATCGATCTCATCAAAGATCAATGTTGGAATATCATCTTTATCAGCAATCGCTGATTTGATCGCCAGCATAATACGGGACATCTCTCCGCCAGATGCCGTTTTGGCTAATGGCATCTGTGGTTCACCCGGATTTACGGAAATCATAAATTCTGCTTTGTCAAAACCATTGCGGGTGATCTTTTGCCCTTTTGTAAAATCAATGGAAAAATCCACATGCAGAAAATTGAGATCTTTTAAATGTTTCTGGATCAACGGCTCCAGGTTTTTTCCTGCTTCTTTTCTTAGATCAGATAATTGATGCGAAAGCTGATTCAGGATTGCTGCACACTCCTTCATACGGTGTTCCGTTTGCGCTTTCCGTTCAAAGTAATGCTCATATTGATCTAATTTATCTGCAATTTCTGCCGCATATTGATAAATATCATCTATGGAACGGCCATATTTACTCTTCAGGTGGTTGATCTGATCAAGTCTTTGCGCTATTTCCGAAAAACGTTCTCCATCAAAAGGGTTATGCTCCACGTAATGTTCGATTTCGCGCGCAACATCTTTAGAAAGAGAATCGATATCCATCAACGTCGCTCGGTATTCCTTTAATTCCGGTTCATAAACAAGTGCATCTTCCACATAACGAAGTGCATCCGAAATCTTTTTTAAGGCCCCATCATCTTCATCAGAAAGGATATTGTGCGCTTTGTTTACCGATGACAGGATCGTTTCTGCATTGCTGAGTTTTTTATACTCTGTTTCCAGACGGATGTCTTCTTCCGGCTGGATGGCGGCATCATCAATTTCTTTTTGCTCATGCTTCAGGAGATCTATCTCTCTGGAAAGTTGTGATTCATCTAAATTAAAATCCTGATATTCCAGTCGTATTGCCCTGTAACGATCATATTGTTCCGCTAATTCTTTTCGGAGATTACGGATCGATTCTCCTCCAAAATCATCAATGATCTGCAAATGTCGGGCCGGATCAAGTAATGACTGATGATCGTGCTGACCATGAACATCCACAAGAAGATCTGTCACAGATCTTAAAAAGGCTAAAGTGACAGATTCTCCATTGATACGCGTGATGCTGTTATCCATCGTGATCTTTCTGGATATGACGATCTGGCCGTCTTCCGTTTCTATTCCCTGCTTTTCCAGGACAGACAAAACCCTGGGATCGTCAGTAAGAAACGATAGCTCAACAAGACCATGATCGGCTCCGGTCCGGATCATGGATTTATTTGCTTTTTCACCGAGTGCGGTATTCAGCGCGCTGATAATAATGGACTTACCAGAGCCGGTCTCACCGGTCATAATGTTAAGACCACTTGTATAATCAATATCTGCCTCTTCGATCAGCGCAAGATTTTTTATAAAAACATTCTTCAGCATTACAACTCTGTCAATAGTTTTGTGATTTGTTCAATCGCTTTTTTCGCATCTTCATCTGATTTAGATGCACACATGATGGTATCATCTCCGGCAATACAGCCAACGATTTCCGGAATCATCATATGATCCAGGGCTGCTGCAACTGCCATAGCCATACCAGACACCGTTTTGATCACGACGATGTTTCCGGCCTGTAAGATATTGGAGTAGCCATCTTTAAATATCCGCAGATACTTTTCCCTGTCGGCTTCTTTTTCCTGCGGATAAGAATATTTGCTGCCGCCTTTGCCGTCCGGGATCTTTTCCAGATGAAGTGCACGGATATCCCTGGAAATGGTAGCCTGAGTGACGTGGAATCCGGCAGCTGCAAGCAGATGCGCCAGTTCTTCCTGTGTTTCAATATCATTTTGCTGAATGATCTCAATTATTTTATCTTGTCTGTTTGCTTTCATAGTATCTACCCGCCTGGACTCAAATCATAATGCGTTCGTATCCACAATAAACCTTAAAAGTATCATTTCTGCCAAAGCATATCAGTGTCACATCTTTTTCCATAGCATATTCGATCGCCTGCCTCGTTGGCGGTGAATAAGATACCAAAACATGACAGCCTGACAGGAAGCAGGCACGCACATTTTCCTTAGTGATCTTGCCGCTTGTCAGTAAGATACAGCCGGACATATCAATTCCATATATCAGCGAATAACCGATCGCTTTGTAGATGGCATTGCTGTTACTGATATCCTCAATGAACCGGATCACAGAATTACCGTCAAAGATTTCTGCCCCATGAACTGCTCCTGTCCTACGGTTAAGTTCGGAACGTGTTGAAAACAATTTCATCTCCTCGATAAGTTTATCTGGTCGAATTGCTATATTCTGATTTTTATTAGTATTGTAAGCTAAATGATGGTCTACTTTAGGTCCTTTTGACTGGATCAACAGATTGTCAACAAAAACAATTGCAACAGAAGATTCTTCGTCAGCATCTGCCATCATTACCTGGGAAATATCTTCCGGTTCAAAGTCCGCGTTACAGTAACAATAGCCGATCGCTAATTCTTTTAGGTACTGCGGCAGCGTATCTGTAAAGATAAGACATTTTCCATTCATAGCATCTACAAATACTTTTTTTCGAGTATTGTCAGAATAATAGGTGTCATTTAAAAAGATGGCAAAATGACATTCGTTAACAACACTTGCGTCAACATCTGTCAAAACGCCATCCTTAAAAAGTTTGATCGTATCCGTATCAATCAGTCTATCAATATCATTATCAATCATTTTTTGCCCAGAACATCCCTGTCCCAATTTCCAGGGACAGGGATGCAATTCCTTTCTTATGCAAATATATTAGTAGATTTATACTTTATTTGCAAGATTGAGCTGATATTATTCAGACTTTATTCAGTTTTTATTCAGTCTTCTGTGATCTTTTTTTTGGATCTTCATCTTCCGGATCGATCATCCCGGCTTTTTCTTTTCCTTTTCCGCGAAGGATCAGGTTAACGATGATACCAAGGATCAGAGCAACTGCTACTTCGGTCAATGTGACTTGACCGATCTTAAGTACCATACCGCCGATACCAGCAATAAAGATCGTCGATGCGGTAAAGAGATTACGGTTGTCGTTCAGATCAACCGGCTGCAGCATTTTAAGACCGGAAACAGCAATGAAGCCGTAAAGAGTGATACATACACCGCCCATTACGCATCCAGGGATCGTGGAAAGGAATGTCACGAATGGTCCCAGGAAGGAAGCGATGATTGCGATAACGGCTGTGCACAGGATCGTAACAACGGAAGCATTACCGGTAATAGCAACACAACCGACGCTCTCACCATAAGTGGTGTTCGGGCATCCTCCAAAAAATGCACCGACCATGGATCCAACACCATCACCTAACAAGGTTCTGTGCAGACCTGGTTTTTCCAGAAGATCTCTTCCAATGATGGAAGAAAGGTTTTTGTGATCAGCAATATGCTCCGCGAAAACAACGAATGCAACCGGAATATAAGCAACAGCAATGGTTGCAATATAAGTTCCGGATAATTCCTTAAATCCGCCTAAAGCTGTAAGGAATGTAAAGCTTGGAACCCATTTCATGGCAGCAAATGCTGAGAAGTCGATGATCATCAGAGCTTCATTTCCAGAAGCTTTTCCGATCAAAGTAAAGATGACTGCAACGATGTAGCCAGCTACAATACCGATAATAAATGGGATCAGCTTAACCATTTTCTTACCAAATACGGAGCAAAGGCATACAACCAGCAAAGTAACCATAGCACAGACAAAGCATGCCCACGCATGAGGTGTCATGACGTATGCACCTGCATCAGCGTCAAAAGCTCCGCCTAATGCATCACTAACGGCATTCCCTGCAAGGCTTAATCCGATGATAGCAACCGTAGGTCCGATAACTACTGCCGGCATCAGGTAATTGATCCAGCGTACGCCGGCGAACCTGACAACAATAGCGATAACAACATACACAAGGCCTGCAAAGATCGCACCAATGATCATTCCAAGGTAACCCATCTGCATGCTGACACCACCGGCAAAAGCAGCAAACATAGATCCGATAAATGCGAAGGATGATCCCAGGAAGACCGGGCTTTTAAACTTCGTAAATAACAGATATACAATGGTGCCGACACCAGCGCCGAAAAGTGCAGCGCTCTGGCTCATTCCGTTTCCGATGATTGCCGGAACGGCGATTGTTGCAGCAAGGATCGCTAAAAGCTGCTGAATTGCGAAGACGACTGTCTGTCCAAAACGAGGTCTGTCTTCGACGTTGTAAACTAAATTCATTTCATCCTCCTGTTTTTGCATTCACAGCTGCAAAATCTTTTACTTTTTTATTATATAGACGGACTTTTAGATACCTGTCCTCAATATCTGAAAATACCGTATATACCTAAATATCATAGAGCTCTACAGATGTAGTCTCATCATATGGCGGAATGCGGACTGCGATCCGTTCATTTTTGGACGTAGGAACATTTTTCCCGACATAATCACCCCGGATCGGGAGTTCTCTATGTCCTCTGTCGATCAAAGCTGCAAACTGGATCGCTGCAGGTCTGCCATGCTGCATAAGACCATCGATTGCGGCCCGTGCGGTTCTTCCTGTATAGACAACGTCATCCACAAGAATAACTACTTTGTTTTCAATAGAAAACGGAATACTGGCCTCCTGAACGATCGGATCCCTGGATCTGTTCGTCAGATCATCACGGTAAAAAGTAATGTCGATACTTCCGACAGGAACTTTTTTTTCTTCAATCTTTTCAATATTGTCCGCAATGATCTGAGCCAGTGGAATGCCTCTTCGCTGGATGCCGATAATACAGATATTCTCTGCTCCGTTATTCTTTTCCAGAATCTCGTGGGAGATCCTTTTTAATGCTCTGGAGACGGTAACATCATCCATCAAAGTAGCTTTGTATCGCATATTTACAAATAAAAAACCGCATCACAGGATGCAGCTTTATGATCTGACCAGCCGTGTTTTACAGCTTTAGCAGTCCTTGGCGGCATCTCTGTACCATCATTAAAGGTCTGATTTGTCTGCTTTATGTTACTACTATATATAGCGCTTGTAAAGTTGAAAATTCATATATCTTGTGTTTTTGATAGTTCAATGAGATATAGGTATGGGACATTTCTTTCTGCATTTGAATGAGACCGCGAGTTTCGTGCATTTTATATGCCTCCTTAAGATGAGATCGCGAGTTTCGTGCATTTTTATATTGAATTATTCTGTGGAAAGCAATAATAAGCAACATCATATATGCATAATCCCTTAAAAACGCACGAAACTGGCAATGACAGATTAAAAGAAGCATTATTTTTGCACGAAACACGCAATCTCATATTATTAAGGCAGAATAAAACTCTTCAGCAGTCATTTCGATATCACGTGACAGGTGAAGGGGCTTTCGCCAGGGATTTTTTATTTTCACAAGGGACAGTGTGAGGGGTCTTGGACATGCGTTTAGATAGCATGGGAAAGACCCCTCAACTGTCCCATGTATTTAAATAAAAAGGGACTGCCGAAGCAGTCCCTTTCATCTTGCACTTGATAAAATCAAGCCTTTTCAATCTTAACCGCACATACCTTATACTCCGGAATGCAGGCAATGTCATCGTAAACAGCATTGGTCAGCTTGTTTGCATTGCCATCCGGGAAGTGGAATGTCATGAAGGACTCACCAGGAGAAACTTTCTTTCCGACTCTGGCAGTCGTTTCCAGTTCACCACGGCGGCTGGAAACTTTCACACGGTCTCCATGTTTCACGCCGATCTTCTCTGCATCTTGATCGTTCATTTCGATATAAGACTCATTGACGATCTGTGTGATGCCCTTGCTCTTTCCTGTCATAGCACGTGTATTGTAGTGATACAGCATACGTCCGGTGATCAGGATCGTCGGATATTCTTCATCCGGAAGCTCAACAGATGGTTTGTATTTAGCCGGATAGAAGTAACCTAATCCACGGCTGAACTTGCCAACATGCATGATTGGTGTGCCCGGATGATCTTTTCCGGTACATGGCCACTGCAGGCTCTCGCCGGCATCCAGTCTTGCATGAGAAATACCTGCAAAGCTTGGTGTCAGGGATGCAATCTCATCCATGATCTCAGCAGAAGTCAGCTGTGGCTGCGGATAACCCATGCGGTTCATGACATCGATAAAGATATCAGTATCAAGACGTGCATTAGTTCCCAGATCAACTGCTTTACGGACTCTCTGTACACGACGCTCGGTGTTGGAGAATGTACCTTCTTTTTCTGCGTAGCTTACGCCAGGAAGGACAACATCTGCATAAGCTGCAGTTTCTGTCATGAACAGATCCTGAACAACCAGAAATTCAAGGCTGGTCAGAGCCTTCTCTACATGATGGGTATCCGGATCTGTAACGATCGGATCTTCTCCGAAGATGTACAGACCTTTGATCTTTCCTTCGATAGCTGCCGGAAGCACTTCTGTTGCTTTCAGACCAGCTTTGTGGTTCAGTTCAATACCCCATGCTTTTTCAAATTTTTCCATGACAGCCGGATCTTCTACGTTCTGGTAGCCAGGGAATTTCTCAGGCAGTGCACCCATATCGCAGGCACCCTGAACGTTGTTCTGACCACGAAGCGGGTTCACGCCGCAGCCAGGTCTTCCGAGTTTGCCAACCATCATAGCCATGTTGGACATGCTCATAACGCCTTCAGTACCAGTTGAATGCTCGGTAACACCCAGACAGTAGATGATCGGAGCCTTCTCAGCTTTTGCATACATTCTTGCAGCAGCTTTCAGGTCCTCTGCATCGATATGGCAGATTTCTGCAACTTTCTCTGGTGTGTAATCTTTTACGATTTCTGCTAATTCTTCAAAACCTTCTGTTCTGGTCTTGATGAATTCCTCATCGATCAGACCTTCGTTGATGAAAATGTTCATCATACCGTTTGCAAAAGCAACGTTTGTTCCCGGCTTGATCTTCAGATGGATTGCAGCATCTTTTGTTAATGTGATATCACGCGGATCAACAACGATCAGTTTTACGCCGCGGCGAGCTGCACGACGGATACGTGCACCAACAACCGGGTGAGCTTCTGTCGGGTTGGAACCAACGACCATGATGACATCCGGTTCTTCTGTGATGTCTTTGATCGTATTTGTCATTGCGCCGGATCCAAGAGTAATAGCCAGACCATGGACAGATGCACTATGGCATACACGTGCGCAGTTATCTACGTTGTTAGAGCCAAATGCGCAGCGAACGAGTTTCTGAAGCATGTAGCAGTCTTCATTTGGAGCTCTGGAGCATGCGAAACCAGCAAGTGACTCGCTGCCGTATTTTTTCTTGATCTCAGTGAATTTAGCAGCAACCAGATCTAAAGCTTCATCCCAGGTTGCTTTCTCAAATTTACCGTCTTTTTTGATCAGAGGATCTGTCAGTCTTCCTTCATCATGAACAAATTCGAAGGAACCGAAACGTCCTTTAACACAAAGCTGTCCGTTGTTGGATGGACCATCAGCACCTTCCACTGCAACGATCTTGCCATTTTTCACAACCAGATAAAACTGGCAGCCTGTTGCACAGTGAGGACATGTGGTAAGGACCTTCTTGGTCTCCCAATCACGGAATTTCTTGCCGGCTTTCAGGGAAAGAGCGCCTGTCGGGCAGGCCTGTACGCAGTTACCGCAGCTTACGCAGTTGGAATCTGCGATCTTGATACCCATTACCGGAGAAACGGTAGTCTCAAAACCTCTTTCCGTTGCAGCGATCGTACCATTGCACTGGATCTCCTGGCAGGTACGTACGCAGCGACGGCATAAAATACATTTACCCGGATCATAAATGAAGAACGGTGAGGAATCATCCGGCGGGATCTGGCAGGTCTCGCCTTCGAAATCGCCGCGCTCTACTTCATAATCCATTGCATACTGCTGCAGCTTACATTTTCCGTTTGCTGCGCAGCTCATGCAGTCACCGGTATGGTTGGAAAGCATCATCTGAAGGATGAATTTTCTGGATTCCAATACTTCCGGCGTATTGGTCCGAACGACCATGCCTTCTGTAACCGGTGCAGCACAAGCGGTCATCAGACCACGTGCACCTTCTACTTCCACCAGACACATTCTGCAGGATCCGTCCGGTGCAAGCTCTTTCATATAACAAAGTGTAGGAATGTCAATACCGGCAGCCTGTGCAGCCTGTAAGATCGTTGTGCCATCTTCTACCTGAACTTGAATTCCATCAATCGTCAAATTAATCATCTTGGCACCTCCTATCGTTTGGTTACTGCGCCAAACTTACAGTTTGTAAGACAGGTTCCGCAGCCGATACATAAGTTATTATCAATGACATGTGGCTCTTTAACTTTGCCTGTGATTGCATTAACAGGGCAATTCTTAGCGCAGAGCGTACATCCTTTACATTTCTCCGGATCGATCCAGAACTCTAAGAGTGCCTTACAGATACCAGCCGGACATTTCTTATCCTGAACATGTGCCAGGTATTCGTCTTTGAAGCACTTGAAGGTGGAAACGACAGGGTTCGGAGCTGTCTGGCCGAGAGCACAGAGAGAATTCTTTTTGATATTCTCACATAAGTACTCCATCTGATCCAGATCTTTCATGGATGCTTCTCCGGCTGTGATCTTTTCAAGGATCTCATAGAGTCTCTTGGTACCAATACGGCATGCCGTACATTTACCGCAGGACTCATCAACGGTGAAGTTCAGGAAGAACTTGGCGATATCCACCATACAGTTATCTTCATCCATAACGATCAGACCGCCGGATCCCATCATGGAACCGATAGCGATCAGGTTATCGTAATCGATCGGGACATCCAGATCTGCTGCAGAGATACATCCGCCGGAAGGACCGCCGGTCTGAGCTGCTTTGAATTTCTTGCCATTTGGAACACCGCCGCCGATTTCTTCGACGATCTCACGCAGGGTGGTTCCCATCTCAACTTCCACAAGACCCGTGTTGTTGATCTTGCCGCCGAGTGCGAAGACCTTGGTTCCTTTGGATTTTTCTGTTCCCATGGAAGCAAACCAATCTGCACCATTCATAATGATCTGCGGGATGTTTGCCCAGGTTTCAACGTTATTTAAAATTGTTGGCTGACCGAAAAGACCTTTGACTGCCGGGAATGGCGGACGTGGTCTAGGCTCGCCACGATGACCTTCGATAGAAGTCATCAGAGCTGTCTCCTCGCCGCATACAAATGCGCCGGATCCGAGACGAAGTTCAATATCGAAGCTGAAATCAGTTCCGAAAATATTTTTGCCTAACAGACCATATTCTCTGGCCTGATTAATAGCAATGGTCAGACGCTGAACAGCGATCGGATACTCTGCACGTACATAGATATATCCCTGATCTGAGCCAATTGCATATCCTGCAATAGCCATTGCCTCTAATACTACATGCGGATCTCCTTCCAGAATGGAACGGTCCATGAATGCGCCAGGGTCGCCTTCATCTGCATTACAGCAGACATATTTCTTAACTTCCCCTCTTCTGGAGCATGCAAATTTCCATTTGGTTCCTGTTGGGAATCCTGCACCGCCTCTTCCACGAAGGCCGGAAGCGATCATGACATCAATAACCTCATCCGGGGTCATTTCTGTCAAACATTTATAAAGAGCCTGGTAAGCATCTAAAGCAATTGCTTCGTCGATGATTTCCGGAGCGATGACACCGCAGTTACGAAGTGCAACTCTCTTTTGTTTTTTATAGAATGGTGTTTCATTTAACGGAAGAATAGTTCCATCTTCTAAGACGGAATCTTTGTAAAGAAGCTCTTTAACCGGTTCTCCACCTTCTACAAGATGCTTGTCACATACCGTTACAACGTGTTCCGGAGTCATCATCGAATAGAATGTTCCTTCCGGATAAACGATCATGATCGGGCCAAGTGCACAAAGACCGAAGCAGCCTGTCTTGACAACAAGTACGTCTTTCAGTCCTTTCTTCTCTAATTCAGCTTCCAATGCTTCAATAATGACTTTGGAACCGGAAGAAGTACATCCAGTACCACCACAGATCAGGACCTGTTTGCGGTATCCGGTATTCTTTGCCAGTTTTTCGCCTTCTTCTTTGACGATCTTCCGGACCATAACGAGTTCATGATACTTATCTTTGATCTGATTTAATTGTTCTATTGTCATGGCACCCTCCTAATCGTTCATATAGCGGTCAATGATCTCCGCTACTTTCTTAGGTTCTGCTTTGCCGTAAACATCTTCATTCACTGTCATGACAGGGGCAAGACCACAAGCACCTAAACATCTGGTTACATCCACTGAAAACTTTGCATCAGAAGTACATTCGCCGCTCTTGATCCCAAGCTTGCTTTCCACTGCCTCAAGGATCTTATCAGATCCCTTAACATAGCAGGCTGTTCCCAGGCAAACGGAAACGCTGTATTTGCCTTTTGGATTCAGAGAGAACTGCGAATAGAAGGTGACAACACCGTAGACTTCTGCAACGGAAAGATGAAGCGCTGCTGCGATCTTTTCCTGGACTTCTACCGGAAGATATCCGTAGATACCCTGTGCTGCCTGTAATACCGGCATAAGGGCTCCAGCCTGACCTTTGTGAGCATCGATCACTTCCTGCAAAGCTTTTTCCTGTTCCAAGGTTCCCTGGAACGCTACTGTTGTTTTCGCTTTTGCCATTTCTTTGTCCTCACTTAGTTTAAAAAATAGTTACACGTTACATAAGCACAATAAGACATTGTACTGATTTACATACAAAGTTATTATATCCTACTCTATCTTTTTTTCAAAGGGATTTCCTATGAATTCTATTACTTTTTTTAGAAATTTTCTGAGGTGTTTTCAGTCATAGAAAAGGCATCGCTCACAACATCCTGCGGGAATCCGTAGGCTTTTAAAAGAAGGATGGCATTTCGGCTGTCTGCTCTGCCTTTTTTCAGCTGATAATCAAAAGAAATGCTTCCGGTATCTTCCTGGATCTGTTCTGAAAAATGATAATTATCCATAACATCTTCCAGGAGCTGCGTAAGTTCGATGTCATGAGTCGCAGCAAAACAAAGTGCGTTTTCTGTACTTAATTTCCGCAGGATCTGAGTCGATGCCGCGATCCGCTCCTGCGTATTGGTTCCGCGAAGGACTTCATCCACAAAAACCATAACAGGGCTTTCTTTTGACAATGCATCGAAAATACGCTTCATGGATTTGATCTCCACCACAAAGTAGCTTTCCTCTCCAAGAATATTATCCGAAAGCGCCATAGAAGAATAAACACGGAAAAATGAAGTTTCAAAAGAATCAGCCAGAACGGTACAGATCGTCTGGGCAAAGATCTGGTTGATCGCGATCATTTTAAGGAAAGTAGATTTACCAGACGCATTGCTTCCTGTCAAAAGAACAGAACGATCAGCGGTAATGCTGTTTTTGACCGGATCTTTCACCAGCGGATGATAAGCATTTTCCGTTTTTAATGTAAGTAAGGAAGATGCGTCCTTATGAAAGACTGGGAGGCAATATGCAGGATGTTCTTCACGAAAATGTGCAATACATATGCAGGTTTCGATCCCGCCCAGTATATTATACAAAGCCCGGATATCCTCTGCATGCTGTGAGCAGAATTTATGCATAGAGTGGAATTTGATCAGGTCTACATGGAACAGCATTCGGATGTAATCCATAATAACATCCACCAGTGAACCGGAAACAGAATTAGTGATCAGAAAGCTCCCTCGACGGATCTGGGCAAATGTTTTGACCAGCCTTTCTAATTCCTCTCTGTCAGCAGCAAAAACATCCCCTGCACCTTTCAGAACGTCTTTGGCCTTATCTCCTGCAATGACCATAGAAGCCAAATACTTGATGCAGTTGAAATAAGGTTCAATTGGTGCCTTAAAGCGGAAATAAAGGGCAATATTGACGGCGATCATGACGACCAATGCAATAATGCCAATAACCGGTTTTATAAAAATCAGAGCAATGCTGATCAAAAGCAGCACGATCAGTACAAAATGCTTTGCATTGCTTTCCGGTTTGATCTCATTTAATTTGAAAATATAATCCAGAAAAGAAACCTTTTTGGTCTTTCCGAGGTTGGTAAAGATTTTATTTAATCTATTTGTAAGAGATGAATTTTCCTGTAATATTACTGCTTTTTGATGCCGTTCCTGCAAAACAGACTCATCAAATACCAGTTCCTGCAGCGTATGCTTTAAGACTTCTGCCCCGACAGACGAATGAGAGATATTCATACGATTGTATATCTCTGTCAGATCCAGGTCATTCCAGGTTATTTGATCAATTGTAAATGTCTCTTTATTTATCATTCTGCGATCAGATCTCTCATCATCAGATTATCAACAGCTTCACGAACAGGTAAATGGTCAAAAAGAACACGGTTGACCTGCGCAACGATCGGCATTTCCACCTGATACTTCTCAGCAAGCTGCAATGCAGCCTTTGCGGAAACGATACCTTCTACGACCATGTGAACTTCTTCTACCGCTTCTTCCATTGTTTTTCCCTGACCGATCAGAATACCTGCCCGTCGGTTTCGGCTGTGCATGGATGCACAAGTAACGATCAGGTCTCCCATACCGGAAAGACCATACAATGTCTGCATTTTTGCTCCCATACAGGTGGCCAGCCTGGAAATCTCACGAATACCGCGTGTGATCAGCGCTGCCTTGATATTGTCCCCATAGCCAAGTCCATCTGCCATACCTGCAGCAAGCGCAATCACGTTCTTTAATGCCCCGCCAATCTCTATACCCATAACATCATCACTGGTATATACACGGAAGACAGGACTTGCAAAGATAGACTGCAGATATTTGGCTGTCTCCATATCATTACCGGCAATCGTAACCAGTGTCGGCAATTTGAAAGCAACTTCTTCTGCATGACTCGGTCCGGAAAGGACACAGATATTGGCGTTCGGGACTTCTTCCCGGATCACCTCGGATAAAGGAGATAAAGAATCGGACTCGATTCCTTTAGCCAGATTCACTAATATCTGTCCGTCAGGAATCAGTCCGTTCAAAAGTTTCGCAGTATTACGAATATACTTGGATGCTACGGCAAGAACAATGACATCTTTCCCGGAAACAGCTTTTGCGATATCCGGTTCCGTATGGATATCTGCAGGAATCCTGATTCCCGGAAGATATTTCGGGTTTTCATGATGCTGATCGATCTGCTCCAGTTCTTCTTGAAGTGCGCTCCAGATAGTGACCTCATGTCCATTATCGTGAAGCAGAAGACTGATGCCTAAAGCCCAGCTGCCTGCTCCCAGAACAGCAATTCGCGCCATGTCCTTTTACCTCTGTTTTTTCTTTAATTGATCTGCGGTCAATTCTGCCGCTGCTTTCCATTTGGCGAATTGTACCTTCGCGCCAAATTTAAGATCCGATGTCTTTTGCCGGAATGTCACAGAAGCAACTGCTCTTCTGGCTTCTCTGCCCAGTTTCCGTTTTTTGATCGGAACAACAGTGTTATCTACAAAATCGTCAGATTTTTTTTTTGAGATCGTCGGAGATTTCCTCCGTCGCTTCTTTCAAATCCTGAGCGATTTTTTCTGTCTGCAGTTCGATCTCCGCCTTCGTTTCGGCTTCTTTTATTTCTATATCTTCTTTAATATCTTCTGCTTTTTCTTCGACAGTCTCTTTGACTTCATTTACTTTATCTTCGATGGAGTCTTTAAAGTCCTCGACCTTTTCCTGGGCAGAATCTTTAAAGTCATCAACCTTTTCCTCTACAGATTCTTTGAAATCTTCTATCTTGTCTTCTAAAGTATCTTGAAGGTCTTCAACTTTCTCCGTAGCAGAATCTTCTATATCTTCTTGCAGCTCTGCCTGTTCTTCTGTATTCAGAGAAAGGCCGATTTTCTGGGAAATATCAAAATTACGGAATTTGTTACGGATCTTGCCAAAGAAACCAACCTTAGGTTCGTCTGCAATATCATCGATTGCTTCTTCTGTTTCGGCCAGATCCCCGGTCACTGAGTCAAAAAACTCTTCCCCGGCTTCTTCCAGCTGCTGAGCCTCTTCTTCTGTCATCTGGGCTGGCTCCGTTGCTGCTTCCAGGACATCGTCCGCAGTTTCTGAAATGACAGCTGGCTCTTCTTCAAAAGATTCCTGTTGTTCTTCGCCCTGATTTGGAAGGATCGATCTCACTTTATTCAGGAACCCGGCAAATTTCGAAGGAGCCTTTTCCGGCACTTCTTCAATTACTTCTTGAGCAGGCTCTTCTGCAGGTTCTTCTATCAGTTCTTCTGAAGGATTCTCATCAAATTCTTCTACAGATTCAGCAGCTTCTTCTGCTCCTTCAAAAGCCTGAATCTCATTTGTAGTATCCTCATTGCCGAAAACTTCATCTGCAGCATTTTCTATTTCTTCAGAAGCTTCCTGCGCGTCTTCCTTCCACTCATCCAGGTTCACAGATCTGAGAACTTTCGCTTTCATTCTTGCAAAGAAGCCAGGTAAAACTACGCCTCCCGTGACCTCTGCAGCTTCTTCTGCAGCTTGCGGAGCTTCCTCTATGACATCTGCCGCTGCTTCAGTATCTTGTGTGACTTCTTCAATAGCTTCAGTCGTTTCTTCCACAGTATCAGATGCTTCTTCTACAATTTCAGTCGTATCTTCTGCCGCTTCTTCTACGACATCGGAAACGTCTTCTACTGCATCCTCAGCAGTTTCCGTAATTTCTTCTGCAGCTTCTTCTACTGTATCATCTACATTCTCTGTAATTTCTTCCGCTGTTTCTTCTACATCTACGGCTGTTTCTTCAACAGCTTCAGCAGTTTCTTTCGCCGCCTCTTCTACGACATCAGAAATCTCTTCTACTGCATCCTCAACAGTATCAGGGAATTCCTCTGTTGCTTCTGTTGCTTCTTCTACTGCTTCTGCAGCCTCGTCCACGGCATCGTTAACCACTTCTTCAGCGTGATCTATGTCATCTGACAGGAATCCCGGTATCTCATTTTCCTGCGGATGGATAGCTTTCTGCAGTTTATCTTTCATCCGGCCAAAGAAGCCTGCCGCAAACACACCTCCTGCAGCTACATTAGCTGTTTCATTTTCAGGAGATTCATCTATATTGTCAGACTGCGTAACATCTTCCGGATTTTCTTCTTCTCCTCCAAGGGAAAGACCAATCTTTTTCGTAATGTCAAAGTCTTTAAACTTGGTTTTCAGATGATCTTCAATCGTCTCATCTGTATCTTCCACTGTTTCCTGGATTTCTTCAGATACAGGTTCAATAGATTCTGCAGTATTAAGTTCATCTGCTTCATCCGGTTTACGGAACAGAGATTTAATTCTGCCAAAGAAACCTGCTAACGGAATTGCAGCTGCAGCAGCCTTTTCAACAGTTTCTTCTGTTTCTTCTGCAGCTTCTGCTGTTTCCTCAGCAGACTCTTCTACAGCCTCTTCAGCTGTTTCACTGATCTCCTCGGCAGATTCTGTTATATCTTCAGCTGCTTCTTCCTCGGCTTCAGTTACTTCTTCAGTAATTTCTTCTGCAGCTTCCTCTGCCGTTTCTTCAACAGCTGCCTCCTCTGCCGTTTCTTCAACAGCTGACTCCTCTGCCGTTTCTTCTATTTCTTCAGTTACTTCTTCCGAAACTTCCTCAACTGTTTCCTCAACAGTATTCTCAGATTCTTCAACTGCTTCTTCTGTTATTTCTTCAGCAGATTCCGTAATCTCTTCAACTGCCTCTTCTGTAGTCTCAGCTGTCTCTTCTACTGCATCTTCAACTGTTTCCGCTGCCTCTTCTGTTATTTCTTCAACAGTTTCAGCTGCTTCTTCAACTGTCTCATCTGCTTCTTCGGCCGTTTCAGCGGTCTCCTGGGCAGCTTCTGCTTCCGCTTCGATCGTTTCTTCTGCTGTTTCTTCAACAACTTCTTCTGCAGCTTCCTCCGCCTCTTCCGCGGCTTCTTCCGCAGCTTCAGTCATCTCATCCAGTCCTTCTGCATCCAGATCTGCTTCATCGCTTAAAAGAGCTGCTTCGACCGATGCAAGACCGGACTCTTCCGCCTCGACTTCATCAAAGTATTTATCAAAATTGGTATAGTCTTCTTCCAGGGCTTCCAGCCGTTTTTTCTTTCGGAAATAAAACTTTCTCTCATCTCCAAAGACAAGCCGTACAATATTGCCTCTATGTCCGATCAGGCAGAAAACAAATAACAGGACCAGAGCACACTGGCAGTCAAAGATCCAGTCCGTTTCCACAAAGGTCCATCGCATCAGCATAAAGAACATAAAACTGATGGCACCAAGGAATACTGTCACCATGGATGACAGTGATACATATCTGGAGATCAGGAACATGATCAGGAATACCAGGATCACGATACCGGTCAGTTTGATATCCTGCAGACATAAGAACGTTGCAAGAGTGCAGGAAAAACCTTTTCCACCTCTGAATTTCAGATAAACAGGAAAGATATGACCAAGAACGACACCTAACCCCGTGTAAAGAACAAGAACGTGATAATCGATCGCCAGTTCAGGATGCATCGGGAGAACTTTGGTCGCAATATAAATGGCAAGTACGGTCTTACCGAAATCAAGGAGAAATGTCAGAATACCGAAAGGAGCACCAAGAACACGGAACGCATTGGTAGCGCCATAATCTCCAGTACCATGATGACGGAGATCTTTTTTCTTCAGTTTTGATAAGAAAAACGAAAACTGAAGCTGTCCGATAATAAAGCCTCCGACAAGGCAATACAGTAAAAATATTCGTTCCGGTGTAAAAAACGGTGTTAACGGCATTTTCTAAATTCCCCCGAGTAAAAATATGTTCGTCTATTTACTCCCTCTCTTTTCTTTCCCGTACAAAGAACTTAAGAGGTGTCCCTTCAAAACCAAAAGCTTCCCGGATCTTATTCTCCAGGTATCGAAGATAAGAAAAATGCATTAGTTCCTTATCGTTTACAAATACAACAAATGTCGGCGGCTTGACCGCAACCTGAGTTGTATAGAAAATCTTCAAACGTTTTCCCTTATCAGAAGGCGGCTGGTTCAGAGCTGTTGCTTCTGTGATGATTTCATTCAGAACGCCTGTCTGGATCCTGCGGGAATGATTCTCGACAACCACATCGATCAATTCGAACAGTTTTTCCATCCGCTGCCCTGTCTTGGCTGATACAAACAAAAGTCTGGCATAAGGCATAAATGAAAGCACCTGACGCACCTTATCCGAAAAACGATAGATGGTTTTGTCATCTTTTTCAATCGCATCCCATTTGTTTACAGCAATGATGATGCCTTTGCCACGTTCGTGTGCAATTCCTGCAATTTTGGCATCCTGTTCGGTAATTCCTTCTTCCGCAGAAATCACAACAATAACAACATCAGCCTTTTCAACTGCAGCAACAGCACGGACAATGGAATAACGTTCCAGTTCTTCTTTGATCTTAGATTTCCGTCTAAGTCCGGCTGTATCGATAAACACATATTCCTTCCCATCACGTTCTATGATCGTATCGATCGCATCACGTGTCGTTCCCGGAATATCTGAAACCAGTACTCTGTTTTCGCCTAATAAGGCGTTGATCATGGATGATTTCCCGACGTTTGGTTTGCCGATGATCGCTATTCTCGGACGTTCGTCTTCCTCTTCTTCCAGGTAAGACCGGTCAAAATGGCGGGTCACTTCATCCAGCATATCTCCGAACCCCAGCTTATTTGCTGCTGAGATTGGGATTGGATCACCTAATCCCAGATTATAAAACTCATAGACATCAGGCAGATACTTTGCCATGTTATCTACTTTATTGACTGCCAGAACGATCGGCTTATGAGACCGTCTGAGCATGTCAGCGACTTTATCATCCGCATCAACAAGACCCTGTCTGACATCTGTGATAAAGATAATGACATCAGCGGTGTCGATCGCGATCTGCGCCTGTGCTCTCATTTGAGACAGGATCACATCACTGCTGTCCGGCTCAATTCCGCCGGTGTCGATCAGTGTAAAATCCATATCCAGCCAGGAAACATCGGCATAGATCCGGTCTCGGGTCACACCCGGCGTATCTTTAACGATGGCAATATTCCGGCCGGCCAGAGCATTAAATAATGTGGATTTTCCTACATTAGGCCTGCCAACGATCGCCACGATCGGCTTGCTCATATATCTGTCTCCTAAAATCTGTATTCTCCAGTCCCATGATCGCACGAAGCAGTGCTTCGCCGTCTCTAGGCACAATCGTCACTTTTACTTTCAGCTCCCGTTCCAGGTCCGCTTTGGTCACATCATCCAGAAAGTATTCTTCTCCGGAGCGGAACATATTTACAGGAAGAAGGAGCTCTTTCCCTAACTCTTTTCCTTTTAACTGCGCAATGATATCCTGTCCGCAGATCAGACCGGATACAGTGATCGATTCCCCGAAAAAGTGATTTTTGATCTCAAACACACGAAAATCGATCCTGCTATCTGGCATTTTTTTACATGCCAGTTCCGTCAATTCTTTTACATACGGATAAGCCAGGGCACCTGTTGCGATGGAAAAGGACCTGTCAATAGAAAGATCTGTTTTTACCGCTTTTAATGCCTCCTGGAACTCCTCTTTCAGCAGACGTAACATACCAACACCGTTTTCCAGTTGAAGATAGCCGTCATAGCGTTCTTCTTCCGGCAGCGGTGCCTCTGCAAGCAGATAAAACTCATCACTCGCGTGAACGAAATGAGTTAACGATTTATTATATATAGAATTCTGAAATTTTTCTACCGTTTTTATGACATTTTCCGCATCTTTTTTGGAAAAAGGTTCCAACGGAAAAAGATTATCACGGTATTTGGTCAGACCAACCGGAACAATGGAAACAGATTCCATAACGGGAACATAACGGGAAAGGTCAGAAAGCGTTTTTTCCAGCTCTTCTCCATCATTCACCCCTTTACAAAGGACGATCTGCCCGTTCATGGTGATGCCGGCTTCATATAACCGGTCAATGTAAGAAAGCGCTTTGCCGGCGAACCGGTTTTGCAGCATCTGGCAGCGCAGATCCGGGTTGGTTGTATGGATGGAAATATTGATCGGCTCCATCCGGTAGCGGATGATCCTTTCGACATCCTCCTCTTTCATGTTCGTCAAAGTCACATAGTTTCCCTGAAGAAAAGAAAGGCGGGAATCATCATCTTTAAAGTAGAGTGTCTCACGCATTCCCGGCGGCATTTGATCAATGAAGCAGAAAATACAGCGATTAGCACAGGAACGATACTCATCCATCAGATCAGAAGCAAATAAAAGACCCAGATCTTCCCCCGGATCCTTTTCGATTTCGATTTCTTCGATATCCCCGTTCTTTTTTTCGATTTCCAGCGTCAGATACTCTTCTGTAACAAAAAACTGATAATCAAAAACATCCCTGACAGGTTCTTGATTCACTGTCAGGAGATGATCGCCCGGTTCTATAGATAATTCGTGGGCGATGGAGCCTGGCTCTACGCCCACGATGATATGCTTCTTCATCTTATAACGCGTCTGTGATCATTCATTCCAGTTATGGTAAACTTCCTGAACATCGTCATCATCATCCAGCATATCCAGGATACGGTTCAGATTCTTGATGTCTTCTTCATCTGTCAGATCTACATAAGTCTGAGGAATCATTTCTACCTGCGCTTCTACCATTGGGATCCCGGCAGCTTCTAAAGCTTCACGGACCTGGCTGAAATCATCCGGAGATGTCAGTATGGTGTAAGAATCCTCTTCTTCTACAAAATCTTCAGCTCCGGCATCCAGGGCAGTCATCATTAATTCATCTGAATCCATGGAGACTTCTTCCCGGTCGATAATGATCTGTCCTTTTTTATCAAACATATAAGACACACAGCCCGGCGTGCCAATATTGCCGTTTCCTTTGGAGAAGGCATGTTTTACGTTAGCAGCTGTCCGGTTTTTATTATCGGTCAGTGTATCTACGATAATGGCGATTCCGGAAGGACCATAGCCTTCATAAGTCATCACTTCATAATTGACGGAATTAGCATCACCAGCGGCCTTTTTAATACCTCTTTCAATGGTATCATTTGGCATGTTGTTTGCTTTTGCTTTTGCGATCACATCACGGAGTTTAGAGTTGTTGGAAGGATCTGGTCCGCCTTCTTTGACCGCGATTGCAATTTCCTTTCCGATAATGGTAAACATTTTACCTTTTGCTGCATCATTTTTTTCTTTTTTGTGCTTGATATTCGCAAATTTAGAATGTCCTGACATAATTTCCCTCTTTCTTCTCTGTTATAGTTCTGCAACGGACTCTTCCGGTTTGTCCATTGTGATCTTAACCAGAGAAATCGTTTTATCATCAACGGCAAGGATCTGATACGTCACGCCGTTTTCTTTAATAATAGTTCCTGCATCCTGATCCGGGATCCGGTCGATTTTGGAGATCAAGTATCCGTTTAAAGTCTCAAAATCTTCATCCTCGAAAGAGATACCCAGTTCTTCTTCCAGTTCGGATAACGGAGTCAAGCCTTTTACATGATAGACCTGATCCGATATCTTTGTAATATTGACTTCTACTTCATCATGTTCGTCAAAAATATTGCCAACGATCTCTTCCAGAATATCTTCCATGCAAATGATTCCGGAGGTCTGCCCATATTCATCCACGACGATCTCCATATGGGTCTTCTGTGACTGCATATTTTTGAAGATACTGTTGATCTTGCTTGTTTCCGGGATAAAATAGGCCTTCTGCAGTAATCCTTCAATATCTTTCACTGCTCTGTCCCGGACATTTTCTTTTACATAATATTTGATCGCATCCTTAATGTGAAGGATCCCGATGATATTATCGATGCTGTCCTGATATACAGGGAAACGGGAGAAAGGTTCATCCAGAATGAATTCCATTGCCTCTTCCAGAGTCGCATCTCCATCGATCGCACGGATGTTTTTTCTGTGGGTCATGATCTCTGAGCTGTTAGTTTCATCCAGATCAAATATATTGGTGATCATTTCCGCTTCGCTTTCCAGGATCTCTCCCTGTTCCTGCCCTTCATTCAGCATGGAAACGATCTCATTTTCAAATTCGTTTTCGTCTTTCTTTTTAAATAATTTACCGAAAAATCCCGCTCGAGGGTTATCTTCCATTACTATTTCCTTTCTATGCGGTAACTGCCTTTCTATGCTTTATTCTAGCAAGATTCCTTAATATAAACAACCTTTCCTTTACGGAAATAACGAGCCGCAACACGTCTGGTGATCCCGCAGGCAAATTCATAGTTGATAGTTCCTCCCAGACCTGCGATCTCTTCCATGGTGATGACCTGATTGCCGCTTTTCCCGACCAGAACGACGGTATCATCTACTTTTACTTCCGGAATCTTTGTGACATCCACCATGATCTGATCCATACAGACACTTCCCAGAATGTTTGCCTTTTTCCCACGGATAAGGACATATCCTTTATTAGTCAGATTCCGCAGATATCCGTCTGCATAACCAACCGATACTGTTGCGACTTTTGTCGATTTAGCGGCAGTAAATTTAGCTCCATATCCGACACTTTCGCCTTTTTTGATCGTTTTGATCATCGTGACATGGCTGTACAAAGACATCGCCGGATATAATTCCTGTTGTGTCACACACGGGGATGGATATAAACCATACATAGCTATTCCAAGACGGAACATGTCAAAATCCGCCTGTGGCAGCTTAATGGCTGCAGCACTGTTTGCGCAGTGACGGATCTTAATATCTACACCTGCTTCCTTTAATTGATCTGTGAAAGAACGGAATGATTCGATCTGAGCTTTAGCGGAAGTCAGATCGTTTTCATCAGCACTGTGCAGATGTGTAAAAATACCTTCGATCTCTACGCCTTTCATCCGGCTGATCTTCTGGATCACCTTAAGGTTCTCATCCGTCGGACGGAAGCCGATCCGGTTCATGCCGGTATTTAATTTGATATGGATCTTTGCCGGTTTATTAAGAACTCTGGCTGTTTTAGCTATTTTCTCAGCTGCTTTTTCATCATAAACCGTCATGCGGATATCATTTTTAATTGCAGTTTCATAATAAGACGGATGTGTATATCCAAGGATCAGGATCGGATGCTTAATCCCATTCTGAACAAGTTCCATTGCTTCATCAATACAGGCAACAGCAAAGAAATCTACGATGTCAGAGATGTTTTTGGCGATCTGAACCGCTCCATGTCCGTAACCATCTGCCTTTATGACTGCACAGACCTTTTCATTTTTATCTTTTCCCTGTTTTGCATTACGAATATTCCTACGAATGGCATCGAGGTCAATATCCATATATGTACGATAGTATTTTCCCATTATTCTTCTTCTTTAATTTTTGAACGGCTGACCGTAAATGATAACTCCAATAAGGAATCTAAAAGATGTACATTCTTCACAATGGCATCGCCCGGAAGCTCCAGATCGGTGTGGGCAAAATTCCAGAAATAGCGGATCCCAAGTTCATACAGCTTTTTGGAAACCTTCAGCGCACCATCTGTCGGTATCGTCAGTGCGACGATATCAACATTATTGTTTAACACAAAGGACTCCAGTTCATCTGTATGATAAACTCTGACGCCATTGATCGTTTTGCCGCAAAGGGTCTCATCGATATCAAAGAGTGCACAGAAATGAAAACCATGCGCGCCGAATCCTTTGTAACGGACTATGGCCCGGCCCAGGTTCCCGGCTCCAACCACGATCAGATCATGAACTTCTTCCACCCCAAGGATCTTACCGATCTCGTTATACAGACTCTTGACATTATAACCATAGCCCTGCTGGCCAAAGCCACCAAAGTGATTGAGGTCCTGTCTGATCTGTGATGCGGTTGCTTTCATTAGACGGCTTAATTCCTCAGATGATATCCGTTCTGTACCTGCTTCGATCAGTTCGCGCAGATACCGGTAATACCTTGGAAGCCGTGAGATAACTGCTTTTGAAATTTGATTTGACTGACTCATAATAAACAAATTATAAAAGCCCTTTTCGGGCATGTCAATGAAATTGTAGGATTTTTAACAAGATTGTAGAATTCTTAACAAAACTATTATTTCGCGCGTTCACGGCTGATCAAGAAAGGTGGAGATGGCCAAAACAGTCTGCTCGATCTGCTCTTCATTTGAAAGAGATGACGGTGTATCGCCGCGCAGGAGAATAGTATCCAGAATACCTGAATGATTACCGTCCGGTATAGAAATATATTCGCTGCCAGCAGGGTTATTTTTTTTCGCTTTTTCCGCCCGTGTTTTATCCAGAAGGGAGTCATTGGACCCCGCGATCGACAACAGTGGAAGATCCAGATCAGACAGATCTGTATGATAGGAAGCACCTCCCAGATAGATCAGTCCATTGATCTTGGAGGCATAAGATTTTGCGTATCTTGCTGCAACCGGACAAGCTTTTCCATGTGCGATGATATACCAGGTGTGAACAGAGCGATATGTCCGGATCACATATTCAGCTCCTTCCTGGTTCAGGATCGGCAGATTGCCAAATGTAGTAGGTAGATAAGCACAGTAACCATGCTCTGCCAAAGCGATCATAAACGGAAGGTAGCATTCCCTTTGCACCCTCTCATCTCCATATATGATAAAGCCTATGGCATTCTTTTTTGCGATTGCCTGCGGATTTTGAACCGCAAGTGCATTATCACTGACCTCGATCTCATAAGAGGTCATCGCCTGATAATCATCCATGGTATGGAGCGGTTTATAATTATTGTCTACATAGATCTTAAAGGCTGACAAAAGAAGAAGGAGCACAACAACAATGCCGATCAGGATCAGCTTACCATGTGCTCTTTTTTCTGGCTTCTTAGGCAAAAGCTCTTCTTTTGTGGTCTCCGGCTCCGCAGGTGATACCGGCTCTTCCTGCTGCAGAACTGACCTGTCAACGACTCTGTTTAATCTTTCTTTCATGGTTGGTATTTTAGCATATTTCGACAATAACGCATAGAATAAACTCTGACAAAGCAAATAGCAGGTCCAAAGACCTGCTATCTGCTTTTTTAGGATAGGATAATATATGTATGCGATCGGAATACTCCGATTCCATTTGGCATTGTATTACAACATTACTTTGTAATCAATGCCGTTTATTAATTTTACAAAAACTGCTTAATATTTTGATATTTTTGTAAAATATTTAATTGCTGCCCATTTTTGCCAATTCTTTCAGTAAATGGGCGATCGGAAGTCCTACTACAGTAAAGTAATCCCCTTCAATCCTTTTCACCAGAAAACATCCTCTGCCCTGGACTCCGTAGGAACCTGCTTTATCCAGAGGATCACCGGTTGAGATATAGTTCCTTATTTCTTCATCCGACACATCATAAAACTCCACTTTGGTTTCTTCATAAAAGGTATTCGTCCGGTCACTTGCGGTATCAATAATGGTAACACCTGTATAAACGGTATGGATATTTCCGGACATTGCCTGAAGCATGCGGAAAGCATCCTCTTCGTTTTTTGGCTTTCCCAGAATCTTGTTTTGGAAGAAAACGATGGTATCTGCGCCGATCACCAGATGCGGTGCTGTTTCCGTTTTGCAGATCTTGTCTGCTACATCCCTGGCCTTCAGAAACGAGAGTTTTTTTACCATGTCTTCCGGCCCTTCATATGTAATATTTTCTTCGCAGTCGCTGACGATCACGTCAAAAGCCAGACCTGCCATAGTCATGAGTTCTTTTCTTCTTGGAGAGGCAGAAGCCAGTATGATCTTTTCCATTTTTATCTCCTTTTCTGTGTCTATCTTACCATGTTTTATGGTTTTTTTATAAAAATAATGCTATGATGAGCCGAATACACAAATATAGAGGTGTTTATGGAATTATCAGAACGGGAAAAGAAGAAACTGTATGAGGCTGCCAAGGCGGAAATGATCAAACAGGCGCACGGAATATCGATCGCGGATAAAATGATCAAGATCTCCGGCGAACGGATCAAACTGGAATTGGACGGCCGCATTCTGGATGCTGTTTATTACCCTGCTTTGGCCGATGATGGCACGAAACTATGTGAAGAGAATGACTCAGCTCCTTTGATCGTGGGCTTTCACGGAGGCGGTTTTCTATTTGGCGGATGTTCATTAAATGATGCCATGTGGATCGCTGTCAGCAAAGCTCTGCACTCTCATATTGTTTCTGTTGGATATCGGAAAAGTCCGGACCACGACTGGCATGATACATTAAAAGATTGTACAGATGTTGTTAACTATCTTGCAAAAAATGCTGACAGATTTCATGCTGATGCAGATCAGATTTCTGTCATGGGGCAAAGTGCCGGGGCAAATCTGGCTGCAAGAGTCGTAATTAAATTCAATATGGATAAAAAAGGGATATCTCCTGGAAATGGTTTTGACAATATCACCCTGGACGACCTTCCGCAGGCAGATATCAAAAACTGCATCATGCTCTATCCTCTGGTAGACGGAGCGATGGATCCTGATTCCAAAGGTGAAGGTTCCCTTTCCGGACCTGCTTGTTATGTATTCAATGAGCTGCATTGCAGTGACGGAAATGAAAAGAACCCGCTGGTCTCTCCGGTTTATGCTTCTTTAGAAATGCTGGAAGGACTTCCAAACACGATCCTCGTGACCTGTGAAAATGACAATCTGAGGCATGAAGCATTAAAATATGCTAAAATGCTGCAGGAAGCTGGTGTTTCCATTTCACATATGCAGGCAGACGGAATGCCTCATGCCTATTTTGAATCCGGTTTTAAAACACCGACTGATTTTGAAAAGCAGTTTCTCGGCGAAAATGCAGATGAACTAGTAAGCAGCGGCGCGCTTCATGAATGGTCTGTAAAAACGCTGGACTTTATAAAGGAGAATCTCACAAAATGATAAGTGCAAACAATGTTACTCTGCGGATCGGCAAAAAAGCTTTATTTGAAGACGTCAATATTAAATTCGTTGAAGGTCAGTGCTACGGCCTGATCGGAGCAAATGGTGCCGGCAAATCTACTTTCCTGAAAATTTTGACTGGACAGCTGGAGCCATCCAAAGGGGATGTTTCCATAACCCCTGGACAGCGTCTTTCTTTCCTGGAACAGGATCAGGGGAAATACGATGACCAGCCGGTTTTGGATACTGTTATCCAGGGAAATCAGCGGCTTTATGAGATCATGAAAGAAAAAGAAGCCCTGTATGCAAAAGAAGACTTTACGGAAGAAGACGGCATTAAAGCAAGCGAATTAGAAACGGAATTTGCTGATATGGATGGCTGGGAAGCAGAAAGTGATGCGGCCACACTCCTGAACGGACTTGGAGTTGATACTGAACTGCATTATGAGCTGATGAAAGACATCCCTTCTGCACTGAAAGTCAAAGTCCTTCTGGCGCGTGCCCTTTTTGGCAACCCGGATATCCTTCTTCTGGATGAGCCGACCAACCACCTGGATCTGGACGCCATCGCCTGGCTGGAGGAATTCCTGATCAATTTTGATAATACCGTCATCGTGGTATCCCACGACCGTTATTTCTTAAATAAAGTCTGTACACAGATTGCCGATATCGATTATGCAAAGATTCAGCTCTATGCAGGAAACTATGACTTCTGGGTGGAATCCTCTGCCCTGATCATCAAGCAGATGAAAGAAGCCAATAAAAAGAAAGAGGAAAAGATCAAAGAACTGCAGGAATTTATTCAGAAGTTCTCTGCCAATGCATCCAAAGCAAAACAGGCAACATCCAGAAAACGTGCTTTAGAAAAGATCGAATTGGATGAGATCCGTCCAAGCAGCCGGAAATATCCATTTATTGATTTTCGTCCGAACCGTACCATCGGCAATGAGGTTCTGCAGGTGGAAAACCTGTCCAAGACAATTGACGGCGTGAAGATCCTGGATAATATCAGTTTCACTTTAGGGCATGATGACAAAGTAGCCTTTGTAGGATCAAACGAAGTGGCCAAGAATGTGCTCTTCTCGATCCTGATGGATGAAATGGAACCTGATTCAGGTACATTTAAATGGGGCGTAACGACCAGCCGCGCTTATTTCCCTCGTGACTACAGTAAGGAATTTGATTCTGATCTGACCATTGCAGAATGGCTGACTGGATTCTCAGAAATTAAGGACGCGACCTATGTGCGCGGTTTCCTTGGACGTATGCTCTTTACCGGGGAGGATGATGTCAAAAAGCTTCGTGTTCTTTCCGGAGGCGAGCGTGTCCGCTGTATGCTTTCCAAAATGATGATCTCCGGTGCCAATGTCCTGATCTTAAATGAGCCAACCGACCATTTGGATATGGAGTCTATTACCGCTTTAAATAACGGTCTGATCAAATTCCCAGGCGTGATCCTGTTCTCCTGCCGTGATCATCAATTTGTACAAACGACAGCAAACCGGATCATGGAGATCGTGGATGGAAAACTGGTCGATAAGATCACAACTTACGATGAATATCTTGAAGCAGATGTCGCAGCAAGAAAACGTTCTGTCTATGTTGCACAAGCTGATGAAGATACAGAAGAAGAATCATAATTTGTTTGCTTTTGCGGAAAGGAGTAATAATGAGCAGTTTACCGGAAAGAGCAACTATTTATAAACCGGCTGAAGGAAAAGAGATCCAGGGATGTATTCAGATCATTCATGGTATGGCAGAACATCAGAAACGCTATGCCCCGCTGGCAAATTTTCTGGCTGACAATGGATATGTCGTCGTTACAAGCGATCTTCGAGGACATGGCGATAACATAGCTTCCGAAAAGGAACTTGGATATTTCGGAGATGATGCTGTAAACGGCCTGATGAGTGATGTGAAAGAGATCTTTGATTATCTGAAAGAAGAATACCCGGACAAAAAAATGATCCTGTTAGGACACAGTATGGGGACGCTGATCTCTACAACTTATTTTAAAGACCATGATGCAGAGCTTGATGCGCTGATCCTTTCCGGTATGCCAGGCAACAACAGCGCAAAAGGGATTGCGCAGGTTCTGATCAAATGTATTGCCGCTTTTAAGGGCTGGTATCATAGAAGTGCATTTATCAACAATCTCTGCAACGGCGCATTTGCAAAACCGTTTGCTTCTGAAGGCTCTCCATTTGCTTGGTTGTCTGTCGATAAAGACAACGTTGCTGCCTATGAAGCTGATCCGAAATGCGGTTTCTGTTTCACGCTGAATGGTTTTCTCGTTTTGATGAAGCTGATGTGCGGTGCCTATGACAACCCATGGAAGAAAGGAAATCTGGATGTTCCGGTACGCCTGATCTCCGGAGGTGATGATCCATGCCGTGTGAACGATGATACCTTTATGCAGTCAGTCAAGATGTTCCAGAATGCAGGTTATAAGAATACAACCTACAAGCTGTATAAAGGACAGCGTCATGAGATCTTTAATGATACAGAACACGAAACTGTCTTTGCCGAGTTGCTGGATTTCCTGAAAACAGTCTGAAATTAGTATTAAAAAAGCGTAAGTGGTCCTGATATGGTCACTTACGCTTTTTTTTATGTTAAAAAACAAACTCTTTATTTATGATTCAAACACGGCGCCATATTGAATGGATGAAACTTTATCATTCTCCATAATAATGGTCAGTGTGCAGTCTCCCTGTGTGTAAACATAAGCATTGACGCCATTATATCCGTCTGCACCATAAGTACTTTCCACTTTTTCCTTGGAATCTCCAATGGCTAATCCTTCTGGTGTAGAGAGAGTGTCATCACAAAGGACTACCATGTTCACACGGTCTTTTTCTCCGTCCGGATACGTGTACAGATAAAAGCTGCCATAGTAATAGGTCTTATCCAGTCCTTCAAATGCACAGCTGGCAGCTTCCGTATAACTCTTAGGTTCTCCAAGCGCTTCCAGAATTGGAGCTGCATCTTCCTTCATAGCGATTTCCATATCTTTATAGAGAAATACCAGTTTGCCGCCCTGGTCTGAACTATCGTCTCCGGAAGTTTCCGGTTCTTTACTGCCGCCGCATGCAGTCAACATCAGTAATGCAGCAATCATCAGACATGCAAATACAAGCAGACTTCTCTTTTTCATTCTTATTCCTCCATCCGGTCTTAATCAATCTGTCTTAAGGCTGTATATCCGCTTCCTGATCGCATTCTTTTTCCATGCGATCTTTACGCTGATCATAAAGTCTGGTCTTCTCTGCCCATTTTTCTGATAAAGAAGTATCAGATCTCCTGTCCTGCAGCTGGCACGCATCCCGCAGGATCTGTCCAAAATATACAGTCAGTTTTTCTGCGCCATATACATTCAGATGCAGTCCCTGATCGTATGTATCCTGATTCCAGTCGATCCCGATATCATCCAAATGTTCCAGGAAGTTAATATACAACAAATCATGCTCGTTTGCATAGTCTAAAATTTGTTTTTCATATTCATCGTACCAGATTGGAGACAGCGACGGTGCTTTTACAAGAACCAACTGGCAGTTATGTTCTTCACAAAGCAGGCGGATCTTGTCCAGATATTCGTAACAGATATCACCAAACTGATAGGAAACCAAAGGGATCCGCGGATATTCATCTTTGACCGGGTTGACTTTCACCTGCATCAGATAACCATTATCCGTAACCTGATCCTGTTTGAAAAAGCAGCGGAAATCTTCTTCTTTCAGATCGTTCCAGCGGTCATGGTAACGAAGGATCGGGAAAATATAGCTCCAGATCCCGCTTTTTTCTTTTTCTTCCTTCGTCATGGAGGCATTGATACTGCTTACTTTACTATTAGACCAGCGCATTCCATCAAGCGTCATTCGATTATAGGCTTCCATCTTGCTTTGATCTCCGACGCTTTCCGTAGAATCATAAGTCATCGTCATCACGTTAAAGACAACAACGGAAGGTGATTCATACCGGAACGTTTCCTCCAGCAGATAATAACTTTGCCAGATCATCTGCTGCGCGCTTCCCCGGATGACAGAAGGAATGCCATACTCATTCCAAAGTTTTACAGGAGAAAAGTTTTCATATACTTCGCAGTCTGTAATAAAGACAACATCATTATCACCTGCATTCTGATAGTATTCCTGTATCATTGCGCCTTCTTTGGATTCTGTCATATATTTAGGCATCAAAAGCCGCTGCAGAGCAAAAAAGATGACTGCAAACAAGATGACCGATATGATAATTCGTAAAGCTGCTTTCTTTCTCATCAGAACTGGTTATAAATAAATGCGCTGGCATCGTAGCCGATTCCATAACTTCCTAACAGTATCACGGCAAATATCATGATAAAGAGGATCCCATAACGGATGACACAAGGGATCTTGAGCATCTGTTCTCTCACACTTCCCTTTCTCTGGATCATGCTGACCGCAAACATCAGAACAACACCACAAAGTAAAATAATATAATCTGTCCCGGTAAGACCCAGTTTTGTCATCGTTCCGTCCAAAAGGATATGAAAATTAAAAACATAGGTCAGACTGGCGACCTTCCCAAAATACTCTGACAGACGCGGAAATAGATCCGTGATCTGGATCAGATTCATCAAAAGGAACGTACGGATGATCTGGAAAATGTCATAGCCTTTTTTATTGCTGAAGGAGACGCGGGAATGGAACTTCTCATAGGCTGGGGTCAATTCTTCTGATACCACAATAAAGATACAGTTTAGAAATCCCCAAAGGATAAAATGCCAGTGGAACCCATGCCAGATGCCGGTCCCCATCCAGGTCAGAAAGGTGCCGATATATACAGGTATCCGCATTCCAAAACGTCCGAACTTCTTTCTTCCTTTTAATGAAAGGTTCAGCATTGGTTTAGAAACAGAGATCGGATAAAAGATATATCGTTTCATCCACTGGAATAAAGTAATATGCCATCTGCGCCAGAAGTCAGCAATATTCCTGGAAAAGTAAGGCCGGTTAAAGTTCTCCGGAAGCTTCACGCCCAAAACCTGTGCAATACCAATGGCAATATCGATACCTCCGCTGAAATCCGCATATAACTGAATGGCAAAAAAGATCGTCAGAATAAAAAAGGCAAAACCCCTGTACTCTTCGCCCTGCAGAGACTGAACAGCTACAGCGATCCGATCCGCCACTACCATTTTTTTGAAAAAGCCCCAAAGCATCCGCTGAAGGCCAAAGGCGATCTGCTTCCGGTCAAAGGCATGTTCCGTAAACAGTGTCTCTTCTAATTCTGTAAACTGACTGATTGGTCCCTGTACAAGCTGCGGGAAGAACGAAACAAATAATGCCAGTTTCAATGGATTCTTCAGCGCTTTTGCCTTATCACGATATACATCGATCAGATAGCCCAATGACTGGAACATATAAAAAGACATGCCCATTGGAAGTCCCAGTGTCAAAAATGACAGCGAGGCATTCCCTTTAGCAAGGGATAAAAACGGATCGACCAACAGGGCTTTACAGAAGAAAAGGATGGCAATATTTACTGCCAGTACCAGGATCATTGCGATCCGGCTTCTTTTTTTTACCTGAGCGCGGTAAGCCTTCTTGTCCTCCTTGGAGAGACGGTCCTTTTCACGCTCTAAATAAGCCTTAGAGGCTTCTGCATTACGGGATATGTAATGAGTCCCCAGGTAAGTTGAGATAGTCGTAAAAACAAGAAATGGGAGATATTTCCAGCCTGCAAATAGATAAAACACGTAACTGGCCACAAGCAAAAGGACCCACTGGATCTTATGAGGCAGTGCGTAATACAGGATGATCAATATCCCCAGAAATACAAAAAATGTGACTGATGCAAAAGACATATCGGATTATTCTTCGTCCAATCTCTCCAATAATTCTAAAAGTGCATCCGCGCTGTTAAAATTCTCCGGGATCAATTCCTCGGCCGGGATAGCAATGTCTAATCTGGCATTGATTTCTGCAACCAATGTCACAATATCAAAAGAATCCAGGATGCCGCCGTCAATCAGCTGTGTTTCTGCGTCAAAATTAATATCCGGACGGATCTCTTCTAGTATTTCTCTTAATTCGCTCTCCATTATTACTCTCCTATATTAATGATTCTTTAATAATCTTCTCCATACTTGGACGGAACGTAATCAGGTACCGGAATACTATCCGCTGGTGTTGCAGGGAAAAGAGAATGATCATAACGATGTGTGCCTTTATGCGCCTCTGAGATTTGCTCTAACACAGCATCACTGATCATGCACATAACTGGTTTTTTAGGTCCCCATTCATGCCAGTTTGTTGCATCAAAATGATAGAATGTTTTTCCGCCATCAATACTGACCATGTTCCAGAAATGCTTTGCGCCAACATTCTTTTCCGGAGATAGATTCGGATATCCAAGCCTGTCAAAAAACAGCTTTGATGCCGAATAGCTGCCATAACACTCACCCTTCTGATCCCGCAGCAATTTATATCCTTCATATTTCTGATTAAAAGAATAATCTCTTCCATTGTAAGGAATATGACGAACATATTCGTAGATCGCCCAGACTTTATCGATTGGCTGCATATCATCCGTCGTGATCTCAGCAAGGATCTGATCTACAAGTGCAAATATTTCTTCATCCGATACTGTTTCTGCAGATGGTGCAGAAACAACTACTTCCGACTGGAAAGTCGCTTTGTTGCCACATTTGTCAGTTGCAGCATACCAGACAGGATAGCTGCCTTCTACATCCAGGTTCACTTGACTGTTATCAATTTCAATAACAGGCTCTGGATCATGATCATCGACGATAGATATATGTGTTTTATAAGCAACCGATTCTCCCCGCACAGTTCGGATCACCGGATCTCCGGCAATTCTTGGCGGAGTTTGATCGATAATATGCGTCAGTGTCACAGATTTAGAGGTCTTGTTTCCTACTTCATCTTCTGCAACGATCGTTACCGTCTGCTCTCCATCGATGCTAAAGTCAATTGGCGAACGCAGATAGACTTTCACACGTGATTCATCTTCACATACTGTGATAAAATCATCAACTGTTACGGTCTGATCATTATAAATATCCAGATCTGTTACCTCAAGAACCGGGGCGTCTTTATCACGGATTGCCATAAAGAAACGGTTTTGTGAGCTGCGGATCAAGTATAAGAAGGTAACCAGCGAGGCAATGAAAACAATGGAAACGATCATGATCATATAAGGCCAGAGTACTTTCTTTTTTGTCTGCTGCTGCGGTTTGGTCTGCTCTTTTTTTTGTTTCACCCGTGAGTCGGTGGACAGAGCTTCCCTTTTTCGTCTGGCTTCATCCTGTGCCTTGGCAGCAAGATTGGCAGCGGTGCGTGTTGCTGAAATTCTTGCGGTTGCAGCCCGTGCCGAAGCGGCCTGTGTTTTTTTACCTGACGTTCTGGTTTTATCTTTATCCGTATCCTGTGATGCAACTGGTTTTGTTACAACCTTTCGTATCACTTTGGTTGGGTTTTCATCTGGTTTAACAGTTGTTACTTTAGATGCCGCCGGCTTTGCCTGTGTTTTTGGCGCGGCTGCCTTCCTGATAATTTTTGTCTCTGTCATTTCAGGACCAGCATCATCAACAGGTAATACCACCTTTTGAATCACCTTTGTTTTCGCTAATTCGGCATTAACTGTCTTGTTTTGTTCCGGTACTTTAAATGCAATTGTTTCATATTCAGGTTTCTGCCTAACAGACGGTTCGCTCACATCCGTCTGCCTGTTTATGCGGGAGGAAGAAGACCGACTGCTGTTTGTAAAGTAGGCCTCCAGACGCGAAGTAGCAGAACGCATTGATGAGCGGCGTAAAGTTGACGTCCACGCAGAACGCTTCTTCGTATAATGAATCGGCGTTTTTGTCTCATCATAATCATCTGCAAAAAGGTAGGAGACATCTGTCTTCTTTTTGCCTTCGTTCCGCGAATGATCCGACGACTGATATTCAGTTAAAATACCTTTTCTATTTGTTTCCATCAGAAAAAACGCATCTGCCGCAATTATAAAAAAAAGCTTTGAAACGCGTAGAATATATTTTAACGATATCTATGTGATGTGTCAACGGAGATATGATGAATAAAAATTCTATCAGCAAATATCTACGATACGTGCCTGCGGAATCTTTTGATTACGAAATTCATTGATGTCCGGATGATAGAACACAGAAACCTTTTCTTCTCCTGTCATCTTCGGTTGAAGCCACTCGGCCTTTTCTTGTATCTGTTCTGCCGGGCCAAAAAGAACTGCCTCCAGTTGAGTGCCCTCTTCATCCTCCAACAATAGTTTCAGGACGTTTTGATTCTTTCCGAGGACGAACAATTTGCGGATCAGCACATTTCTTCGCGCAAACAATGGCCTTTCATTTCCAAGACCAAACGGCTGCAGTAATTGCAGTTCATTGACAAAGCTTTCAGAAACATATTTAAAAGGCAGTTCCATATCGACCCAGACCTTTTCTGCCAGTTCATCCGCTGACAAATGACAATTATCATTCAGCTGTCTGCTGATATCTTCCGGAGTGACCCCATCATTCAGGGAAAAACCGGCTGCCTTTTTATGTCCTCCAAATTTCTTAAACAGGTCTGCATGTTTCTGCATTTCACCGATCAGATCATAAGCCTCTACGGAACGGCCTGATCCCTTCATTCCATCATCCGAATTGGTGATCACAAGCGCCGGCCTGGAATAGAGATCTTTCAGACGTCCTGCGATGATTCCAGCTACACTTTCGTGCGCAGACGGCAGATAAATGACCAGCACTTTCGGAAGATTTGACATATCCGGATAAGTATCCCTTATCTTCAGATCTGCTTCTGCTGTCTGATTCCGTGTCAGATCTTTTCTTTCATCATTCAGTTCTGAAAGCTCTTTTGCTTTATTTCCTGCCTCTATTGGGTCAGTTTCTTCTAACAGATCATAAGCGATCTTTGCATTTTTAAGCCGTCCTGCTGAATTCAGACAAGGCCCAATGATAAATCCGATATAAAACTCATTGATTTCTTCTGCTTTTGCGCCGCGGATCTGAAGGATTGCCTTTAAACCTTCATTATCAGTCTTCTGAAGGCGTTTGATCCCTTCTTTAGCAAGAATTCTGTTTTCTCCTGTCAGCGGAACCAGATCTGCTACTGTAGCCATACCTGCAAACTGCAGAAATTCTTCCAGAAGTTTTTCTGCAAGGTCTTTATTCACGTCAGAGAGCAATGCCTGCGCCAGTTTATAGGCAACACCGCCCCCGCATAATTCTTTATACGGATAAGGACATCCTTCCTGTTTTGGATCGATCACAACATCTGCTTCTACCAGTGGATAAGGCACCTCATGATGATCCGTTACGATCACATCGATCCCTTTCAGTTTTGCTTCCCTGACGGCATCATGCGCAGAGACACCATTATCACATGTGATGATCAGTTCCACTTGATCTAAGGCAGCTTCCCTGATCATATCGCAGTTCATGCCATAGCCTTCCAGGATGCGGTCCGGCAGACGCACATCCGCTTTCCCACCCAGGCTTTCGATCACATGCCGGATAATATAACTGGAACAAATACCATCTACATCGTAGTCCCCGATCACACGGATCTTTCTGCCTTCTGAAACAGCCTTTTTGATCATTACAACTGCTTCTTTCATGCCCTTCATTAAAAATGGGTCATGAAGTGAAGTTAACGTTCCGGATAAGAAAGCCTGTATTTCCTCATGAGAACAAAGATCCCGGTTTCGCAGGATCCTCGCTGTCATTGGAGTAATATGGAATTCATCTGCGATAGCAGCAAAATCTGCTTTTTTGCAGTACAGGTAATAGTTTCCCATATTCTTTTTATCCGAAAAACTGGAATGTCACATATGCAACATAAACGATCAGAAGAGCGATTCCCTGGAATCGGGATAGTTTTCCTCGTATCAAGGCCGGAATGGTCACAAAAGCCATCACCAGGAACATGAGCGGGAGATCTATGATAAAGGAAGCATTCTGTCCAAGGAATACTTTATCTACCGGTACATTAAACGGACGGATCGTGATAGCCGTGCCGCAGACCAGGACAATATTAAACAAATTGGCACCAACAATGTTTCCCAGCGACAAAGCTGCATGTCCTTTGGCAAGTGATACGATTGCGGTAACTAATTCCGGCAGGGATGTTCCGAGTGCTACGAATGTCAAGGCAATAACCGAATCCGGAACACCCAGCATAGTTGCGATCTTGGTCCCGTTATCAACCAGCAGGCGGGCACCGACTGCGATCATGACTGCTCCGAGGGCCAGGAAAAGGATCTGTCTCCACAGAGGCCATGGCTTCACTTCCAGTGGCTCGTTTTGATCCGGATTTTTTAAACCCTGCCGCACGGTAAGGATCATGTATGCAATAAAGATCAGCAGTAAGATGATTCCCATCCACCTGTCAAACCGGCCGGTAAGATAGGAAACGAGCATATAAAAAATAGCTGAAACGAAAAAGAAAATGGTTGGCGTACGGAGCGATTTCCGATCCACCGGTGCCGGCCTGATGGCCAGCGAAAGTGCCAGGATCAAAGCCGTATTACAGATAATGGACCCGATGGCATTGCCGTATGACATTGCACCGAGCCCTTCTGCTGCACTGGTAGCGGATACCATGACTTCCGGAAGGGTGGTCCCGATGGAAACCACTGTCGCACCGACAATGATTTCCGGGATCTTAAAACGATGTGCCAGTCCGCTGGCTCCATCTACAAACCAGTCTCCTCCGAAGATCAGAAATACCAGTCCCAGTATAAATAAAATGATAGTAATAGCCATGTTGTTTACTGTTTACGTTTTTTCTTTTTCTTACGGTTTGGATTTGCTGTGATCTTCACAGCCTCTTCTGTTGCATCTTCTGCAGCTTCTGCCGCTTCTGTTACAACAGCTTGTCCATCAGCTGCAACATGTGCTACTGCGTCTTCTGTACCATATAACTTGGCAGCTTTTTCTGCTCTGTTCTCATCCAGGCGGTCGCTCTTCTTTGTCATGACATAATACAACGCACCGGAAATGAAAATGGATGAGAAAGCACCGGCAACAATACCAACTGCAAGCGGCATAGCAAATGCACGCATGGATTCAACACCTAAGATATACAGGAACAGGACCATAACAAACGTTGTCGCAGAAGTAAAGATGCTTCGTGACAAGGATTGCTGCACACTTGTGTTGATCACTTTCTTCAGGTCAAAATTGATCGCCTGATTTTTCAGATTCTCACGGATCCGGTCAAAGATAACGATCGTCGCATTGATGGAATAACCAACAATCGTCAGAATGCAGGCAATAAAGGAGTTGCCGACAGACAGACGGAAGATAGCAAAGAATGCAACAACGATCATAACGTCATGCAGTAATGCAATGACAGAAGAAATTGCAAATTTGAATTTCCGGAAGCGGATCCAGATATAAAGCAGCATGCAGACAGCCGCGATCAAAAGGGAAATATAAGCATCCCTTAACAGTTCCTTACTAACAGAAGAACTGATGTATGTCGTTTCAAAGCTTTCTGCATCGGCACCATATTTTTCAACCAGCATATCCTGCATCTCCTGACGGACAGTTGCTTCGATATCCTGTGTCTTGATCACGTATTGATTCGTTCCGGTTACTTTCTGGCCTTCAATATCATTGCTGTCGATGATAGCAGCAATATCTGCCTTAATAGTGTCATTAAACTCATCAATAGAATAGTCTTTGTCGAATTCTACCTGTGTGGAAACACCACCGATAAACTCAATATTGTAATTGAATGCTCTCTTTCCAGTAGCACTGTTGATGACAAGCGTTGCAATGCCGGCAACGATAAGCACAGCGGCGATCACAAACCAGATAACTTTCTTGCCGACAAAGTCGAAAACTTTTTTCTTTGTATTTTTAACACTGGCATAGAATTTTGGAGCCTTCAGTCCCATTGCATACATACAGTAAACTAACAGTCTGGATACAAAAAGGGATGTAATAACACTCAGCACGATACCGATTGCCAGAGTCATACCAAAACCTTTGATCGATCCGGATCCGAAAATCAGAAGCACGATAGCAACAATCAGTGTTGTGATATTACCATCCAAAATAGCAGATAAGGAACGTTTAAAACCGAAACGGATTGCTTCGTGTGTACTTCTGCCTGCTTCCAGTTCTTCCTTGATACGGGCATTAATGATGACGTTGCCGTCGACAGCCATACCAATGGAAAGAATAATACCGGCGATACCGGAGATGGTCAGGGTCAGGTTAAATGCATTCAGCAGAAGCAGAATAGCTGCCGTGTAGAATACCATAGAGATTGCTGCAGCAACGCCTGGGATTCGGTAGAAGATGATCATGAAGATCATGATCAAAAGGATACCGATTGCACCTGCAATAAGAGATGTGGATACCGCATTATCACCCAGTTTTGCACTGACGACTTTGGAGGAGATCTCCTCTAATTCCAGGTTCAGGGAACCGATACGGATCGTAGAAGCAAGTGTTGAAGCAGCTTCATAAGAACCCATACCTTCGATCACACAGTTACCTCCAGTGATAGCACTCTGCACACGTGGATAGGAAACGACCTCGCCATCGTAAACGATATAAATGATATCGCCCACATGGCTGGTAGTTGCTTCTGCAAATTTCTCTGCGCCTTCATCACCCAACTGCAGCTGGACTACAAAATCGGAAGTTCCGGTCTTTTGATCAGACTGGGTTCCAGCCTGCGCATTCACAACATCTGAACCAGTTACCCAAACAGTAGGCTGGGTAAAATCAGTCGTTCCATCTTCGTTTTTCGCATCGTAAGTAATAAACTGCAGTGAACCAGGCCGTCCTAATTCTTCGATCACAGTCTGCGTATCATACACACCCGGAATCTCAACCGTGATACGGTCTGTACCTTCCTGGTAGACTGATGCATCTGCACTGTATTCAGCAACACGCAGCTGCAGTTTATAGATGGTATCATCCATATCTGTCTGCGAAAACTCTTTGTCCTGCACCTCATAGGTAATGCTAACACCGCCTCGCAGGTCCAGACCTAATGTAATATTCTTTGCGGATCCTACTGCTCCCCTTCCGAAACCGAAAACGGATGTAAAACAGCAAAGCAGTATCACAATAATGGAGATGATAAAAAACAGTACGCCTTTTTTCTTACTCATGATTTCCTCTCTAAGCCAGTTAAACTCTTATTTCCTTATTATTATTTATACAAACAACCGTTGCATTTTATCACAGACTTTGCTTAAAGTCTATCCTCAGCTTATGATCTGAGTTCAATGCCTTTTTCTTTTAGTTTTGCAATGATCGAATCGATGATCGGATTGACGTCTTTATCTTCCAGAGTACGATCCTTTGCACGGAAGACCATGCTGTATGCAAGACTCTTCTTGTCGTCTCCGATCCGATCGCCTTCATAAACATCAAAAAGATTGAAGCTTTCGATCAGTTTTCCACCGCATTTTGCGATCACATGCTCTACATCGCCGGCCGGGATCACTTTATCCATAACCATGGAAAGATCTCTGGTGACTGCAGGATATTTAGGGATCTCTTTGTATTTCTTATCGAAATTCACGTATTCGTAAAGAGCCTGCACATCCAGTTGGGCCACATAGACTCTTCCGCTCATGCCATATGTTTTTGCTACCTGCGGATGAACTTCTCCCAGATAAGCAATCTGCTCTTTTCCGCCTTTGATCATTACTTTAGCCTGACGTCCAGGATGCAGGAACGAGATATCTTTATCCGCTACATAATCCCGCGGCATTTTCAGGCCAAGTCTGTTCAGAATATCTTCCATCGTACCTTTCAGGTCGAAGAAATCGCCGCCGCCATAAAAGCCGAATGACAATGTCATACGTTCATCCGGAAGCTCTGTCAATGGGAGTGCTTTCGGCAGATAAATATTTGAGAGCTCGAACAGGGAAGCTGATTTATTTCTGCGGTTAAAGTTGGTTGCCAGACTGGTTAAAAGACCATTCATCAGGGAAGTACGCATGATGCTGTAGTCTTCTCCCAGTGGGTTGGAGATCGTTACTGTGTTCCGTTTTGGATCATCCTGGGCCAGACGGAGTTTATCAAACACCTTCGGGCTTTCAAAGGAGAATGTCATTGCCTCTGAATAACCGTAGGCCATCAGGATCTGACGGATCTTATCCTGCACTACAAACTCGTAGCCAAGACGACCGCTTGCCTCTTCTGAATCCGGCAGTGTGGATGGAATGTTATCATAGCCGTAAAACCGGGCAACTTCTTCTGCAATATCAGCACCACGCAGCAGATCCTGACGGAAGGTTGGAATGGTCAGCATTCTGGTTGCCGGATCATATTTGATCTCCAATGGTCCGAAATAAGACAGCTGGGTTTCTTCATCGATATCTGTGCCCAGATATGCATTGATCCGATCTGGTTCAAATGCGATCTGTTTTTCTTTCACCGGTTCCGGATAAAGATCGATCACGCCGCCAATGACATCGCCAGCATCCAGCTCTTCGATCAGCTGGCAGGCACGAAGCAATGCCGGATAGGCATTATTCGGATCAAGGCCTTTCTCATATTTGCCGGAAGCATCCGTACGCATGCCAAGTCTTTTTGCAGAAAGACGGTTATTGGTGCCGTCAAAGCATGCACTTTCGAATACCAGAGTCTTAACATCATCTGTGATCTTGGACTCTTCGCCGCCCATGATGCCGGCAATACCAATTGGTCCCACAGCATCATTGATCATCAGAATATCTTTATCCAGCTTTCTTTCCTGTCCATCCAGTGTAACAAAAGTATCTCCGTCATTCGCACGTTTGACGACGATTTTCTTGCCGCGGATCGTATCATAATCAAATGCATGCATCGGCTGTCCGAATTCTTCCATGACATAGTTTGTGATATCAACTACGTTGTTGATCGGACGGATGCCGTTGCTTGCCAGTCGTCTCTGCAGCCATTTTGGTGATGGCGCCAGACGGATATTTTTAACCATCATACAGGTATAGCGCGGGCAAAGGTCCTTATCCTCTACTTCTACCTGCAGATAATCATGAATGTCATCCACTGTTTTCTGAATCACCGGTTCTACACCGTGGAATGGAAGACGGAATGTAGCTGCCGCTTCTCTTGCAATTCCAAGCACGCTGTAGCAGTCCACACGGTTGGATGTGATCTCAAATTCATAATTGGCATCATGAAGGCCAAGGTATTCGATGGCATCGCCTCCGACCGGAGCATCATCCGGAAGGATATAAATACCGTTTTCAGCAGCATCCGGATACATTTCGCGGGTGGATCCTAACTCCTCGATGGAGCACATCATACCGAAGGAATCCACTCCTCTTAATTTTCCGGCTTTGATCTTAATGCCGCCTTCTGTCATTTTTCCATCATGGCCGCCTGCAACTTTTCCTCCATCTATAACGACAGGAACTCTTGCTCCTTCAAATACATTAGAGGCACCGGTCACGATCTGTACGGATTCATTTCCCAGATTCACCTGGCAGACAACCAGTTTATCTGCATCCGGGTGAGGATCGATCTTAGTGATCTGTCCGATCACGATCTTATCCAGATCTTTATCAAATTGTGTAAATCCCTCCACTTTTGTTCCGGAGAGCGTCATGGCATCCCGAAATTCCTGATAATCCGCTTTCAGATCCGGTACATATGCTTTGATCCAAGATAATGATGCGTTCATTCTTTCTCTCCTTTCTTTAGAACTGTTTCAGGAAACGATAATCGTTTTCATAAAGTAACCGCATGTCGTCAATTTCACATTTCAGAAGGGTCAGTCTTTCCAGACCCATTCCGAAGGCAAAGCCGGAATATTCGTTTGGATCGATCCCGACCATTTCAAGCACGTGCGGATGCACCATGCCGCAGCCTAAGATCTCGATCCAGCCTTCGCCTTTACAGAACCTGCAGCCTTTCCCTCCGCATTTGAAGCAGGAAACATCCACTTCTGCGCTTGGTTCGGTAAACGGGAAATGATGCGGACGGAATTTGGTTCTTGTATCCGGACCGAAAAACCGTTTTGCAAATTCATCTAATGTTCCCTTCAGATCTGCAAATGTGATTCCCTTATCCACCACCAGACCTTCTATCTGATGGAAGCAAGGGGAATGTGTTGCATCTACTTCATCCGCACGGAACACTCTTCCAGGCGCGATCATACGGATCGGCAGCACACCTTTTTCCATTTCATGGATCTGCACAGAAGATGTCTGCGTACGGAGTAAGATGTCATTGTTAATATAGAAGGTATCCTGCTCATCTTTAGCAGGATGATTTGCTGGAATATTCAAGGCTTCAAAGTTGTAATAGTCATACTCTACTTCCGGACCTGATACAACTTCATAGCCCATGCCGATAAAGATGTCTTCAACTTCTTTCAGGATCAGGTTGCATGGATGTTCATGTCCCAGATCTTTTGTTTTGCCCGGAAGCGTGACATCGATCGTTTCTGCTTTAACTTTTGCATCAAGAAGTGCGCTCTCCAGTGCGTTTTGCATCTCTTCAAAACAGCTTTCGATCTCGTTACGGGTATCATTGACCATCTGTCCAATGACAGGCCGCTCTGATGCTTCCACATTTTTCATGCCCTTCAGAACTTCTGTCATTTGTCCCTTTTTCCCGAGATAAGCGACTTTCAGTTCATTCAGAGTCTCCATCGACTTGGCGTTTTTGATCTTCTCAATTGCCTCGAGTCTGATTTTCGCTAATTTGTCTTTCATGTCTTAATCCCTCTATATAATATATTTTTACACATAAACATTCATAGTAGGTTATAACACAATTCAGTTGCTTTTACTATGAAAATTTACTATAATTTTTGCCATGCTCACGAAAAGTTATTTGTATGTGAAGAGTTTTTTTCAGAAAATCGGAAAAGACCGGATTTATAACTACTCCGCGTCTTCCGCTTTCTTCATGATTTTATCTATTTTTCCGTTTCTGATCCTCATTGCTACAATCATTAAATACACACCTTTAACGGAAGAGTTTTTGATCGCACGGATCGAATTTCTTCTTCCGGATGCTATCTTCCCGATCATTCGTCAGATCACAGAAGAGGTCTTTTCAAATACAGCCGGCACTACCCTGATCCTTGTTTCTGCTCTCGGTGGTATCTGGTCTGCTTCAAAAGGCGTTATGTCCATGATCCGGGGCATCAATATCTGTTTTAATATCAGAGATCACAGAAACTGGGTGCGTGTGCGGCTTTTGTCCTGCCTATATACGTTTGTGCTTGTGATCGCTTTCATCGTCATTATGATCATGTTGGTCTTCGGATCGATCATTTATAATCATCTTTTGAACACGTTTGCCTATATGGGTCATTTCCTTCGAGTGATCATGTTTATCCTTAGGCGCCGTGTCCTTATCGCATTATTCGTCTTATTGATCTTATTTATGACAATGTATTCGATCTTTCCGGCGAAGAAAAACAAATTCTTCCAGATGTTCCCAGGTGCTATGCTGGCAAGCGGTGCATTTGTCGGGCTTTCAGAATTGATTTCATTATACGTGAAATATTTTCCTAATTTTTCTTACACCTATGGTTCTCTGACAACTTTTATTCTTCTGATGCTGTATTTATACTTCGGTATGTATATCATCTTTTTCTGTGCTGAGATCAACTTCCATTTCAAATCCTGGCAGGAATCGGTTTCTGCAAAACGGCAGCGGAAAAAAGCATTGAAATACGAAGCTTCCATTGAACGAAAACAGGAAAAATACGAAACGAAAAAGATGAAAAAAGAAGAAAAAGAAGAATTGAAACGTCTGATGAATGAGACCCAGGTCTATCAGAAAAAGCGTTCCAGATAAATCCTGAAAAAAACCCAAATCGCTGTCCTGAATTTTGATTCCTAGCATCAGCCAGGTGGGTTCTCCGCACTTTGACTTCTGAAGTCCACTCGATGGAGGCTGGTCATCTGCCAAAAAATATTGGAATCCCTTTTAATCATTGTAGGTTCAAAATATCAGAACGACACGTTTGGGTACTATTATCATAGCAGATACGAGCTTATCATTCAATTCCAAATCATTTTACAATAATCAAAAAAAACCCCCTGCAGGTATTACCCGGCAGGGGACTAAAGCTGTTTATTTATTTCAGACAATCTATCACTTTCTGGATTGCTTCCAGTGCATCTTCCGGCAATTTGTCGTAACCATCCTTAAATGTATTTCTTGACTGGACGAAATCAAGGCGGTCATTCATTCTTGCTTTCAGAGCCTTAACGTAATTCTCATCGGAAAGATCCGGAACATAGCCTTCCTGCTCAAAGATTTCGATATCTTCGAATGGGCCCCACTGCTTAAAGTCGGCTTTCTTCTCAACGATAGCTTCCAGAATGCCCAGTGTGACATGTTTTGTGACGTCTTTTCCGAAGAAATCACCGGTATTGATGATATAGCAATCTACGTTCTTCTCTTCCACCAGCTTTTTAAATTTCACGTAATCATTTGCCAGCGGATAAGTACGGAATGGGTTTGCATAAGGCTCTACGACCAGCGCATCTGGATCTACACCAGGAGCCAGTCTTTCTGCAGAACTTCTCTTGGTTGCCAGGGTTGCTCCCATAACAGCTGCCAGAGAGGCACCTTTTAATCTGACGACTGGTGGAATGGTTGGATCTTTCATGATCCAGAAAATAGCATTGACCGGCTCATCGATCTTGTCTACACGGTTCGGTGACCAAAGTCTGGACTTGATCGCACGGCCATTTCCGTTTCTGACGTCTTCTGTTACCAATACCACTTTGCCATCTTCATCCAAGGTAGCTGAACAGTTCTGTGCGGTGATCAAATACTTATTATCTTCACTATCTACAGGATAATCAGCCGTCTTATCAAAATATGTAGGCTCTAATGCGATGGAAGAACAGGTATCAGAGTTGATGACAAATGCATCATCATGCAGAACTGTTACATCGTATTTGCCGCCATGTTTTGCGTGAGTCAGTGTGGATTTTCCGGAACCTGACAGACCAAAGACAGATGCTACATAGGTGCTGCCATCTTTTAACGTATACTTTTTCTGTCCGCCGTGGCAGGAAGCATAGCCATTGCGGTTTGCTATGGCCCAAGCAATGGTCAGCGTACCTTTCTTGTGCTCTCCGAAATACCGCATACCAAGCAATGCTGCACAGTTGTGATCCGTATCAAAATAGGTCAGCCCCAGCGGATGCTCTTCATGCTCCCACTGTGGATCAGAGAAGATATAAATATCAGACTCTCCTTCGATCATACGGGATTCAGCATACATTTTTTTGTATTCTTCGGAAAGATACTGGAAGTTGATCAGCCAGTTATAAAGAATATTCTCTTCTCCTTCCGGGATCAGCAGATGTGCTTTGACCATGAATTCTTTATCCAGGCCAATATAGGCTGTTGCATGATACATGGTGGAATAACGGGTATCATAAACAGCATCCATCAGCTTTTTATCCAGATCGGTTGTATCAACACCCGGTTCTCCGATGATCCGTCTTGCTGCAGCGCATCTTCCTGTAACGGAACCATCATTAAACAGAAGCACTTTTGCATCGGCAGGCAGACCGAAGGTCTCTCCTTTGTATACCGGCATATCGGTCACGACGGTACCAGGTGATGCTTTTGCCATTTCATATGCCTGTTCCAAACTTGTCACTTCTACAACATTATTGCCGTAAAAAGCAGCCTCAATAATAGAACGGGTCTTGGAAAAGCCCTGTTTCCCCGGGCCGATCTCGCTGCGTGCGTACATTTGCTTTGTAGCCATAATTATCCTCCTGACTTATTGTCACTTTTTTGATTGATCTGTCTGTTCGTCTAATGTCATATAATATCCAGGGAGGAAATTATCCAGAAAGAAATCCACTTCCGGCATTTTCAGCCCCTGAATGGTTTTCATGGTTGCTTCTTTTGCTTTTTCAAAATCCTGATTTCCGCTGCGTTCTTCTTCAATGCATTTGATCAGCGCTGACAGCTTATCTGCTGCTTTTACATATTTTATCAGAATATCATCCTCTGATTCTTCTGCATTCATGATCCCGTCATAGGTCAGCTGCATCTCTTCCGGCAGCTGAGCTATCATCTTTTTCTTAGCAGACTGTTCTACTCTGTCATATGATTTTTTGATCTCCGGATCAAAGTATTTGACAGGCGTGGGGAGATCCCCGGTGATGATTTCCGGAGCATCATGAAAGGCCGCCAATAAAGCGACCCTTCCTTCATCTAATGCAGCATCATAATAGGTATTTGCGATCACAACTAATGCATGCGCAATAAAAACCACATCTAACGTGTGATCGGAGAGTGACTCCATTCGCGCGTTCCTCATCAGTCCCCATCTGTTTACATATTTCATGCGGGAGAGGATCGCAAAAAAGTTGCTGTTGTCGATCATGCTTTGTATCCTATTTTATCTGCCAGTTCCTGTGTTAATACAACTGTTGCGTCCCGATGCATCCGCATAAAGGTTGCCGGGCATTTTGGATCGATCTTGTCTTCAATCAAAAGCTTGGTTGCAGCTTCTTCTTTGCTGCCGGAAATGATCATCAGAAGTGCCTGTGCACGCATGATATTTCCCATACCCATGGTGACAGCATGTGTCGGAACATCTTCTTTGCTTGCGAAGAAACGTTTATTTGCTTCGATTGTAGAATCATCAAGAACTTCTTCATGTGCACCGTCATATAAGGTCTCGCCTGGTTCGTTGAATCCGAGATGACCGTCCGGACCTACTCCCAGCACCTGGATACGGATATCTGTTTTGTCCAGGATGTCGTTGAATTCCTTCAGGTTTGCTGCAACATCACCAACGCCTTTTGCAACGTATGTATTTGCTTTATCAATGTTGATATGATCAAAAAGATTATCATTCATGAAGTAGCGGTAGCTCTGGTCATGAGTGCCTTCCAGGCCAACATATTCATCAAGGTTCACAGAATGGATCTTAGAGAAATCAAGACCTTCTTCTTTACATCTTCTGGCCAGTTCCTGATAAATTCCTACTGGTGAGGAACCTGTTGCCAGACCCAGTGTGCATTCCGGCTCTTCGCGGACGATTTTTTCAATAATGTCAGCGGCTGCCTTGCTTGCTGCTTCATAATCTTTTGCGACAATAACTTTCATGTTTTACCTCCCTTAAGCATTTGCTTTGAGCACAATGCTTGTTTTTTCTTTGTAAATAGAATTTTCCGGAATGCATCCGCGGACGCAGGATGTCGGATAGATGTTAGTATCTCTTCCAACGATCGTTCCCGGATTCAGCACACTGTTGCAGCCAACTTCCACACGGTCGCCCAGCATTGCACCGATTTTCTTTCTTCCGGTCTCGATCTTCTCTCCCTGGTTATTGATCACGACATTGATCTTGTCGCTTTTCACGTTCGAAGTGATCGATCCTGCTCCCATATGAGCTTTGAATCCCAGAATGGAATCACCGACATAATTGTAATGCGGAACCTGCACATTATCAAAAATAATGACATTTTTCAGCTCCGTGGAGTTGCCGATCACGCAGTTATCACCTACCAGGACAGAACCGCGGATAAAAGCACCTGGTCTGATTTCTGTTCCATGACCAATAATGGCTGGTCCTTTGATATAGTTTGTCTCACGGATATAAAACTGGACATCCTTCGCGATCCAGACATCTTCTGCCGGATGATCATACTCATCTTCCGGAAGGGTCTTACCTAATTCCTTTACAAAATCAGAAATGCCTGCAAGGGCTTCCCATGGATAGGTAAACTGTTTCAGATAATCCGCTGCTTTACTGTGTTCCAGATCATACAGATCTGTAATCTTAATATTCATTGAAAACTCCTCTTTATTTCTTTCTGACTTCAACCAAATGGCCGGACTGTGCCATGGCTGCAATGATCAGATCAACATTTTCTTCTGCTTCTTTATCTGTTCCTGCTTCTGCCATGACACGAAGGACAGGCTCTGTTCCACTGGCACGAAGAAGAACTCTTCCGGTATCACCTAAGGTTTCTCCGCATTTTTCAACAACTTCCAGAACCTTTGGATCCTGCAGCGTTGCTTCTTTATCATCTACGACAACATTTTTCAGTACCTGCGGATACATCTCACAGTTCTGAGCCAGGATGGAAAGAGGAAGTTGTGTCTTGATCATGACATTCATCAGCATAATAGCAGTCAGGATTCCGTCACCTGTATGTGCATGCTGGCGGAAGATGATATGGCCGGACTGCTCACCGCCGATCGCATAACCGTTTTCTTTCATGTTTTCATAGACATAGCGGTCACCGACTTTGGTTTTCTCATAGCCGATTCCTACTTTATCCAATGCTTTAAACAAACCAAAATTGGACATGATCGTAACGACCACTTTATTCTCAGGGAGCTGGTTGTGCTCTTTGAGGTATTTTGCACAGATATAGATGATCTTGTCACCGTTGACCACATTACCGTTTTCATCAACAGCCAGACAGCGGTCTGCATCGCCGTCAAAGGCAAATCCGACATCCAGCATATTGTCGACGACGAACTTCTGCAGTCCTTCAATATGAGTGGAACCGCAGTTATCATTCACGTTTGTTCCGTTAGGCTGGTTATTGATGACCTGGCTTTTAGCGCCAAGAGCATCAAAGACGGCACGGGCGATCATCCAGGCTGATCCGTTTGCACAGTCAAGACCGACACGGCAGTTTTCAAATGATTTCATTGCCAGACCAGCAAGGAATCCGATATAACGGTTTCTTCCGAAATAATGATCTTCTGTTTTTCCGATTTTATCTTCCGTTGCGTATGGAATATAGTCTTCCTCACTGTCCATGTAACGCTCGATCTCGTCCTGGACCTCATCTTCCATTTTCTCGCCTTCGCCATTCAAAAGCTTGATGCCATTGTCATAATATGGATTATGGCTTGCGGATACCATAACACCACAGTCAAAGCCTTCATCATTTGTGATAAAGCTGACGCTTGGTGTTGTTGTGACATGCAGAAGATAAGCATCTGCACCACTGGCAGTAATGCCCGCTGCTAACGCATTTTCAAAAGTATAAGATGACCTTCTGGTATCTTTTCCAATAACAATTCTTGCGCGCTCCCCATCCGGATGCTTCTGGCCGTAATACCAGCCCAGATAACGTCCGATCTTAAATGCGTGCTCACTTCTTAAATCTTCTCCTGCCTTACCTCTGAAGCCGTCTGTTCCAAAATACTTACCCATTGTATATACTCCTTTTATCGTCTGTTTCCACAGACTTTCTCAACTGGATTATTTTACATCGCTACATATATATGTGTAAATAAAAAAATTCATTAATATTTGATTAATTTTTTATTACAGTAATACGTTTCATGTATTAATATTACGACGATAAAAGTGCTATAATATTAAAAATTTTTAAAACAGCTATCGAATTGTTACTGAAAGGGAGGATAACAGAAAAATGAAGATAATGATCGTAGGCGGAACCGGTTTTCTCGGTTACTACGCTACACAGGTTGCGCTTGACCGTGGTTATGAAGTTGGCGCATTTGCCTTGGATGATGTAAATCTGGAGGGCTGGTGGCCAAAAGAAGTACCTGTTGGACATGGAGATCTGTTTCAAATGACAGAAGACGAACTTGTACCAGTGTTTGAAGGCTATGATGCGTTTATCTACTCCGTAGGCCCAGACGATCGTTATACCCCGAAAGCCCCTTCTTATGACTTTTTCCACGGACATTTGGTTGAGGATGCTTCTAAAGTCTTCCGGGCAGCCCGAAGAGCCGGTGTAAAAAGAAGTGTCGTTAACAATTCTTATTTTGCTTATTTTGATCGTTTATATCCCGAAAAAGGTCTTGCAAAATATCATCCATATATTAGAAGCCGTGTGGAACAGGCCGCTAAGCTGATCGAGGAATCCGGTGGCGGTGCTGCAAACGGCGGTATGGATGTCATGGTTTTAGAGCTCCCTTATATTTTTGGCAGTATGCCGGAACGTATGCCTATCTGGAAAGACGTTTATATTGAGCGTTTCTTCCACTACCCTGCCATCTTTTTCCCAAAAGGCGGAACATCGATGATTGCCATTCAGCATGTTGGTGAAGCAGAAATCGGTGCACTGGAACATGGTATTCACGCCGGTAAATATCCAGTTGCTACGGATAATCACACGTTCCGCTGGATGATCCAGGAATTTGAAAAAGGCCTTGGCATCCACAAGCCTATCATTCAGCCGAGCGGCAAGATCTGTGCCATGGGTGCTAATTCTATTGCAAAAGCAGAAGCCAAGCATGGAAATGAAGCAGGCCTTGATCTTGGAAGGCTTATGACCGATATTATGAGTTATGAAATCTATATCCCGGAAGATGTGATCGCAGAGAATTCCAAATTATTAGGCTATGGTTCTGATGGTTTGGAGGAAGCAATCGCGAAAACGATGAAAAGATGCTATCCGAATGGATTTGGGAAAGGAAAATAATCCGGACTGCCCATGGACACATTTAACAAGAAAAAAGCGATTGCTTATATATTCTCCGGGACCGGAAATACGTTTGCCGCAGGAGAAATGCTGAAACAATCTTTATCAGCATACAGCATTGATCTGGATCTTTATAAGATCACTAATGACAGGAAAAATATCCCCGATCCGAATGATTATGATCTGGCTTTTTTTGCCTATCCGATCCATGCTTTCAACTCTCCGCAATTTTTCCTGCGTTTTGTAAAACAGATTCCTGCGCTGCGGCCGGAGAATGCTCATATGCCGGCTTATATTTTCAAGACCTCCGGAGAGCCGTTCCGTCCGAATAATGCGTCCAGTTTCTCACTCTGCCGCATCCTGCGCAAAAAGGGGTTTGACGCTGCCAGTGATATGCATATGCTCATGCCTTACAACATCATGTTCCGTTATCCAAAGGCCATGGCAAAGCAGATGTACATCCATACACATCACATGGCAGATGTTCTCGCGAAAGAAGTTTCGGAGGGAGACAAAGAAAAACTGTCATTTAATCCGGTCACGGTCCTCTGGGCTTATCTTTTGCGTCTCCAGTGGTTTGGCGCATGGGTCAACGGACCTCTGATCAAAGCAAAGCCTGCTCTCTGTACTTCCTGTGGGAAATGTGCCAAGATCTGCCCTGCTGGTAATATTCAGATGATACAGAAAAACGTGAATGGCGAAGTGAGACTTCTTCCGAAGTTCCACGGAAAATGTACCATGTGTATGAACTGCACGATGAATTGCCCGACAGGAGCCATCAATCCGGGATTCCTGACACCATGGAAAGTGAATGGTGCCTGGGATTTTGAAAAATTAATGGCAGATGATTCTATTCCGGACAATTGGACGGACAATGAAAACGCCAGGTATTTCAAATTGTTCCGTAATTATTACCGAAACAATTAATCTCCAAGCTGGCTGCTGACCTGATACAGCAGAAAATCGTTATCATAGGAATGAAGGTCTCCGATCACGACGTAAACATCGGAGATCTTATATTTTTGGATCATCTCTTTGACCGTATATCCAACCGTATCATAATCATAATAACGCGGATCATAATAATGTACCTGGCCGTAATTTGCTGTGACCATCGGAACAAATGCAAGGCCGTAAGAGTCACAAATAACAAGCGCATTCCGTTCGATATTGTTATCGCAGACAGCATACGTCCACGGCCCTGCCGGTCCTCCCAGATAGACCGTATAACGGTCATTGGACAAGGCGTTATAATCCAGAAAATCAATCAAATGATAAGAATCTACTCCATCGATCCTTCTCCATTCCAGATTGAATTTCGGGCTTAAAAGATCTAAACGGTCCGGATTATCCAGCATATACTGCGTCGGATAATCACGGTAAAGTGTTCCCAGGAATGGTTCTTCCACATCGATATTAAAATCGTTCCAGTCTGCCGGTTCCTGCCCTGCCAGTTTGGCCATTTCTTTATAGACCAGATATGTCCCAGGGACTGACCAGTGCATATCTGTCCGGAAATAGACATATTCTCCACGTTCCATTGCAGCTCCCAGAATCTCCGCAGTAGACACCGTCTGCACGTTTGCTGCACCGAGCGCATTGATCATAGGCTCTGGTTCCGATACAAATCCCTGTTTTTTCTCAGCTGAATTATAAGTGTTGCCGACATAAGCCTGCGGGACCATCGTATACACTAATTCTCCATCTTCCGGAAGGCATGCTGCGATCCGGTTCAAAACGCTGGTTACAGCCAGTACGTTTGTCTTGTCATACTCGTAATAATAGATGCAGTCGTCATCCACAAACAATTTGACATACAGGGAATCTGGGTAATCATCTGCGCTTGCAGGCGGTTTTTCCCGTTTGGATCCACTTTTGTTTTTGGCCTCTTCTTCCAGTTTCTTTGCCATCTCGTCAAGATCCACTTCGCTAAGGTCATCCGAAGACAAAGCAGTATCTTTTTTATCCATAACTGCCAGGGAATCTTTATATGACGCTGCACTGACCATATTCCGCAGGTTATTACAGAAAGAAATAGCTCTCTTTCGGGATGGTGAATGATCGCTCAAAAAGCTCTCCGTATCTGTGCTGAATTGTCCGCTCCAGATGTTAGAAAGAGTGAATCTCGGCGAGTCAGCCAACATACGGTTCTCGTCAGAATCAAATGTTCCTTTTTTGCTTGTAAAGAAAGCAAAATAGATACCCAATGCTACGAAGGCAGCCACCCAGATACCTGCTAATACGTAATATATTGTTTTTTTCTTCTTGTTTTTTCTTGTCTTTTTCATTTTGTGTTTTTAAAACCTGAAATACAGGAATGGATTAAAGCTGGAACTTGCAAGGAATAAAATGCACAAAACCAGCAGAACAGATGCAACGACAAATTGTTCTATGGTAAAGAAAGTATTCTTTGGAAACTGGAATTCTTTCTTTTTCGTAATTTTTGCAAATACTTTCTTCCACGGGACGCTAGCTGCAGCAGCTATCAAAAGCAGCAGGAAATACTGTTTCAGACAGTAAACAGCGGTGGCGTCTGCTCCGCCGGCTGCACCGATTCCGAACATCGCTCCTACTTGTCTTGCGCCGTCAGCTAGTGATTCGTGATAGAAAAATACCCATCCGATGATGACGATCAGTATCGTATACAGCCACTGAACGATCTTAGGCAGCTTTTTCAAAAGCTTGCCCAAAAACAGTTTTTCTATGATCAGAAGCACACCATAATACAGGCCCCAGACAATAAAGTTCCAGGAAGCGCCATGCCAGAATCCGGTCAGCATCCAGACGATAAAAATATTCAGGATCTGACGAGCAGTTGAACAGCGATTGCCTCCTAGTGGAATATAAACATAATCCCGGAAGAATGTACTCAGTGAGATATGCCATCTGCGCCAGAAACCAGTGATGCTTGTGGAAATGTATGGATAATTGAAGTTCTCCAAAAATTTAAATCCAAACATTTTCCCCATACCGATTGCCATATCGGAATAACCGGAAAAATCGAAGTAAATCTGGAAGGTATAGCTGATGGCTCCGAGCCAAGCAGCAAGGACACTGATGTTTTTATCTAATGTCAAGGTAGATAAGATCTCACCGCACAGATTTGCTATCAGAACCTTTTTAGACAGGCCAATGATAAACCGGAACAGTCCTGCAAAAAAGTCTTCGATACGGACGATCCGTTCGTCCAGATAAGGTTCAATATAGGTGTAGTTAACAATTGGTCCGGCAATCAGCTGTGGGAAGAAACTAATATATAATGCCAGCTTCAGAATGCTTGTCTGCACCGGAACCCTTCCCATATACACATCCACTGTGTAAGTAATGATCTGGAATGTGTAGAAAGAAATACCAATTGGAAGGATCTGTGCCGGAATTGCCTTTGCAGGAATATGGAACAGATTTATAAAGGTATTTCCCAGAAATGCAAAATATTTGAACCAGAAAAGGAAGCCGACGCTAATGCCGACACCCAGGATCATAAATAATAGCTTTAAGCCCTTTTGCTTTCTCCTCTCTGCGCGGGCCATCATCAGACCTGCCATATAGTTGACAATGATCGACAGGATCATCATCAAAACAAATTTAGGTTCTCCCCATGCATAGAAAAGAAGAGACATGACCAGCAGCACGCAGTTACGCCACACTTTATCTTTTCGGATAAAATACAGAATGATCGTAATCGGCAGGAAAAACGCTATAAATGTAAAAGATGAAAAAACCATTGTTGTTAATGCCCTTTACGTTTTCTTTAGAACACGGATACGATCCATGGAATACCGTAAGTAATAAAACTCATAATTGCTGCAGCCAGAATAATACCGATTCCAATTGCAGGTGCCGATTTTTTGATCGGCATACGCAGCAGAGATGCCAAAAGGGCTCCCGTCCATCCTCCTGTACCAGGAAGTGGAATGCCAACAAAAAGAACAAGGCCCCAGAATCCCCACCGATCGATCCGATCTCTCTTTTTCAACGTCTTTGTCTCCAGCCAGTTAACAAAACGCCCTGAAGTTTTAAACTTCTTCATCCATTTAAAGATCTTTTCGATCAATAAAAGAATAAATGGGATCGGAATGATATTGCCGATCATACAGATAATAAGTGCTTTCCAGTATGGAACCTGAAGAAGTGCTGCTGCGATCAGGCCTCCGCGCAGCTCCAGGATTGGAAAAAGGGATATGATAAAGATAACCAGTTCGTGATTCCACGAAGCAAAGGTCACCGCTATCCAATCAATTATTCTTGTCATCTATGCTTCCCCTTATTTAAGTCCTAAGTATTGTTTCACGGTATGTTCCATCTGATCGATATCACAAACATGATCATGCAGGATCTGCGCATCCATGATCTCTTTTACAGCAGGAGGGATGGCTACACCAGAAAGATCCTCCAGCTCTTTGATCACAACGAAATCATCCGGATCACTCTCTGTGCCCCGAATAGCATTCATAACACTTCGTGAAAACTTATATGGGCTGGCAGTAGAAACAATAACCGTTGGGGTCTGATCATTTGTTTCTGCCACATATTTCTGGTAAACGCAGTTTGCTACTCCTGTATGGGTATCTGTCACATAGCCGGTTTTTTCAAATGTATCACGAATACATGCTGCATTTTCAGCTTCTGTCGCAAATCCCCCTTTGAAGATAGCCAGCTGTTTTTGTTCGCCTTCCGTGATCGTATACTCTCCTTTTTCAGATAACTCACTCATGAGTTTTCTGCATTCATCTTCTTTTTCTCCCGTGATCTGATAGATCAATCTCTCCAAATTGCTTGAAATCAGGATATCCATGGATGGCGAACTAGTAAGGATAAATTCCCTCTTCCGATCATATTTTCCGCTCTGGAAGAAATCGAAAAGGACTTTATTGTCATTAGAGGCACAGATTAATTTCCGGACTGGAAGTCCCATCTGTTTTGCATAATAGCCCGCAAGGATATTACCGAAGTTTCCAGTAGGAACTACGAAATTGATCTCCTCTCCAGCTTTGACAGCCTGCTCTTTGACCAGTCTGGAATAAGCCCAGACATAATAAGCGATCTGCGGAACCAGACGCCCGATATTAATAGAATTAGCCGATGAAAAAAGAAATCCGTTTTCTTTCAGCTCTTTTTTCAATGCCTCATCATTGAACATCTTTTTCACTCCAGTCTGTGCATCGTCAAAATTACCATGCACTCCGGCAACAAATGTATTCGCGCCTTTCTGCGTGATCATTTGCAGTTCCTGAATATGGCTGACTCCCCCCTTTGGATAAAAGACGATAATGCGCGTATGAGGGACATCAGCAAACCCAGCCAAAGCTGCTTTGCCGGTATCTCCGGAAGTTGCAGTTAAAATAACAATATCTTCCGTTATCTGGTTTTTCTTTGCAGCTGTTGTTAATAGATGCGGAAGAATAGACAGGGCCATATCTTTAAATGCAATCGTTGCACCATGGAAAAGCTCCATCATATAGGCATTTCCAACCTTCCGGACTGGTGCAATTTCAGGACAGTCAAACTTAGAATCATAAGCACTGTCTATACACTGTTTTAACTCCTGATCTGTAAAATCGGTCAGCATCAAATGCAGAACCTCAAAAGCAACTTCCTGATAGCTCATCTGGGAAAGTATTTCAAAAGAGGTTTCAAGTTTCGGAATATAATTTGGAACAAACAATCCTCCATCATCAGCAAGCCCTTTTAAAATAGCCTGTGAACTGGTGATCAGTGTTCCGTCTCCACGTGTACTTTTATATAATACTTCCATGTTTTTATCCTCGTATTATTCGTGATGGTGTTCCGATGCTGCACATTCACTGTCGATTCCCAAAAGAATCTCCAGTCCATGTTTTAGTGGTTTGATAACAGCTTCCAGATTCTCAACTGCTGCTTTGGGACTTCCCGGAAGAGCTATCAGGATGCTATTATCCAGGATACCAGCACATGCCCTGGAAAGCCATGCTCGGTCTGTGATCTGGCTGCTTGCGTAGCGCATAGCCTCGCCAAAACCTGGGATCATACGCTGGCAGACTGCCTGCAGAGCTTCTGGTGTTACATCTCTTTTTGAAAAACCTGTTCCACCAGTAGAAACGATCAAAGCAATATCCTGTCCGGCAAGTTCTCGGAATTTCATCATGATTTCTTCTTTCTCGTCCGGAATGATTGTTGTATAAACCACCTCATATCCATTCTCCTGCAGAAATTGACTAACTGCAGGTCCGGATTTATCTTCTCTTAATCCCTGACTGCCTTTATCACTGATTGTTAAAACAGCTGCCTGATACATACTTTCACCTCATATAGTAATAACCGAAATCTTCAAAAAACCTTTTTGCATGGTTCCCCTGCAAAAACTGCAGTAACATTTTGGCTTCCTTCCGATTTTCAGAATCATTAAGCAAAGAAACATAAATGGAAACTGTCGGTTCGGAAGCATCATACACTTTTAGTGTTTGAATATTTTTTTCATCAAAGGTATTTGTGAATGCACAAAAACCTATCTGCACAGTACTATTACGAATGGCATCCAACAGATCTTCTTTGGAATCAAAAAAAAGTATCTTACCAATTGGATAAAGCAAGTCAAATATCTGTCCATCATGATTCAGGATGTCTCTTGCACATTGGCCTTCTATTTGTTCCGGGGAAAGGATACCGATAGTCGGAATTTTGTCAGAAATCCATAGATCTGCATATCGTTCATTCCATTCATCCTGCCAGTCTTCTTCTGCTGTCAGTTCACCTAAAACATCCGTATATCGGCTGTATCCTTCCATCTCTTCAGCAGTATCTTCTGTTTGATAAAAGAGATTCTCTGAAGCCAGTGGTAAAGCAGGATGATCGCCAGATGTGATCATAGCCAGCGGACTCTTCAGCAATTCAATTGTGTAGCCATCTGCAACTGCATCATCTTCTTCCAAGAGCTGCAAAAGCGTTTTGGACGATGTAAGCAGTAAATCGCAATTTTCCCCGGTTCTGATTTTGTCCAACAAATTTTCTGGTGTATCAAACAGATATTGGATATCATACCCTTTTCCATCCATAACCAGAAACTTGTCTCCAACCAGAGGCAGCTTCTTATCCATTGCACTATCTGCATAAACCTGCAGAGTACATTTTTCTGTATACTGTGTCTGACAAGCACACAAAGAAATCATGCAGGCAAAGCACAGCATAACAAGAATAATAATATTCCGTTTTACGTATTTGACTGTCCTTTGTTTCATTACAAAAAGCCGTTCACATACTTGGAAGATTTTACCACGTTTCATATAGTAGAATCAACAAAAGGATTTATAGAAAAAGAGCCTTCCGGTTCAGGAAGGCTCCACATCTTTTTATCTTTCTTTTTTTCAATTGACGATCACATCAGTAAATTTTGCCTTTGAGTACATCTGTGCCAATAAATAATCGCAGCGTTGTTTTGTAGTTCCTTCATGAGGCACATCAATATCCATACTGCTTGCAAAATCATCAATCATATCATCCGTCAAAAGAGCGGCTGCCTGCTGAACTATTTCTATCTTTTCACTGAGATATTTTGTGTCAAAGAAATCATTGTAATAAGAGAAAGAAACCGGTTCCTGCATCAGCTCCGTTTGAGCTTTCATGGAATAGTTCTTGATCGTTTGCTTGCCATGTCCTTTAAAAGCAGGTTCCACAGCAGTTCCCATATTATCCTTAATAGCAAGGATAAATTCCTCAGTGTTAAGAACAGTTGGCTCAGGAAATGTTGTGATGTTTGCAAGATCCTTTGTCATTTTTCCGGATTCAATTGTCTTCTTCGTTGCCCACATGAGGCGATCTCCAAAATCAATTAAACTCTGATTATTATCCAATTGTCCCCTCTTCTTCAAAGCTCCTGCCCAGGCGAAAATAGTTGCAACAGAATTCGTAGAGGTTTCTTCTCCCTTTTGGTATTTGTAAAAATGCCTTTGTACTGTTCCGTGTGCTGCTTCATATTCATAGCATCCATCAGGAGAAACCAGAACTGATGTCATCATTGCAAGTGCTCCAAAAGCAGAAGCAACCATATCGCTCATGACATCACCGTCATAGTTTTTTAAAGCCCAGATAAAACCGCCTTCACTCCGCATTACGCGAGCAACGGCATCGTCAATTAAAGTATAGAAATAAGAAATGCCAGCTTCTTCAAACTGCGTTTTATATTCCTGATTGAAAATTGTTTCAAAGGTTTCCTTGAATAATTGATCATAGATTTTTGAAATTGTATCTTTTGCAGAAAACCAAAGATCCTGTTTTGTATCTAACGCATAGTTAAAACAGCTTCTGGCAAACTTTTCTATTGATTCCTTAGTATTGTACTGGCACTGCACAATACCTGGACCGGTAAATGTAAAAATAGTTTTTCTGTCATAGTTTCTGCTTTGATCTTCAAAAAGGAATTCTGCCTTACCAGCAGATTGAATGCTTGATTCTGTGGCGCTGTATAAATCGCCGTATGCATGTCTGGCAATCGTAATAGGCCCGGTCCAATTGCGTACACAAGGGGTGATGCAGTTAACTAAAATTGGACAGCGGAAAACCGTTCCATCAAGTCTGGAGCGAATCGTTCCATTAGGGCTTTTATATAAACGGTGCAAATGATACTCCTGCATACGGAAATCATTTGGTGTAATAGTGGCACACTTAACGCCAACTTTATATGTTTTGATTGCATCAGCTGCATCAATTGTAACTTGATCATCCGTAAAATCACGATTTTCAATACCTAAATCAAAATAAACTGTATTTAAATTCACAAAAGGATGAATTAGTTCTCTTTTAACCAGTTCCCAAATGATTCTGGTCATCTCATCTCCATCAATTTCAACAATTGGGTTATCCATATCAACTTTGTAATATGAATCTTGTGGAGAAAATTGTGTAATTGTTTCATCAGACTTTGGATTTAAAATTTCAATTTCAAAATCCTGACCATTCACAAGTTCTTTGTTTACTTGTGTATCTTCATTGACTTGTGAATTAATGGATTGGGATGTTAAATCTTGTGTAAGACCAGAAAAAGAGCTTCCGGCAATTCCTAATAATGATCCTAAGTTCCCATTTTCATCCAGGAAGTCTTCTTTGATCTCCCAGACACCATTTTGAATTTTGTGAATTAAATCACATTGCTGTAATTTTTTCATAATTTTAGCAATTGTGGTTTCACTACACTTCACATCTTTAGCGATTTTCTTATAAGTACCGATAAAAATGTTGGTTTCCGGATCACAATGGTTCAAAATATACAAGAAGATCTCAACTTGTTTATTTTCTTTAACGCCAAATATATTGACGAAATCATTTAAAGTTTTGTTTCCCTGTTTTTTATCAGCCATTTGCTGCCTCCTGGTTTCGCTTTATAAAAACATAGTTAAATAATAATGCTGGTCTATAAACAACATATTACTATAATAAGAAGATTTTAATCGAAATGCGACGAAAAGTCAATAATATAAAGCCAATAAATTAAGGAAAAATTAATAATGATGAAGTAAAAAATAAAGTGAAGTAAGATACAAATTGATCTGTTGATATAAGTATTTAATCCATTTACCACTCTGTTAACCAGAAAGATCATTCGATCTGACACTGTCAAACGATAATCATCTGTTAGAATAGAATACTTGAATTAAGAATGATTATTGAATACTCTAGTATAGAAAAGTAAATTAATAATCGCATCGCAGAATCCATTTGTTAAAAAAAAGACGAATAAATAATGATTGCTAGAAATTAATTATAACTTTACGTATGTTACGATCCGGATCAGTCGATAATAAATTCAATTTTATGTCATTAATACAAACATAACGCAGCTTCTTTTCTATAAAGGAATCCAATGATAAAAATGATTAAAAAGGTCAATTGTCCTGGATACGAATAAAATTAGTATAAACTTATTAAATATGCACAATAGAAGGGTTTCAATTTGTTACATTTGCTCATCCCTTACTCTCTTTTTTATAAAAATATTAATTTTTAAGAGTTTTTTCACTTCAGTATTAAGTAGTACTTATAACAGTATTGAAACCTGAGTATTTTTTCCAAATCAACCGTCAATTACTGTTGCAGCATTTTTCCAGGAAATACCCTATGCCAGATCTATCATTTTTTATACTCAATCTTATTGGATTGCTATCATTTAATATCCTCTACTTCACTTCATTTTACGCAAAAAATCCCACGATAACTCTTTCAGAACGCTAAAAACGTAGCATATTATAGTATTTTTATATAAATTATGAAGTTTTATTTTCTTTTAACTGAAATAAATATTTCTATTATTAATTATCTTTTCCTCTTTAATTTATTCATAATACGTCAAAATGAAGTGTTTTTAATGTCTTTTTTTGAATAATTTTATAAATATTATTATTATCACTTTATTATTATCAGTTTTACTATCATTCTTTTTTGGCCAGGATCCGGAATTAAATCTACTCTTTTTCTTTGTTCTATTTAGAAATATGTTTCAGCTGCTTCTATTTCAAATCATTATTTACTCCATTCTCAATTTTATACAGATCTTTGTATATATATTCATTCTTTTTTCTTCATTTTTTGTCTATTTTTGCTATATTTTTACATATTTTTTGTTAATTTTGTTATTTATTTATCGTTAATTATTTCTCTTTTAAAATTTGAATGTTTTTTATTATTTATTGTCTTATCCTTCTTGATCCTCTTTCCTGACTTTCAATTTATGATCCTCTATTTTCCTGCACAAGTATCTACACAAATACACAAGTATATTTTATTAATCTTGTTTTTATTATTTTATTCTTTTATTTTAATTTGCTTTCTTTCGTCATTCTATTCTTCTCTTTTTAATTTTTACTCTTAAAATTATACTTTTCTTTCTCTTTGGTTTCTTTTATTATTTTTTCTTTTGCTTTTTTTGCTTGTGTTTCTTGTTTTATTCTTGACTTTAAATATAGTTCGTTATACTATTTTAAACATAAAATATATGGGAGGTTCCAAATGGACGTTCAAAATACCAAATTGCATACTGATTCTGCTCAAAATCAACTTAATATGAATTCTCCTGAAGAGGTTTTGACCAATTTGGCTTCTAATGACAACGAAAATACAGACAATGAACCAGCACTTGTGACTGAGTATGTTTCTGATTGGATTTCCCTTAAAGATTACGCAAATGAACTTGGAATTTCATACGAAGCAGTTCGTCAGCAAGTCAATAAAAAGCAATCCGAATTAGAAGGTCATATAAAAAATATTGGTAAAACCAGGTTTTTAGATGACGAAGCTCGTAGAATTTTAAGTACCAAAAAGCCTCATACTCCTCGTGTTTCAAATAAAACATCTTATTATTCCAACACTGTTAATGTTGTTTCGGAACATCCTGTTTCTGTCGTTGACATTCGGCGTGATATGATTGATGACAGATGGACCATTGACGATTATAGGAACCGTATTAAGCAATTAGAAGATGAAAAACGGGATCTTGAAGCTGAATATGAAATGTTAAAATCCCTTCTTGCAAGTATGAATATGGCTGAATTTCGCAGCTGGAAGAGGCAGCAAAAAAGAGAATGGAACGATAAATTTCTTTCCAGAACCGAATACTAAATAATAAAAAAGGAATCCGAAAGGATTCCTTTTTTTCAGCTGACCTGTAAGCCGGGTTCTGTCTTGAATGATCATCTATCTTGTTTTACTGTCACCAGTAAAATCTTTGCGACCTACCTGAAAGCTCAGCGGGCCACCTGTTCACGCTTTCTGCTTGGTCTTGCTTCGGATGGAGTTTACATGTGCCCTTCCTGTTACCAGCAAGGCGGTAGTCTCTTACACTGCCATTTCACCCTTACCTTACGGCGGTATATTTCTGTTGCACTGGTCCTGGGATTTCTCCCGCCAGACGTTATCTGGCATCCTGCCCTGTGAAGCCCGGACTTTCCTCACCTGTTATTGGCGCGATCATTCAGTCAACTGGTTTGTTATTCTATCTTGTTCTTTCGAAAAAAGCAAATGCTTCTTTCTATTCATTAATCGTTATTTTGAAGATATGATAGTACTTCTTTTTGTCCAGCAATACTTCATGAAATACAATTGCAAATCCAAATTCTTCTGCAAAATCTGTGATCAGTTCCGGATTGCGATGTGGTGAAAGGATCAATTCTTTTGCTTTCTTTACTACCTCTATACCATTTCTCAATATACGGTCCATCAGAATACCTCCCATTCCGGAGATAACAATGCTATCTACTTCTCCTGGATGGATTTCTGATAACCCATCTGATAAACGGCATTCAATAAACTCTGTCAATCCGGCGCGCTTTACATTAAGCAAAGCTTTTTCTAACGAGCCTTTGCTGATATCTGCCGCAATCACATGATCACAAATATGATTCCGCAGCAAATATATAGGCACATACCCATGGTCTGTGCCTATATCGCTTGCCCGATAACCGGGCGTAACTAAATCTGCAATTGTTTCAAGTCTTTTTGAAATACTCATTAATCAAGAAAGTCTTTTAATTTCCGGCTTCTGCTAGGATGACGAAGTTTTCTAAGTGCTTTCGCTTCAATCTGCCTGATACGCTCTCTGGTCACATTGAATTCTTTTCCAACTTCTTCCAATGTTCTGGATCTTCCATCCTCCAGGCCGAATCTTAATTTTAATACTTCCTGTTCTCGATCTGTTAGTGTATATAAAACATCATTAAGTTGTTCTTTCAATAAGACAAATGCGGCAGCATCCGCCGGAGCGGTTATGTTCTCATCTTTGATGAAATCACCCAAATGAGAATCCTCTTCCTCACCAATTGGTGTTTCTAAAGAAACCGGATCCTGAGAGATTTTTAATATTTCTCTGACACGAGCCACAGGAATATCCATTTTCTCAGCGATTTCTTCATTGGTTGGCTCTCTGCCGTATTCCTGAAGTAATTGTCTGGAAACCCGGAGCAGTTTATTGATGGTTTCAACCATATGGACCGGAATACGAATTGTCCTCGCCTGATCAGCGATAGCTCTGGTGATTGCCTGCCTGATCCACCAGGTGGCATAAGTCGAAAACTTGTACCCTTTTTTGTAGTCAAATTTTTCGACTGCTTTCATTAATCCCAGATTGCCTTCCTGAATCAAATCAAGGAGCTGCATTCCACGACCGACATAACGTTTTGCAATACTTACCACTAAACGAAGGTTTGCTTCTGCAAGTTTTGCTTTTGCAGCCTGGTCGCCTTTTTCCATTTTTTTGGCTAAAGCCACTTCTTCGTCTGACGTCAGCAGCGGGACTTTGCCGATTTCTTTCAAATACATACGAACATGGTCTTCAATGTTAACATTGTTTTCCAGATCCGACATATCCAGATCAGCTTCCGTCACTTCATCTTCCAATTCGTCTATTTCAATATCGTCTCCCATATCAAGTATCACATCTTCGTCATTAATATCTGTCCGTAAGACATCGATACTTTTGCCCTCAAGATACTCGACGATACTATCCATATACTCTTTGTTCAGATCAACGCCAGGAAAGAATTTTGAGATCTCAGAATACTCAATAAAGTTCTTTTTCTTCTGTGCTGATTTTACAAGCTTTGCAAGATGCTCCTCAAAGTTCGGATCGATCAGCGTGGTCTCCAATTCACCGTCTCCGTCGGGTTTTACCAGAAGATCACTACCTTCGGAAAACTCAACGATTACTTCATTTTTTTCAGACTTACTTTTTGCTGGGACTTTTTTTAGCTGGAGCTGCTTTCTTAGCTGGAGCTTTTTTAGCCGGAGCTTTTGCTGCTGTAGCTTTCTTAGCCGGAGCTGCTTTTGCTGCTGTAGCCTTCTTAGCCGGAGCTGCCTTCTTAGCCGGAGCTGCTTTCTTAGCCGTAGCTGCTTTTGCTACTGTAGCCTTCTTAGCCGGAGCTGCCTTCTTAGCTGGAGCTGCTTTTGCTGCTGTAGCCTTCTTAGCTGGAGCTGCTTTTGCTGCTGTAGCCTTCTTAGCCGGAGCTGCTTTCTTAGCTGGAGCTGCCTTTGCTGCTGTAGCTTTCTTAGCCGGAGCTGCCTTTGCTGCTGTAGCCTTCTTAGCCGGAGCTGCCTTTGCTGCTGTTGCTTTCTTAGCTGGAGCTGCCTTTGCTGCTGTTGCTTTCTTAGCCGGAGCTGCCTTTGCTGCTGTTGCCTTCTTAGCTGGAGCCTTAGCTACAGCTTTCTTTGTCTCTTTTGTTTCCTTTTTTGCTGCCATTAACTTTTCCTCCCGAAAATATTAAATTTTTGCAGTCTTTCTTGCTCTTTTTTCAACTCGACAATGCGGGAGACATCCTGCACACCATCAAGCTGAGTTTCTATACTGTTTTTCCGAATACGAATGATACAATCATTGATCGTTTTTTGAAGATCGCTTTCAGAAATATCTTTCAAAAACGAGTCATGAAAAATATCCGCAACTTCTTCCTGGACATCACTTTCCTCAAATGCATTGATAATACTGTTAGGATTTACCTTCCCGGCTTTCAACTGCGAAAACAATAACTGTGCGGTCTTGTCATATGGCGGAAGACAGAAATCGCTTTCATCTATTACATCAGATACGTTGTCATAAAATGACGGTTCTTCAGCCAAAAATGACAAAACCATTTTCTGGCATTGAGCCAGAGCTGTTTTTGTCTCGTCTTTTTTCTTAATAATGATTGGGGTGGTTGTAAACCCTTGTCTATTATCATTGCTCAAAGAAAGTTTTTTTGTCTTTTCTTTCAGCATAGAATACTCAATCAGAAATTCTTTTGATACAGCCTGAATATAGTTTTCCTGTTCCAGGCGGTCTTCGATATAGCTCAATCTTTTCGCAGTTTCGTTAAAGAATTTCGTTTTTTCATCAGGATCATTCAGATCAAATTGATCCTGCAAGCAATATATTTCAAATATTAAACTATTTTTTGCATTTTTCAAGCGTTCTTTGAAAAAATCAGTTCCTTCTGCTTTGATCAGTTCATCTGGATCTTTATAAGGGGAAAGGTCCAGCACTTTTACAGAAAGACCTGCTTCTCGAAGTTTAGGAATTGCCCGCAGTGCAGCATCCCTGCCTGCTGTATCCGAATCATAAGATATAACTACATTCCCGGTATACCGTTTCAGAATATCCGCATGCCCTTCTGTTAAAGCCGTTCCTAACGATGCAACGGCATTGGTAAAACCAGCCTGATGAAGAGAGATCACATCCATATACCCTTCACACAAAATCAGTTCTTTCCCTTTATGTTTTTTTGCTGCATGCAGTCCGTAGAGCGTCCGTCGTTTGTTAAAACAAATTGTTTCAGGAGAATTCAGATACTTTGGTTCCCCTTCACCCATCACGCGGCCGCCAAAAGCTATCACCTTACTGCGTACATCCATAATTGGAAACATGACACGATTCCAAAAATAATCATGTGTATCAGTTTCCTTAATAGAGAAAAGTCCGCTCTCTTTCAGAATATCATCTGTGAATCCTTTAGTCTTCATATATTGGTACAGATCATCCCGATATTTATCAGAATAACCTAACCCAAAGCTGCGGATCGTTTCATCCGATAATCCGCGGTCAGTCAAATACTTCAGTGCATTTTTCCCGCGTTCACTTTTCAGAAGATGATAGAAATACTTAGCAGCTTCCTTATTCACCTCCAGGATCGCATCTTTCTTTCTGGATAAAGCTTCCTGTTCTTTGGAATAGTCCGGCTTTGGGAGCGCAATGCCTGCCCGGTCCGCAAGTGTTTTTAAAGCATCCGTATAAGAAACATTCTCATACTGCATAATAAATGTAAGGACCGTTCCCCCCTTATGACAGCCAAAGCAGTAATACATCTGCTTATTGCCATTATCTGTCACAGAAAAAGAAGGCGTCTTTTCATTGTGAAACGGACACAGCCCAAAATAAGTGGAGCCTTTCTTGGTAAGCTTCACGTAGGATCCGATCACGTCCACAATATTATTCGATTCAATAACCTGGTCAACGACCTCCTGCGGATAAAACACTTACTTCCCCCAAAATTCCGGAATAAACAATTCTGTAAAAACAGCTGTACAATAATAATCTGTCATGCCGGAAATGTAATCACAGACAGCTCTTTCCGGCTTCGTATTTTTATCTCTGATCAGAGCTTTGATATCATCCGGCAGTTTTTCCTGATGATCCAGATAATAATCATATAAAGTAATGACCATGCCCTCTGCTTTGTATTCTTCCGTCTTACAGGAAGAATTAAAGTAAAGATTATCAAACATAAACTGCCGCAGATCGATCAT
>JAFWLF010000103.1:0-3930 GCA_017511185.1 Lachnospiraceae bacterium | reverse complement strand
GATCGTCATGCTCATATAGATACGGAAGAAACGGACGGCATAGGCATAATACAGGTCGCTTCCTGTCCCAAAAAGCGAAAGGATCTGTTTCGGAAAGATCTCGAATGCGGCAGTAAAGATGATACCAATGATGATCACAACGGCAATGCCCAGATTGTAGGCCTTCATGACACGCTCATAGTTCTTTGACCCATAATTAAAACCATAGATTGGCAGACATCCCTGATGGATACCGATATAAATAGAGGTATAGATCTGCAGGATCTTCTGTGTGATACCAACAACAGCCAACGGTATCTCTACGCCGTATATCGATGAAATGCCGTACTTACGGATCACATTGTTGATCACGATCTGTGTAACCGCGATGGCAACATTATGAATGCTGGCCGGAACACCAAGTCCCATGGTCCGAAGCGTCAGTTTGATATCCGGGATCAGATAACTCTTTTTGATCTTCATATTTGACTTACGGGAGAAGTAGAAGATGACTAAAACCGCCGATAAGAACTGCCCGATCACCGTGGCAATTGCTGCTCCCTTCATTCCCCAGTGAAATACAAAGATAAAGATTGGGTCCAGGATCAAATTCAGGATGGCTCCGGAAATATTCGCCCACATGGAAAATGTAGGGGCTCCGTCAGAACGGATAAAGTGGGACCCGGCAAATCCAAGCATATAGGCCGGAATACCCAGTGCAACGATCCAGGTATAATCCACGGCATACGGAAGGATCTCTTCTGTTGATCCCAGTGCGATCAGCAGCGGTTTTAAGAAGATCAGCACTGCTGCCATGATAATAAGGCCGATGATCACTACGACCGACATGCCGTTGCCAATAGCACGGACGCCTTTTTCTTTTTCTCCTTTTCCGGCGCTGAGATTATAGAAAGTTGCTGTTCCGATACCAACCAGCAAAGACATGGCCATCGCAACCGTATTGATCGGGAACTCGACATTGGTTGCAGCGTTTCCAAAAATACCTACGCCATGTCCGATAAAGATCTGATCGACAAAATTGTACAGGGCGCTGACTACCATGCCGATCACGGCGGGTATGCAGAACCTTGCCATCAGTTTTCCTATTTTCTCAGTTGCCAGCGGATTTCCCATTTTGAAGTACTCCTATAGTAGTTAAAATCTGTTGTTTCATTGTACCATATTTATACGATGTACGAAGTTTACTTTAACAATTTAGTGTGCTAACATTATTTTGATAGTTTTGTATGCATTAGAGGAGGGATAATTTATGGCACACTTAACAGAGAAAGAAAATTATTTAATGTGTCTGCGCGGTGAGCAGCCGGAGTGGATCCCGCACGTTTCCATGGATCCGGCAATTCCTGGCCCATCTGCTGGTGTTGGACCATCCATCATTCAGAGAAAGATCGATGATGAGGGCAGAATGTGGGACATCTGGGGGGTCGAGCTGATCACCAGTAAAGAAGCAGCCGGCGGTATGATCCCAAAGACATGGGACTTCCTGCTGGACGATGTCACCAAATGGCGTGACGTGATCAAAGCTCCGGATCTGACTGGTGTCGACTGGGAGCAGATGGCAAAACATGACCTGGAAAAAGCCGCTAAATTTATTGACCGTGAAAATCAGGCCGTGACATACGGAGCAAGCAGTGGATTTTTCCAAAACTTAATGGCTTTCATGGGATTTACCGAAGGTCTCTGCGCTTTATTTGAAGAACCGGAAGAATGCGAAGCACTTTTCGATTACATCTGTGACTTTCAGGTTGAAGTGATCAAAAATTCCATTGACTATTATGAGCCGGACATTCTTGGAATGGGCGATGATACTGCTGCATGGAACAATCCTTTCGTATCTCTCGACATGATGCAGCAGTTCTTTATTCCTCGTTACATGAGGATCTCTCAGTTTGCGAAAGACAGGAATATTCCGATCACATTCCACAACTGCGGCAAATGCGGCATCTTTATGGAAGACATGGTGGAAAAAGTCGGCATCAACGGCTGGAACCCTGCACAGAACTGCAACGACCTTGATGCGATCAAAAAACAGTTTGGCAACCGCTTAGTCCTGACCGGCTGCATCAACTCTTCCCAGACATTTGAAAAACCAGGCATCACAGAAGATGAGATCCGCGAGATCGTCTGGGATGTTGCAAACAGATACGCTCCGGGCGGCGGATTTGCTTTCCAGGTACACTTCATCATTCCTGACCCGACGGATCAGTTTGTACAGTGGAAGAAAGCAACTGTCAACAGAGTCATGGATGAAGTATCAGCCGTATTCTACAAACAGTAAAAACCAAAAAACATATTCCAAAGAGGGGAGATCATTCTCCCCTCTTTTCATTCTCTTTTACTAATATTATAATGATGCTAGAGTTTTTGTTTTAGGAGGAGGATTATATTTATGGCAAAGTTAACAGAAAAAGAAAATTATTTGATGTGTCTGCGCGGCGAACAGCCGGAATGGATCCCGCATGAATCTCTGGATCCTACCATTAAAGGACCTTCCGCCAGCACAGGACCATCCATCCTGATGCCGAGAGTAGACGCGGACGGAAGAATGTGGGATATCTGGGGTGTCGAGCTGATCACAAGTGCAGAAGCAGCAGGCGGCAGGATCCCGAAAACCTGGGACTTTTTGCTTGATGATGTCACCAAATGGCACGATGTCATTAAGGCTCCGGACATCTCCGGTGTCGACTGGGAGCAGATGGCAAAGAAAGATCTGGAAAGAGCTGCTAAATATATCGACCGTGAAAATCAGGCTGTCTGTTATATGGGCGGAGGCGGATTCTTCCAGAACCTGATGGCATTCATGGGATTTACAGAAGGTCTCTGCGCTTTATTTGAAGAACCGGAAGAGTGCAATGCACTTTTTGATTATCTCTGCGATTTCGCTGTGGAAGTTACCAAAAACTCCATCGACTATTATCAGCCGGATATTTTTGGGATCGGTGATGATACCGCAGCATGGAATAACCCATTTGTATCGCTGGATATGATGAGAGAATTCTTTGTCCCGCGTTACTGCAGACTGACAGACTTCGCAAAAGAAAGAAATATCCCGGTAACACTTCATAACTGCGGCAAATGTGAGATCTTCATTCCAGATATGGTAGATGTCGTCGGCGTTACCGGCTGGAACCCGGCACAGAACTGCAACGACCTGATGGCGCTGAAAAAACAGTTTGGCAACCGACTGGTCCTGACCGGCTGCATCAACTCTTCCCAGACCTTTGAAAAACCGGGTATCACAGAAGATGAGATCCGTGAGATCGTTTGGGATGTCGCCAATAAGTATGCTCCGGGCGGCGGATTTGCTTTCCAGGTACACTTCATCATTCCAGATCCGACCGATGAGTTTATGCAGTGGAAGAAAGCAACCGTTAACAGAGTGATGGATGAAGTCAGCCACGAATTCTACAAGAAATAATAACAACTGAAATCATAAAAAAAGAGGGGAGCTGCTCTCCCCTCTTTTTATTACTCGAAAAATGTCGGTACACACTCACTTTATATCATAGACAAAGACCTCGTGGATCTCTTCTGTGTATCCTTTACGGAATCCGGCTATTCTTCCGCCTTCAATGACGGCACCTCGGTTATACAAGATCAGAAACTGTCCGGTATTTTCGTCAAAGCATAATCCTTCTGCTTCCCCCTGCTCTTTGACATCAGTGAAGGATCGTTCTTTCACGACCGCTGCCGAGGAAAAGTCTTTTGCTATATCAAGGCGGTACAGATTGTCAGGTTCATCGTCATCTGCTTCTCCATCATCACAGGTGACATATAGTTTTCCATCGTGATATGCCACGCCCTGGATCGATCCCGGTGCGGGATCCATCGGAAGCTTCCCTTTATATTTGCCGGTATCCAGATCATACATATACAGAAAACTGCCGGATACATCATCCGCCCACGAGGACAGATAAACGATCCTGTTTT
>JAFWLF010000102.1:0-15156 GCA_017511185.1 Lachnospiraceae bacterium | reverse complement strand
TAAGCCGTCTCCGGAGCACCACATGGCAGAGTATAAAGAAGGAAGTCAGTCTCCTGCAAGACTGACTTCCGGTTAACCGTTTGTAAGACTAACTTCTGGCAATGTTAACTATCAACTAGAATTTAATTTTTCAATTGAGCTCTGTATAATTCAGATAAAATAAATCAGGAAGATGGAAAGCAGGTATATATGGATCTGTATCGTAAATTTATGGCAGAACTTCAATCATGGGAAAGACAGGGGACAAAAGAGCCCTTATTAATAACAGGCGCAAGGCAAGTGGGAAAGACCTGGTTGATCGATCATTTTTGCAGGGAGAATTACCAAGACTATGTATACCTAAACTTTGAACAGGAACCATTGCTTGCGTCTGTTTTTGACGGCACAATGAATCCGGAAGAGATTCTGAAAAGAATCAGCATCCTGAAAAACAAAAAAATGACTCCTGAGACAGCGATATTTATGGATGAAATCCAAAAAAGCGAGCAGGCAATCACTTCTTTGAAATATTTTTGTGAAGCAGAAGAAAACTACAGAGTGATTGCTGCCGGGAGCTTGCTGGGAGTTAAGCTGAATCGATTTGAATCATCCTTCCCTGTGGGAAAGGTTCAGATCCAGCGGATGTATCCGATGGATTTCGAAGAGTTTTTGATTGCTGCAGGAGAGGATGCTCTTGCAGAAGTCATCAGAGATGCATTCTTGAAAGTTAAGCCTCTTCCGGAAGTAATTCATCAAAAAGCGATACAGCTTTATCACGATTATCTTTTCGTCGGGGGAATGCCGCAGTGCGTTGCAGATTATATTGCAAATAACTGTGATGTGACCAGGTTCAATCGTCAACTTCAGAATTATATTTTGCTTGCTTATGGGGCGGATATGACAAAGTATACAATCAGCGTGGCTGAAGGAGCTAAAATTGCAGCAATCTATGACTCTGTGCCCAGACAACTTGCGAAAGAGAATCCAAAGTTCAAGTATAAGGATATCCGTGCCAATGCGAATAAAAGAGACTTTTATCTCCCTCTTGACTGGCTGGTTTCTTCTGGTATGGTCTATAAAGTAACGAAAGCAGAAGTTCCAAAAACTCCGTTAAAGGTATATGCAGAGGAAGGCTTCTTTAAACTATATCTTTCGGATGTGGGTCTGCTCATGTATGCAAGCGGCATGTCTTATAATGACCTGCTGAACACTTCTGATAATACCTTTAAAGGCGCTGTGGCTGAGAACTACGTTGTGCAGATGGCAGCTGCGGGAGAAAAAGGATTGTTTTATTACAAACCGGACGATTCCATGGAAATTGATCTCCTGTTGGAATATGATGGAGAAATAGTACCAATGGAGATTAAAGCGGGGCGACATAAGCGATCAACCAGTCTGAAAAACTACAGGACTAAATTCAGTCCTGTAAAAATGATTCGTATTTCTGAAAACAATTTTGGCCAGGCAGATGAACTGATTTCCGTTCCACTATATGCTGCGTTTTGTTTGGGGACGGCTCTTCCATCTGATTTTCAATGAAATGACCACAGTGACTGTTGGCCGCAATATCCGGACAAAAGAACCGTCCAAAATGCCCCTTGCAAAACCAAACGAAATCACTATAATAATAAGGTAAACGTACATAAAGGGATAGGATATACTTCATATTGTAAAAATCACATCAGTGGCATTGCAGCTGTAAAAGCAAAAAGGCAAGGCTGCATATGCTGAACAAGGGAATGGGGTGAGAGGCCCCGCCAGTCCATGACCGTAAGCGTCAAGGGCTATGTCCGATGGTGAAAGCCAGTCATTGGGGAAACCGGAGAAGGCAGGACATAGACCGTCAGAGGCGTAAGCCGGGAGACCTACTATGTGATATGATATGGATATTATTAGAACGGAAACAGGTAATATTTTCCTTTTGGAAAGTATTGCCTGTTTTATTTGTTTAATGACCGGCATCGGATGCATAGGATAAAGGAGATATATGAAACGGAAAAACACATTGCTGGGAATAGCGCTGATCCTTGTACTCACACTGGTTCTTTGTGCCTGCGATGCGGGCGGAAGCGGAAAGAACGGCAGCACTCTCAATCTGGATTACGAAGGTGGGGAAGACGTTGCCCAGGAAGAGGAGAAGCAGAACGGCGGGTCATGGTTTTCGGATGCCTTCAGTTTTGGGAAAAAGGATAACAGCAATTCGGATGATCCTGATGGAAGTTACGTCCAGGGGGATGATGACAGTACCGCCGTTGGAAATAATATCCAGGGTGGAAGCAATAACGGAAACAACAGCAATAACGGAAATACTTCGCAGGGAAATGGCAGCACGCAGAGCGGAAATGCGACGCAGGGTAATCAGTCCGGGAGCAGCCAGAGCAACAGACCGGGCAGCAACAGCAGCAATGGCAATTCCGGCAACAGCCAGAGTGGCAGCAATAACGGAAGCAACGGTTCTGCGAACAACCAGGGCCAGGGCAGCCAGACTACTAATAAAAATACGGTAACGATCAGCATACGCTGTGATACAGCTGTGAATAACGGCATGCACCTTGAAAGCAAATGGACGGGGATCGTTCCTGCAAGCGGATCCATCGTCCCGGCCACTACAGTGGAGATCGAAGATGGGATGACTGTGTTCGATGTGCTGGCCTATGTGTGCAATAAATTTAAGGTACACATGTCCTATCGGGGCGGCACCGGAAGCGGCTGTTACGTGGATGGCATCAATAACCTGTACGAGTTTGACGGAGGCCGCTGGAGCGGCTGGATGTACTGCGTGAACAAATGGTATCCAAACTACGGCTGCGGTGTCTATTACGTCAAGGCCGGCGATGTGATCGAGTGGAACTACACCTGCGATCTGGGTCTGGACCTGGAAGGCGGAGATATCTTCGGCGCGCAGGAGTGGAAAGACACCCACGAATAACAGAAGGACACCTACGAATAAAACATGGACGAGCAGAGGATGCGTTTCTTCGACAATCTTCATCCGGCGGTGAGTATGGCTTACTTTGTTCTGGTGCTTGTGCTGACACTGATCTGCATGCACCCGGTGATGGTCGCGCTCTCCTTTCTGGGAGCCAGCTGGTTTTCCATCCGGCTCCGCGGGCTGAAATCGTACGGACGCACCATGTGCTTTGTCGGACCAATGTTCATCCTGATCGCACTTGCTAATCCGCTGTTCAACCACAGAGGTGTGACACCGCTGTTTGAGATCAACCACCTCTGGTACACGCTGGAGGCGACCATCTACGGACTGGTATCTGCCTGCTCGCTGTGCTCGGTGGTGATCTGGTTCACCTGCTATCAGAAAGTCATGACGTCGGACAAGTTTCTGTACCTGTTCGGCAAGCCGTTTCCGGGAACAGCACTTCTGATCACTATGACACTGCGGTTCATCCCACAGCTGCAGCAGAACCGAAGGGAGATCAAACAGGCGCAGGCGATGCTGAACGAAAAGGGAACGAGGTTGTTCCAGAAACTAGGCATGGCACTTAGGAACCTGTCGGTGCTGCTGACCATGAGCCTGGAGAATGCCGTAGAAACGGCGGACTCCATGAAGGCAAGAGGTTATGGCGCCAGAAGGCGCACCACCTTCCACCTGTTCCGTTTTGACGGACGGGATGCGAGGACACTCGGAGCCATCATCGCTATAAGCGGTGTTGTGATCCTGGCAAGGTGCTTTGGCCATGGATATATGGAATTCTACCCGCGCATGACACCGCTGGTACTTGGCGCAGCATCCTACACGATGTTCGTCTTCTGCGCGGTGCTGATGATCCTGCCGGGAATATTGGAAACAAAGGAGGCCATAAGATGGCGCTCTTGCGTGTCGAAGGTTTGAGCTTCGCTTATCCAAACGCTTCGATCAGAGCGTTGGATCAGGTGGACCTTCAGATCAATAAAGGAGAATACATCGTTCTCTGCGGGCCTTCAGGCTGCGGCAAGACAACGCTCCTGCGCCAGGTAAAATCGGGACTGGAACCAGCAGGCGCAAGAGAAGGCAGCATTTTCTACCGGGAGCAGCCGATCGAAAAACTTGCAGAACTGACGGCAGCTGCAGAGATCGGATTTGTGCAGCAGAACCCGGACAACCAGATCGTCACGGACTATGTCTGGCATGAACTGGCTTTCGGACTGGAAAACATGGGTTACTCTGTACCGGTGATCAGACGCCGTGTAGCGGAGATGGCAGCCTTCTTCGGGATGGAGACATGGTTCCGCAGCAAGACGAGCGAACTGTCCGGTGGCCAGAAGCAGTTGATGAACCTGGCTTCCGCGTTGGCGATGGGACCGAAACTTCTGATCCTGGATGAACCGACGTCCATGCTTGATCCGCTGGCTGCAAGAAGCCTTCTGCAGGCGGTGCAGCGCATTAATCGGGAACTGGGCGTGGCAGTACTGCTGACAGAACACCGGCTGGATGAAGTCTTCCCGGTGGCTGACCGTGTGGTGACGATGGATAAAGGCCGCATCTGTTCAGACGGAGCTCCATCGGAACTGGCAAAAGAACTTGCCGAAAGCACAGATAAGAGCCGTATCTACTTTGGACTTCCGGCGGCAGTGCGGATCTTCAGTGAGCTGGGCAGCGTGGAGAACCTCCCATTGACCGTCAGGGATGCAAGGCAGCGGCTTGAAATGCTGGTCGAGCAGAGCGCAGCTTCAGCTGAAACAAAAGAGCCGCTGGACGTAACAACACCAGCGAATGCTAATAATAATGATCAAACCCCAGAGCATTCCTCCAAGGCCGAAACAGTCCTGGAGGGAAAAGAACTCTGGTTCCGATATAACGAAAAATCCGCAGACGTCCTTCGGGGCGCCAGCATAAAACTGAATATGGGCGAGCTGTTCTGCCTGCTGGGCGGGAACGGCGCCGGCAAGACGACGATCCTGAAGATCCTTGCAGGCCTTGCCAAACCGTACAGGGGGAAGACAAAGCTCGCAAAGGACAAAAAGCTCTGCATGCTCCCACAGAACGCGCGGGCACTGTTCGTGGCAGACACGGCGGAAAAAGAACTGGTGGACAGTTCGGACGGGGACGAAGAAAAAGCACTGCAGATGGCGGAAAAGCTGGAACTCACACCGCTTCTGGGACGACATCCGTATGACCTTTCCGGAGGCGAGACACAGCGTCTGGCATTAGGGAAACTTCTTCTTAGAGATGCTGATGTGCTGATCCTGGACGAGCCGACCAAAGGCCTGGACGCCTATGCGAAGGCAGAACTTGCCAAGATCCTGAAAGAACTCTGTGCAGATGGCGTATCCATCCTGGTCGTCACGCACGACGTGGAGTTTGCAGCGATGTACGCAGACCGCTGTGCACTGATGTTTGACGGACAGCTGATGTCAGAAGGCGCCCCGCGTGATTTCTTTGCCGGCAACCGCTTCTACACGACAGACGCGAACCGCATCGCTTCGGAGGTATTCCCGGAAGCCATCACATGCGAGGAGGTGATCGAAAAATGCAGAAAAATGTAGTTTCGAAGATCTTCGCCAGCCGCCGTACAAAAGCGGCAGCATGGGTGGTCCTGATCGTCCTTCCTATCCTGATGGTGGCATTCATCTACTACCACACACATCGGCCGACGGTCCATGTGGTAGGAGAGAGGACCTTTTGGGATTACATCATCCTGAACTCGGACCTTCTGATCGGGCTGGTGTTTCTGATCATCTCCGCTGTGCCGTTCTTCCTGGTCTTTGACAAGAAGAAACCGCAGGCAAGGGAGATGGTACCGATCGCAGTGATGGCAGCCATTGCAGTGGTAGGGCGTACGGTCTTTGAAATCATACCGATCCCGAACTTTAAGCCATGTTCCGCGATCATCATCATTACGGCGGTATCGTTCGGACCGGAAGCAGGCTTTCTGACCGGGGCGCTGACCGCGCTGGTGAGCAATTTCATCTTCGGGCAGGGACCATGGACTCCATGGCAGATGTTCACCTGGGGACTGGTGGGCTTCCTGGCGGGCATCCTGAACAATGCAGGAGTGTTCAAAAGAGATAACAAAAAACATTTCAAGGCGCCATTCTGGGAACGTATCTGTCCGGAAGGTACGACGAGGGGCGATCTGCTGTATTTTACCAGACAGCTGACAGACCACGCGCCGATGAGATTATGTATATACGGACTCCTTTCCGGCTTCCTGTATGGCTGGATCATGAACCTGTATTTTATCGTGGGGTTCATCGACCCGATCAACTGGGCAGCCATTGGAGCGGCCTATGTGTCGAGTTTCCTTTTTGATTTCTGCCATGGGCTGTGCACGTTCCTGGTGCTTTGGGCATTGGGTGATCCGTGGATCCGGAAACTGGAGCGGATCAAGACGAAGTTTGGTCTGACCGGAGAGGAAAAACGATACGTGATGCCGGAGTCGGAGGCTGCGGGATGAAAAAAGAACAGAAGGATCCGATCATCCGGACAATAGGGCTGAAGATGTATTACACCGTCGGAGGCAATACGGTAAAGGCGCTCGACGGCGTTGACATTGAGATCAAAAAAGGCGAGTTCATCTGCGTCTCCGGACGGAGCGGCTCGGGAAAAACGACCTTCCTCAACATGCTGGCAGGCCTGGACCCGCCGACAGAGGGCGAGATCGTGATCGGCGGCTGGCACATGGAAAAGATGAGTGAAGAAAAACGCACGCTTTTCCGGCGGAAGCACATCGGATTTGTCTTTCAGAGCTATAACAACCTGCCGCAGTACACGGCACTGGAAAATGTGGCGCTGCCATTGGCAATAAGAGGAGTTCCGAAAGACAAGCGGGAAAAACTCGCAAAAGAAGCGCTGGATAAGGTTGGATTATCGGAATATGCGCATCACCGCCCATCAGAACTATCCGGCGGACAGCAGCAGCGGGTCAGTATCGCACGGGCGATCATCACGAAACCTGCGATCGTGCTGGCGGACGAGCCGACAGGAAACCTGGATACAAAAACGGGGCAGGAGATCATGGATCTTCTATGCACGCTCTTCCGGGAAAATGGAACGACCTTCGTGATCAGTTCCCACGACCCGCAGATGAAAAACTATACAGACAGAACCGTCCGATTTGAAGACGGAAAAATAGAAAAAGAAGAAAAAGGGGAGGACTCCTCAAGGTGTTAAAGAAACGAAGTAAAGGAATATTCGCACTTCTGATCTGCGCAGTCATGCTGATGCTGACGGCTCCGCTGAGCATTTACGCAGAAGAACCGAATACGGATATCGTCATCATCCCGAGCGATGCGAACGCTCTTGTCCTGATGGACGTCGGTGCGCAGGCACCAAAGGGTGCTCCGGGAGATACCGTCACCATCATGCTTCCGATGGCGGTGAATAAGGAATACCTGCCGAGCGAGCGTTATTTGCTGCGCAACATCAATATTTCGCCGGCCATCCCGACAGACACTTCTGTTACGAACTGGCCATTTGACATCACCGATGCGAGCAACACCCGGCATCTGCAGGACATGACTTTTAACTCCACAGCAGAAGTCTCCTTTAATTTCCGCATCAGCGAGTTTGCAAAGAAGGGTGTTTATCCGGTGAACTTCAAGGTAAACGCGACTGTCTGGCGCGAGGATGATGTCAATGGTACGACCATCACTGAGGATGTCACCTTCAACCTCTGTGTTTATGTAACGGTCACCGATGACGGCAACCTTTCCGGCGTGACCACGTCATTCGGATGCCTGCAGGTGGCAGGCACGAACATTACCGGTGCGCAGTCCATCCCGACCGCATCCCCGGGTCAGAATGTCACACTGAAGATCCCGGTGATCAATGTCGGAGGAGATCTTACCAACGTAACGGTCACTCCTGTCGCTTCGACTAAACTGGACGAGTTCCCGTTCGTGGTCAAGTCCACAAATATGGGAAAAACCTTCAATACCTGGAAGAGTCAGGAAATCAAGACTTTGGAATATACCTTTACTGTTGCCCAGCAGGCAACGAGCGGCACCAAAGTGATCCGTCTCAATGCCACATATTTTGAAAACGGATCTCCAGCAGAAGGCTCCCTGTCCACTCAGCTTACGATCGTGAACGGGTATGTAGAACCGGTAACGCAGAAAGACACACCGACAGCAATGTCAGTGATGGTCGAAAGCTATAAGCTCTATATCAAAGGAGTGGAAGTATCCGGTCTCATGGCAGGAGAAGAGGCGGAGCTTGTATTAATAATAAGAAACAATTCCACAACGGATACTGCCAATAAGATCCTGACGAACCTGAACTTTACAAACAGCCCGGATCTTTCCATCGCGCCGGGAAGTAATGACAGTGCCTATATCGACAGTATCGGTCCGGGCGGAGCGATGACAGAGACACTAAGGATCATGGCAAAACCGGATGCGGAAGCCGGCTATTCTATGCTGGGTATCGGGCTTACCTATGAGGGGAGAGAACACTCGCAGGGGAGCGCAAACCAGAACATCATGATCCCAATCTCCCAGAAGATGGAACTCCAGCTGGGGACACCTTCCGTTTACGGAAAACAGATTAAGGGGAAAGAAGGAACGATCAGCATTCCGATCACCAACACGGGAAGGGGCAAAGCGTTGAATGTGAAGATCGTTGCCTCTGACGGGCTGAGCCAGCCATCCCCGTGCTATGTGGGTGATATTCCTGCGGGGGGCTCCGTGCAGGCAGACGTTGCTGTAGTCTATACCAAGACCGGCCAGTACTCGGGAACCCTGATCGTCCAGTACGAGGATGCCAACGGACAGTTATATATGGGAAAGGCACAGCCGCAACTGGATGTCGCAGACCCGGAAAATGCAGATAACAATAATAATGGAAATGATCAGAATGACGGAAACGGCAGAGGAGGGAATGGCTACTGGGCAAGGATCCTTTGGCCGATCTTCCTGATCCTGCTGCTTCTTGCGATAGCAGCACTGATCATTCTGCTGATTTTAATAAAAAAAGGAAAACTGACAAAAAAAGCTTCACCGGAAGAAGAGGATGACGAACCGGATTGGAGTGACGATGAGTTTTAAAGATCTCTTCCGATTTGGCGGCACCAATCTCTTAAGGAGAAAGACCCGGACTGTGCTTACCGCGCTTTCTATGGCTGTTGGCGTCATGTGCATCGTGGTGCTGATCTCCGTAGGTCTGGGTTATGAACAGTCCTACCGGGAAAGCATCGAATCCATGGGAAGCCTTACCAAGATTGACGTCATGCCTTCTGACAGTGAGTACGGCAGGAAGGCGATCCTGAACCAGAAGGCGGTGGAGTCTTTTGAAAACTTAGATGGCGTTGAAGCCGTCACGCCGGTCATGCAGCAGTCCGCCTATCTCGTGACCGGAAACTTTGTGAATATGGTCAGGGTATACGGCGTGGATACGCAGACGCTCTCCAGCTTTCTGCTGACGCCAACAGAAGGATATGCCCCGGAAGAAGGCACGCATGCACATCCGGAAGTCATGTTCACGGATGATGTGGAAGAAGGCTTTTCCAACCGGGTAAAGGACTGGGAGCCTGCTCTGGATGAAGAAGGAAATCCTCTGGTGCATATTCTGGAGATGCCCATCCGGATGACGTTTGACTATTCAAAGATCAATGGAGAGATCCAGGTGGATGAAGACGGTCGGGCAGTCAGTACCAATGACCTGTATACATTAAGCGTGACGGGAATCTGCTCCAGCGTGGGCGGCAACTTTACTTCTTCCGCATTTATGAGTTTTGACCGGCTGGCAGAGCTTACCGGACAGAGGGAAGTTGACCCAACGTATGACCTTGTATGGGTCAAGGTAAGGGATGTGGATGATGTCCAGCGGATCGCAAGGACCATTCAGGATGCAGGGCTCAGCACCTACTCCTTAAATGACATGCTGGATACCGTGCGGTCACAGTCCCGCCAGATACAGGGGATGCTTGGAGCGCTTGGTGCAGTAGCGGTTCTGATCTCCGCCATCTGTGTTGCCAACACCATGATGATGGCCATCACCGAACGAACCCGCGAGATAGGCGTGCTGAAGGTACTGGGAACAACCAGGAAAGATATCTCCAGAATGTTCCTGACGGAAGCACTGCTGGTGGGGTTCATCGGAGGCATTGCGGGTCTGGCACTGAGTTTTGGAATGAAGTTCCTGATCCCTGTGGTATTTGCCTCCCAGCAGCTGCGCTGCGTGATCCCGGTCTGGCTGGCGATCTGCGGACTGCTTTTTGCAGGGATCGTGGCAGTCCTGGCAGCATGGCTGCCTGCAAGGAAAGCAACCAAGATCAGCCCGAATGAGGCTATAAGATCAGAATAAAACGAGATTAATAAAAATGAGAAAAACAAAGAGCATAAAGTTCATATTGATAGTATTGGTGCTTACACTGATCGTAGGCGTTGTTCCGGCGTTTGCGATGGAATCGAGCCATAACCGGTGGCCAGTTACCTCCACAGGTTCAAGTGATAATAGTTATCTTACTAGAAATGGTTTTGTTCACTTTAAGGGAATCGAAGAAGGATTTCGATATAGTTTGCCTACATATTTTTGTGTGGAAATAAGTCTGAAGTCCGCTCTTCAGAGTTATTATCTTGAGCCTGACTATTACAACAGTGTTAATAATATCGGGGGCGTTTACTACGATTCGGGTATCAGGATCGAAGATGATACTCGTCATAATACCCAGAACCATCGTGTCGAACCGGCCGCAGCAGGGCCAGCGGATTATTCACAGATGCAGTTCTGGCGGTTTTACGATGCAAATTCCGACAAAAGTGTTGTTTTTCCGGTACTGATGTTTACGGAAAATCCTGTCGATGATGAAAAGACCATTAATAAGCTTGAAGCATACACGCAGAGAGCGGAAAAGCTTTTAAGCCTAATGCAGAGCTTCGATGCACTATATGACGATCTTGAGGCTTCGCAGAATGCGACTGCCGTTAAACTTGGCGGACACCATCCTTATGATATCAACCTTTTATGCAAAATCGCCAACTCGATACAAACGATCTTTGGCTTTACGGTCGGGTATTTTGATACTCACGATTACTGGATAGAGGGTAACGGATGGGCAGGTGCCTCTGCAGAGGATATCGTCAGGCATTGGACAGAATATATCCCTTATGGATCTGACAGGCCCATCATCACATCTGATGATCTCATGTCCCGGAACGAACTCAATATGCTTGACAGATTGCTTGATACTATCGGTCCTTATTGGGTCAGCTATATTGAAAACCACAGGATAGAAAAACCAGAGATAACATATTATGAAGTGGCTGGATCCAGAGGTTTGATTGATCCAATGTCAAAAACGATCACAATCAGGATGCCTGCAGATACAGATTGGAATAATCTTCCAAAGCCTATTATAGAAACAACTGGTGAAGCTTTGTGTACGGTCTCTGCTGGAAGTCTGAAATCCGGACAGGTACTATATCAAGTAACGCCAGGAGATCGGGCAACTGGTACTTTCTACAACGGTCACGATTCAACAGGTTTTGGCTTTGGCGTAGATTTAAGCGAGAACTGGAAAGTAGTCGTCGAAGAAGGAACACCATTCACGAAGGCACTCTCTTTTGTTGTTAAAACAGAAGACGGAAAAGCCCGAAATGCAAAAATCATTGAAGGCGAAAATGGATCTAAAGGTTCCGTCATCCTGAACCTTCCTTTTGGCACTGACCTTAGCCTGATCAGACCGGAAATCGATTATGCCGGAGAGGGCTATTACTTTAAAGTGAATGGAACAAAAGTAGAAGACGGACTGCCGATTGACTGGTCAAAAACAGTTGAACTGGTCGTATATAACACAGCATACGATGTTGAAAACGTATATGAGGTACATCTGACCGCAAACAAATCATCGGAAAACAGAATCCTTTCTTACAAGATAGACGGCGCAGAGGGCGTTATAAATGACGATAGTATCAACGTTGCCATCCCTTTTGCGACAGACCTTTCGGTAACTGAGGCAGAAATAGAATTGTCTGAATTTGCAGAGCTGACGTCAAAACCGGATGTTTTGGGCATTGGAGATAACGAATATATTGTAACAGCAGAAGATGGTACCACAAAGACTTATACAGTTTCCATTTCAAGAGCCGCTGCTTCAAAGGAAAAGAATATTCTTTCCTTTAAATGTGGTGGCTATTCTGCGGTTATTAATAACAGTAAATCAACCATTACTCTTGAATTGCCAAAAGGCCTGCCTTATTTATTTGCCCCTGAAATAACGGCCTCTGAGTTTGCCACGATTTCTCCTGCGTCCGGAGAAGTTCAGGATTTCAGTTCCCCTGTCAAGTATAAGGTGATGGCTCAGAATGGCTCTTCGAAGACCTATACGGTTACTGTCAGCATCCAGGAAGAAACTGCACCAAACCCATATCAGGCATCTTTAGAGGACATTTTGGAAAAGATCATCACCAGATACCGCTCAGAAGCTTCTGATGACTGGGAGTGGATGGATCTTGGATTTTACGAGCGGATTTCTGAAAACTATAATGAGGGGAAGAACCACGATTTTAATCTTGCATCGGAACTATCCACGTTAGATTCGACAAAAGCGGTAGGAATGACGGAAATAGCCCGGACAGTCATGATGCTGACAGCAAGAGGCTTTGACTGCAGTAACCTCGCCAAATACAACGGCGGGACACCGTTCAAAGACAGCCAGGGAAACGACGTGGATGATCTGGTAAATAATCTGTACAACTTCTCCGGTAGTTATACCATCAATGGTCCAATTTTTGCCTTGATTGCATTGGATATGGGTGACTATACGATCCCGGAGGATGCGCGCTGGACCAGGGAGAAGCTGCTGGATGAATTGGCGGTTTATTCCGGTGATGAATTCGGTATCGATATGGTCGGTGCCATTATGTACGCCATAGCCCCGTATCAGGATGATCCGGTTTACGGTTCCTTGGTGCGAGACAAATTAAACAGTTGTCTTGCAAAGATCATTTCAAAAATGAACAGCGATTATTCCTTTGGCGCATGGGGTGCTACAAACAGTGAGTCTGCAGCATGGATTATGATGGGCCTTTGCAGCATGGGAATCGACTGGAATGTGGATCCACGTTTTTCTGACGGGCAGGGACACAGTGCTCTCCAACATTGGATGGACAATTTTGCGAATGTCCAAGAAGGTTATTTCCATCATACCACAAGTGTAAAGAATAACTATATGGCAACCTATGAAGGCTGCTATGCATCCATGTGGTATCTCGCCTTTCTGGATCACGGCGGCCAGGGACATCCATACTATTTCTATTATCATCGATTTGATTTCAGCAAAACACTTTCTGATGATGCATCCATTCTCAGTTTTGAAATAGAGGGCAAACAGGGAGTTATTACAGAAGGAGAAGAGAACACCATAGTTGTTACTCTGGCAAATGGTACGCCGCTTGAAAACTTGACCCCTGTTATAACGCTGGCAGAAGGTGCAAAACAGATTGAACCGAAACTTCCGGTCACGTTTATAGAAGGAACGGAACAACCATTTACGATATGCGCGGAAGACGGGAAGACCTTCAAAACATACCATGTAACAATCGTTTATGAAGATGTTCAGGCTTCAGGCGCAGAATTGGATGTCGATTCCATTACTCTGGAAAACAGCGAACAGAACGAAGAAACAATATTGAAAAAAACAGTTACGCAAGCAGAGGATGGAGCAACAGAGATCCTTATCTCAGTAAATCCTGGCGTGGATACAAGCAGAATGTATCTGGATGCGGATATTTCCTATGCCGCTTCCTGTAGTCCGGTCCTTGACGCCGGGACTGCTTATGATTTTTCAGATTGGCTGACCGTTACGATTACCTCTGAGGATGGCCTGACAACCAATGTCTACCGTATCAAGGTCGTTGCAAAAGCAAAGGCGGAGATAACGGCATTCCGTGTACAGGCAGGAGAAACCTGGTACAGCGGAGACATTGATAATACTGCCAATACCATTGTGGTAAGGGACGTAGATGATTCTATCCTTACATCCACAGAATTGGTCACGGACATAGATTTTACCGGAAGAACATGTCAGCCTACATCCGGGCTTGCAATGGACTTCGCCGGCGCTGTTACATACACGCTGGGCGGAGACGCGGAGCTCGCCAGCCGCAGCTACACCGTAAGCGTGCTGAACCTTTCCGGCAAGTATATTTCTGCACAATCCTCTGGGGAAGATCCATCCGGGGGCTCAAGCATATCGCAACAGCTTTGGGATGCAGTTATGGAGGAAAGCGACGTAGTTGATCATCAGACCAGTTATGTTGGTTGGATCAACCTCAACGGAGCCTGGTATTATGCACAAGGCTCCGGTGCTTTTGCAACAGGCTGGCTGAAGGATGGAAGTACCTGGTATTACCTGAACCCAGAAACATGCGCGATGATGACGGGTTGGGTGCAAGTTAATAATACCTGGTACTACCTGAAGGAATCCGGTGCTATGGCAACCGGCTGGGTCAAAGATGGAGATACCTGGTATTACATGAATTCGTCCGGTGCAATGCAGACCGGCTGGGTGAAAGTTCATAATACTTGGTATTACATGAAATCATCCGGTGCAATGGCAGCTAATGAGTGGGTAACCGGATATTACTGGGTCGGTGCCAGCGGGGCATGGACCTATCAGGCAAAGGGAAGCTGGAAACAGAACAGCACTGGCTGGTGGTTCGGAGATACCAGTGGATGGTATGCAAAGAACGAAACAATAACGATCAGCGGCAAGTCGTATTCGTTCAATGCAGCTGGTTACTGGGTACAGTAACAAGTCTCACAATCGGGGCGCAACCCTAAGTCCTGCTTCAGGGCAGGCCATTAACCTTACAACTCCTGTTACTTATACTGTGAAAACAGTCAATGCAGCAAGAGATTATATAGTCAGCGTCATCTTTAAGCGCAGCATATCACAGCAGCTTTGGGACGCAGTTACAGAAATAAGCGACGTAGTTGATCATCAGACCAGTTACGGACGCAAGTTACGATAGTAAAGGAGATGATATTTTGAAAAAGAAAAGAGGGAAGTGGCTAATTTCATTGGTCCTCAGTCTGGCAATGGTTATTGGCGTAATGGCTGGATTTGCACCGTCAGTCAGTGCGGATGAACCAAGCTATCCGAGGATTACAGATTTCAAAGTAAACGGCTATCTGTACGACAAAAAGATATCAGCTGCGACGATGTGCTGTTCTGTAGAAGGAATAGAGATTGTTGATTATGAATCACTTGATACAGAACACTTTGCAGACGCAAAAGT
>JAFWLF010000101.1:0-4182 GCA_017511185.1 Lachnospiraceae bacterium | reverse complement strand
TTTCTCTCCATTGAAATTTTTTCAACAAAAAAAGATGCCCCTGGCATCTTTTCCTGTTGCAACGGAGAAGGAGGGATTCGAAGTCCGTCCAAATCCAAAAAAAGCTTTAAGAAAGGGGGTTTTCCGGATGTCACCGCTAAATTTGGAATCAATTTTGGAATCAAAACCCTCTTTTTTATCGATTACTTCTAACATAATCTCAAATATTCTGTTTGTTTACAAATCTGATACACTCCCGCGACAACTGCGATACATGACTATTTTATTCTTCTTGCATGAGGAGGAAATCGTCATGAAACATACTTCCAATTATTATCTAACGTCCAAAACGAACCCGTCCTGCAGGAAACGTAAAACAATACCACGAATCGCAGGTATGCTGGTTGTAGCAATTTTCGTTACCGGTACGATCCTTGGAATCCTTCTAAGCAGGATCTTTATTCACGCAGATACACGGGCCTCGCTTGTCGATACTTATTACGAACCGGCATATGGGCCAGTATGCGAACCCGTGTATGAACCAGTTACCTACCCGGCCAACGCCATGATCCTGCAGGTTCCCACCCTGTCTCAGTATCCAGAACTCCCAACCGGATGCGAGGCAACTGCAGCCACCATGGCATTGAACTACATCGGATGCCCGACATATCTGGAGACCTTTGCGTCTCTCCTCCCACGTCAAAACCTGGAATTCCGTGGAAACGAAATCTATGGTGCGGACCCAAATGAATTCTTTATCGGGGATCCGGCAAAAGAAGCAAACAGCTTTGGCTGTTTTGAGAACGTGATCATCAATACGATCAATCATAATTACGGAAACTGCCATGCAGAAAAAGCTTATGGCAGTCTGGAAGATCTTTGTGCTTATATTCAGGAGGATGTTCCTGTTCTTATCTGGGCGACGATGGAAATGCAGGACGTTGTATACCGGGCATCTTGGATCCTTCCCAACGGGACAAAGTTCACCTGGCCTGGTCATGAACACTGCATGCTTCTGGTCGGTTATGATAATGAGATGTTCTATTTCAATGATCCACGTTCAGGTTCCTGTGTCGGCTATGATAAAGAATTATCCGAACTGCGTTATGAAGAGATGGGGTGCCGCGCCGTCATCATCCTGCCGTACTGAAAATGCATGCTCTTTGCAGACACATCATTTGATCAATCGGCTGTCTTCTCCCTGCTTCCCATCTGCTGATACCAGTCCTTCTCGCAAAGTCGAAACGTCAGAGGATTGCCTTCTTCAATCCGGTATCGATCCAGACCGATTCCCAGACTTTCATAATATGCGTCCACTGCCGCAAGAATCTGATAAGGATCGAGTTTCTCCTGCCTCTCATCATCTTCTGAATTATAAAACTGATTAAAATCGAATTCGCAGATCACACTGGTTTTCTTTTCATAAATCAGACTCAGCCAGTAATTCGCCTCTTCTCCATAGTATTCCATGGAGCAGTTCACGATGGTCATGCCAAGCATCCCATTTTCGGTCTGGCGATAAACGGCTGATTCATAATGATTGATCAAGTTCGACTCTTGCAGCAGATCTGTCAGGAACGCCCTGGTATCTTCCTCACAGAATGCCAGGAATGCGATCAGAATATCCCGATCCTGCGCTAACTGTTCCTCCGGGTTCGTCACAGAAAGACCACTGGCGGAATACAGCGTCGCTTCCGGATCATAGAAAATATCAGAAACGTCCAGTGGCGTCGGCACTGCCGAAACGCGGGAAATATCATAATTCCGGATCTCGCTTTTCCCGGAAAGCTGATTCAGGTGGATCTTCCAGAGAATCCCCGGTGCGAAGATCGCCACGAGGACAAGGAAAACGGCAACGGCCGCAAGAATCAGTTTTTCTTTTTTCTTCATAGGCCGCTCCTTTTCAATTCAAACGATACTCTTGTTCCGCTCCCCTTCCGGCTGGCAAAAGAGAGTGCGCTTCCATGCATCTGCGCAATCTCACTGCACAGCGCAAGGCCAAGTCCTGCTCCGCCCTGCGCGCGGGATCTTGCCTTATCTTCCCGGTAAAACGGTTCTGTGATCCGTTTGATATGCTGCCTGGAAATGCCGATTCCATGATCCCGGACGGAGATCAGATATCCGCTGCTGCGTTTTCCTTCAACTACAACCGGATCATTTCTTTCGGCATTCACGGTTGCTTTGAACGCATTATCCGCCAGATTGGTGATCAGGAGCAGAAGAAGATCCTTGCTGCAAAGGATTGTTTCATCTTCAAACCGGATCGTATATGGCACGTCGTATTTTTCGGACAGTGCATCCAACGGGATCTCCAGTTCTGCAGCGATATCGGATGCTGCCACAGTGGACAACTCCGGTTTTTCATTTTGCGTAATAAAGATATTCAGCATCTGCGTGGACAGATGATTCAGACGGGTTGCTTCGAATGACAGGGCATCCAACGCATGTTTGCGTTCGTCCTCTGTCAGAGACATCGACTGCAGGATCTCGGTATATCCAAGGATCGATGTCAGCGGGGTTTTCAGTTCATGATTGAAGTTTTCCATGAACTTTTTGCTCTTATCTGTTTCGAGCCACAATAGATTCAAAAGAATAAAGAAAGCACCGCAAAAAAGGATCACGGCTGCTGCGGAAGCCGCATAGATCCGCCGGGTTTTCAGGCTCTTTGCAGACAGATCCGTAAAATCGGCCTGCAGAGAAATATAATAAGCGGTTCCCTGAAAATCTGCCCGGCACAGGACTTCCATCCCGGCTGATTTTCCTTTCATTCTCAGGAATGTCGACCGGATCTGATATTCCTCCAGATCCTCTGCGCCCTCCGGACATTGATCATTGATCGTGACTTTCTGCACCATCTGTGTCATCAGGCTCTGTGTCCGTTTTTCTAATATATGGATCTGTTCATCGGACAATGGCGCAAGGAGCGTATTCGTGTAAGAATAAAAACTGTCCATAGCATACTCCCCACATCGGAGCACCTCCGACTTGCGTGATTCCCATACGCTCTGATCAGAGCCAAAAACAATGACGCCTGATATGATGATCAGCGCCAGAAAGAATGCGATATAGATACCGTTGATGATTTTATGAGACCGTTTCATTCCATTTCCTGATCGATGCAGAATATGTAGCCAACTTTGTAGATGCTGCGGATGTTTTCCTCCAGATCCAGTTTTTTCTTGAGCCGCTGTACATGCAGGTCGACCGTTCGTGTATTTCCATAATACGGCTCCTTCCAGACCTGCTCATAAATAATCTCCCGGTAAAGAGCCCTGTTTTTATGCGCATAAAAAAACAGGAGCAGATCATACTCTTTGGAGGTCAGCGGGATCTCGCGTCCTCCTTTTGTGACAGTGTGCGCTGCCTTGTTGATCAGAAGATCTCCGATGCTGATGATCTCATCATCTGCCCCGTATCTGCGCAGGACTGCTTCGACACGTGCAGCCAGTTCTTTCAGATCGAATGGTTTGATGATGTAATCGTCGGCTCCGAGTTTCAATCCCCGCACCCGGTCTTCCACACTCGTGCGTGCCGTAACGAAAATGACCGGGATGTGATATTGCTTTACATAACTGATTAACTCAAATCCGTCGATCTCCGGAAGCATCACATCCAAAAGTGCAAGATCGAAAGTCTCGTTCTCTACCAGGTTCGCTGCTGTCCCTCCATCCGGAGCGATCGTGCAGGTATACCCATTCTTGGATAAAAAGAGTGTTACCATCTCCGCAATATTCGATTCATCTTCTGCGATCAGGATTTTTTTCATACCATTATTATACTTGCGTATGTATCTTTTTTGTATCTTTTCTAATAAATAAGCTGGGCTTGGGGCAGGCACGCCCCAACAAGTACCTTTGTGTTCGAATTGCTATTCAGTAATTTGTAACTCAAATGTGAAACTTGCTTTCACTTTTGAGAAAATTCGGACACAAATGTGAAACTTGCTTTCACCTTTTGGGAAAATTCGATGACAAAAGTGAAACTTGCTTTAGAGATGCAGTATGGCCTGTGATATAATTAATATTAACAAATCGAAGTTTGTTTGGGAGAATCTATGAAGAAAACGTTAATATTTTACAAGCCTGAATATGCTGATCTGGCTATAAAACTGCGCGACAACTATCGTGCACATGATCATGAGGAAACAGATATCGTTTCTGTAGAGGAACATGACGATATTGAATTCGCCGAAAAAATGCAGTA
>JAFWLF010000100.1:0-4091 GCA_017511185.1 Lachnospiraceae bacterium | reverse complement strand
TTGGTAATAACTGAAGAATCATAAGGAGGAATTATGGATATTTTAAACGATAAAGCATTTTATGATGATGAAGGCGAATATGGAAAATATGTGCTCAATAAACTGATCCTTCCGATGCCGCAGGGATCGGAGGAGTCGATTGAAAACTATGAACGCTATGCAAAGCGTGTTTTGTGGATGGATGGGAACACGACCCCTGGCGCATTCCAGCTGAACGCATCCTGGTACAAAAAGCCGAATATGTATCTCATCAATGAAGAAGACGACAAAACGGTTGCTTTCTTTAAACCGCATGTTCATGAGGCTGATGAGATCGTCGCGTTCTTCAGTTCTGATCCGGAAGATCAGAATAATCTCGGGGGCGAGATCATCTTCTATATTGGGGGCGAAAAGCACGTCATTACCAAGAGTACGCTCATTTTCCTCCCTGCCGGATTAGAGCATGGACCTCTTTTTATTCAGAAAGTGGATCGTCCGATCTTCCATTTTTCCTGTGTGACACAGAGCACCTACGAATTTGAAAAGAATGAGGAATAAGGAAATATTCAACATGAAATTCACATGTAAAAGGGATGAGCTGACTATACGAGGCCATGTATGGGGAAAACAGGATGGCCGTCAGAAGGCTGTCATTTTAAGCCATGGATTCCTGGCCAATGAAAGGACGTGTTTCACTTACGCAAAATTATTGGCTGAAATGGGATTCCTTGCAGTGACTTATGATTTTTGCGGCGGCGGGATCATCTGCAGGAGTGACGGCAGGAAACAGGACATGACAGTGCTGACAGAAAAAGCAGATCTCATTGCAGTCATAAAACATGTCAGGGAACAGTATGATGTTTCCGAAGTATTTCTTCTTGGATGCAGCCAGGGCGGGTTTGTATCTGGATTGACCGCAGCAGAGTTGAGAGCGGAAAACATCTCTGGTTTGATCCTGTTCTATCCTGCAATCTGCATCCCGGATGATGCCAGAGCCGGAAAGATGATGTTCTATAAATTTGACCCGAATAACATTCCGGATCTGCTAGGCCGTTTTCCGATGAAATTGGGCGGCGATTACGCAAGATGTGTTATCAGTATGGATCCGTATGAAGAAATGAAAGGGTATGAAGGTCCTGTTTTTCTGATTCACGGAACTGCGGATCCGATCGTCAATATCACCTATTCCCAAAAACTGAAAAATATTTATCCGAGGTGCACCTATGTGGAAGTGGAAGGTGCAGGCCATGGATTTAAAAGACAGTATGATCGACAGGCCTGCGAAGCTTTAAAACAATTTATGACAGATTATAAATAATAGTTTTCTAAGCCATTGCCACGCATTTTCAGGTGCGTGTGTTATAATAATTATGAATAATCGCCGCTCTAGGGTGTCAAAACCGAAGCAGGCGCACAGCTGTGCAGACAGCAAAAATTGTATTGGAGGGTTATTTTATGAAACCAAATGAACATACCGGAATGTTATCCGCCTTTCGTCCTCCACTGTGCTTTGAGCTGACAGGCAAGGAGCTTTACATGGATTTCGATGACGGCTATGACCGCACTGTGACCTTCAAGGACCGGAAAGTCCTTTCTTTCGGCCTGGTGGGAGAAGAGAAGGAATTCCCTTATGAATGTATGAAGATCGCAGACAAATGTTACTATGTAAACTTTGAAGATCCGACTATGACTCCTAGAACGGCCATCACACTGGTACTGGATCTGCAGACCGACCTTGTGACCCTGGCGTTGGGATATGTGGGCACAAATCCGAAATTCCCTGGAATTCCTTCCATCGACTATGTATTCGGCGCTATTCGCCGGGCGGACGGAACTTTTTCACGGACCCGTCATGGCTACACGACCGATCTGATGGGCAAAGCTATCAGCTGGAACTATGGCTATTTTGATATCGCACATGTATATGCAACCGAGCATTACTACCGTGTCACTTTCAGCGCCCGTGGTCTCGCCCGTGTTTACAAGGGAAGACCGGATATGCGCTCCGGTTCTACCCAGACGCGTTACACCGAGCCAGGTGATACCTACGAAGACTACTGCTCACCGATCAAGATCCGTGACCACATTTATCTTGCGTGCATTCTGGAGACTGTCAAGGCAAGAGTGATCGGAAACGGCAACAGCATGCTGATATTGATGAATCTGGATGAAATGCATGATGTTGGCCGCTCCTTCGGTTCCAACCGTGAGGGTGGCACCGGCAACAACACACTTGGCGCATTTGGTGTATACGTAGACGCAACAGAGGTACTGGCTAAGAAGAGTTCCCTGTTCATCCGCTAAAAGAACGGGATAAAGAAAAGGTGATTAATATGAGTAAAAAATTATTTGATTATATTTCCAATGATGGCAAGAACGTTCTTTTCGGCGTGCCGACCACAGAAGAATTGATTGGCAGAGAAGCGCTCCTTCCGGACGGCGAAAAAGTCTGCTTCGGAAATGAGATGGCGATCAAGTGCGATGATGACGTGTTTCTTGTTGATTTGGGAGGAAGGATCCTGCTGGTAGAAGAGGCAGAAGACCTGAGCCTGAAAGCACTGGATGCAGAAAAGGCAGCCAGCGGTGCAAATACAATTCCGGAAGACCTGGAAGGCTGGGAAACAGATCTTTCCTTAGCATCCGGATATGTGCTGACCGGGCTGTTTGCTGACGGCAAACTGCGCCTGGCGCCTTCACCGGAACCGGAGATTCCGGAAGCATTCGCCGGGATGAGAAATCCGTCTGAGAATAAGGAACCAGAAGTATTAGCAGACCCTGTGACATATACGTTAGAAACCGTTGTTACAGGTGACAAGAGGTTTTTATTCCGTTTCCCGGAGACAGGCGAAGTGGTATTCTTTAACGCACGGCGCTTCTTGCTTTACGCATTGATGGAAGGCCGTACGGTTACCGGCTTTGTAGAGATTCCACCGAAAGAATAAAGAGTGATGAAAAAAGAGACAGGGTTGATCCCTGTCTCTTTTTTTATTTGCAATTATATTTGGTTCAGACTTTCCAAAAACCGCTGCGTATCTCCTCCGGCTTTGCAGACGGCATTGCCTGCAACGGGCGGTGTCAGAGAAAGGCGGGGAGTACAGGAAGTTGTGCGAAGCTTGCCGATCCCCGGATGGAAAGCCCAGCGGCTTAAGCCCATTGCTTTTGCATAGGGCTCTTCCATACACTCCGTTCCGAAGTTTCGCAATATGCGGACGTCACAATCCAGAGGACAGAGAGCCTTGATCCATTCTTCCGAGGACTTTGACAAAAATACGTTTTCGATCTCTTTTTCTGCATTTTCTGCGGAAAAGTCGATTCCATCGAACAGGCCGGAACGCTGCAGTTTGTCGGCATCGGCATTTGCCAGGAACACCAATTTGTCAGAGGTGGAGTAGATGCGGTCAAACATATTCCAGCCGGTTGCATTCGGCCCGGCTGGCTCATCCCAGACTTTTCCCTCATATCCGATCATATATGGTACCTGTGCCAGGGTTGCCGTGCGGGAGAGACATGCCTGGACGCGCTGACCTTCACCAGTGCGCATACGGTGATAAACAGCCAGCAGAACACCAATGGCAGCATACTGTCCAGTGAGGTTGTCGCAGACAAGAAGCGGAACGGTCTCCGGCTTGATACCTCCGCCATAGCGGCATGTGATCCCGGCAACAGCCTCGCCAAGATCCTCATGCCCACGTTCCCATTCACGCCAGCCGCCCAGAGAATGAACGTTAAGCTGAGAGAGAATGATCCCCGGGTTCTTTTCCCGCAGCTGTTCCTCTGTGATTCCCAGACGTTCGTATACACCCTGGGAGAAATTGCAGTGGAACACATCGCTTTCCCGTATCAGCTTGTCCAGGATTGCTTTGCCTTCTTCGGATTTCATATCGAGAAATGTTGTCAGTTTGCCATTATTGACCGCCTCATGACCAACCATGGCGATTGGGTTTTCAAAAGTTCGAGGGTTGTTGATCTTGATTACCTCAGCACCGTATTCTGCAAGGATCCGGCCGCAGATCGGGCCTGCCAGTACCTGGCAGAAGTCGAGTACGCGGATCCCGGCAAGTGGTGGAGCTATGCCATCGGTTCCAAGTTTCAGTTGCGGGGCAGTGCGATCA
>JAFWLF010000099.1:0-4515 GCA_017511185.1 Lachnospiraceae bacterium | reverse complement strand
AATGCCTTAACGATGCGCCGTACCCTGTCCGGGCTCAATTCTCTCTGGTAGGTTTCCCGAGGGATCTCCAGCTGCGCCGTATTCAGGTCCATGACCTTATAAGTAAATTCATTTGTTTTCATCGTTTTCTCCTTTCCACAACTTTCCTTTTCGGATTTCTTTCAGATACTCAATTCCTTCGGCTGCCAGATCTTTGATCTGCCGTTTTCCGTCCCGGCTCCGGACCGGTCCGGCGTATGCTTCTTTGCAGAAGTTCCAGCGGAAGATCATGTCCTGCATCGCACTGTTCATCTCGTAGATCATGTCCTCAACGGTGCCGATGGCCTGCCCTTCGGAATGGTTCATGCTCTCAGCCAGTGCCAGGATCTCACTTGTTTTCGGGATCCGGACCGGAGTGTCATTATCTTCAGGTGCCTGTTCTTCAAAGTTTTCCTCGCCGATTTCTTCCGGTTCTTCAGTTTTTTCCGGCTTAGCTCTTGGCAGCCGGAGCTGCTGGGCAAGTTCTGCTCTGTCTTCCGGCGCGGCGCGGGCGATGGCGGCAACATCATCTCGCTTGGCTTTCAAAGATCCTGAAAGGATTTCAGTTCGAATTCCCGGTACTACTGCCTCCGCCGCATCAACTCCTTTAGCAAAGCGCTCTGCATTTTCTACAAAGCTTCTGCTGGTGTTTGTTTCTGCAGCGATTTTTTCACTTGTTCTTTCGGGCAGCCGCAAGTCTTCTCCCGAAAGACTTGCGGTAAACTGGCCAGTTGCAGATCTCTCGTTATCTCTCGGTCCTCCGTGAGAAGCTTTTTCTGCTTCATACCGTTTGCCAATCAGATATCGCCGCTGCTCCGGCGTCAGATTTCTCCGGCCAAGCTGGTTATTACAGATCCAGGCAATGGCCGCATACTTATCCGAAAAGTCCTTGGGATAAGTTTTGAATGGAATCTCCGGATGTTTCTTTAAGATTCGGTATCTGTTGTGTCCGTCCAGGATTGTGTTGTTCCAGATGATCAAAGGATCCAGAACCTCTCCGTCAGCAACTATGTTCTGCTCAAGCAGCAAAAACTCATCCTCTGTCAGCGGAGGGATCTTTTCCTCGAACTCCGGATCGATTCTTAAATCATTCAGATCCATGTGTTTCTCCTTCCTATGTATCGGCAGGCCGCATTCACAGCCCGCCCTACATATCTTTAAAGCCATAAGGCATTAAAATCGTTGTATGCTCTTTCCGTATTTGTCCTCGACACCCCCGGAAAATCAGGGAATACATTCAGACGTCCGGCAGCTTACCGGATCCATGGGAATCTGACCCCTCCGTGGTTCTCACCGAGCCGCCCGCAGGCGGAAGTCTCATTATCCTGTGACGCCTCAATGCTGCGCGGGGAGCTGCCCCGCGTTTATCACCGGCCTACCGCTTGCTCCCTCAGCGGGAGATTATTGCATTTGCCGTGAACGTCGCTCTTCGTCACAGGGTCGTGTCTGAAGAATGCTATGCAGTTGTCATGGTGCGATCTGTGTAACAACCCATGTGGCTGTTACAATGTAAAGTTTAGAAGAAAGAGGGGATTGTTTTTAGGAAGGGATGCGTCACATTGACGTGACGGGATATATCACATTGATAGGATTCGGAACATAAAGAAAAGCGCCTGCATTTCTGCAAGCGCCAGTTACTAATTAAGGAATCAAAGATTATGATTTCATCGCCCATTGTCTGATATCCGTTTCCAGTTTTCTGGCAGATCCACAATGACCGGTTATACTATCCCAATTATTAATTATTTGAGGAAGGAACAATCTGTATATAGCTGTATTCTTTTTGTGCCCGGGGATACGGATGCCATGATACTCCTTTTTAAGCGAAATAATACGCTCCCAAGGGTCAACAACAGCCTCGATATCATCGATATCCTCTTCATAAGCCGCAACAGTCCAGGCGTCTGTGCTGTCACAAGGAATAACTATTACGATTTTTTCCTTACTTGCAGGATCTCCAATGAGAGAACGCAGTAATTGTTCCAAATGTATTCGATATCCCTCCGGGGAATTAACGTGATCCCTGCAAGGTATGATGACAGGACAATTACCTTCTTTAAGCTGTCTGCATACCAATGGAGACTCCTCATTCTTTTTAGGGCAAATCGTGCTTTCACAACGGCAATGTACTTCTTTTTCTTTTCTTGCCACATCCCCGTCCATCTGGATGATCAGCAGGTCTAAAGCCGGGGATATTGCCGAGAACAGGGCAGGGATCAATTCTGCGTTTGTTTCACACCATCGATAAACGCCCTTCCAGCCATTGCCAAATTCGCCCAACATATCCTGTTCCGGCTGAATATTCCGATAAATATGGCTTTCTCCGGTTATTCTGTTGATAGCTGCCTTTAGGACCATCTGATCAATCGGGCCTTCACCAACAATGCCTATTACTTTTCTCATATCAGTTCCGGAACACCTCCCAGATAACCATTGATCCAAAGACGGGAAAGCGACTGCCCGGTCCCTACAAGTTCTTCTGATACCTGTATCCGATTCATGATGATATGTCCATTCTCATCCCGGTCCGTAACAAACAGACGAACCCTGTCATCGGTAAGATCCAGTCCGTCAAGAACGAGCGGATTGTGAGTTGTCATGAACACCGTCTTTCCATTTTCAAGTATCAACCTGCTGAAGACCTGTGTTATTTTCCGGGCAAGCCTTGGGTTCATGGCGTGGTCAAAACTGTCGATCCCGAACATTTTCGGTGCATTCGGATGCATAGCAACACAGAGCATAAACAGAACGTAAAGAGCGCCTTCACTGGCATCATAGCCCGTAAAAAGGGCAGCATCCTTTAAATAGCGATCCTGGAATTCGATGATGCGGCTGGCTGCCGGAATACCGGGATTAAGGGTGCTTTTTTTCGGTTTTCCCACACGGAAATCGGATGCCCATTCGATCAACTCCAGGACATCACTCATGTAAAGACTACCGAACATCAGATCACCGTCAGTCACCCTTATCAGGTCATCTATCGCTTCTGCAAGACGTCCTCCGTTCAAGCCGATCGGTGACACCTGTGTCGGATCCGGCAAAGTACCACGAAGCGTAAGCGTATCCGGTTGATATATTCCATAGTTACCGATATACCTGCCGGCAGAGATATACTCATCCGAAGCAAGCGCTTCAGCCACAGTAAAGTAGCCGATCTTGTTGTTCATTTGTCCCTTGCTGCGATTGCTCCTGCCAAAAACCGATTTGCCATCCTTCAGCGCACTTTCTGTATGATATTTCCAGGAATCATCATCTGTCGGCACGGTCAGATGCACGCTATACTGATAGTCATGAGCCTCTTTTTGCCAGCCCACCTGGAAATCCACCGTCACCGATTCTTTTTTTATATCGAGGAACTTGGATTTATATAACTGAGACGCAGATAAACGAACTCCCTTTCTTTGCAGACTATTGCTATTTACACGATCTGTCATGGCTGCGCTTAATGTGCCTATGGCTTCCAGAACAGATGATTTTCCTGATCCGTTCGCGCCAATCAGGACATTAACGTTCCCTGGCTCAAAGCTTACATCATAAAGGGATTTAAAGTTATGAATTGAAATACTTGTAATTCTCATATCATCAGACATGGTGTTTAGCCCTCCTGAAAAATGGTGGTTTTGCAATGGCTAATCGCAATTACAATGTAACCGATTTCCGCAAAAAAGTCTATATCTAAATTTTAGATTTTCCTTTATTTTCCTTGCTTTTACGATGTTTAGCCATTTCGAAAACCTTCAAAAATCAGATGGCTAACGTCATATGGCAATGTGGTGCAAACACCATTCTAATATATGGCTAACTATATATATCCATTAGTATCCCCCTTTTTTATATCAGCGGAATCTTCCTTCCCTGCCTTGCAATGATCTCTTCAAATGTCTGCGGCTCATAATTCTGCCACATAGCGCCGACATTATAAGCTTCACAGCGCAGTCCCTTCCGGCGGATGTCCTCCTTGATCCGCTCTTCCATGACCGATTCCTCTGTCTTATGTGTATGGCCATGCAGCATAAAAGCCATATGACGTGCACCGTTATAGAAGGGAATAAAGTAGTGGCTCAGGATCAGACGGCATTTTACACCGTCAGCCATGATTACCATATCCTTATAATCCACAACTTCATAGAAACAGCTTTCATATGCTTCGCTGCGCTTATCATGATTGCCGCGGATCAGATGAATGTGACCGTTCATCTGCTTTGTGTAATCCGCGATTGTTGTGCGGTTCCTGTAGGCAAAATCCCCCAGGACATAAACGTGATCCTCTTTTCGGACCTTGCGGTTCCATCGGCGGATGATCTCCATGTCCATTTCTTCTGCCGTTTCCCAAGGCCTCTTGTCAAACCGGATGCAGTTGGCATGGCCCAGGTGCAGGTCACTGATAAAATAGGTCTTCATTCTTTTCCACTTCCTTCTGCGTTTTGATCATCTTTTTCCTGCCGCTCCTTAATCAATCTGTCAAATAGTGCATTAATCTGCATGACCGCATCCCTT
>JAFWLF010000010.1:0-7157 GCA_017511185.1 Lachnospiraceae bacterium | reverse complement strand
CATATCCGATGTATTTGCGATCAGAACGGTACGTTCCATCAGGGAGTATCCTGTCTTCGGGTCTTTCAGTTCCGGGAACTCGTTCAGAACGTCGGTCATCTCGTTGCCGCGCTCGCCGCAGCCGATGTAAACGACGATGTCAGCTTCTGCCCACTTAGCAAGCTGATGCTGTGTGACTGTTTTACCGGAACCGAATGGTCCAGGAATAGCTGCCGTGCCGCCTTTTGCGATCGGGAACAGACAGTCAATAACACGCTGACCAGTGACCAGAGGAACGGTCGGGGATAATTTTTCTTTATAAGGACGTCCGACACGGACCGGCCATTTCTGAAGAAGTGATATTTCTTTCTTCTCGCCTTTCTCCGTCTCAACAACAGCGATTGTCTCTTCCAGTGTGTATTCTCCACCCTGAATGCTGACAAGTTTACCGCTGATGCCGTTCGGGATCATGATCCGCTGCTCCACGATCGGTGTTTCTTTGACTGTACCGATGATGTCGCCGCCGGCTACTTCTTCGCCGACTTCTACGGTCGGAACAAACGTCCACTTTTTCTCTCTGTCAAGTGCAGGAACCTCAACACCACGTGTCAGGTTGTTTCCCGTCAGCTGCATGATCTTGACCAGAGGTCTCTGAATTCCGTCGAAAATACTGCCGATCAGTCCAGGTCCCAGATCTACGCTCAAAGGAGCCCCGGTTGATTCCACCGGTTCGCCCGGTCCCAGTCCTGATGTCTCTTCATAAACCTGAATGGAGGCTTCGTCGCCGTGGATCTCGATGATCTCACCAATCAACCGCTGGTCGCTGACACGCACCACGTCAAACATGTTTGCGTCTCTCATGCCCTTTGCAACAACCAATGGTCCGGCAACTTTTTTTATCGTACCCTTGCTCATAAATATTGTACCAAGCCTTTCTTAATACTTTGTTTTATCTATGTTTTTATTAGCCGTTAAAAATAATATCTGATCCGACAGCCTGTTCCACAAGACGCTTCACATCTGCCATACCGCGTCCGGTATTGCCGCTGACTCCCGGGATCGGGATAACCGCCGGAAGCGGATGTTCCCGCTCTGCTTCTACAGCTTCCTGGATCTGTTCATACAAGCTTTCTGTAATATAAATGACCGCATAACCTGTACCTGCCATTTCCTTCAGGGCACGCTCGCCCTCTTCCGGAGTGGCTACCGGCCAGACTTCCAGGCCAAGGGTCGCAAAGCCGTAGATTGAATCTCTATCGCCAAGTACGCCTATTTTATACATATGAATCCCTTAACCTTTCCTTCACTTTTTCGTCCGGGAGCTGGTTGACTTTTCCCGAAAGAATGATCCTTACGGATTTGATCTCATTCTCCTTTGCCAGCACGTAAGCTGCCAGCGGCGAAATTGTGAATGCGTTATATTTCTGCGGTTTGATCAATTTCATCATGCGGTTATCACACCATCTGTCGAAAGCTGCCGGGCTTTCTTTGATGGCATCGATCGCATCCGCATAACTGGTCTGCTCCAGATATTCGTAAATAGAATCCAGACCGTTTCTGGTGGCAGCCATCAGTTTCTGTACGCTGATGCTGTCACATTCAGCAAATGCATGCTGAAGAAAATCTATACTTTTATTTGCCTTACAAGCTCTGATCGCGATATTGATATTGGCAGCTACACATTTCAGTTCCGCATAATCTGAAAGAAGCTGGTTTCCGGTGGCTTTTCCTGCCTGGTTCATGGCAAGAAGTGCTGCCCTGTCAATGATCACATCACAAGTCTGAGAATCCCCTGTATGGAAAAGGATCTCTCTTGCCTCTTCCGCTGCCTTCATCATCTGAACAGGAAGAGGAGAAAAATCTCCATCAGCGGCTGCTTTCCGGATGGTCTCGATCGGGATCGTGCCGCCGTCCATGTAAATATTCGGCACCTCTTTCTGCATGTAAGACTCTTTGATGGCTGCTTTCAGGTTATGGTAGTCCTTGGAGAACCGGAAGATGTCGAACATATGCATCTCTTTGTCGCTGCAAAGCTGATGCATCAGATCCCACACCTTATCCTTCTCCGTGCGGAGAAGTTCTTCCGGTGTGTTGCTCCCGGCAGGACCCCAGCCCCTATCCAGTAAGAACTGGATGCACTCCTCATAAGTCTGACATTGCATCAATTGGGTCAGTGCCTGATCACTGAGCAGCGTATTCTCTTTAGCGCGGATTTGTGCGACTTGCGAAGTAAACAACTCGTCAGGAAGTAACGCATTATCCAATAACTCGTCGTTTAAGAACTCCTTGTCCATAAATCTCGCTCCTTTCCGGTGGAATCCCACCTGTTTTTATTTCTGGCGGATGCCAGATCTAGCTTGAGAAATCAGCTGAACAGGATCTGTCCAATCTTATCCTGCAGGTCTTCTCTGGAAGCCGAAATCAAAGAATCGAAGGAACAGTTTTCTTCGATATCTTTGTATACCAAAATGAAACCGCCATCGATCTGAGCCGGCTGATCGGAAATAGTAAGAAGATTATCTTTGATGACCTTCTTTGTGCTTTCCGGCACCCGTGCCAGATCTCTTGCATTAAAACGAATGGTCCCTTCAATGCCATCGGCATACCGCGGGATCATCTTATCGATGATTGCAAAGTATCCTGCATCGTCCAGGTTGGAAAGATATTCCATGGTTGCCGTAAAGACATCATCGATCTCTTTCTGCTTAGCTTCCAGGATCATTCTCTTTTCTTTCAGATCGCCTGCGGACTGGATACGGTTTCTGGTAGCCGTCACATCCAGCTCGGACTGCCTTTTGATTTGGTCTGCTCGAAAGGCTGCCTCTTTTTTCTCCGTGTCAACGATCTTTTCTGCCTCTGCCTTAGCTGCGCGGAGCATTTCATCTGCAGTACTGGTGGCTTCACTCTTTATATGTTCTAAGATTTTTTCAAGTCCACTCATCGAAAATACTCCTTAATTAGAATGCGACGTTTGCTGCTCCTGAAATAGCAAGGATAGAAACCAGAAGCGCCAGGATAGCGTAGGTCTCAACCATGATCGGGAAGATCATTGCTTTACCAAACTGATCCGGCTTCTTAGCGACAACGCCGATGGAAGCTGCAGAAGCTTTTCCCTGTGCGATTGCGGAGAAGTATCCGGCAATAGCGATCGGAAGGCATGCGCAAAGATAAACCAAACCTTTGGCGATAGAGAGGTCTGCTGCACCGCCCAGGATACCGGTCTGTGAAAGGGTAATGAAACCGATGATCAGACCGTAGATGCCCTGTGTACCAGGAAGCAGCTGAAGGACCATGACCTTACCGAATTTGCCCGGGTCTTCTGCAACAACGCCTGCTGCTGCCTCACCGGCAACGCCAACACCTCTTGCAGAGCCTGCTCCGGCAAGACCAACTGCCAAAGCTGCACCAAGCAGAGACAATATTGTTCCCATGTTTGCTTGTAAGAATTGAATCATTTTTAGTTCTCCTTAAATTTATAATATTTTGTTTTCACACTATAAGGCTGGAATGGTCTTCCGCCGCCTTCATAAAACCGGCCGAAGAATTCCACGTATTGCAGACGATTGGTGTGGACATAAGCACCAAGCGTATTAATACCAATGTTGATGGCGTTGATGATGATAAAGACAAGAATGAAAACGATCACGCCAACAAAACCGCTTCCGAACATGGTACCGATCATATTCGCAACAGACGAGATAACACCGGTTGCCAGACCTAATGCCAGAAGACGTGAGTAAGAAAGAAGGTCGGATAAGTATCCGGTGATGCCGTATACCGCATAAGCGCCTTTTAAGAGCCGCTTGCCCCAGTTCTTGGAGGACCTTCCTCCCATGAAGATCACGACCAGACACCCAACGCCGGCCGCATACAATCCGTAATTACCAACCTGCGCAGAGAACACCGGTGCGGAGCCTCCTGCCAAGATATCCATGATCATCTGCATGGAAAGGCATTTGATGATCAGACCGATCAGAATGACATACCAGACAAGGACATCAAAGATAAAGGACATGATGTCTTTCTTTTTCAGGAACTGATATGCCGCCGCTGCCATACCGGTAAAGATATGGATGAGACCCATGATCAGTGCAAGGGTCAGGACTGTCATCGGGTTAGCGGTCATGTCCAGCCAAAGAGGTTTCACGACGATCGGTTTCCCAAAGAAGTTCGAGGAGACCGAGGTAATGACATCTCCAAAGTAACTGCCGAACAGGACGCCAAAGAACATGGCGCTGATGCCGCCGAACATGAACAGCTTCACATTATTGCGCAGACCTTTTTCCATGTTCTTATTTGACACGAGTAAAACAAACGCGCCAAGGAAGATCAGGAGGCCGATCGCAGCATCTGCCAGCATGAATCCGAAGAATACAAAGTAGAACAGGGAGATCAGGAAGGACGGATCGATCTCGCCCTTATCCGGAAGTGCATAACTTTCCACAACACCCTGAACGGCGCTGGAGAATCCATTATTCTTCAACGCTACCGGTGCGTCTTCATCTTCCGTTACATCTTCCAGCTCCAGTGTTGCCGTGTATGGTTCGATAGCCTCTTCTACTTCTTTCACATAGATTTCCGGAACATACCCGGAAAGGATGAATGCATGCTCCGACTGCGGAAGATTATTTGCTACACTATATTTTTCTGCGCGGATCGCCTGATAATCAGCCAGGAATTTGATCTTCGGACGCTGATCATCATAAGACTTGATCTCTTCTTCGCATTTTTCAATTTCTTCTTTTAAAACATCGATCTGCTTTAACAGACGTTCTCTGCTTTCTTCCGGCGTATATTTGGTGGAATAAGCCGGATAGGAAAAGCCAAGACCGCGAAGAGCGGCATTGACTGCTTCTTTCTTTTCGATCTGGCAGATCAGCATCAGACAAGTCTGGTTTTTATCATGACTGATGATGGTGATATCCACCGGCAGATGCTCTGCCATAGCCTCGTAAATGGAATCCAGTGTCCACTCACCCGGAAGAGATCCGATGAAAATACCGGTCTTTTCCGTGCCGGACAGATCCAGCGGAACATCAAAGGACTCCCACGGAACCAGCATCTCTAACTGCTGTTGGCTCTTCAGGATCTCGGCATTCTTTTCTGCTACATCTTTAGACAGCTCAAGAATGCGGGAAATCGTTTTCTTGGTTCCCGCCAGTTCTTTGTAGAATGTGTCGTACTCTTCCTCTTCTATCACGGCACGTCCTTTGAAAGATGAAAGCATTCCGCTTTTTTCTTCTTTATAGGTATTCAGAACTTCCAGTGCATTTTCCGCGTCGTGGATATTCCGCTCAAACTCGGATGCGGAGATTGGCATTCTAACCTTTTTGAAAACGTCATCCTCTTCCACAAAATCCTGGATCTCAATGACGCCTGCCCTCTGGATGCGCTCCAGGATCGGCTTGCTGTCCGCTTTTAATCCACATATGGTAATGCGCTTCATGGCAAGTACAGCCATTTTGTTTCCTCCTGCGTTATATCGTACTGATTATGCGATCTCGGAAATGACCAGATTGATCGCTTCTTCTCTTTTGCCCTTTGCTTTTTCCCGGAATTGGGCAATGATATTTTCCGCCTGAAGGCCGGCTACTTCCAATACCTTCTCGCGGGTTTGCTCAACTTCATCAACAGCAGCTTTTGCACGTTTTGCAGCCTCATCAAGAATCTCCTTTTTGATTGCTGCGCCGTCTGCTTTTGCCTGCTCGAGGATAGAAGCTTTCTGCGTTTCGGCATCTTTTACTAACTCTTTTGCCTTAAGCTCTGCTTCTCTGATATTTTGGATTGTTTCCTTTGCCATAATATTCCCCCAGTATAAAATCAAAATTTGGAGTAATTGTATCATTTTCCATACAAAAAAACAACATTTCAACAAAAAATGTGTCTTATCGAAAAGACACATTTTTTCATCAGATTGATTTATTTGTTATTTGTATTTATAGATTCAGCTCAACCTTTTTCCCGGAAAACTGATACGGATGATATTTAACGCCTGCCGCATCCAGCATTCGTTTGGAAGCGATCACGCCAGGTGTTCCGTCATATTTATCATCTGCATAAATGATCTCCTTGATGCCGGACTGGATCACTGCCTTGGCGCACTCATTACACGGGAAGAGTGTTACATACAGCTTGGTCCCTTCCAGAGATCCGCCACGATAATTCAAAATGGCATTCAGTTCACTGTGTGTGGAATAGTAGTATTTGCTGTGGTCCGGAGTATCGTCTGTTTTTTCCCACGGGAATTCATCATCAGAACAGCCGATCGGCAGTCCGTTGTAACCCATGGATAAAATCTTGTTGTCCTGACTGACGATGCATGCACCGACCTGTGTGGATGGATCCTTGGAACGCTGTGCTGCCAGAAAAGCCACGCCCATAAAATATTCGTCCCAGCTGATATAATCTTCTCGTTTACTGCTCACTTCTGCTCCTTTCCAGTTTCCCGATCCGGCGGATATGGTTTTCTCCTTCCGAAAACGGGGTATTCAGGAAGATTTCTAAAAACTCTTTTGCTTTTTCTTCATCGATCACTCTGGCTCCCATGCAGAGGATATTCGCATCGTTATGGGAACGGGTTGCTTCTGCAGAAAACGCATCCCCCACAACTGCTGCGCGGATGCCTCTGACTTTATTGGCCGCCATACTCATACCAATGCCGGTACCACAGACCAGGACGCCTTTATCCGCTTCTTTTGCTGCAACACAATCCGCTACTGCAAAAGCAAAGTCCGGATAATCGCAGGATGCTTCCGAATCTGTTCCGAAATCTTTTACATCATATCCCTTTTCTGTCAAATACTGCTTCAGCGCTTCTTTCATCGCAAAGCCTGCATGATCACTGCCAATCGCGATCCGTTCCATTTGTTTTTCCTCTTTTCTTTTATTCCACTTTTTCTTCATCCGCAAACAGCTTCCTGACCAGATTATCCAGCAGGCCGCTGACAATATCCATCACTGTCTTATACTCTTCTACCGTTCCGCCCAAAGGCAGTTTCAGATCTCCGCTGCTGCCCAGGAATTCTTTCAGTGTAAACACGTTGGCGGCAGAGGTAAACTGTTCATAGGTCTTGACTTTGGTTGCATTATCCATTGTAAGCACCAATGTCTGGGCGGAAAAATCCGCCTCTGTTATTTCTCTTGCCGTATAAGAGGAAAGGTCAATGTGATACTCCATT
>JAFWLF010000098.1:0-15223 GCA_017511185.1 Lachnospiraceae bacterium | reverse complement strand
GACACCTGCCATTTCAAAGTAGGCATTGTTCTTTTTAGCCAGCTCCTCGATCTGTCTGACCGACTCATCAAACTGCGTGGTTTCCATGTTGATATATGCGGTGTATATGATCTTGAGTCCGTTTTCTGCCGGATTCAGGACAGCGCCATCATCCGTTATGACATTTCCGGTCATGCCGCTGTCTTTACCGCCGGCCGGTTGTTCATTTGGCATGAAACTGACGTCTTCATCCATCGCATATTCGCCGGCAGCCTCTGCTTCGTAGGCCATCCCATCTTTGCTGTCATAGGCACCGTTATAGGAAGGAGTTGTACCGCTGTAGGAAGGCATGCCGCTCGTTTCGTAATCGCGGTAGGAATCGGCGCTTTTATAAGAAGCTCCGTCCAGGGCTGCCCATGCAGCCAGTCCGCCGCCGATCACCAGGATCGCACAGGCGGCGATGGCGATGGCACGCCATACCTTCAGATGCGTACGCAGTTTTTTAGGCGTCTGTGCTGCTTTGGCAGGAGCGGCCTGCGCAGTAAGAACATCGTTCGTGGAGATTTCTTCCTGCGGCTGCAGCAGCTCATCAGGAGCCAGTGCTTCATTTATGTATTTGTCGTTTACGTTGCTTAACGCTTCCGAAAACTGTTTGGTATTCATACGATATAATCCCTCTCTTTCAGATAATTCCTCAGTTTGCTGCGAAGGCGGGTAAGTCGGACGGAGACATTTTTTTCCGTGAGCCCTGTCTGCAGAGCGATGTCTGCATAGGCATCAGAAAAATAGTACCGCCGCATGAAAATGACCCGGTCCCTCTCACTTAAGGTGTCGAGGAACTGCTCAATTGTCTTTGTAAGTTCTGCGGATTCCACTTCGCTTTCCACATCTTTTGTTGAAGCGATGCATTCTTCCAGCTCTTCCAGGGCAGTATCGTAAATACTGTTGCGCTTTGAGGCTGTGTTATATTGGTAGCGCTTGAGTGAAAGATTGCGGGCGATCCGGCAGACATACGCCGACAAAGAGTCGGGATGGTTTGGGGGGATACTGTTCCAGACGCCCAGGTATGTGTCATTGACGCATTCCTCGGCATCGGACGCATTGTTCAGAATATTGCGGGCAATCTTCTCACAGAGTTTTCCGTACTTTGCGGATAACTCCGAGATGGCCTGCTCTGATCGTTTAAAAAATAAATCAATGATTTTATTGTCTTCCATGCTTTTCCTTTCCGCCTCAATTATATACTACGGATCGAGACGGAAAAACTACATCGATTTGCAAAGAATTTAAAAAATAAATTTTACGGTGCATGTAATATAGTCTATAATTATGAAAAATGTATTAACTGTGGATTTAAAAAGGAGAGGGGTTATGGCAAATAAAGTTGGAAAGCTGATCAAAAAAGCACGGACGGATGCCGGGCTGACACAGGAAGAGCTGGCCAGAAAGGTAAAGGGTGTTTCTGCCTCTGATATCAGCAAAGCAGAACGAGGAGAGATAAGACTTACCAACGAGGCGCTGAAGAAGATCGCAAAGGTGACGGGCGTTACGCAGAAGTCCCTGACAGATGCGGCTGCCAGCAGCACTTACAGCAAGCAGGGGAAAACCAGCACTGCAAAGCCAAAACAATCATCCAGCACGAAGCCGAAACAGAGCAGTTCTGCTGCATCCAAAAGTTCCATGCAGGTAACGGCTACGGAGAAAAAGCTGGTGCAGCTGTATAGAAAAGCGGACGCAGACAGCAAGAAGAAAGCCATGGCAGCGCTGAAAGGGACAGAGATCAGTGACGTTGTGGAGTCCTTTATCGGAAACGCTATCGACAGCTTGTTTAAAAAGTAAAAACACTTTAACAATTGTCCAGATAATTGTTAAGAAACAGATAACAGGAGATTACAGATATGACAAAAGTGAAAGTAGAGCCGGGTCCTTGCGGCTTTAAGACGATTGTGACCGCAGAGGCAGACGAAGACGAGCCAACTGAAATCAAGGTCAAAGTAGCTTGCGGATGTGAAGCAGTACAGAATATGATGAAAGAGCTGGGCGATACACTGGATGCGTATGAAGTGTGTCTGCAGAAACCGGGACGAGGACCGCTGTTTGACTATGCAGCAGAACATTTCCCGGTACACGTGGTCTGTCCGGTCATCACCGGTATCACCAAATGCGTGGAAGCTGAAGCACAGCTGGCACTGAAACATGATGTTACGATCGAATTTGTAGACTGATCTGTAAGACTGCCCGATAAAAGCTGACATGAGAAAAGAAAAGAACTACAGAAAAATCCTGATACGAGGTTTGAGTCTCCTTTTAGGCTGCTTTCTTATAGGAGGTGTTTTCATGATGTCCGGATGTGAGAAAAAGCCAGACGATGATCCGGTTTCCGGAGGCATTATTGATCACTCGGACCCGAGTGCATCCAAAGAGATCAAATCAAAAGAACTGATTTCTATGGAAACCGGCTTCTACCGTTATGAAACAGATCCGGCAGAAGGCGGCTATCGATACAGTTTTTCCCTGAAACCAATCGATGGAAAACTGACGCTGACCGAGAATAAACGCTACCAGATCGACTGCGAAGTGGAAGAGGCGGTGCTGGATAAAGTGGAAGAGATCATTGAACAATATGATCTGGTCCAGTGGAATGGAAAAAACAGATATACTTCCGGTCTGCCGGAAGAGTATTCCCCATATTATCTGTCAGCAGAGTATGCATCCGGAGAGAGGCTCTATTTCTATTTGGACGGTGATCCGGAGGCAGAGTGGAGCGGCGCGCTCCTGAAATTCTTCCGGGAAGTGTTTGCTGTGAACGGGCATCCACAGGTGCTTCCACCGGAGGAATCCTATGTGTTTACCCGGTTCGATTTTGCTTTTAATGAAGGGGAAACGTTCTACAGTTATGGGAATATCCTGATGCCGGGAAGGGATACGGATTATATTACCTGCCTGCACAAGTATGTCTGGTCTTTGGATGACTCTGAGGAAGAAGACCTGACGATCATGATCCCGGATGGCTATTTTGCAAGGGTCAAGGAACTGGTGGAGGAGTGCAATCTCTATGAACTGACCAACTGGTCCATTATGCCGCCGACATTCCATCCTGGTGATGCTGATTATTACGGATTCACGCTGGAGACAGCGGATGGAAGACAGTTCAGCGGGTGGTATACGGGAGATGAGATCCCGCCGGAGATGAATGCGGTCAAGGAAAAGGTTGTTGCTTTTCTGGATTCGGTCTTTGAAGAAGGCGAGGAGTATTCCGCTGATCTGGAATAGCTGATTTATAACGAAATCTGTGTAACTGAATACCGCATATTGTTTTAAAAATAATACAATAAATAGGCAACAAATTATATATTTTTGTTGCCTGTTTTAATATAATTGAAACTGGATTTTTACAACATGTAATACATTTTTCACATTAAATGTATTGCCTGTATTATTAATGTAATACTTTTATAAACAAGAAAGAAAGGAACGACCTCTATGTGTGATTGCAAGGACGAAAAAGGAAAAGCACTGGATGCAGTGCTGGATGAATACGGCAGAGACGCCGGAAGCCTTATCGGCATCCTGCAGAAAACGCAGGATATTTACGGTTATCTGCCATCAGATGTGATCTATTATGTAGCGGCCCAGACAGGCACGACTCCGGCGAAGGTGATGGGTGTTGCAACCTTCTATACGCAGTTCCGTCTGGAGCCTGTCGGAAAGTATCTGATCATGCTGTGCAAGGGTACGGCCTGCCATGTCAACGGATCAGATCGTATTGAAGCGGCAATCACCAATGAATTGGGGATCCAGAATGGTGAGACCACAAAAGATGGTCTGTTTACGCTGAAAAACGTGGCATGCCTGGGATGCTGCTCCCTTTCTCCGGTCATGATGATCAATGAAGAAACCTTTGGCTCTCTGACGCCGGATAAGGCGGTCGAGATCCTGAATGAATTCAAAAACAGGAAGGAGGAGATCGCATGAGAGTCGTAGTAGGACAGGGCAGCTGCGGTATCGCAGCCGGCGCCGGAAAAGTGTATAACGCACTGGCATCTCTACGGGCAAATCCTTCTGATTTTTCACTGGAGACAACCGGATGTATCGGCATGTGCTTCCTGGAGCCGATCGTCGATCTTTACGAAGGTGAGGATTTAAAGGCAAGACTGGTCCATGTGGCAGAGGGTGATGCAGAAAAAATCGTTAACGCAGTTCTGCAGAACAATCTGGAAGAGCTGAAGCCGATGATGATCAGCGATGATGATGCATCGTTCCTTTCCCAGCAGACAAGGATCGCACTCCGCAACTGCGGCATCATCGATCCGACAGATATCAACAGCTATAAAGCAAAAGATGGATATAAGGCACTGGAGAAAGTGCTTAAGACCATGACCCCGGAAGAGGTCATCGAAGAGATCAAGGTTTCCGGACTGGCCGGACGTGGCGGTGCCGGATTCCCGACCTGGTTCAAATGGAACGCAGCCCGCGGCAGCGAGGGGGATGAAAAGTATCTGATCTGTAACGCGGACGAAGGCGACCCGGGTGCTTTTATGGACCGCGCCGTCATAGAAAGCGACCCGCATAATCTGATCGAAGGTATGCTGATCGCTGCTTACGCCATCGGCGCCAGCGAAGCGATCGTTTATGTCAGAGCAGAGTATCCGCTGGCAATCATCCGTCTGGAAAATGCCATTGCACAGGCAAAGACAGAAGGCATTATCGGCGATGACATCATGGGCAGCGGTTTCTCCTGCAAGTTCCGTTATATGGCTGGTGCAGGCGCATTTGTATGCGGCGAGGAAACGGCTCTGATCGAATCTCTGGAGGGCAAGCGCGGTATGCCGCGTCTGAAACCTCCGTTCCCGGCAGCAGCCGGCTATAAGATGAAACCGTCCAATATCAATAACGTGGAAACGTTTGCCAACGTGGCATGGATCATCAACAACGGCGGCGAAGCGTTTGCAGCTATGGGTACTGAAGGCAGCAAGGGAACCAAGGTCTTTGCACTGACCGGCAAAGTTAAACGCGGCGGTCTGGTGGAGATCCCGATGGGTGCAACGCTGCGTCATGTCATTTTTGATATCGGCGGAGGCATCCGTGAAGATAAGAAAATCAAAGCTGTACAGATGGGCGGCCCGTCCGGCGGATGTATTCCGGAGAGGCTCCTGGATACGGTGATTGATTATAAAGCTCTTTCCGCAACCGGCGCGATCATGGGATCGGGCGGTATGGTCGTAATGGATGAGAGCACCTGTATGGTCGGCATGGCCAAATTCTTCCTGGATTTCACATCCAAGGAATCCTGCGGAAAATGTGTGCACTGCCGCATCGGCACCAGAAGAATGCTGGAGATCCTGACTCGTATTGTTGAGGGGAATGGAAAAGACGGCGACATCGAACTTCTGGAAGAACTCTGCAACGCGATCAAAGACGGCGCACTCTGCGGTCTGGGGCAGACAGCTCCGAACCCGGTGCTCACAACTATCCGGTATTTCCGCGATGAGTATGAGGCTCATATCAACGACAAGAAATGTCCGGCTGGCGAATGTATGGATCTGCTGCATTACCGCATCGATCCTGAGAAATGTAAGGGATGTACGATGTGTGCACGGAACTGCCCGGTCAAAGCCATCAGCGGCGAGACCAAGAAGCCGCATGTGATCGATGAGTCCAAGTGCATCAAGTGCGGACACTGCATGACGCTTTGTAAATTTGATGCGATCAGCGTAGAGTAGGAGGCCGTTATGAGTGAGATTAAGATTATTATAGATGGAAAAGAATGTATCGGAAATCAGGGTGACACCATCCTCCAGATTGCTGAAAAGAACGGCGTTTATATTCCGACGCTTTGTAATGATGAGAGAGTCGCGCACTACGGCGCCTGCGGCGTATGTCTGGTAGAGGGCGAAGGCCTTCCAAAACTGATGAGAAGCTGCTCTACGGTAGCGACAGACGGCTGGATCTTATATACTGATTCCGAACGTGTGACAATGGCAAGGAAGATTGCTCTGGAGCTTTTGATGAGCGATCATGACGGCGACTGCAAAGGACCGTGCTCCCTTCGCTGTCCGGCAGGAACAGACTGCATGGCTTATGTAAAGGCTATCAGCAGAGGTGACTATCATGATGCGGTACGTATCGTGAAAGAAAGATTTCCGCTGCCGGCAAGTATCGGGTCTGTCTGCCCTCATCCTTGTGAACAGGACTGCAGAAGACAGTATGTGGAGTCTCCGGTCTCCATCGCATACCTGAAGAGATTTGCCGGATTGAAGGACCTGGAAGAGAATCCTTATGTTCCGGAGATCGCGCCATCGACCGGCAAGAAGGTCGCGATCATTGGCGGCGGTCCTTCCGGACTGACGGCTGCTTTCCTTCTGAGACGGAAAGGCCACGATGTCACGATCTACGAAGCAATGCATAAAATGGGCGGTATGCTGTATTACGGTATTCCGGAATACAGACTGCCGAAAGATATTTTAGAAAAAGAAGTAAAACTGATCGAAGATCTGGGCGTCCATATGAAGAACGGCATCCATGTCGGAAAGGATGTTACCTTTGAAGAGATCCGCAGAAGTGCGGATGCGACGATCGTTGCCATTGGCGCATGGAAATCTGCTAAGATCGGATGCACGGGTGAAGATACAGAAGGCGTGATCGGCGCGATCGAATTCCTCCGCCGTGATGTACAGGGCATTCCGTATGACATCGGCGAAAATGTAGCTGTAGTAGGCGGCGGCAACGCAGCTATGGATGCCTGCCGTAGCGCTGTCCGTCTTGGGGCTAAGAACGTCTATGTTATTTACAGACGTACCAGAGATGAGATGCCGGCAGCAGATGAAGAGATTGAAGAGTCCATCGAAGAGGGCGTCATCTATAAATTCCTGACTAATCCGTCCGAGATCATCTCCAAAGATGGACGGGTATCCGAGATCAAGCTGCAGGTTATGGAGCTGGGTGCTCCGGATGCAAGTGGCAGAAGAAGCCCGGTTCCTGTGGAAGGTGCTTTTGAAACACTGAAAGTGGATACCGTTATTGCTGCCATTGGTCAGCGGATCAATGCAGACGGCATGAACGTGAAGCTGAACCAGCGCGGCGTTATTGAGATCGATGAGGATTCCTTCTGCACCAACGTGGACGGTGTTTTTGCCATCGGTGACGCAGCACACAACAAGACGGGTATTGCTATTCAGGCTATCGGCGACGGCAACCGCTGTGCCGAGGTGGTGGACAGCTATCTGAAAGGAGAACTCAAACCATATAAAGCTCCGTTTGTTTCGCTCCGTCGTGATCTGGAGCAGGTAAAGGCAGAACTGGCCGCAAAAGAGCGCAAGCCGAGGATCAAGGTTCCGCTGCGCCCGGCTGAGGAACGAAAGAGGGACTTTGCTGATATCGTGATCAACTTGAGTGAAGAAGAAGTGATGAACGAGGCAAAGAGATGTCTGGAATGCGGCTGCCATGATTACGCAGAATGCTCGCTGATCAAATGTGCGAACTGCACCCCGATCGATCCGGACCGTCTGGCCGGCAAGTTCCATCCAGGATTTGTGGAGACAAAACTGGTTTCCATCGAGCGGAATCAGCGGAAGTGCATCATGTGCAATCTGTGCGTGCGTACCTGCGATGAAGTGGCAGGGAAGGGCATCTTAGGTCTGGTTGGCCGTGGATTTACCACAGTGATCCGTCCGGAATTTAATGATCCGGAAACGATCGCCGGCTGCAAAGACTGCCTGAAGTGTGCAGAGGCCTGCCCGACGGGCGCATTGAAGATCCTGTCGGAAGTGAAAGTCGGATCATGAGGGCTTTGATTTAAACATATAAATAGAAATAACGTGAACTTGGGAGAGGGTTCCCAAATGGGGCGATATGAAGAAACTCTGGCGAGTTTCCCTGAACCGCTCAAAGCCGCGGGGCTCCCCCCGACGGAACGTCGGGGGAAGCAAGGACCGGTGCTGATGCACCGGTCCTTTTTTTGTTGATAAAAATGCGTTCCGGGTTCGTTTCAGTAGCATGGGTTCGCTCAAGAGTGCGTTCCGGGTTCGTTTCAGTAGCATGGGTTTGCTCAAGAATGCGTTCCGGGTTCGTTTCTGAGGTATGGATTCGCCCAAGAATGCATTCCAGGTTCGTTTTTATTCATAAACGATCGAAAAAAACAAACCCGAAACACAATTTCGGGTTCACCGGGAAAGAGAAAACGAACCCAAAACGCAATCTAGGGTTTGGCGAGGAAGAAAAAGCGAACCCAGAACGCAATCTCGGGTTTGGAGAGGGAAAAAAACGAACCCGGAACGTATTCTCATTACGCTGAAAATGGCAAAAATGATCAGTCTAGCTTTTCTGCCGGAAATTCAAGAAAAAAATGAAAAAATAATGAAAAACTTCGCAAAAAGGTGTTGCTTTTTCAGTAATGTGGTAGTAAAATTTCGGTAAAAGTGGTGAAAAGTGGGACTTAGTGGAGCAAAGTGGGAAAGACTCACAGCATCAACACCGGTTATTTTTGCAAATGGTTGTCTATGGGTAAATGGCACGGCGCTCCTTAAGTTAAAGATTCGCGAGTGGAGACCTCGCTGTAAGATACACGACGCTTCGCGCCGATGCTGCATGCTGATGCACGTAAACAACGCGGCAAACAAACAAGACAGCAAACAAACAAGACAGCAAACAAACAAGACAGCAAACAAACAAGACAGCAAAAAACGACACAGCAAACAAACGACGTAACACACAACAATTAACCAATTCATATACGACGCGCTTTGCGCTTAAGTATAAATTTGACGAATGTCGCTGGGAGGTAACAGGTGCCTACACAATTTATGGGTGAATACAACCATTCCATAGATGCTAAGGGCAGGATCATAGTCCCTTCGAAATTCCGGGAACTGCTTGGTGAACGGTTCGTGGTAACGAAGGGTCTGGACGGCTGCTTGTGGGTTTTTCCGTCTGAAGAGTGGGAAAGCTTTTCCGAAAAACTCCGCAGCCTGCCTGTTGCCAATAAAGACGCCAGAAAATTTGTGCGGCATTTCATGGCTGGTGCCATGGACGCAGAACTGGACAAACAGGGACGGATCCTTCTTCCGCAGAACTTAAGAGATTTCGCGGAACTGGAGAAAGACATCACCATGGTCGGCACCGGAGCCAGAATCGAGATCTGGGATAAGAAAGCCTGGGAGAAGGGCTCCACCTACGACAATATGGATGATATCGCTGAACATATGGGAGAGTGGGGATTTGGAATTTAAACACACGTCCGTTCTTCTGAATGAATGTCTGGAAGGTTTAAACATCCACTCCGACGGCATCTATGTAGATGGAACGCTTGGTGGCGGCGGACACTCCCTGGAAATTGTGAAGCGGCTGACAACCGGACGCCTGATCGGGATCGATCAGGACGCAGAAGCCCTTAAGGCAGCAGCCAAGCGGCTGGCCGGTTTTGAAGATAAGATCACCCTGGTAAAAAACAATTTCGTCAATATCCGAAAGATCCTTGATGAATTAAACATCGAAAAGGTCGACGGCATTCTGCTTGATATCGGAGTTTCCTCTTATCAGATCGACAATCCGGAACGCGGCTTTTCTTATAAAGAAGATGCTCCTCTGGACATGCGGATGGACCGCGACGGCGCGGTGAGCGCGAAAGACATTGTAAATACGTATTCCAAAGAAGACCTGGCAAGGATCATCCGGGAATACGGTGAAGAAAAATTCGCCAATAACATCGCCAAGCACATTGTAAGCGAAAGAGAGAAGAACGAGATCACAACGACGAAGCAGCTTTCCGATATCGTCGAGGCAGCAATCCCTGCATCGGTCAGAAAAGGTAAGAAAGGCTTCGCGAAGAAAACATTTCAGGCGCTCCGTATTGAAGTGAACGCGGAACTGGATGTTTTAAAGGATTCGATAGATGAGATGATCGATTCTCTGAATCCGGGAGGAAGACTTGCAATCATCACCTTCCATTCCCTGGAGGACCGCATCGTCAAAAACGCATTCCGGACAGCTGAAGATCCATGCATCTGTCCGCCGAACTTCCCGGTCTGTACCTGCGGAAGAAAAAGCAAGGGATGCGTCGTAACTAAGAGGCCTGTCATTCCTTCTGATGAGGAATGTCAAAAAAATAAAAGAGCGAGCAGCGCAAAGCTGCGAGTGTTTGAACGAGGAAATGAGAGCGAGAACAATCAACAGCAGACCACAAATGAATAGCGTAGAGCGGATTTTTGCCGAAGGTAACACGGTCCGCAGAGGGGTGGAACCTGAGGTTGTGCGCATTCGTCTTCCGAAGGAGAGAACAGAAAGACAAAAGCAGGTGACACGGAAGGTGTCCAGACAGAAAAAGATGATCAACTTTTTCCTGATCTGTGCCGCAGCTGTCTTACTCGTAGCTTTGTGCGTGGCGATGCTTGGCATCGCAGGAGAAAACAACGGGCTGAAGCGGGAAATCAACGTACTGGAGGCTCAAGTCTCTGAGCTGAAAGCCCAGAATGATTCCAGACAGTACGACCTGAACAGTGCCGTGGATCTGAACTACGTCGTACAGGTTGCGACAACGGAGCTTGGCATGGTCCGAAGCACCTCGGGACAGATCCGAACCTATGATTCGTCCGAATCTGAATATGTTCAGCAAGTAGCAGAAATACCAACTAATTAGTTGGTATTTCGTGTATAATAGATTTGTATGAAACGGGAAAGAAAGGCAGAACCTCGGCAGCGGACAAACCGGAAAGAGGATAAGAACCAGAAATACGGAAGATTGATGCAGAAGCGGTTCAGGATCATCGCGGTTATTTTTGGTGTCTGTCTTGCCGCACTGGTTGTGCGTCTTGCCTGGATCCTTGCTTTTGACGGCGATAAATACGCCAAAGCCGCTCTGGCTCAATCGGAAACAGCTACTACTACGCTGACTGCAAAGCGCGGCGACATCATCGACCGCAATAACGTGCAGCTGGCTACCAGTACAAAAGTCTACAATCTGATCCTGGATCCGAAAGTCATCCTCTACAAAGAAGATAAATACTTAGAGCCGACCGTTGCTCTGATCGAGCAGCATTTCCAGATTCCAACAGAAGAGCTGCGTGCGAAGATCGCAGAAAACCCGAACAGCAGTTATGTGGTCCTGAAAAAGGGCCTGACTTTTGCTGAGGTGGAGCAGTTTATTGAAGATAAAAAGGCAGATCGGAATGTCAACGGTATCTGGCTGGAAGAGAGTTACCGCAGAAATTATACCTACGGCACGCTGGCTTGTTCTGTGCTGGGATTCACGCAGGACGGAAACGGCATTTACGGCCTGGAGAGCCGCTACAATAATGAGCTGCTCGGAAACGATGGTATGGAATATACCTACGTCAACAGTGACAATATTCTGGAGACGGTACGGAAAGAGCCGGAAGACGGCGATACCATCCGTCTGACGCTGGACTATAATATTCAGGCTATCGTAGAGAAATGGATCGCTGCGACCCAGGCAGAGACCAACGCCAAGACGGTTGGTGCTGTGCTGATGAATCCGCAGACCGGCGAGGTTTATGCGATGGCCGACAGCGGCAGCTTTGACCCAAATAATCCAAGGGATCTTTCCCATCGCTATACCCCGGAGCAGATCGCGGCGATGAGCGATGCAGAGACAACGGACGCTTTAAGTGATGTCTGGAGAAACTTCTGCATTACCCAGAGTTACGAGCCGGGATCCACGTTTAAACCGTTTACGGTCGCTATGGGAATTGAAGAGAGCAAGATCTATCCGACCGATACATTTGACTGCACCGGTCATGAGGATTTCTTTGTAGACACACCGTGGCAGAGAACGATCTGGTGCTACAACCGTGGCGGCGACGGCACCATGGATGTGAAAGGCGCGCTGACACGTTCCTGCAACATCTCCCTGGCGCAGATGTCCCAGCGGATCGGCGTCGATATCTTCTGCAAATATCAGAGGAAGTTCGGATTTGGTCAGTATACAGAGATCGACCTTCCGAACGAAATGAGCTGTGAACCGCTGTTATATACCGTGGACAATATGACGGTGCTGGACCTTGCGACCAACTCTTTTGGGCAGAACTTCAACACCACGATGATCCAGCTGGCAACCGGATTCAGCTCCATCATCAACGGCGGCTATTTATACCGTCCGTTCGTGGTCAAAGATATTTACAATGGAAACAACGAACTGATCAGATCCTTTGACCGGGTCCTGGTTGCCCAGACCATTTCTCAGGGAACCAGCGATTATGTGAAAGATTGTCTGCGTTCGGTCGTTACCGAAGGTACCGGACAGGCTGCCGCTGTTGAAGGATACAAGATCGCAGGCAAGACCGGTACGGCACAGAAATACGATAAAACAGAGGATGTCTACGTGATCAGCTTTATCGGCTTTGCTCCATATGATGATCCGCAGGTCGTCTGCTACGTGGCTATCGATGAACCTGCCACCGGTGATGCCAGCCGGTTTGCTTCAGAATTATTTCACAATATTATGGTAGAAGTATTATCTTATATGAATATTGCTCCGGATGATGTATGATAGAGCGGTTGTGAGTGAGGTTTTGAGGATGAATTGGATTACATTGATCGCATTAGGAATCGGCTTTGTTGTGGGGATCATTCTGATCCCGGTTTTTATTCCTATCCTGAAAAAACTGAAATTCGGCCAGCAGGTCCGTGAAGACGGGCCGCAGGCACATCTGAAAAAATCGGGCATCCCGACGATGGGCGGCATCTGCATCATCATTGCGATGCTGATCGGCTCCCTTGTTTTTGTTGGCGCAGATCCGGCATTTGTACTGCCGGTTGCCATCACAACCTTTCTTTACGCACTGATCGGCTTTCTGGATGATTTTCTGAAGATCAAAAAGCATCAGTCAGAGGGCCTGAAAGCATGGCAGAAAATGGCGCTGCAGATCATTTTTATGGTCGCTTTGATGCTGTATGTGGCGCTTGGAACCCCGAATGGGACATCGACCATGATACCTTTCTACGGCATGGTGGATCTGAAGGGATGGTTTTATCCGATTGCGATCCTTGCTATTCTTGGCACGGTGAACGGAGCTAACTTTACAGACGGTCTGGACGGCCTGGCATCCAGCGTGACCATTGTGATCGCATTGTTCTTTACACTGGCGGTCGCAAAGATCAATCATATGCTGGATCCGGCATCGCTGGCAATGATCGGTGCGCTCTGTGCGTTCCTGATCTACAATCATTATCCGGCTAAGATCTTTATGGGAGATACCGGTTCTCTTGCATTGGGCGGCTATGTTGCAGCGGAAGCGTTTCTGCTGAAGATGCCTATTTTCCTGATCCTGGTAGCTTTTATTTACCTGATCGAGATCATCTCCGTCATGCTGCAGGTTGGCTATTTTAAATTAACACATGGCAAACGGATCTTCCGTATGGCGCCGATCCATCATCATTTTGAGCTGGGCGGCTGGTCCGAAGTGAAGGTTGTCTGCGCGTTTACTATTATTACGGTTATCTTATGCGCAATTGCGTATTTTGGAATCAGATAGGAAGAAAAACAATGGAACTGAATGGCAAAAAAATTCTGATTTTTGGTATGGGTGTCAGCGGCAAAGGCGTCGCTAAGCTGCTTTCGCATCTGGATGTTTCTATGGTCCTTTACGACGGAAACACGGATCTGGACAAGGAGGCTCTTTTAACCGAGCTGAACCTGAAGGGCAGAGCGGAAGTGGTGACTGGCGAGCTGAATGAGAAGTCTTTTGAAGGCATTGATATCTTAGCTCTCAGTCCTGGTATTTCTATTAACGCCCCTTATGTCAAGATGGCACAGGACTGCGGTGTGAAGGTGCTGGGCGAAGTGGAGATCGCTTATGAGATCTCCAAAGGACGGCTGGCTGCGATCACCGGAACCAATGGAAAAACAACGACAACTGCGCTGACCGGCAAGATCATGAAGGCAGCGTTTGAGAAAGTGTTTGTGGTCGGCAACATCGGCACGAGCTTTGCTTCTGTGGCGACAGAGACCACGGATGACTGTGTGATCGTGGCGGAGATCTCCAGTTTTCAGCTGGAATCTATGGAGGAGTTCCATCCGGAAGTCTCCGCAATTTTGAACCTGACGCCGGATCATCTGGACCGCCATGGTACATTTGAAAACTACGCCATGACCAAGCTTTCCATCACAGACCGTCAGACGGCGGATGAAACTTGTGTCATTAATTATGACGATGAATATCTGCGCGAGATCTCACGCAATATCACCCCGCATATCTGCTATTTCTCATTGAAGGAGGATCTGGCGGAAGGCATCGTGCTGGATGGCGATGTGATCACTTATAAGAAGGGCGGGGAAGTGACCCCGATCATCAACCGTTATGATATGAACCTTCTGGGTGACCATAACGTGGAGAATGTTATGGCTGCCTGCGGCATCGCCCTGGCGATGGGTGTGGATCTGGATGTGATCCGCGAGACGGTCCGTAATTTTAAGGCAGTTGAGCATCGGATCGAATATGTCTGCACCAAGAACGGCGTGAAATATTACAACGATTCCAAAGGAACCAACACAGACGCAGCGGCTAAAGCCATCGGCTCCATGACCAGCCCGACGGTGCTGATCGCCGGCGGTTATGATAAAGGTGTGGACTTTACAGACTGGATCATGGGCTTTAACGGCAAGGTCAAGGATATGATCCTGATCGGCCAGACGGCGGAGAAGATCAAAGAAACGGCTATTTCCTGCGGGTTTACAAACATTCATATGTGCGAGGACCTCACGGAGGCTGTTAAGAAGGCTTCTGAGCTGGCTGTGGATGGGGACTGCGTGCTGCTGTCACCTGCCTGCGCAAGCTGGGGGCAGTTTAAGAGTTATGAGCAGCGCGGCAATCTGTTTAAGAAACTGGCAAACGAGCTGTAAGATATTTGTAAGGACGGGCCTTTTGGAGGCCCAAGTAACCGGTAAATGAAAAAAAGCCTCGAGAAAAAGATCAAACAGGAAGAGAACCGGAAGCGGGCGGCTGCAAAGCCGGTGAAGGGCAGCATCGACTGGGTGCTGGTCATGATCGTGCTCGCGCTTCTGGTGTTTGGCCTTGTCATGCTGTACAGCGCCAGTTCCTACGAGGCTTCGATCAAGTTCAACAACCCGTCTTATTACGTGGTCAAACAGCTGATCTCCACGGTCATTGGACTGGTGGTGATGGCGGTTGTGGCACTGATCCCGCATAAATTTTTTGAAAAGATCGCAATCCTGGTCTATCTGGTGGCTGTGGCTGCGATGATCCTGGTCAAGACGCCGTTAGGACTTGAG
>JAFWLF010000097.1:0-3446 GCA_017511185.1 Lachnospiraceae bacterium | reverse complement strand
GTTTCAGAACTATCTGATAACGGGGTCAAACTGCTGATCTTAGCTTATTGTAATGAGAAGGACAGATTTGCCTACACCTTTGGCATCAACAGAGAACTGAAACTAATTTGCGAGAGAAACAATATTAATATTCCTTTCCCGCAGGTCGTTGTGCATGACGGAGATAAATAAGGATACTATTGAGCGGATTGAATCAGAATGCTATAATTTCTGAATGTGTTACAGGGCGTCAAAGACCCTGAAAATAAAGGAGATATAAATAAAAATGAAACTGGGTATCGTCGGACTTCCGAATGTCGGAAAAAGTACGTTGTTTAATGCTTTAACCAAAGCTGGTGCGGAAAGCGCAAACTATCCGTTCTGTACGATCGATTCCAATGTCGGGATCGCATTTGTTCCGGATAAGAGACTGCAGGTACTGGGAGAGTTTTATCATTCCCAGAAGATCACACCGGCTACTGTGGAATTTGTGGATATAGCGGGCCTTGTAAAAGGTGCATCCAAAGGAGAGGGATTGGGAAACCAGTTCCTTGCGAACATCAGGGAAGTAGATGCGATCGTACATGTTGTGCGCTGCTTTGAGGATGATAATGTTGTGCATGTGGATGGAAGCGTTGATCCGGTGAGAGATATCGAGACGATCAATCTGGAACTGATCTTTTCTGATATAGAAATACTGGAAAGAAGGATTGCCAAGACTGTCCGTGGTGCGCGTAATGATAAGGCACTGGCTGCAGAACTCCAGCTTCTGGAAAAGATCAAAGCGCATCTGGAGCAGGGCAAACTGGCCAAAACGCTGGAACTGGATGAAGAAGAAACAGAATTGATGAAAACGTTTAATCTTCTGACGGATAAACCGGTCATTTACGCAGCCAATGTCTCTGAAGATGATCTGGCTGATGACGGTGCCTCCAATGAAAATGTGCAGAGAGTACGCGAATACGCCAAAGAAGAAGGATCAGAAGTATTTGTCGTATCCGCTAAGATGGAAGCAGAATTATCTGAACTGGATGATGAAGAAAAACAACTGTTTCTGGAGGATATGGGTCTCTCTGAATCCTGCCTGGATAAACTGATCAAGGCAAGTTATTCCATTCTTGGACTGACCAGCTTCCTGACTGCAGGCGAGAAAGAAGTCAGAGCCTGGACGATCACAAAAGGAATGAAAGCACCACAGGCCGCAGGCAAGATCCACACGGATTTTGAAAAAGGTTTTATTAAAGCAGAAGTGGTGAATTACCATGATTTAATTGAGATTGGTTCCTACAGTGGTGCAAGAGAAAAGGGTCTGATCCGAATGGAAGGCAAAGATTATGTGGTGCAGGATGACGATATCATCCTGTTCCGGTTCAATGTATAAGGAGAAACTATGTTATTGGAATCTGCTGGAGCAGCCAGCATTATTTTCCCGCATATTGGGATCAGTCTTGGATATTTTCCAAGTTCGTTTAGTATTTTTGGCAAATTCACGATTGCATTTTACGGTCTGATCATTGCGATCGGAATGGTTCTGGCGGTTGTGGTTGCCATGCGGGGAGCCAAAATATCACATCAGGATACGAATGATTATGTGGATCTTGGTATTGCCGTGATCATTTTCGGTATCATCGGAGCCAGGATCTATTATGTATTGTTTACCTTGGATTATTATCTGGCAAACCCGGCTGAGATCATTAATATCCGTGGCGGCGGTATGGCCATTTATGGCGGCGTGATCGGCGGTTTGATTGCCGGATTTGTAGTTTGCAAAGTTAAGAAGATCCGTTTCCTGCGGGCTTTCGATACGATCGCTCCGGGACTGGTCCTTGCACAGGCGATCGGACGATGGGGGAACTTCTTTAACAGAGAGGCCTTTGGTGAATATACAGACTCGCTTTTTGCTATGCAGATCAAATACGATGAAGTTGGCGGTGTGATCACGGATCTGATGCGAGAAAATATGGTGACTGTCGATGGGGTGCAGTATATTCAGGTTGCACCAACCTTCCTGTATGAAAGCGTGATCTGCCTGCTTATTTTCATTTTGATCATTATCTTTCGCCGTTTTCAGCAGTATAACGGAGAAGTATCCCTGTGGTATCTGGGATCTTATGCACTTGCACGCGCATGGATCGAAGGAATGCGGACGGATTCCCTGATGCTCTGGAATACAAATATAGCTGTTTCACAGCTTTTATCGGTGGCAGTTTTTGCCGGAGCTTTTGTTCTGCTGGTCATAAATAGAATTCGGCTGGCACGGAAATCCTGGGTTCCGGATTTTGAACTTGTCCTGAGCCCCGGTGCCGTGGGAACAGTAGAGTATAATAAGAAACGCCTGGCTGAAAAGAAAGCTGCAAAAAATAAAAAGGATTCATCATGGGAAACTTATACGGTAGAAAAAACAGAAGAGGATGAACCTGCTGCAGCAGATGAGCAGCCATCAGAACCGGACCAAAGGGCCAAAGTGCAGGAGTCCGAAAAAGGGAAAGAAGAGGAAGAGTAATGGCACTGGAAAAAGCGAAAGCATATTTGGAGAAAAAAGGATATGGCGACCGCGTCATGGTATTTGACGTATCCAGCGCCACCGTCGAACTGGCTGCAAAAGCTGTTGGAACAGAGCCGGAGAAGATTGCAAAATCCATGACGTTTAAGGTGAATGAAAAACCAGTCATGATCGTCTGTGCCGGTGATGCAAAAGTCAATAATCAGAAATTTAAAGAAACCTTTCATGTGAAAGCAAAGATGCTTTCCTTTGATGAAGTGCATGATTTTATTGGACACGATGTTGGAGGTGTCTGCCCGTTTGGCATTAACGACGGGGTGGATGTCTATCTGGATGAATCTTTAAAACGATTCGAATTTGTCTATCCTGCCTGCGGCAGTGATAATAGTGCAGTGAAGTTGTCTATTTCGGAACTGGAAGAAGTTTCCGGCTATCTGGGCTGGGTCGATATCTGCAAACTTCCGGAGCAGGCGGCAGAATGATGAAAGAGAATCGTTTTCTTAGTTTCTTTATTATTACAATTATCTATATTCTGGCAACAGTGGTGGGTGTCTTTGTGTGGCACTTTCTTCCATTTGCTTATTGGCTGAATCTGCTGCTGGCGGATGTTGCAGCAACTATTTTTGTCTTCATTTTCAGCTGCATTTTCCGGAATGCTTCCGTATATGACCCATATTGGAGTGTGCAGCCGCCGGTGATCCTTTCTTTATTTGCTTTGGGACAGGAGCTGACGCTTGCCAAACTTCTTCTTTTAGGCGCCGTCTGGATCTGGGGGATCCGGCTGACCGGCAACTGGGCTTATACGTTTAAAAACCTGTCTGCCCAGGACTGGAGATATACGCAATATGAGAAAAAAGCGGGGAAATGGTATCCTTTCATTAACCTGACAGGTATCCATTTGGTTCCGACATTGATCGTCTATGGCTGCATTTTGCCTGCAGTGATCGTTATGCGCAGTGATGTG
>JAFWLF010000096.1:0-3604 GCA_017511185.1 Lachnospiraceae bacterium | reverse complement strand
ATTCGCTCAAAGCCGCTAGGCTCCCTCGACCTTCGGTCGGGGGAAGAAATGTTAGAGATATTATCATCCTTTTTTTCATTTCTAACAAGAGATAAGAAGAACAAAAGCATTCGCCATTCACTTAAAATAATCATAAAGAGCACAATAACTTTGATAGATTGTATAGATATATACGAATAAAATATATATATAAAAATTTATGTCTCAAGGGGGATATTATGAATTTCTTTTCTCCGGCCGATGTCGCGCAGAACTAAATTCAAATCGGTAAAAGCAAGGCAAACACACCTGTTTTAAAAGCGGTCATCCTGGCTGTCATGGCGGGACTGTTTATTGGTATAAGCGCAATTGCTTCGACAACGGTCGCGGTTGCAGTGGAGCCCGCATCACTCGGGAAATTTCTGGGAGCAATCATTTTCCCGGGAGGGCTTACCATGGTACTGATTGCCGGTTCCGAATTGTTTACAGGAAACTGCCTTCTGATCATTCCCGTGCTGGAAAAAACGATCCGTTTAAGAAGAATGATCAAAAGCCTTGTTCTGGTCTATATCGGGAACTTGATTGGGAGCGTCCTTCTTGCAGCCGCTGTTGTTTACAGCCACCAGGCTGCTCTTTTTGATAACGGTGTCGCAGTGTCCGTCATCGAAACTGCTGCTGCAAAATGCAGCATCACCTTTGGAGATGCACTTATAAGAGGAATTCTCTGCAATTTCCTTGTCTGCATTGCAGTCTGGATCTCATTTGCAGCAAAGGATATCACCGGCAAGATTATTGGTGTTTTCTTCCCGATCCTGATATTTGTGCTGTGCGGATTTGAACACAGCGTTGCAAACATGTATTACATATCTGCAGGTCTGTTTGCAAAAACAGTCCCTGCTTTTGCGCAGGCGGCGGCAGGAATCGATACCAGCATGCTGACGGTTGGAAATATGCTCCTTAGGAACCTGCTTCCGGTAACGATCGGAAATATCATAGGCGGTGCAGGATGTGTCGGACTGCCTTACTGGTATATTTACCTGCGCAGAAAAAATAAAATGGACATACTTAGCGACGATTGATCCATCTAATACTGTTATAGAACAATCTCAGCTGCTATAGTATAATATCGCCATGTGGGATTCCACTCAGGATTAGGATATGGAGGATGTAAAATGGTCACAACAACAACAAACAGCATAGAAGGACAAAGAATTGTAAAATATAAAAAAGTCCTCGTCGCACAGTCTATGATCGGCGGGAAAATGGGCTGCAAAGAAGGTGAAGAACCAAAAAGCGTCTATGACATGACACATGAGGAATTTGTAACGGCTTTTGGCGAAGTAACTTCTTCTGCATTAGCCAAGGTGGTCAAACGCGCAGAAGAACTCGGTGCAAATGCCGTGATCGGGGCCAGCACGGAATATCAATTCTGCGGTCCGAACGGAGAGACCCTCATGGCAGTTGCAAAAGGGACTGCTGTTATAGTAGATGTTTCATATTATTGATCCATCTTTTTCATCATAAGAAGCATGAAAAAAGCACCTTCCGGAGTTTCCGGAAAGTGCTTTTTTGATACCAGGGCTAGGAGGATTCGAACCTCCAAATGACGGAGTCAGAGTCCGTTGCCTTACCATTTGGCGATAGCCCTTTACTGCATAACGGATTTCCCGTCAGCGAAAGCCATTATAAAACACTGCCTTGGAATCTGTCAACAACCAGATGCATCTTTTTCATTTAAAACATCAGTTATCATATGCCACTTTCAGCAGATAGAATTCCATCAGCGCCGTCAATGCCATAGCGATGATAAACGCCACGGTAAAAGGCCACCCTAAAAGGGATTTAATGGCCAGACAGATCAGAGAATAAATGGCGTAGCGGAAGATGGAAAAGATCATCCTTCGTACGCCCGGCGTATATTTGATCTTACGGAAAATGGTATAGCGCTCCACGACAAAGCACAGCAGAGCATGCACGACCCATGCAGCGATGCAGGTTGGAAACAGGTAACGATAACCAAACAGGATATCACTGACCAGCACCATCACAATGGCAATGACTGCCGCGATCACAGCAAAGATCTCCGTGTTGAAAAACTGGCGGTAAATGCGGAGCGTATCCACAAGCGGTTTAAAGTGTGTATTGGAATTATTATCAAAATAAACTGCGTCAATGGCAACCCGTTTGGCGCGGATGCCCTGCTTTTCTGCGATCAGAAGGACCGTTAGCTCATAATCATATTTATCGCCCTTTACCTGCAGCATCCAGTCGATGTGCTTAACGGAAAACCCACGCAGTCCGGACTGGTTATCCGGCAGATAATGGTTGTTTGCGATACAGAAAAAGAAGCGGGAAAGTGCATTCCCGATCTGGGATTTCAGCGGCGTTTTAGCCGATTTCAGAATACGTGTGGTGATGACAAAGTCATGTCCCCGTTCCAGCTCATCCTGGACACGCAGGATGTCGCTCACCGGATGCTGTCCATCTGCATCTGCCGTGATCACATTTTCCGTATCCGGATAATAATCCAACACTTTTGCAAGACCGGTCTTCAGCGCGATCCCCTTGCCTTTGTTTTCCGGATGATGGATCACTGCAGCCGGCAGATTCTCGAACAAAGGCTGAAAAGAATCTCCGCTGCCGTCATCAATGATCAGGATATTGAAATCCTTTTCTTTCAGCTGAGCGACAAGCGTCCGCATTTTTTTATCCGGTTCATATGCAGGAATGATCACAGTCGTATTCATCGTTTGCCAAACCCGCCTTCCAGAAGCTGGACTGCCTGCAGAATGCAGGATGTTATGGTATCTTCTGTTGCCGCACCATGTGCCTTGATCAGAAGTTTTTTTGTTCCCAGGAATACCGCGCCGGCGCGGTTATTATAATCAAAGGTGCCGCGGATCTTTTCCGCGATCTCACTTCCGTTTTTCTGCAGATCAGCATCTTCTGCAGAAACATGATCCTCTACGATCTCCGCCGCAATATTGCCGGCTTTCTCTAACGCCTTTAATAACACATTTCCGGTAAAGCCGTCGCAGACAGCTGCATCCACCTGACCAGCTAAAATGTCTGTTCCTTCTATATTGCCGGCAAACTCATAGTTCTCTCCGCTCATAGAAGAAAGCAGTTCAAAGGTCTCCTGCTGCAGCGGCAGGCCTTTGCCTTTTTCTTTTCCGACATTGACAAGACCGACCTTTGGCAGACGGTCTTCAGCGTTCACATCATCATAATAGGCTTTTGCAAAAGCAGCAGATAGACGGGCGTAATCACCCAGGTCTTTTGCTTTCGGACTCAGGTTGGAACCGCAGTCACAGAGGATGACCCACTTCCCATTCTGCGTTGGCAGAGCGCTGGCCAATGCCGGCTGCAAAAGTCCTTTGGAAAGACCCAGATGGAAGCAGGATCCCACCAGTGCACAGCCGGTCGATCCGGCTGTGATCATCGCAGCCACTTCTGCATCGTCCCGCAGTTTCTCCAGGGAAAGGACCATGGATGTATCCTGTTTTCCCTTTACCATCTCCCGCGGATCATCGTCATTCGTCACAAAAGAATACGCCGGGAGGATCTCTACGCGGGAGGCATCGTAAGAAAAGCCTTCCACAGCAGACGGATCCGCCGCAAGGAT
>JAFWLF010000095.1:0-22932 GCA_017511185.1 Lachnospiraceae bacterium | reverse complement strand
CGGACCGGAAAAGAGACCGCGTACCTGAATGAAGTAATCGGGAAGAATGTTCTTTCCGACTGTACGGGGAATATTGCGTTTGCCGGATTTACAGCACCGAAAATATTATGGATGAGAGACAACGAGCCGGAGCTTTTTGCGCGGATTCGAAAGGTCATGCTGCCGAAGGATTATTTGAATTACAAACTGACCGGCGTCTTCTCCACGGATGTATCCGATGCCTCCGGTACGCTTTTCTTTGACGTTGCCAATAAATGCTGGTCAGAAAAAATGCTTCAGATTTGTTCTCTCAGGGAAGAACAGCTTCCACAGGTCTATGAGTCTGCTGCTGTTACGGGAGCACTTACCTCGGATGCTGCTGACGCACTGGGGCTTTCCAAGGATACCTTTGTTATTGCTGGAGCTGGGGATAATGCGGCTTCCGCCATCGGGACCGGCACGATCACCGAAGGCACCTGCAACATTTCTTTAGGGACGAGCGGCACGATCTTCCTGCCTGGAGATACTTTCAGGGTCGATCAGAATAACAGCCTGCATTCTTTCGCGCATGCAAATGGAAAGTTCCATTTACTTGGCTGCATGCTCTCATGCGCCAGCTGCAACAAGTGGCTTTTAGAGGAGGTCTTTGGCACACAGGATTATGACAGGGAACTGGATATCCCTTTGGAACAACTTGGAAAGAATCATGTCTATTTCCTGCCATATCTGATGGGCGAGCGTAGTCCGATCAATGATGAGAATGCACGCGCCGCATTCATCGGTATGACCATGGATACTTCAAGGAAAGATCTGGTGCAGGCTGTCTTGGAAGGTGTGGCATTTGCATTCCGCGATTCTCTGGAGGCCGCAAAGGCGATGGGACTTACCGTTTTGCGAAGCAACCTGAGTGGCCGCGGCGGGAGAAATCCTGTTTGGCGAAAGATCCTGGCAGCGGTCTTAAATATTCGTTTAGATATTTTGCAGACAGAACAGGGACCGGGACTTGGAGCCGCCATGCTGGCAATGGTGGCAGATGGCGCTTATGGAAGTGTGGAAGAAGCCTGCGAAAGCATTGTGCAGATAAAGGAAACGATCGATCCGGATCCGGAACTGGCAGTATTGTATCAGAAACGTTATAAAGAATTCCAACAGTTATATCCGGCATTAAAGGACGTCTTTCGGCGAATGTCTGAAGCAGAATAAAAGGATTCATTATATGGCAGAAAAACTATTTTATCAGGATGCTTATCTTACAGAATTTGATGCTATTATCAAGCAGATCCGCGAACAAGAAGGCATGATCCTTCTTGCATTTGACCGCACAGCATTTTATCCCGAAGGCGGTGGACAGGGACCGGATCAGGGCTTCATCATGACAGAAGGGACAAAGGAGGTCATTTCGGTTCTGGATGTGCAGGAAGAAGGAGAAGAGATCTGGCATTATGTAGCAGCTGAGGCAAAGCCGTTTTTTTCTGAGGGGACGATCATCCACGGGAAGATCGACTGGGAACATCGTTTCGACCATATGCAGCAGCACTCCGGGGAGCATATTGTCAGCGGAATGATCTGCAAAGCGTTCCACTGTGATAATGTGGGTTTCCATTTGGGGGAAGATGAGGTAACGATCGATTACAACACACAGATCTCTATGGAAGATGCACTGAAAATTGAAGAACAGGCAAACTGCTATCTTTGGGAGAACCATCCTTTTATAGAGTTGTGGCCAACACCAGAGGAACTGAAAGATATCGAATACCGGAGCAAAAAGGAACTGGAAGGAGCCGTACGAATCACACAATTCCCAGGTGCCGACAGCTGCGCCTGCTGCGGGACTCATGTCAGATCCAGTGCTGAGGTCGGGTTGGTCAAAATTGTTTCTGCGCACAATTTTCATGAAGGCACACGGCTGGTGCTTCTTTGCGGTAAGCGGGCTATGGATTTTCTGAACAAGAACTATCAGGCCAACAAGCAGACTGCAGTGCTCCTTTCCACAAAGGAAGAGCGAACTCCGGAAATCGTGCAGAAACAGATGGAAGACCTGATCGCCCTGAAGGCTAAGCTGTCACGGCTGGAAGATGACTATTTCAAATTGTGGGCTGAGAGTTTTCACGGGCAGGACAGTGCCCTGGTGATCACGGATAAAATTGATGCAGAAGAGGGAAGAACTCTTTGTGATATGATCGCAGATGAAATTTCCGGCCTTGCAGCTGTTTTTACAAAGATAAAAGGCGAATCAGGTTACCGGTATGCCTGTATGAAGAGGGGAGGAGAGATCAGCGATCTGATCAAGGAAATGAATACCGCTCTTTCCGGACGTGGAGGAGGAAGAAATGGATTTGCACAGGGAAGTGTGCAGGCAGAAGAAAAAAAGATTCATACTTTCTTCACAGCGAAAAACTTGACGAACGAATAGAAAACATGCAAAATGAGTATAAAGATATCGACAGTCGGAACAATCTTCGACTGTCGTAAAAAAACAGGAGGTATTTAATATGGCAGCTATTGATGGAAAATGGAACATTGCGGTTCATACACCTTTTGGCGATATGAAGAGCGTACTTGATGTGAAAGAAGTTGACGGCAAACTGGAAGGAAATGTTACCGACGGCATGAGCGGAGATGTCTCCCCAGTTGAGAACGGTGTGATCAACGGAAACGAGTTCTCTTATGAGATCAACGTCAAGACTCCATTTGGCGATATGAAGAACACCCTTAAAGGAACCGTTGAAGGCGATGCTCTGAAGGGCAAAGCAGGAAATCCTATGGGCGAATCTGATTTCGACGCAACACGCGCATAAGAAGAATTTAATATCGAAAAAGAAAGTGCCGGCTTCATGCCGGCACTTTTTTATGGTTCTTCGTATGTATATTCCCGGAAACGGTTCAAAAGATCTGCGGGACAATTGACCTTTAACAGAGTCCCATCCGGAAGATATTCTTCCGATAAGATATGTGCCCGTTGATGAAGGAGATTAAGCAGATCGCCTCTCGCAAAAGGCAGCAGAATAGTCAGCGTTTCACTCCCGGCATAGACTTTTGCCAAGATCATGTCCAGGAGCTCTTCTAATCCTTTCCCTTTTTCGGCAGAGATCCATATTTCATCCTGCTTGATCTTAGGCAGATCGCCGTTTACTTCTGGAAGCAGGTCAGCCTTGTTCATAACATAAATGCGTGGGATCGTATGGGCTTCCAGTTCTTTCAAGGTATCTTCTGTCACTTTTTTATGTAAGCGGTAATAATCATCCGAAACATCCAAGACGATGATGATCAGGTCTGCATGAACTGCTTCCTCTAGTGTAGAACGGAATGCTTTGATCAGTGTATGCGGCAGGTCTTCAATAAAACCGACTGTATCTGACAAAAGAAAGTCTTTGTTTCCTTCGGTATGAATACGGCGGATAGAGGTATCCAAAGTCGCGAAGAGCATATCCTTTTGGAGAACTTTTTTATCTTCGTTGCTGCCGCTGTATTCCACCAGTTTGTTCAGAAGAGTGGATTTTCCTGCATTTGTATATCCGACCAGTGCGACGGAAGGAAGAGTGCTTTTCAAACGTCCGGCACGTTGTACGTCGTGAGTCCGTTTGATTGTTTCCAGTTCCCGGGACAGCTCGGCGATCCGTGTGTTGATATGCCGGCGGTCCAGTTCCAGCTGGGTCTCACCGATACCTCGGTTAGACATACTGCCGGATGCACCTGCCTGACGCCCTAAATGCTGCCACATACCGGACAGTCGAGGGAGCATATACTGAAGGTAAGCGGATTCCACCTGCAGCCTGGCTTCTCTTGTCCGCGCCCGGCGTGAGAAAATTTCCAAGATCAGGCGGGTACGGTCCCAGACCTCGATACCGGTAATATTCTGCAGATTTTTCAGCTGAGCCGGACTCAGGTTCCCTTCAAAGATGCAGTAAGCAGCACCAGTTTGCAGAACGGCTTCTTTCAATTCGTTGGCTTTTCCTTTTCCAAGATAAGTACCAGCTTCCGGATGAGGGAGTTTCTGCCGTACGACATCTACGACCTCCATGTTGCAGGCATCAATCAAGCTCAGCATCTCTTCCATGCTGTGCTCAAAGTCTTCATCACTATCTAATTCCAGTCCCGCCAGAACGACAGGGGATTTTTCTTCCTTGTTTTCCATGTCATTCCATAGTATATCCTTTTTCCCTGGACTGTCAAAGCAGTATACCTGCTATCTATTAGTCCTCTTGCAGACCTCAGGCATGGTCTGATTTGAAAAATGTCCAATAATTTGCGTTTTTGTACCCTTGGAGGACTAAATTATTAAAAATAGAAAAATGATTAAAAAGATCAAATTCTAAAAAATGCTTTAAAATAAGGCTTTTTAAGGAATATTATTTTTCAGTCTAACAGGAATACCGAAGAAGCCTAAATAAAAGAGGTACAAAAACGCAATTTTTTGGCTTTTTTAAAAAATGGACTTTCAAAACACCCCGGATACCTTGACATTCTCTGTCCAAATAGCGGAAAATAAGCACGCAGCTAATGCAAATAATAAATAGAGCGGAGAACAAAAATGAAATTCATCTCATGGAATGTCAATGGGATCCGGGCCTGCATGGGAAAAGGCTTTATGGATTTCTTCAATGCAATCGATGCAGACATTTTCTGTCTGCAGGAGACCAAGATGCAGGAAGGGCAGCTGGAATTGGATCTTCCGGGTTATTTTCAGTATTGGAATTATGCGGAAAAGAAAGGCTATTCCGGAACCGCACTGTTCACCAAAGAAGAACCGCTGTCAGTGACCTATGGTCTTGGGATCGAAGAACATGATAAAGAAGGCCGTGTGATCACGGCTGAGTTTGCTGATTTCTATTTTATTACTGTTTATGTACCGAATTCTCAGGACGAACTGAAACGCTTGGATTATCGGATGAAATGGGAGGATGATTTCCTGCAGTATGTGAAGAAACTGGAAAAGAAGAAACCGGTTATTTACTGCGGAGATCTGAACGTAGCACATAAAGAGATCGATCTTAAGAATCCGAAAACTAACCGTCACAATGCAGGATTTACGGATGAAGAAAGAGGTAAAATGACTGCAGCACTGGAGAGTGGACTCATCGATACATTCCGTTTCTTTTATCCGGACATGGAACAGATCTACTCTTGGTGGTCTTATCGTTTCCGTTCCCGTGAAAAGAATGCAGGGTGGCGGATCGACTATTTCATCTGCTCAGAAAGCCTGAAAGAAAGGCTCCTCGATGCCAAGATCCATACAGAAATCTTCGGCTCGGACCATTGTCCGATCGAGCTGGATCTGAAGGACTGAATGTCATTAGACTCACACAAAAAACACCACGAACAATTTGACAAAAAGTCCAAACGGTTTTGACTGTTAGTCAAAATATATGGACTTTCAAGCTTCATTTTTGTATAATCGCACATTATTAATTATTTGTCCGGGTAGTTTTCCGGCAGATAAAAATGGAGGGATAGCTATGAAAAATGTTAAGAAAATTTTAGCAGTTTGTTTGGTCGCACTCTTTGCAGTCGGCGTACTTGCAGCATGCGGACAGAAGGGTGGAGATACCCCGGCACCGGCTGGATCCGGCGCAGCTTCCGGCAACGTGAATGCTCCAAAACATTACATCATTGCTACAGACACCGTATTTGCCCCATTTGAGTTTGACGATGAAAACGGCAATTTTGTTGGTATCGACCTGGATCTTCTTGCAGCAATCGCTGAGGATCAGGGATTTACCTATGATCTTCAAAGAGTTGGCTGGGATTCCGCAATCGCTATGTGCCAGGCTGGTCAGGCTGACGGTATGATCGCAGGTGCTTCTATTACAGAAGAAAGAAAGAACAACGGCTGGATCTTCTCAGACGGATACTATGATGACAATCAGAGCATGGCAGTGGCAGCAGATTCCGATATCAAGGGATTTGGAGATCTGGCAGGCAAACAGGTTGCTGTTAAGAATGGTACTATGAGTGACCAGTATGCAACAGAACTTGCTGACCAGTACGGATTTACCGTTGTCCGCGTGGATGACGATGATATGATGTATCAGCAGGTTGCAGGCGGCCAGGCAGCAGCATGCTTCAATGATACCGTTGTTCTGCAGCAGAACATCAAAAAAGGTGTTGCTCTGAAGATTGTTGAAGGCACACAGAATGAAGGTGCTCAGTATGGATTTGCTATTTTTGATGCTAAGAATCAGGAACTGATCGACCTCTTCAATGCAGGCCTTGCAAACGTAAAAGCTAGCGGCAAATATGACGAGATCCTTGCAAAATATCTTGGATAATATTTGACTGTAACCGTCTTTACAGACGGTCTAAAAAAGATTTACGAAAATACTCAAATAAGGGCATTGGAGATATCTCCGGTGCCCTTATGATGAAGTTAGGAAGGTATATTCATGGCTCAGATTATTTCCCAATACGGAATGATCCTGCTTAGGGCAATGGGGCAGACACTGCTTTTAGCATTGTTTGGTCTGCTTTTTGGCTGTATCCTGGGCATTATTTTCGGTCTTCTAAGCGTTGTAAAAAACAAAGTCTGCAACGCTATTGCACTGGTCTATGTTAACGTGATCCGTGGCGTTCCGATGATCGTTTTGGCATTCTTCATCTATATCGGTGTTCCGTATGCATTTAAGAACTATCTGCATATGCCAGTCGTATTTTCTGCGCTGACAGCCGGAACTATCTGCCTGGCGCTGAACTGCGGTGCTTATATGGCAGAGATCATCCGTGCCGGCATTCAGTCGATTGATGTTGGGCAGATGGAGGCCGCAAGAAGTTTAGGACTTCCTTACTGGAGAGGCATGTTCCGTGTCGTGCTTCCACAGGCTATCCGGAATATGATCCCAAGCATTGTTAACCAGTTCATCATAACCTTGAAAGACACTTCAATCCTTTCTGTTATCGGATTCCCGGAGCTGGTCAATAAAGCAAAAAATGTTGTTGCCATCACGTTTAAATCATTCGAAGTCTATTTCATTATTGGACTTATGTATTTGATCATTATTCTTATTTTGCAGCAGGTGGCAAAAATCCTGGAAAGGAGGCTGAACCGTGGCAGAAGAAGGGCGTAATATCAAGATCCATGTGGATAATCTTCATAAGAGCTTTAAAACCAACGAGGTCTTAAAAGGCGTATCAACCGATATCTATGAAGGGGAAGTGGTCGTTGTGATCGGTCCGTCCGGCAGCGGAAAATCCACCTTTTTGCGGTGCCTGAATGGTCTGGAGGAGATCACCTCCGGCAACGTGATCGTAGACGGTGTGAATATTGCCGATAAAAAGATCAATATCAATAAACTGCGGGAAAACGTCGGTATGGTTTTCCAGCATTTTAACCTTTTCGCAAATATGAATGTGCTGCGGAATCTGACGCTGGCTCCGGTTGATCTGAAAAAGGCAACAAAGGAAGAGGCACAGAAAACCGCACTGGAGATGTTGGCGAGAGTAGGACTTTCCGAGAAAGTAAATGAGCTTCCGGAGAATCTTTCCGGCGGTCAGAAACAGCGTGTGGCAATTGCCAGGGCGCTCTGTATGAAACCGGATATCATGCTGTTTGATGAGCCTACGTCCGCACTTGATCCGGAAATGATCGGCGAGGTGCTTCAGGTCATGAAGCAGCTGGCAGCCGATGGAATGACCATGGTCGTTGTCACACACGAGATGGGATTTGCAATGGAAGTGGCAGACCGCGTGCTGTTCATGGACAGCGGCATCATCATGGAAGAGGGAACACCGGAAGAAGTGCTGCGAAATCCGCAGAACCCGCGTACCCAGGATTTCCTAAGCAAAGTTCTGGAAATCTGATCGTGACATCAAATAATAAATTAATAAAAAAAGCAAAAGAAAAAGCAAGTCGAGGATAAATCCTGCTTGCTCTTTCTTTAGGCCTGTATAGCTTTACGCTATATCAAATGAAGTTCTCATGTTCCTCCCCGAACAGTAGTGGTTCGAAAAAGAGCAGATCCCTTGTTTAAAACTGAAGTACCTCTCTTTTCTCTAGTACTCCAGAGAGACGGACGATGATCCGAAAATCTCTGATCAGCATAGAACCCGAAAACAGATTCCTGCAGTTTCTATAACAGACAGTTCCTTATTCCATCTTGTCTATGTCGTCGGCTGAAAGCTGACCGGCTTCATAGCGTTCTACCAAGCTCTTAATCTTGGATGACGGATCCAGCAAATCGCTGATGGAAGCGTCATGATTGAGGGTATCAATGATGTAGGAAATGTACTTGGACATATCTACGCTCGTATAATACTCTCGGCTTAAGAGTTCCGGATTCTGGTAGGTCAAGTTGGTCGTCAGGACGCGGGTAAATAACCCTTTCTCGTAAGCTTCATCAAATTTGCTCATGCCATTCGTGAACAAACCAAAGGTAGCAAAGATAAATACGCGATTTGCGCCGCGATCTTTCAGATCTTTGGCCGTATCGATCATGCTGCCACCGGAGGAGATCATATCGTCTACAACGATTACATCTTTTCCGGCCAGGTCTGTACCCAGATATTCATGGGCAACAATCGGGTTTACACCGTCTACTACTTGCGAATAGTCACGTCTCTTATAGAACATGCCCATATCAATGCCTAGGACACTGGCAAAGTAGACACTGCGGTCAATGGCGCCTTCATCCGGACTGATCATGACCAGATGATCCTTGTCAAATTTGAGATCCTTTTCATACTTGCAAAGGTTCTTCAAAAACTGATAGGAAGGTTTGATATTCTCAAAACCATTTAAAGGTGCAGCATTGATGACCCGTGGGTCGTGAGCGTCGAAAGTGATCAGATTATCGACACCCATATCATAAAGCTCGCGGAGTCCCAGTGCGCAATCAAGTGATTCACGACCGGTTCTCTTGTGCTGTCTGCTCTCATAAAGGAAAGGCATAATGACGGTGATACGTCTGGCCTTTCCGCCTATGGCGGCAATAATACGTTTCAGATCCTGAAAGTGATCATCCGGAGACATGCGGTTTGGTATACCTGCCATTTTATATTCCAGGCTGTTGTTGCATACATCCACTAAAAGGAAAATATCTTTTCCACGGATGGTCTCCTTGATCAGTCCTTTGGATTCACCGGATCCGAACCGGGGAGTATCAGCTCCCACGAGGAAGGTATCTTTTTCGTATCCCGAAAAAGCAATCGTGCCTTTTAATTCACTCTCACGATTCTTCCTCCAAGTAGTAATATAATAATCTATTTTGTTCCCCATTTCAACACAACTTTTCAGGGGAATAATACCAAGTGGTCCAACAGGTATCGATTCAAATTCAATCTCTTCGCGCAGCATCCCAGTCCTCCAATTTTTTCTTCATTCTGATATCGTCTCCAAGCAGCCGGATCAAGGTATACTTGTTAACTATTCTGGAAAAAACGCGTTCCGAATAATTGTCCTGTACCTGCTTTAATGAGAGATTTGTAGAGATGATGGTGTGTTTTTTGGCCAGCAGTCTCTCATTAATACACTCAAAAAGCTGTGTGCTAATAAAAGAGTTTACCATCTCTGTGCCCAAATCGTCAATAACCAGAAGATCACAATCAAAAATGTATTTTTTCATCAGTTCGGCAGACGCCGCTCCGGCTCCGTTCTTTCTGGAACCGAAGGCGGCATCCGACAGTATATCAAACAGCCTGATGGCTGATAAGTACACTACGAAAAATCCACGATCGATCAGATCTTTTGCAATACAATTTGTCAGAAAGGTTTTTCCGACGCCGGTCCCTCCCGTAATAAACAGATTTTCATCTGAAGAAGAGAAGCCGTTAATGAAACGGCGTGCAGTCGAAACTGCCTGCTTCGCTACATCTAATGCCTGGCCTTCCGGATAATACCGGAAAGAAAAAGTATCGAAATTCTCTTCGCGGAGGATTGCTTTAATGTTTGACTGATCGTAAAGAACTTCCGTTATGCGTCTTTTCAGGCAGCTGCACATTTCTGATCCGACATAGCCGGTATCATGGCATTTGTCGCATTCATAGACAGCTTCCAGATCTGCAAGGGAAAAACCTGCTGCAGCGAGTGCCGACTTTTTTTCTTCTTTTAAAGAACGGATCTCTTCTGACGCGTCAATGGAAGAGTCTCCTGCAATGCGGGCAATCGCTTTATTAACGGAAAGAGCAGCGATCCGGTTTTCAATCTCTTTTAGCCTTGGGACTTTTTTTTCGATCCATGCACGTTTCTGCTGCTGCATTCTTGCCGCATTCAGCTGTTTTTCATCGTATTCTTTTAGGATCGTTTCAAAAGCTGAGCGGGAAATCATGAGTTAAAAAGTTTCTCCTCCAGCGTGGAATAATCGTAGGTACGCTGATCAAAGTGATTAAACTTGTTCGAAGAGGTGCCGGAGGCAGCCGGTTTATTTCCCGATCCGACAGACGACTTCTTAGAGGCTATCTTCTCAGCACGGGCGAGGGAATCTTCCCTTTTGGCATCCAAAGCTTTGATATCTTCCATTGTCGATACATTGCCTGCTTTCCACCTGTTCAGGATGGAATCCGCATACTCGAAGCTCGGCTGATGAATTGCTTTCATGGTCCGATTACATGCCTCAAGAATGATTTCCATGGAGTAACCGTAGGACAGTGACCACTTTGCAACATAGTCCGCTTCACCTTTGGACGGCTGCCTTCCGGTAAGACCAAAAGCTTTCAGGACTGGGTAACAGCTGCTGGAGTATATGGTGTTGAGGGCCTTAGCGGCAGAAAGGGAAGTGATTCCTTGTTCTGCCCAGCCAATGGCAGTTTTCTCGATATACCGCATGTTCTTATGACCGTTTGATACACAATACTCAAATAAGTATTCGATCACGTCTGCCGGCATACCCAGCGTATCGTAGAAAAAGAATACCGTATTGAGATCTGTGCCGGTAAGAGCGCGTCCCATATATTTCTGAATGATATATATGAGCTGGGATATATCTTCCTTTCCGGAGAACTGTTCGATCTCCGATGGAGAATACTGCTTCTTCTCCAGTTCTTTCCGGTTAGGCGAAGTCTGTGAATCCTTCGTCTGGACCTGGACCTGAACAGGAGAGGAAGACTCCTCATTGGAACGCGGTGCGTTCCCGCTTTCGCCCGGGATCTCATTTGCTGAGATCAGCTGAAGAGAAACCAGGGTCTTATCTTCAAAAACAAGTTTAAGAAGTCCTTTACGCTCCCAGTATCTGAGGGCGCGGACAATGTCTTTCTCGGAATCTTCCAGACTGTCAGCGATCCTGGATAAGGACAGTTCGGACTGGTTTTCTTCCAGACATTTCAGAAGGTAAATATAGATCTTTACGAATTCCCCGGCAGCCTTTGGCATATATTTTTCAATAAAGCTGTTAGGCACGCTGGTGGTACTCGTAAACCCTTCCTGTTGTAACTTAAAATTGCTCATGGAACATAAAACTCCTGTAAACCTCTCCATCCAAATAGAGATGAAACGGTTTTCTACAGCGTTCTACAACACGTATTACCGCACGATTCTTTTTGGATGTAAGTGGACTATAGCACACTCATTTTGATTTGCAAATAGGCCCGAAAACCCGAAAGCCATTGGAGCTTATAATGTGGATAATGTGGATAATGTGGACAAAAAAAAGGGGTCTGAAAATGAAAAAAGCCACTCCGAAAGAGTGGCTTGAAAACAGCATGTCAAGGGTTTTGCTGTACAAAATTTATACATGACTGCCTCCGGAGGAGGACTCCGAAATTTTGTGGACAATGTGGATAACTACCGGGCAAGCAGGTTTTCGCCTACAAGATAGACGTCTCCCGCTCCCATAGTTATTAACACATCTCCGTGTTTACAATTTTCTTTTAAAAATTTTTCGGATTCTCCGAATGTGTCAAAATAATAACAATCTTTCTCTTTTGCCTGGATCCGTTCCTGAATATCTTTGGAAGAAACACCAAAAGTATTGATCTCTCTTGCAGCGTAAATGTCTGTCAGGACAACGGCATCTGCCAGGGAAAGAGCATCTGCAAATTCATCCAGAAAAGCTTTTGTACGGGAATAGGTATGCGGCTGGAAAATGACCCACAGTTTCTCGTGCGGAAAATCTTTTGCCGCAGTCAGAGTCGCCCGGATCTCATCCGGATGATGTGCATAGTCATCGATTACTGTGACATCATCAAATTTACCTTTGATCTCAAAACGCCGGTCAACACCCCGGAAGGAAGAGATGGAAGCGCAGGCATGTTCAATAGAGAGCCCTAATGCAAATGCAGAAGCAACTGCAGCTAATGCGTTATAGACGTTGTGTCTTCCCGGGATCTTTAAACTTACATGACCTAAGAGCATTTCGTTATGCCAGACATCAAAAGAATCACAGGCAAATGAATCACAGGTGATGTTTTTTGCAGTAAAGTCACAATCCTCTTCCAAGCCAAATGTATAAATCTTACATCCAAGTCCCTCTGTGAAATAAGAAAGATCATCGATCTCTCCATTGATGATCAGAGTTCCTGTATCTGGTAAAAGACGGGTGTATTCCCGGAAACTATGGCGGATGTCATCCAGATCTTTAAAGAAGTCCAGATGATCTGCCTGTACGTTCAGGATCACTTCCATCGTCGGGAAGAAGGAAAGGAAGCTGTTGGTATATTCGCATGCTTCTGTGATCAGTTTGCCGGAATGGCCGATCCGTGCATTGCCTCCGATAGAAGGAAGCATACCTCCTACCATGATGGTCGGGTCTGTGTCCTCATCCAGCAGGATCTGTGAGAGAAGGGAAGTCGTTGTGGTCTTTCCATGGGTGCCCGATACGCAGATGACTGTTTCGTACTCTTTCATCAGCAGCCCCAGATAATCTGCCCGGACCATGGTTTCTATACCCTTTGCCCTTGCCTGGGCAAGTTCCGGGTTGGTATCGGAGATTGCTGCAGTGTAGACAACCAGATCAATATCATCCGTGATGTTTTCTGCACGCTGCCCAATCTGTATGGCTGCGCCTTCTGCCCGCAGTTCCTGGACCAGTTCGCTTTCTTTGGAATCAGATCCGGAAACGGTCAGACCTTTGGTTAAAGAAACATTGGCGAGAGCACTCATACTGATGCCGCCAATGCCGATAAAATGAATATGTTTTTTTCCGTTTAAATTGTTTTCTTTCATAATAAAAAATTATAGCATTGCAAAAATGCTTTTACAAGAAAAATGGCGGCAACAAGTGCCGCACATTTAACTTTGGTTTTCTTTGAGTACTTAGAATTCTGCGCTTTCTGGTTCCTTAGCAGCTTCTTCTTCGTATCTCTCTAGGATGATACGCTGGATGCGTTCGCGTGTTTCTGAGTCGATAGGATGAGCAATGTCGCGATACTCTCCGTCTTGAGTTTTTCTGCTAGGCATGGCAATGAATAAACCTCTTTCACCTTCGATGACTTTGATGTCATGAACGACAAATACGGAATCCATCGTAATGGACACAACGGCTTTCATTTTGCCTTCCTTAGCGACCATTCTGACTCTCACATCAGTGATCTCCATATTTAGTTGCCTTTCTTTCATTGGAACTACTTCTACCAACTCGAAATTATAACATAGGAAAAAATCAAAAACAAAGTATACGAAAAATGTTTTAAATATGTTTATAAAAAATACAATTTTGACTTAAAAATACAACAGATAGACCTCAAAAACCCCGTTTTTCTTGCAAGAGGGGGGGTTTGCTTATATAATCGTGGCAGATTCAAAAGGAGCTTAACAGGTCATGTTTATCATCGCGGGACTTGGAAATCCGACAGCTAAATATGCTCATTCCCGTCATAATGTAGGATTTGATACGATTGATATCCTGGCGGAAAAATACCAGATCAAAATGGGCAAGTCATTGTTTCGCGCACAGGTTGGCAGAGGCATAATCGCAGGGGAAAAAGTGATTCTTGTAAAGCCGCTGACATTTATGAATTTAAGCGGCACTGCTATCCGGCCGATCGTCCGTTTTTATAAGTCTGATCCGGCAAAGGAACTGATCGTGATCTACGATGATGCGGATCTGGATGTGGGAAAACTGCGTATTCGTGCAAAAGGAAGTGCCGGCAGTCACAACGGGATGAAAAATATTGTAGAGCAGCTTGCCACGACAGAATTTGCCCGTGTGCGTATTGGCATAGGTAAGAGGCCGGAGCAGACGGATATGGTCGATTATGTACTTTCTACGTTTCCACCAGATGAACGAAAAGAAGTGGAGAGTGCGATGGAAAAAGCTGCTCAGGCAGTGTCTGTGATCCTGGAAAAGGGCTGCGATGCAGCAATGAATCAGTTTAATTAATTCTATGTTTGATCTGGACAGACTGGAAGTATTCCGTGAAATAAGAAATGCCATAGGAACAGGGACCCTTCGGATCTCCGGCTGTGTCCCATCTCAGATGGAACATTTTCTGTGGCAGTTGGGTGATGGCTTTGACGGCAAAGTCATCATTACTTTTGATGAGCAAAAAGCCAGAGAATTACTGACCAACTACCAGGCATACGATCGTCAGTGTGTTTATTACCCGGCAAAAGATCCGCTGTTTGATCAGGCGGATATCCGCGGCACCTATCTTTCCGAGCAGCGGTTCGCAATCCAGAAACGTCTTTTCAGCGGAGAAAAACTGACTGTTATTACAACACTGGACGCATTTGCAGAAAGGCTTTCTTCCTTTGAAGACATCGAAAAGAATCTGATCGTGATCAAAGAAAAAGAAGTGCTGGATGTACCGGCATTGGCAGAACGTCTGGTGGAACTGGGCTATGAGAATGAACTGCAGGTGGAAGCGCATGGCGAATTCTCCCTGCGCGGTAATATCATCGATATCTTTCCTTATACAGAAGATGCGCCGTACCGGATCGATCTTTGGGGAGACGAGATTGAAAGCATCCGCATGTTTGATGTAGAGAGCCAGCGATCGATCGAGCAGGTGGAATCCTTTACGGTTTTCCCGGGCGGAGAAGGAAAGAAAAACAGTGTTACGCTGTTTGATTATTTTAGCGACCGGACGTTATATATTTTTGATGAACCCGCCCGTGTCTTCCACGAAGCTGTTTTTGAGGAAGCACTGCTTGGAGAATTCCAGAAGAGGCATCCTCTGTTATTTTCCGTGCTGGGAACAGTTTGCGAGGATCTTCCTGCAGATCAGGAGTTCTTTGTAAATGCACGGAGTATTCCTTCCTATAACGGAAGGTTTGCAGATCTGGTAGAGGACCTGAAACGATATAAAAAAGAAGGATGGAATATTTCTTTGTTCACAGCCAGTCCGATCCGTGCAGAACGGCTGGCGAAAGAACTGCAGGATGCACAGATCCCGCTGCAGGTGGAAGTAGGAAATATCCGTACCGGCTTTGAATATCCGGATATCCGATGCAGCGTGATCACAGAAGTGGATATTTACGGTGCACGCCGCCGAAACAAGCGGCGCAAAAGACGTTATTCCGGAGATCCGATCAAAGATTTTACGGATCTGAATATTGGCGATTATGTGGTGCATGAGCAGCACGGTGTCGGTATTTACCGCGGTATCGAGAGGATGACCGTGGATGGGATCGAAAAAGATTATATGAAGATCAGTTACGCAAATAATGCGTCGCTGTATGTACTTGCAACACAGTTTGATAAAATTCAGAAATATTCCGGTGCGGACGGTGCGACACCGAAAGTTCATCGTTTGGGCGGGAAAGAATGGTCCAATACCAAAGCAAAAGTTCGTACAGCCGTGAAAGACATCGCGGCAGATCTGGTAAAACTATATGCGGCCCGGCAGGCCAAGCAGGGTTACCGCTATCTGCCGGATACGGTCTGGCAAAAAGAATTCGAAGAGGAATTCGAATTTGAAGAGACGGATGATCAGCTGCGTGCGATCGAAGATGTGAAAGCGGATATGGAGTCCGGCAGGATCATGGACCGCCTGATCTGCGGCGACGTAGGATTTGGAAAGACTGAGGTAGCGATCCGTGCAGCCTTCAAAGCAGTTCAGGAAGGCAAGCAGGTTGCATTTTTGGTGCCGACAACCATCCTCGCACAGCAGCATTACAATACATTCCTGCATCGGATGAGCAATTATCCGGTTACGGTCAAAATGCTTTCCCGTTTTGTAAGCGCTGGGGAACAGAAAAAAATCGTGGCGGACTTGAAAAAAGGAATGGTCGATATCGTAGTGGGAACACACCGCCTGCTTAGCAAAGATATCGTTTTTAAAGATCTGGGACTGTTGATCATTGATGAGGAACAGCGCTTTGGAGTTTCCCATAAGGAGAAGATCAAACAGCTGCGCAAGGATGTTGATGTACTGACATTAAGCGCAACACCGATCCCAAGGACACTGCACATGTCATTGGCCGGGATCCGCGACATGAGCCTTCTGACCGAACCGCCGATCGACCGCGTTCCGATCCAAACATATGTGATGGAATATTCGGAAGATGCTGTACGCGAGGCGATCCTAAGAGAAGCGCGCAGAGGCGGTCAGGTCTATTATGTTTATAATCTGACGAATAATATAGATATGATCGCCGCGAAGATCCAGGATATGGTGCCGGATCTGAAAGTGGCATATGCACATGGCAAGATGTCATCGCGGGAACTGGAAAATATCATGGAAGATTTCGTGGCGGGTGACATCGATGTACTGGTCTCCACAACAATTATCGAGACGGGTATGGATATTTCCAATGTTAATACGATCATTGTGCATGATGCGGACCGTTTTGGTCTGTCCCAGCTCTATCAGCTTAGAGGTCGGGTCGGACGTTCAGACCGTACAGCATATGCGTTTTTAATGTATCGGAAGGATAAGATCCTGGCGGAGATCGCAGAGAACCGTTTGAAGGCGATCCGGGAGTTTTCGGATCTGGGAAGCGGGATCCGCATCGCTATGCGCGATCTGGAGATCCGTGGTGCAGGCAATGTGCTTGGTGCAGAACAATCCGGTCATATGGAGGCTGTCGGATATGAACTGTACTGCAAACTGCTTAACGAGGCGGTATCCCTCTTGAAGGGAGAACATGTCCTGGGCGATTATGATACGACGATCGATCTCTCTATCGATGGTTTTATCCCGGCAGACTATATTAAAAACGAATATGAAAAATTGAACATGTATAAAAAGATCTCTGCTATTGTGAATGAGGAAGATCAGGAAGATATCCGCAGCGAACTGGAGGACCGTTTTGGTCCGATCCCGCAGGTGACGGAAAATCTGTTGGAAGTCGCCTTAATGAAAGCAAAAGCTCACGAGGTCTTTATCACGGAGATATCCGGCGGCAAGAGTGAGTTCAAGATCAGTATTTATAAATTGGCTCCGGTCGATACCTATAAGATCCACGGGTTCCTGAAATCGTATAACGAAGATGCACAGCCTGGCAAACGCCGCGTGATCGGGGAATCGAATCAGAGTACACTGCGGTTTGTAGCAGAAGCAAATCCGTATTTTGTTTTCCGTCCTAAGCATGTGCCAAAGACAGTGCCGGAAATAAAGAAGACGTTGTTAAACTTTTTTGATAATCTGAGAGAAATCATCCGGAAGGAAGGTGAAGAAGATGCCTAAGATCCTGGTGGCCATGAGCGGCGGAGTAGATTCTTCGGTCGCAGCAGCCATATTAAAAGAAGAATACCAAACAGTAGAAGGCGCATATCTGGTCCTGCATGACGGTTATGAAAAAGATGTGGAGCGGGCAAAAAATGCAGCAGAGCATCTCTCCATTCCGTTCCATGTGATCGATGGCAGGGACTTTTTCAAAAAGACTGTGATCGAAGATTTTGTGACGGCTTACGAAGATGGAAAAACACCTAATCCTTGCGTTTACTGTAACCGGAACTGCAAGTTTGCACTGCTTCTTGGCTGGGCAATGGAAAACGGATTCGACCGTGTGGCAACAGGACATTATGCGAAGCGCGTGATCCTGGAGAATGGCCGCTATGCGATCAGCAAAGGAAGAGACCGTTCGAAAGATCAGAGTTATATGCTGTATCAGCTGTCACAAGAACAGATTTCCAAGATCATGTTTCCTTTGGGAGAACTCTTAAAAACAGAAGTACGTGAGATCGCAGAGGATCTGGAATTGGAAAATGCACAGCAGAGAGACAGCCAGGATATCTGCTTTATCCCGGATGGCGATTATGCTGCCTTTCTGGAAAAAGAAGGTATCCGTGATCCAAAAAACAATGAACCGGGAAATTTTGTCGATACAAAAGGAAATGTCTTAGGACAGCATAAAGGACTGATCCATTATACGATCGGTCAGCGCAAGGGTTTGGGCTTAAGTCTGCCTGCACCGCTTTATGTCTGTGAAAAAAGAAAAGAAACCAATGAAGTTGTGCTGTGCCCAAATGAGGAACTCTTTCAAAAACAGGTCATCGCAGATCAGGTGCATTTGATGGCTTTGGATACGATTTCCTCGCCACTTAGGGTGACAGCAAAGATCCGTTATTCTCAGGGAGAGAATGCGGGAATGGCTCTTTTGGTGGATGAGAAACTGATCGTCTTATTTGACGAAGGCGTGCGGGCACCGACACCAGGGCAGTCGCTGGTGCTGTATGATCAGGAGATCGTGCTCGGAGGAGGGATCATTGTATGAAAAAACAGGAACGCATCACTAAGATCCTGGAGCAATTAGATGAACATTACAGTGTACAGAAAAAATGCTGGCTGGATTACGATAATGCATGGCAGCTGCTGTTTGCGACGATCCTGAGTGCACAGTGTACAGATGCGCGCGTAAACCTGGTCACGAAAGATCTGTATGTCAAGTATCCGAATATTGAGGCGTTTGCCAAAGCAGATCTGAAAGAACTGGAGCAGGATATTCATTCTACCGGTTTTTATCATAACAAGGCAAAAAACCTGATCGCCTGTGCAAATCAGCTGCTGGATGAGTACAATGGACAGGTTCCGTCGGATATTGATCAACTGACAAAGCTTGCGGGTGTAGGAAGGAAGACGGCAAATGTGATCCGCGGTAATATTTATGATATCCCAAGCATCGTGGTGGATACGCACGTGGGGCGGATCTCCCGTAAACTGGGGTTGACCAAAAGTGAGGATCCGGCAAAAGTGGAGAAGGATCTGGAAAAATGTCTTCCAAAAGATCACTGGATCTTATGGAATATCCAGATCATTGCACATGGCAGAAGCATCTGCACTGCGCGCAGTCCGAAATGCGAAGAATGCTTTTTAGCACCGTACTGCCCGGGAAAGAAAAAATAAAGAACAAATCATATTATGCGATATCAGATCCGTCACGCGCTGGTGCAGTACGGCGCGGATACCATAATTGAAGATGTGAATTTCGAGATCCGTGACAGGGAAAAGATCGCGGTGGTCGGACGCAATGGATGCGGCAAGACCACTTTATTAAAGCTGATCAGCGGTGAAATAGAAATGAGCAACCTGGATAGCGATGAAAAGAGCGGGATCTTCATGCAGGGGAAACAGCGGATCGGTCTGCAGAAGCAGATCAGTTTCCCGGATGGATCCATCTCTGCACGGGATGAGATCTGCAAAGTGTTTGCAGATCTTTATGCTGTACAGGCGCGGATGAACGAGATCGAAACATTGCTGGCTGCCGGAAAAGAGGAAGATGATGTAAGGCAGAGGCTGCTGAATGAGTATGCATCTCTGCAGCGGCGCTATGATGCACTTTCCGGCGATTCCAGTGAACGGGAAATGGAGATCATGTTCCAAAAGTTCGGTTTTGCATTGGAAGAACTGGACCGTCCGATCGGTTCTTTTTCCGGAGGGCAGCAGACAAAGATCGCGTTTATCAAGCTCTTGTTATCCTATCCGGATATTCTTTTATTAGATGAGCCGACAAACCATCTGGATCTTCCGTCCATTGAATGGCTGGAAGATTATCTGAAGAAATATAAAAATGCGGTTGTCATCGTTTCCCATGACCGTGCTTTTCTGGACCGGATCGTTGATGTGACATATGAGATTGAATATCACCGCATGAAACGGTATGCGGGAAATTATTCTGCATTTGTAAAGCAAAAAGAAGAAGCACTGGCAAAGCAAGAAAAAGATTATGAAGCGCAGCAGGCAGAGATTAAACGTCTTTCCGAATGGATCGAAAAATGGAAGAATACGCCGACCAAGGTATCTGCCACCCGTTCCAAAAGGAAAGTGATCGAGCACATGGAGCTGATCGAAAAACCGCGGCGTTTTGATACTGATACATTTCGTGCTTATTTTTCTCCTTACCGGACTAGTTATTCGGAAGTGCTGAATGTAAAAAAATTGGGCATCGGTTATGATCATCTGCTTTCGGAGGTTTCTTTCCGTCTGCAGAAGGGAGAGCGTCTGGCAGTGATCGGAGAAAATGGAATGGGAAAATCCACACTGCTGAAAACTTTGGTGGGACTGATCCCGCCGCTCAGCGGTTCTTTTACCGTAGGCGAAAATGTGGATGCAGGATATTTTGATCAGCAGAAAGCCGTGATCAATGATGAGGACCCAACACAGAGTGTGCTGGAAAACTTTCAGGACACCTATCCGAAACTGACCAATCTGGAAGCTCGCAGTGCGCTGGCAGCTTTTTCCTTCTCGCAGGAAGAAGTGGAAACAAAATTAGGACAGCTTTCCGGCGGGGAACGGGTACGGCTGGCTCTATGTAAAATGTTTTATACCCGTCCGAATTTTCTGATTCTGGATGAACCGACAAACCATATGGATATCCCGGGCAAAGAAGCCTTGGAGAAAATGCTGCAAAGCTATACCGGTACGGTCTTGTTTGTTTCTCATGACCGTTATTTCATTCGGGAAGTTGCAACAGGCATTCTGGATTTTGCAAATGGCGAAGTGACACAGTATCCGTTTGGGTATGATGAGTATCTGCGGGAAAAAGAAAAACGCAGCACTACAGAAGAAGTATCCAAAACGCCTGCAGCAGCCGATACTGCTGCATCAGTCTCATCAGCAGAGATCAAAAATCCTGGAAAGTTCCGGGCAAGGATCGAACGGAAGATTGAAAAAATTCAGGGACAGATTGCAGAGAGTGAAGAAAAAACAAGGATCCTGCAGGAGCAGCTGGCGGATCCGGCATTAGCCTCGGATTTTGAAAAGCTGATGGAGATCCAGGCAGAGATAGATCAAAATGAAAAACAGCAGGAAGACCTGCTGAATCTCTTAGTAGAAACGGAAGAAGAGCTTACGACTCTGTAAGTTCATTGAAATCCGGCTCTTTTATTTCATCAAGTTTCTTATCAAGCGGAATGGTTTCTTCTAACAGGGAGAAGTATTTGTTATGCGCTTCCTGATAATCTTTGTTGAACTGCTCATCAGAACCCTGATGCAGGGAAGTAACATAGTTGTGTGCAAGGGATGCCAGATCTGGATTGACACGGGCAACAACCGAGATACCAACGTTGGAACAGGTATCGGAAATACGTTCCAGGTTGGAAAGGACATCCAGGAAGAGAATACCATTTTGTGTGGAGCAAAGTCCCAGGCGAAGACGGATCAGATGATTGTCGTGCAGTTTATTGACCATATCATCCATGACATCCTCTAACGGTTCAATATGGCGTGCGGCCACATCGTCTCTTTTCTCAAAAGCCTGCCGGGTATACTGCAGAAGTTCATCCAGAAGCGAGCGGACCACACTTAATTCCGCCATAGCATCTTCTGTAAATGAGGACTTGCTGTCATGCAGACTCTCTGCTGCTTCTGCAATATTCATGGCGTGATCGCCCAAACGTTCAAACTGCGTTACAATTTTATTATACTGATCCAGGATCGATATATGCAGATCCTCTTTTACATGCGGTGAAAGCTGCATCAGATAGTTACAGACACTATCTGTCATTTCATCGATACTGTCTTCTTCTTTTTCGATCTCCTCCATCTGCTTTCTGTTAAAGTTGGAAAACAGATCCAGTGCCTTATAAATGTTGGAAGTGGCGATATCCAGCATGGTCAGAAGAATATCATAGCAGCTGCGGAATGCCAGCGCAGGAGTTGCAAAGAATACAGGGTTCAGCTCGGAAAGCTTATCGCTGTATTTCCCGACTGGCTTTGGTTTGTCTTTTACAAGCTTTATGGTGAGCTTTTCAAATAGAGAAACAAATGGCAGAAGGAGCAGAGCACATGCAAGGTTAAAGATGGAGTTCGCGTTGGCAATGGTGCCAGGCGTCATCGGAGTATTCCAAAGGGTGGCCAAACCGCCAAATTGATGGATCAGGGTGACAACAAGGATAACCAGGATGGTTTTTGCCAGGTTATAAATAATATTGACGATACCGACACGCTTTGCATCCGTCTGTGCACCGATCCAGCATACAATACCTGTGGTCAGGCAGTCACCCAGATAGATACCGACGATGATGACATACACGGTTTTGAATGGAATCGTGCCTGCAAGGGCAAAGGTCTGCAGAATACCGACAGTCGCGGAAGAACTCTGCAGCATGAAAGCAACACCTGCACCGACCAGGTATGCCAGCCAGACATTATCACCCAGCGTGGAGAACAGATGGTCGATCAGACCACTTTCTGAAAGGACGGTTACCGATGCAGACATATTGAGAAGACCGCTGAACAGAATACCAAAACCAATGGCAATGTTGCCGATGGTATGGGAATTGCGGAACTTGAAAAACATGATCAGGATGATACCGATGATCAACGCGACCGGAGCGAGCGTAGATGGCTGAAAGATCCGAAGGAAAGAAGCAGAATCTGCATTAAGCCCCATAAGCCGGATGATCTGACCGGTGATGGTGGTACCAAGGTTAGCACCTAAGATAATACCGAGTGACTGGTGAAGAGAAAGGATGCCGGCAGCAACTAAGCCGGAAGTAATAACAATAGTCGCCGTGGAAGACTGAATAATGACTGTGACCAAAAGACCAAGAAGAAACGCCTTAATGGGGTTGTTCGTGACCTTTTCAATGACAACCTTCAGTGTTCCGGACGAGCCTTCCTTCAGGCTGTCCCCCATCAGTCTCATGCCATACAAAAACATGGCCAGACCGCCTAATAAAGAGATAATATCAAAAACGCTCATGG
>JAFWLF010000094.1:0-19457 GCA_017511185.1 Lachnospiraceae bacterium | reverse complement strand
TGCGATGAATATTCATTCCCGGGCCAAGAAGCACATCTACGCCGTTCTTTGCCATCTCATTTCCAACCTGCGCATACAGATCCTCGATCAACTGTGTGTTAAAACTGCATGCCTGTGCTGTTCCGCAAGGAAGGAGCGCGCAGTCTGCAGAAAGCCGGATTCCTGCCGGTCCATCCGCACAAATGATCGGGCGGATCCCTTTTTCCCGAAGGCTCTCTAAGATACCGCCGAAAACGCCGGCATTCCCCTTTGCTCCAAGCACTGAGTTCATCATCCCGTGTCCCCGGGTCATTGCTTCCAATTCCTTATCAGACAGACTTAAAAGCAGTGGATCTGTACTCTCCTGCGGCATGCGGTCTAAGATCCTTTGTTTCAGATCTACCTCTTTGGTCATTGCCTGTTCACACTGTTCTGTGATCAGCTCTGCCGCAACAGTCCATGACCCTGCTTTTATTTCATCTATACCGTCATCATTAACGAAGAAACTGTAAATGCCTTCCTCCAAAAGGAACGCACTCTTCTCCTCATCATAGGAGGAAATATATCCAACGCTTGTTTCCAGATCGATCTCATCCGTCTCTCCCGGCTGCAGCGTTTTGGTTTTGGAAAAGCCTGCCAGGATAAAAGAAGCTTTTTCTAATCTTCCTTCTGCCTGCCGGCACCAGAGTAAGACGATATCTTTTCCCGGGAGCTCTCCTGTATTCGTCACTTTTACACGAACTCGAATGAATGTGTCTTTGTCTACAGAAGCAGCGGTTGGTTTTTCAAAAGCAAGCACTTCCGTTTTGAAAGATGTGTAAGAGAGACCAAACCCGAATGGATAAAGGATTTTGTCTTTTGCATTAGAAGCAAAATACCGATATCCCACAAAGATCCCTTCTTTATAATCATTAAACTCTTTTCCGCCAAAGTTTTCTGCGGTGTTGTAATCCTCATAATTGTTCGCGATCGTATCGGACAGCCTTCCGCACGGGTTCACGGTTCCATACAGAACATCGCAAAGAGCGTTGCCGCTTTCCATGCCGCCCTGCCATGCGATCAGAATGGATGAGATCTTATCACCGTATTTTGCTGTCCAGGACATATCCATGATATTGCCGATGTTTAAAACTACGATCACGGAAGCAAAGGCAGAAGTGACCTGATCCAGAAGATGTATTTCTTCATCTGTCAGATAATAACTGCCTTGTGTCAGTGTATTCTCCCTGTCTTCCCCGGCAGCTCTTCCGATTACGATCAACGCCTTTTTTCCAGGTGCCGCTGCATCTTGGACCATCTCTCTGGTCACCGGCATTTCCGGATGACTCATCGGCCAATGTCCCCACCAGCCCGGGTCTGCAGCATATTTTGGATTCTCGCAGAAAGTACGGTAGATCTCGGCCAGTTTTTTATCGTAAGAAGCTCCACATTGATCCAATCCGTCCATCAAACTGATCAGGTACGGCGGATTCACATCACCGCCGCTGCCATATCCGACATAGAAATAATCTCTCTGGCAGCGGCCAAAAACGGCCACCTCTTCCTCTTTCAACAGAGGAAGCGTGTGGCCGATGTTTTTCAAAAGGACACAGCCTTCAGCAGCCGCACATCTTGCTAGCGCAATCTCTTTTGCATCGATCCCGGCTGCAATAGCCTTTTGGCTGTCTGTGTTCCGGACAGATTCCTGAGCCAGAGGGCTCCCTGTCACAAGCTGAAATCCTTTTCGCATTAATTTATTAAATGTTTTTTTAATTCCCATGGTTCTTCAGGTTTTGTTTTACAGCAGCATGATATGCGCCTCTTCGCATTGTGCGCGCATACCGTGCGGCCACATGGAGGCCTGCACTTCTCCCACATGCGCTTTGCCCAAAAGAAGCATGCAAAGCCGCGATTGTCCAATACCGCCGCCAATCGTGTATGGCAGTTCCTGTTTCATGATCATCTTGTGGAACGGCAGTTCCAGTTTCTCCAAATGTCCACTCTTTTCCAATTGCTCTTTCATGCTGATCTCATCCACGCGGATGCCCATGGAAGAAATCTCAAAAGCCTGCTGCAATGGTTCAAACCAGAACAGGATATCTCCGTTCAGCTGCCAGTCATCGTAGTCCGGCGCACGCAGATCATGCGGCTTGCCATCTCCCAACTTATCGCCGATGCGCATGATAAAGACGGCACCGTTTTCCTTACAGATCTCATTTTCCCGTTCCTTTGGAGACAGTTCCGGGTATCGCTGCCGCAGTTCTTCGGAATCAATAAATGTAATCTCATTAGGCAAATGATAGACGGCATCCGGATACTTATACCAGACTTCGTGTTCCATATGTTTAATGACCTTAAAGATCGTGCGGACCGTTTCCTTTAAAACGTCTTCCGTCCGCTGTTCTTTGGTGATCACTCGTTCCCAATCCCACTGATCCACATAAATGCTGTGCAGATTATCCAGGTCCTCATCACGGCGGATGGCGTTCATATTGGTGTAAAGACCCTCTCCCGGCTGAAAGCCGTAATGGCCAAGCGCCCACCGTTTCCATTTTGCAAGAGACTGGACGATCTCCAGTTCATCTCCCGGAAGTTCTTTTGCATCAAAAGAAACCTTCCGTTCCACACCGCTTAAGTCATCATTAAGACCGGAACTTTTCCGGACATATAATGGTGCGGAGATCCGCTCCAGATTCATTTGCTGCCCAAATTCTTTCTGGAACGTATCACGGATGTACTTGATAGCTTCCTGCGTTTGACGCACGGTAAGCTTTGGATCATAGTGTTCTGGAATGATCAGGTTCATTGTTTTTTCCTCTGCTTCAAAAAATAATAAATGATATTATATCACGATGTTTCTTTTGTTCCTACTAAATTTACGATCCACTTTCTTGACCGCAGCATAAAGAATCCAACGATGCATTTCAGCACTTCGATCGCATTTACGATAAAGAACACCGGTATGACCGGAACGTTGGTAAAATGCACCAGGCAGAATGCTACCGGCACATATACGACCCAGATAAAAAAGCTGTCAAACAAAAATGTGATGATCGTTTTGCCGCCGCTGCGCAAAGTAAAGTAGCAGGCGTTTGTATACGCCATAAACGGCAGATACAATGCAATGACCCTCATAAAACTTGCTGCAAGCGCATGCACAGAATCTGACGTGTTATAAATATTTGCCAGTGGTCTGGCAAGAGCCGCCAAAATTACACCTAAAACAATATTCATCAGGACTGTAAGCATGATCAGTTTTTTGTCATCCTCTTCTGCCTGCTTCAGCCTGCCTCCTCCTAAATGTTGGCCGATCATAATAGCGATCGTCGATCCCATTGCCATGGCCGATGCATGAAAGAGATTTGAGATCGTGGAAGAAATATTTGTTGCCGATACAACTTCCAGACCACGGACGGAATAACATTGATTCAAAAGCGCCATTCCTGCTGCCCAGAGAACTTCATTCAATAGCAGCGGCGTTCCCTTTTTGGCCATATTCTTAACCAGGTCTTTCGGAATCCTGAGAGAACGCAGCAGGCCTTTCAGAAATGGGAATCGATCGGTGTGACGAATGGAGTAGATCAACAGAATGATCAGTTCTGCAAAGCGGGCGATCACAGTTGCTATAGCCGCGCCTTCCACCCCCAGCTTTGGAGCTCCAAAATGTCCAAAGATTAAAATATAGTTTCCAACCAGATTGATCAGTGTTGCCGCGATGCTCGCCTTCATTGGAAACATCGCCTCGTTACACTCACGCAAAGTAGATGCAAAAACCTGCGAGACCGCAAAAGGAAGCATCTGCAGCATCATGAGATGAAGATACGACATGCCGCGCTGGTAGGTCAGTACCAGATCCAATCCTTCGTTTCCTTCATGCAGGAAAGAAGAAACAAGCATTCCGCCTGCTGTCAGAAAAACAACAGCAAAGAGAATGGTTGCAGTCACAGCGACAAACAGCTTCGCCCGTACAGTATAGCGGATTCCGTCATGATCCTGTTTTCCGTAGTACTGAGCAGAAAAAATACCCACGCCGGAAATCCCACCAAAAATACAAAGGTTAAAAATAAAAAGGATCTGATTTGCAATCGCAACGCCGGACATCTGTTCCGTACCAACCTGTCCGACCATGATATTGTCCAGGAGACTTACGAACATCGTGATCACATTCTGGAGAAGGATCGGAAGCATGATCCGGAAAACCGCTCTATAAAATTCTTTTGTGCCAAAATATCTCTTCAGTACCATTTATCTGCATACTCCTGTTGTCTTTGCTGCCTCCGCAACTGCTTTGGCTACAGCCTTTCCCACACGCGGATCAAAGGCCTTCGGAATAATATAATCATCGGCCAGCTCCTCATCTGTGATCAGATCTGCCAGAGCATTCGCCGCAGCAATTTTCATTTCTTCATTTATTTCTTTTGCTCTGGCATCAAAGGCTCCGCGGAAAATTCCCGGAAATGCCAGCACGTTATTGATCTGGTTCGGATAATCAGATCTGCCAGAGCAGACAATGCGTGCGCCGGCTTCTTTTGCTTCTTCCGGAAAGATTTCCGGCGTCGGATTTGCACAGGCAAAAACGATGGCATTTTCCGCCATAGATGCGACCATTTCTTTGGTCAAAAGGCCCGGTGCGGATACCCCAATAAAAACATCGGCGCCTTTGATGACATCGGACAGCAGACCCTTCTCCTGATGCGGATTCGTGATTGCTGCCATTGCTTTTTTATGCTCAGAAAGGTCTTCTCTTCCAGAAACGATCACACCTTTTCGATCGCACATGATGATGTTTTTTATGCCATAGTTTAACAGCAGTTTTGTGATTGCCGTTGCTGCAGCCCCGGCTCCGCTGACGACTACCTTCAGATCTTCTTTTTTCTTCCCGACCAGTTTCAGTGCATTCATGATCCCCGCAAGGGTGATCACTGCCGTTCCATGCTGATCATCATGAAAGATTGGTATGTCACAGATTGCTTTTAGTTTTTCTTCAATTTCAAAGCAGTGCGGTGCGGAAATATCCTCCAGATTGATCCCCCCGAAACTTTTAGAGATCAATTGGACGGTACGGACAAATTCGTCCACATCTTTTGTATCAACGCAGATAGGAAAAGCATCCACGCCGCCAAACTCCTTAAAGAGCACACACTTGCCTTCCATGACCGGCATACCTGCTTCCGGTCCGATATCCCCCAGTCCTAATACCGCGGATCCATCTGTAATGACAGCACACAGATTCCAGCGTCTGGTCAATTCATAATCCAGTTCCGGATCCTTCTGAATTTCCAGGCACGGCTGCGCTACGCCAGGTGTATATGCCAGAGAAAGATCTTTTGCGTCTTTCACTGGAACAGTAGAAACGATCTCGATCTTTCCTTTCTTTTCATAATGCAGTTGAAGGCTCTCTTCGTAAATGGTCATGTTTTATCCCCTTTTATTTGTATAGACTATTCCCTTTGCAATCGATGACAACGATGGCCGGAAAATCTTCCACATATAGTTTATGGATCGCTTCGGTTCCCAGGTCATCATAAGCAATCACTTCGCTTTTTGTTATATGCTTGGAAAGCAGCGCTCCTGCGCCGCCCACAGCAGCAAAGTAAACTGCTTTCGTTTTTTTCATGGTTTCGATCACTTCTGCAGAACGCTTTCCTTTTCCGATCATTCCGCGAAGCCCTAATTCCAGTAATTGCGGCGTATAGGCATCCATGCGTCCGGATGTGGTCGGTCCTGCCGAACCGATCACCTGACCTTCCCTTGCAGGGGACGGTCCCAGGTAATAAATAACGGCATCTTTGATCTCAAATGGCAGAGCACCGCCTGCTGCCAGTGTTTCTGTCATCCGTTTATGCGCTGCATCCCTGGCGGAATAAATTACGCCTGTAATGGAAACGATATCGCCTGCAGTAAGGTTTGTTGTCACCTCTTCCGTTAAAGGGGTTGTGATGTTTTTCTTCATAGTTCTCTTGAGCAGTGCCGGTTCACGTGACAGCAGATATTAACCGCCACCGGAAGTCCAGCAATATGTGTTGCAAAGGTTTCAATATGGACAGCCAGTACGGTGTTGCTTCCACCCAGTCCGGCCGGTCCGATTCCCAGTTCATTACATTCTTTCCTGATTTCCTGTTCCAGGGCTGCAATATGCGCATCCGGATGAGATTCGCCGGTTTCCCGCAGCAAAGCCTTCTTAGCCAGCAGTGCACATTTTTCAAAAGTCCCGCCGATACCAACACCGACTACCAGCGGCGGGCAAGCGTTCGGTCCGGCCTCTTTTACTGCGGTTACGATTTTGTCCTTCACGCCTTCTCTTCCGTCCGCAGGTTTCAGCATATAGACTTTGCTCATGTTTTCACTGCCAAACCCCTTAGGTGCCAGAGTGATTTTTACATGCTCTCCATCTACAATTTCCGTATGGATCACGGCCGGAGTATTATCATTAGTGTTTTCCCGGATCAGCGGATCTTTCACAACCGATTTTCGCAGATAACCTTCTTCATAACCCAAAGCGACTCCCCGGTTAACCGCATCTACAAGACTCCCGCCCGTAAAATGTACATCCTGCCCAATCTCCAGAAATACCACTGCCATACCGGTATCCTGGCAGATTGGAATCTTTTCTTCTTTTGCAACCTTCAGGTTCTGCGCAAGCATAGACAGGATCTCTTCTCCCAGCGGACTCTCCTCCGTACACTGCGCTTTATTCAGCGCTTCCTGCATATCGGGAGAAAGCGTATAGTTCGCTTCCATGCACATTTCCCTGAGCGCTTCTGTGATTCTTTCAACGCTGATCTCTCTCATTACCCTTCACCAAAAAATCCCGGATCACTTCCACTGCCGTATCTCCGTGCTTTCCCCAATAATGATCCTCATCCGAAATCGGCACAAAAGTCAGATGCCGGATCACACCACGATATTTATAGGTCTGCACAGATTCCACGTTCTTATCTTCTTCTCCAAAAACCAGCAAAACATCTCCATTGTAGTCCTCCAGGAAATGAAAAACATCAAACTGTTTTGCTTCTTCAATAAACGCTTTTCCCAACACGATCTCGGTACCAACCAGAACATCCGGCAGATTATCCGGATCAAAGCGTTCTCCAAAATAATTGCCGCTCACAGCACGCGTCTGAATGTTTGCGGCCGGTGACATCATAACAAAACGCTTTACTTCTTCTTGGTGGGCGACCGCCAGCCGGCCAGCCACAAGTGCTCCCATGGAGTATCCAAGCGGGATGATCTCGTCAAACAGATCCAGGGACTTGGCGTATTGAAAGAAGCACTCTCCATCTGCAATGTTTTTGCTCATGGTCATATCTTTAAGTTCTCCTTCACTCCGTCCGTGACCGTTAAAATCAAAACGCAGTGTTGCGAAGCCCTCTTTCCACAACGCACGTACCAGATCGTAAAACGGATGCATACGTGAGTGTGTCATATAACCGTGCATAATCAAAACCAGAGGGATCTTCCGCCCTTCCGGCTCCGGTCCCTCTAACAATCCATATAATTTGTTTCCGTTGCTTTCCAGATAAATTTTATCTTTCATTTCTTCCCTATTTTATTTAAGCATGATGCCGGTCAGCATTCTGGCGATCGGATCTTTCTCCTTTCGATAAGAGGCAAATATGCCGTCATGCAATGTACAGCTGAATGGTTTTGTGATGTTTTCCTTCTTTATTCCTTCTCTTAGCAGGGAGATAGAAATTGCCTCCGGCAGATCCAGAAGGTATTTCCCTTCCTTCTCTCTTTTATGGAAAAAGCATTTACGCTCTTCTTCAGAATAAAAAGCACCAAACGGCTCTAAAAGCTCTTCTCCTACTTCGTAGCAGTCTCCGCAGATACACGGCCCCATGGCTGTCAGAATATCAGACGGCCTGCATCCAAATTCTTCTTTCATCAAGCGGACAGCGTTAACACCAATCTGATTGGCAGTGCCTTTCCAGCCGCTGTGGATCATCCCGATCACCTGCTGAACAGGATCTAAAAAGAAAAGGGGAACACAATCTGCCTGCAGCGTGCAGAGCAAAAGACGTTTCTCGTTCGTGATCATACCATCATAACCGAATACCGATTCCGGACGAAGGATTTCCTCACCGCCATCTTTTTTTGTGACGATCCGAACTTCTGCAGTATGCGTCTGCTTCACATGAACGATATCACTTGTAGAAACACCGAACAGTCTGCCAAGCTCTTCATAATTCTGCAGGGCACCTTCTTCTCCGTATTTCCAGACACCGTCATTTTTATCTGCACTTTTCTGCGTACAGATTGTTTTGACAAGCTTGGTATCATCAAAAGTTTGAATTGTAGAATAGTTCATGTGTTAAGCTTTTTTCTTTGTCTTAATAGTTGCTGCATAAGCGCTGTTGCACAGACCCAATACAGCAGAAATGATAAACAAGGTCTCAATGCCAACTTTCTGCCAGATCCATCCGCCAAACAAAGCGATGGCCAGCGTGATCAGATGATTGACAGAAATACCAGTAGAAAGTGTTGCTTTAACTTCCTGCATATTATCGGAGATATCCTGCACATACACACTGGCTGCCATAGATGCCAGTGAAATGACTGCATCCAGAACATAGTTAATGCAGCAGACGATAAAGGCCACATTCATAGGGAAGAGATGATGTGCAAATCCGTAGAAGAAGCACACCACGACCAGGATGAGCGTATCCATGATCATCACGATCTTATAGCCTGCTCTGTCGATGATCTTTCCCACGACCGGCGCCATCAGAAAACTTGCAATGGCAGAAATGGCAAACAGCAGAGAAATGACTGTTGTTTTTGCCCCGTAAAAGAGGATCAGCACATACGGTCCGAACGTCAAAAAGACCTGCTTGCGTGCGCCGTAAAACACTTCCAGCATATAGTACTTGGTGTATTTTTTCCGGAAGTAAAAATGCCTTGCATTCTCATCGGTCTCGGACTTTCCTTTCATTCCGAAGGAAATGAATGCACCAACTGCGGTGATGATGCCCGCGACCATAAAAAAGATCTTGAACGGCTGCGTTTTGGCAAATACCAGGAAGCCGATAATGACGATGATAAAACCGATCAGTGTTCCTACCTGTTGGGAGGAACTTTGCAGGCCTAAGGCCTCACCACCTTTGCCTTCCTTCGAATAGCTCAGCGCCAGCGTACTCTTCATTCCCAGCTGAATGTGCTCACCCAGCGAGCAGATGCATACCGCCAGTACTACAAGCACTTTTACAGGCGGCACAATGGCAAGCATACCCATACCGACCAGGATGATGATCGCACCGAGTTTATATAATTTCTCGGCAGAAAAAGTAAACAAAAGCGCTAGTATAAAAATCAGGAGAAAACCCGGCAGTTCCCGGAAAAATTCTGTGAGCCCCCGCTCAAATTCACCGATCCCGACGATCTCCGCCAGATAATTATCCAATAACCCCTTATGGATACCGTACCCAAGACCAATGATAAATACGGACAGTAAAAAAACTTTATAGTTTGTGCCATCCCGAAATACGGCGGCTATTTTTTTCATTATTGAGTACTCCCCTTATCTGTCATATTTGTCACAGAGTGATTGAATTCGATCCGTAAATTTTTCCAGGTCTTTATTCGCTCCGCCTTTATTGCGTTCGATCACACGTAAGAGTCTTTGTCCGGCCTCCCACAGTGCATGATAAACAGCAGACGCTTTTTCTTTTGCCACTTTCTTTTTCGGCTCCGCTCTCATGATCGCTGCTTTTTCCGTAAAGTCTTCTAACAGCAGGTCGTAAGCATCTCCGCTGAACGGCGCTATTGCATCCAATCCCAGTTTTTCGCGGATACTGTCCGCAAACGTATCGCAGACCGTATCGCCACCGTGATTGACAAAGACTTTCCGAGGAGGCTGCTTAATATTACCAAGCCAGTCTAAAAGCATATCCCTGTCTGCATGTCCGCTGATATCTGCAATCTCTTTTACTTCTGCGTGCACAGCAATTTCTTCATTAAACAGCCGGATGCTTTCCGCGCCATCCATGATCTTGCGCCCCAGCGTGCCTTCTACCTGATAACCCACAAAGACGATCGTGGAATCTTCTCTCCATAGATTATGTTTCAGATGATGCCGGATACGGCCTGCCTCACACATACCGGAAGCAGAAAGGATCACTTTCGGTTCCCTGTCAAAATTGATCTGTTTGGATTCTTCCGTGGTAACCGTTAAATGCAGGTTAGGGAACTTGATCGGATCAATGCCTTTTGAAAGCAGTTCCAATGTCTCTTCATCAAAAAACTCTGTCAGCGGAGCAGAATAAATTTCAGTTGCCTCCACTGCCAAAGGGCTGTCTACATATACCGGAAAGTTTTCATGTCCCTGCACCAGGTTCTGCTCTTTGATCATGCGGATCAAATACAGAAGGATCTGTGTCCTGCCGATGGCGAAAGATGGAATAACTACATTACCTCCGCGGTCCAGTGTCTCCTGAATGATCCGGGACAGCTGCAGCACGTAATCTTCTCTCTCCTCATGCAGGCGGTCGCCATAGGTGGATTCGATGACTACAAAGTCTGCTTCTTCCGGTTTTTCCGGGTCTCTGATCAATGGACGATCGATGTTTCCAACATCGCCCGAAAACAGTATTTTTCTTGTCTCTTCCCCTTCCTTGATCGTAACCAGAATACTGGAGGATCCAAGAAGGTGGCCTGCATCAATAAACTCTATCGTAATGTTTTCGAAGACTGGATAAGGCTCGTGATAATAACAGGATTTGAACAGTTTCATGGAATCTTCCGCATCCTGCACCGTATAGATCGGGGTGATCTCTTTTGCTCCTGCCCTCTTTGCTTTGCGGTTTCTCCACTCCGCTTCACTCTCCTGAATATGCGCAGAATCTCGCAGCATGATATCACAAAGCTGTTTCGTGGCTTCCGTCGCGTAGATCGGATTATTATATCCTGCCGCTACCAGCGCCGGGATCTTTCCGGAATGATCAATATGCGCATGAGTCAAAAGGATGGCATCGATCTCTTCCGGAGCAACCGGGATCTCGCAGTTCACATAAGTATCTCTGCCCTGCTCTAATCCGCAGTCAACCAGAATGTTTTTGCCACAAGCTTCAATCAGTGTGCAGGAACCTGTCACTTCATGAGCTGCACCGATAAATGTCAGTTTCATATCTGCCTCCAAAAGGTACTTTCCTTTTTCCGAAACACTATATTTTTCTGCATAATAAATCAATTTATTATAATATATTACAGGTGGGTTTTAAATCGAAAAATCACCTTTAACACTTAAAAATGCGCCGTTCGGAAAGAAGCGGCGCATTTATTTTTAATGATGATAATAACCTGCTTATTTGACCTGCTTTGCAAAAAACCAGAGCACTGCACCAACCAGCATGCCGCCTGCAAGGATAAAAACCATCGCTTGGTATCCCAGATACTGTATTCCATATCCCATCAGGATACCGATGACGATCGAACCAACCTGCGCGATCGTGCTTCGGACGGAGTTAATGATCGGAACATCCGACGGAAGCTCCGCAATATCTGTAGCCGTTGCGCTGGTCATACCGGAAATGGAACGAGGCAGTGTCCCCCAAAGGACAACATAAAGCCAGATCATATTCGCCGGAACGAGTCCCAGAACAACAAATGCAACTGCTCCGGCTACAAAGGACATGATCGCAATCTTTCTTCTGGTCTTCAGTTTATCTGAGAGAAGTCCAAAAGCAATCATCGATGCCAGTCCAAGGATCGTGGTAATGCTGTAGGTGTCTGCTGCCTGCATCTGTGTCATCCCCTTAGTGGTCAGGAACTTAATGATATAAGCAGTAAATGTCATAGAGGTTGCATTAAAGAAGATCATCGCAAACGCGATCAGCATTGCCGACTTGTTCTTCATAACCCGGATCGTTTGCTCCCGGGTTGGCTTCTGACTGCTTCCGATGCCATAAATACGAAGGGAAAAAGGAACGAGGATCACCCAGATGGCTGCTGCCACTCCATAGATCCCGCAGACGATCAGAAACAACTGCTGAAATGTCAGTCCGGAGTTGACCATCAGGGTAGTTCCGCCCTTTGTCATAATGATCTGCGGCAGGACAGAGACCATAGTCATAAAACTGCTCCAGAAACTGACATGGCTGCGGTTAGTCAGATTCAGTATCAGTGCCCAGGTAACCAGTCCTGCAAATGCAGATCCTGCGCCTTCCAGCATACGGCCTAACACGAAGATCACAAAATTAGGAGCAAAAACCTGCACAAGAATGCCGCCAACTGCAACGGAATACCCCAGAAGCACGGTGACATTACAGCGCAGCTTTCTTACCAGAAATCCAAACGGGATAGAGCATGCAACCGAGACCCAGCTTGCGGACGTGTTCAGATAACCATATGCACTTTCCGCGATATGGAAATGCTCCATGATCGCGCTCTGCATAGGCAATAATTTATAACCGCTTATTCCGGTAAGGATCATGCAGGTTACGATTGCAAAAATCATCAGGCCAACCTGCTTCTTGCTGTACCGCGGTTGTTCCGGTTTCATCGTGACTGTATCACTCATTTTAATACCTTTCTATTTGATCTGTTTTGCCAAAAACCACATGAATCCGCCGACGACCATGCCGCCTGCCAGAATAAATGTCATGGCCTGGTAGCCCAGATACTGTATACCATATCCCATCAGAATGCCAATGATCGTTATACCGATCTGCGCGATCGTGTTTCGGACCGAGTTAACGATCGGAACATCGGCAGGGAGCTCTGCAATTTCCGCGGCAGTTGCATTGGTCATACCGACGATCGAACGCGGCAGCGTTCCCCAAAGCACTACATAGATCCAAATGAGGTTTGCAGGAGCAATGCCAAGCACAACGAACGCAACGGCTGCTGCTGCAAACGACATCATCGCGATTTTCCTTCTTGTTTTGAATCTATCGGAAATGAAACCGAAGGCGATCATGGATGCCAGGCCGATCAGAGTTGTTAAACTGTAAGTATCTGCTGCCTGTGTCTGTGTCAGACCTTTCATGGTTAAGAAACGGATCACGTATGCAGTAAATGTCATGGATCCGGCGTGATAGAAGATCAGACCGATCGCAACAAACCATGCATTTTTATTCTTCATAACGCGGATGGTCTGCTCTCGGGTTGGTTTCTGACTGCTTCCGATTCCATGTACTTTAACGGAAAATGGAACGCAGATCAGGAAAACAGCCAACGCGACCATATATATGCCGATAACGATCCAGAACAACTGCTGGAATGTCAGCCCGGAATTGACCATCAGCGTTGTGCCGCCTTTTGTCATAATGATCTGCGGAAGAACGCTGGCCATAACCATGAAACTGCTCCAGAAACTGATATGCCTCCGGTCGATCAGGTTCAGGATCAAAGCGCCTGTAGCCAGTCCTGCAAAGGAACTTCCTGCACCTTCCAGTACTCTGCCCAAAACAAAAAAAGTAAAGCTGCTGGCGATGATCTGAACAAAGATGCCGCTCATAGCAACAAAATACCCTATAATAACCGTTATGTTACAGCGCAGTTTCCGTACCAGAAATCCCATCGGGATGGCACAGCAGATCGACACCCAGCTGGCTGCCGTGTTCAGGATGCCATAGGAACTTTCCGCAATATGAAAGTAATCCATAATGGCGGTCTGCATTGGCAGGAGTTTATAACCGCTGAGGCCAGTCAGGATCATACAGGTGAAGATTGCAAAGATCATCAATCCGACCTGTTTTTTTGTGTATCTCGGCTGCTCCGGATTAACCGCCGCAGTATTAACCTCCGTTGTATTTGCCTCACTCATTATTCGTTCCTAATCCTAAAAAAATGTAAACTAATTGTATGTCTTTTATCCGAAAAAGGATAATTCTTTTCCAGTATTAAAAAGTATCCAGGCAGTCTTAAGGAATCCGTTTTGCAAAGATCCAGCATATTCCGCCTATAACCATGCCGCCGGCCATGAAGAAGATCGTAACCGTATATCCCAGATACTGGATCGAATAACCAATCAGGATTCCCAGAAGGATCGTTCCGACATGATTGATGACATTCTTCACAGAGTTGACAATAGGAATATCTGCCGGAAGTTCTGCCACATCCGTTGCAGAAGCCTGTCCCATCGGTGCGATGGATCGTGGGAGGGTCCCCCAGTAAATGATGTAGATCCAGATGAGGTTTGCTGGGATCAATGCCAGGAGCACCAGTGCGCCGGCACCGGTAAAGTAGGACATGATCGCAATCTTTCTTTTTGTATGCAGTTTATCCGAGATCACGCCAAAGGCCATCATCGAGAACAGGCCCAGGATCGTCACGTAACTGTAGATGTTGGCTGCCTGATTCTGCTCCATACCCTTAACAGTTGTCAGATAACGGATAATATAGGATGTAAAGGTGATCGCTGCCAGTGTGAAGAACCAGTTTGCCAATGCGACAAGCCAGTTCGATTTGTTTTTGATCACTCGGATCGTCTGCTCCCGGGTCGGTTTCTGACTGCTGCCAACTCCGGTAATGCGCAGAGAAAACGGGACCAGAACCAGCCATAAAGCAATCGCGCCGATATAAATAAAAACGATGATCCGGAAAAGCGTCTGGAAGTGCATTCCGGAATTATAGATCAGCGCCGTACCACCTTTTGCCATTATGATCTGTGGCAGCACACCGACCATAGTCATCATACTGCTCCAGAAAGCAACATGCCGCCGGTCCACAAGATTCAGGATCAGCGCCGCTGTGACAAGATTCGCAAATCCCGTTCCTGTTCCTTCGACCACACGGCCAATGACCAGCATCGCAAAAGAACCTGCAACAGACTGCACAAAGATGCCGGCCGCAGCTACTCCCATTCCGATGATAATGCTCCAGTTGCAGCGGATCTTCCGGACGATGAAGGCAAACGGGATAACGCAGATAGTCGTGACCCAGCCGGAGGCTGTATTCAGATATCCATACGCGCTCTCTCCTACATTGTAGAATTCCATAATGAGAGTCTGCATCGGGACAAATTTATAGTTACCGAAGCCTTTGATCAAAAGCAGCATGATAACAGCGCCAAGCATTAAGCCGACGCGCAGTTTGCTGTACTGCGGCTGCTCTGGGGCTACTGTATTAGTATCGCTCATTTTTTCCTCCGATTTTAAAGACGATGAGGGTTTTCAGACTATAGCTTATTTCAGATGAATGAAACATATATTATCATAAGATATGCTAGTATGTTTTTCATCATTCGTCAATGCGAGTGTTGATTATTTTTTCGGCTGAGGTCATTCATATGACAAATCACGACCATTTTAAAGTCCCAGGTCAAACAAATGATTCGCATTTTTCCAATTGATCTCTTCCAGCTCATCCGACGTAAATTCCATCCGTTCCTGCAGTGCCGTTGCCATAGCATGGGATGCAAACGGATAGTCCGTCGCATACATCGCGCGCGATAATCCAAGATAGTTTTTAAAATATCCCAGAATATTTGGTGAATGATTGGCCAGATCAAACCAGGTTTGGTCACCGAACATTACCTCTTTGACATTCCGTGCCTCTCCTGCCGGAATCTCATCCCTGGCAGGTGCCAGTCTCCCATCCAAAAACGGAAGGACACCGCCAGCGTGAGGCATCACAACTTTCATTTGCGGATGTCTGTCCATGATCCCGCTGTAAACCAGGCGAAGAAACGCAAATGCTGTATCGATCACAAAAGAGTTTGCGGCAACCATACCATAATCGCCTATGGAGTCAGCCCACATCGGAACGGTCGGATGGATCAGAACCGGAAGCCCTGCTGCTGCCACCGCATCGTATACAGGCTCCAGCTGTTTATCATCCACCTGCAGATCTCCATTCCTGGAAAACAGCATCACACCTTTCATCCCAAGATTCTTGATGTGTGATACCTCTTTTACTGCCTCTGCCGGATTATGCCACGGAAGCAGCCCGATTCCAAAAAAGCGTCCATTGCTGTGATCAGTAATTTCCTGTGTTTCCTCATTTAGTTTTACGCAAAGCTCCGCAGCTTTATCCGGCGGCAGAAAGCCGGGATCCGGGATGTTCGGACTGATCAGGGCAATATCCACCTGCCCTTCATCCATCGATTTTAAAACACTGGCCGGATCATATTTATCATCTGCCAAAGCCAGGATCTGCGATCCAAAATCGCAGATCAGCGCATCGTTGGTCCTGATGCATTTCGGATAAGGATTGTCCAGCATATATTCCTGAATGATCTTCGGGAAGATATGACACTGCACGTCAATTCTCATATTATTTCCTCCATAATTTGTCTGCTGCCAGACGGTACATCCCTTTCACACATGGAGTCAATTCTTTATCGGACATATGCACGGTATCGCCGAATACGATCGGGCGCGATTCATCGCCTGTAAATGGCTCCCAGACCGGCATCGGAGTTCCGTCCGCGTCGTTTCCGTTAGGATCTCCGCATTTTGCGAAGTTGGTCCAATAGTTACATACTTTTCGGGCAAGGTCATAATGCTTGCCGACAAACGGCCGCCAGCATTTTCCGAGGGTCTCAAACACAAACCAGAGGTCAGAAGAATGGAAAACGCCCGGATGATCTTCACCCGGAATCTCCGGATCAAATTCATAATACCAGGCAGGAAGGCCTGCATCTGCTGCCCGCATGACCAGAAGCTTTGACCCGAACGGCGATCCATTCACCTTAGAAAGAGCAAGGACTTTATCCAGATCTCCGGAATCAAATTCACAGAGTTTCAGGAATTCATCTGCATATTCGCCATAAAGGATCCTTGCTTTCTTTTCGAACTCTTCCAGGCTCTTCGCAGAGATAACATCAAAGAACTCTCCTGTCGTATAGCCTGCCATGATTGGAATCTGCAGACGCTTATTTTCCAAAAGCAGGGTGTTTGGCTGATCCGGAAGGAAATCTCCATCCACAACAAACTGCCACTGTCCCTGACGGCTGTTCCTGAATTCTGCTCCTTTATCACGCACAAATGCAGCATCCAGTTTTCGCGCTTCCTCTAACGTTTCCACGCCAAGGTATTCACGGAAAAAGCGTTCACCCTGCTCCTCCGCTTCTTTTAATGTCAGATGATCTGCTCCATGCCCGCCGATTGCAAAGTTGATGCCTGCGCTGCTCTGACTGATCGCCCGCTTAATGCATCCGCCTGCGTTCAACGGAGAGGCGATCTGGCATAAGACACTGCGTCCGCCTGCCGACTGTCCAAAGATAGTGATATTCTCCGGATCACCTCCAAATGCAGCAATGTTGCGATAGACCCAGTCAATGCCTGCTTTCTGATCGAACAGGGCAAAGTTTGTACAGTGTTTGCCGCCGTTTTCTGCGGTGATCTCCGGATGTGCCAGAAAACCGAAAACGTTAGTCCGGTAGTTAACGGTTACGATCACCACGCCTCTCCGTGCGATCCGTTCGCCGTCAAATTCCATTTCCGCCGGATGTCCGCCCTGCAGGCCGCCGCCGTAGATCCAAACCATGACCGGCAAACGGTCTTCCGGTGTTTTAGCTGGTGTCCAGATATTCAGCTGCAGGCAGTCTTCCGACATAGGCATCTCGGGATCATTATGCCACTCCCTGTCATAGAATCCGGTTCCGGTGTAAACATCCTGCATCCCTGCTGGGCCGAATTCAAAACAGTTGCGGATCCCTTCCCATGGAGTTACCGGCTGCGGGACTCTCCAACGGTTCTCCCCTGTTGCTGGTGCCGCAAACGGAATCCCCTTAAATGCGATGATGTATGTATCTCCTGATGTAATGCCGCGAACTTTTCCGCTTTCTGTTTCTGCAATATGAATCATTTTCCCTCTCCTTTTCTGTCTCAACTCTGGTATATTTTTATTTATTATAGCAGAACTGTATTAGAATGACCCTATTCATACATTGCATAACAGCATGTCAGTATTTCCTTCCCAACTCTTGCACTGAAAAATAAATGGTTTTATAATTAGTCAACGCTAATTTTATCGTCTGAAAATTAAAACTATAGATGGGAGAAGATTTTTATGGAAAAAATACCTTTTGATCCAAAGGAATTGGAATCAAGCGGAGAATACAGAAGCTTCCGCCCGGATGCAAAAGGCATCCCAATTCTGAACACACCAATCACGCCGAGAGAGAATTTCCGGAAATTTGCATTTAATGAAGAAGGCGGCCCGGTCTGGATGCCTTCCTATCCGGAAATCAAGATGTTCAACCCACAGGTCATTCCTGAAAACGTTGCCCGTGCTATTGTTGCGGAAGCAGTTCCGTACAATCCAAGAGAAGACTCTACTCCATTCCACAAAGATTTCTTCGGAGTTGAGTGGGAGTTTGTTCCAACGGCTGGTGGTTCCATGGTGCGTCCTGGAAAACCGTTCCTGGAGGACATTGAAGACTGGGAGAAAGTTATCATTCCTCCTGATCTCAGCAAATATGACTGGGAAGGCTGCGTAGAAAGAAACAAAGAATTCCTGAGTGAAAGCCGTGCTTACAAGACAACCGTATTTACCGGTTTCTTTGAGCGTCTGATCTCCTTCATTGATATGGCTCCGGCTCTGCTGGCTCTGATCGATGAAGATGAGCAGGAATGTGTCCATGGCATTTTCGACCGTCTGGCTACCTTCTATGATGAGCTGTTCGGTTATTATGAAAAATACTTCCACATGGATGCTGTCTGGTTCCATGATGACTGGGGCAGCCAGCGTGCGCCTCTGTTCTCTGCAGATACCTGCTATGAGATGCTGGTTCCGTATTTCAAACGTGTTGTAAAATCCGCGCATGATCACGGCATGGCATTTGAGTTCCATTGCTGCGGCCAGGATGAACTTCTTGTTCCATGTATGATCGAAGCAGGCATGGATATGTGGCAGGGACAGCCGATGAACGACTACAGAAAACTTTACAAGCAGTACGGCACACAGATCAAATTCAACGTTGATTTCGATCCGCTGCCGGAGAATCCGACAGATCAGCAGATCCGCGATGCAGTCAATGCATTCCTGGATGACTTCCCGGAGAACGTTTATGTCGGCATGAGCATTTACGGAAATCCGGATCTTTATGTTGCTCTTTATGAAGAGACTAGAAAACGTTTCAACAAATAATTAAGCAATTAGACTTTCAAAAAGAGACATGCACTGCATGTCTCTTTTTTATTTCCTATAAAACCAGATTTTCTTTCACCTTTTTCTCAAGGAACGCTGGCTGCCGCGTGTTCTCCGGTTCTTTCATCCAGTGTGCTCCGAGACACCGGCAATACGTTAAGAAACGCACTCCTCCCGGAACCAGCGATCTACTATATCTTAATCTATAAATATTGAAAAAAGAAGACCTTTCGGCTTTTTCATGAAGGATCCGGAGGAATCTGTTCCCGCGGCTTCCTTGCGCTGATTATATTGTAGATCAGAATAGCTGCGATTACGATCACAGCGCCAACCAGCGCCAATGGTTTTAACATCTCTCCCCAGAAGATCATGACCAGAACAGAATTCAGGATCGGTTCAATGCCGGCAATAATAGATGCCATGACCGGAGCGTTATATTTAGTCCCCAGATTAAAGAAGACATA
>JAFWLF010000093.1:0-32736 GCA_017511185.1 Lachnospiraceae bacterium | reverse complement strand
GTCCCCGGGAAGCAAGCTTTCAGGATTGACCAGGGGGGATATCCGGCCTCACCGTCACGCGCCCGAGCTGATCCACGTCGTACCGCCGCGCCGCACCGAAACGCGCGGCATGGTGCGCCTCGGCATGGCATTCACGGCAGACGAGCTGCAGGTTGTTCCAGTCAAGTATTACATGGAGATCATTAATGTTCTCCGGAGTGATATGCACCTTGTGGTGTACGATCTCACCCGGTACGATCAGACCTTTCGCAAGGCAGACCTCGCACAGTCCGCCCTTGCTCTTTGCATAAGCTGAGCGGCATTGCTCCCATGCTCTGGACTTATAAAACTTCTCGGCGTATTCTTTCATGCTTAGACAAAAATCAAAAAGGGTGCAGGTGATTGAGAGTCAATCTTTTTATCGAGGATGTATGTGAAGGAGAAAGGATCCCTATGAAAAACCTGAACACTGGCAATCGGCGCCGCCATTAACCTGCACCCGGCGGCTGCGAAACAACAGGCAGGAGATCTGACCACTTCCCCCGCCTGATGCTATAGCTTTTGACGGTACGACTATAGCACACGAAAAAGGCTTTTTTAATGCAATTATGTCAGGCCCATATATTCCGCAACGAGATAGACAAAAGACCTGTTCCAGCGCAGCACGGTGCAGTAATCCGCGTGCAGGACCATGGCAGCCCCCTGCATGTTGTGCGTCTTCCTGAAATACGTCATCTCGATCAGCCTGCAGCGGAGATCTCCATCCGGCAGGTGTCTTGTCTTCCGCATGGCGCGGTCAACAGCTTCATAGCGTTCCTGATCCCTCGGCGGCAGTTCCCGCAGAGCGATTGCTTCCGTCTTTCGCTGCGTTGATCCGCGGCCTCCCGCTTTGCTGTATCCCGGCGTGATCTTCTGGCTTCTGAGCGCCCGCAGCTCTTTCTTGTATGCCGGATACTTCCGGATCACGTTCTTGACGTATCCCCACCATGGTTCCCTCGGTTTGCTCATGTCCGCCTCCTGGTCTGTTTCTTAGGCAGCACCACCTGCCCGCCCCTGACATGCGGCCTCTCTTTCAGCAGGCAGCGCATGTATTTGCCGATCAGCTGGCCGTCATCGTCGCGGATCTCCTCGACGTCCTTGATCGTGCTGTCATAATCCGGCTGCATGTCTTCCATGTCGGCCACTTCCACAGGCTCCGTGTAGATTGGCCGATCCATCCCGCGGCAGCAGCTCCACTTGTTTTCCCCGGCAGGACGGCCATGAACGTTCTCCGACATGTAGGAAGCGAGATCCGTGTGATCCCCGCGGCTGTCCAGGCCTTCCATCTTGAAGGTTCCGGCTCCTCCGAATTCCTGCCATATCACCCTGGCGATCTCCGTCGCATCTTCCGGAAGGACCATGTGATGGTGCAGCCGCGTCGGAGCATCCCTGTGCGGGCTCCAGTTGGCCGTCACCCAGATTGCCCTCAGAGTTTTGCCTTTCTCCCTGGCATAGATCTTCCGGAGCTTTGCCCTGAACTTCTTCAGCTGCAGCTTTGCCTGCTCATAGTCCAGATCCGGCCGGTAGTGATCCCCGTCATAGCTCAGAGTCGCAAATACGTCCCCGGCGTCAAAGTTGCAGTTGATCACCCTGGCGAGGTTCCGGATGCTGCTTTTCTCGTTCGCCCGGATCTTCTTCTCACTTGTGCTGCCTGCTCTGCGCGTCCCCCTGGGTTTGAAACATTCATTCATAGAAAACCAGCTTCGCTTTGTTTCTATGACGCGCCCTGATATAATCTTGTACTCCATCAGCCTTCTCATCTCCGCTCCTTCCCGGTGTGTTCTAATGTTAGCCGCTAAAAGGTCCTCATAGATACGCGTGCGCGCGCGTACCTATATAAAGAAGATCTTTCAGTTTTCAAGGTGCTTAAGGCTCTCAGGCAGCTGCATCGGCCTTCCGGTGCAGCAGGCTCAAAGTCTCAGGCGTATTTCATATGGTTGTTCTTTACATCCCTGTCATCGAGATAGATATACCGCATTGTCGTGTCGATCTTCTCATGGCCGAGCACCCTGGCCACTTCCTGGATCGTCATTCCGCGCTTGATCAGATTGGTCGCCAGCGTCCTCCGGAAACGGTGCGGGTGCACGTTTTCCACACCAGCCCGCTCAGCCACTTTTTTAAGCATTGTGCGGACGCCTCCCGGCTGAAGCCTCTCGGATCCCTTTCCTGCGAAAAGAGGCCCTTCCTTTTTCCCCCGCTCGTCCAGATAGTCTTCCAGATGGAGCTCCGCCACCGGGTTCATGTATACCTTTCTTTCCTTATTTCCTTTCCCGAGCACGGTGCATTCCATGTTCTGCAGGTCGATATCTTCCACGTTCAGTTCGCACGCCTCACTGATCCGGCAGCCCGTTGAAAGCAGGAAGGTTATGATAGCCTTATCCCGAAGGCTTGTGCAGGCTTCCTTCAGTCTTTCAATCTCCACGTCAGAGAACGGTTTCCTCATCTCCCTCTTTTTCCGAATCGTTTCCAGGTTCGCGCATGGATTTATCGGGATCATTCCCTCCCGCTTCAGCCAGCTGAACATGGAATTGTATACCTGCCTGTTCCCGTTCAGCGTGCTGTCTTTTATGCCGCGCTTTTTCTCATCCATCAGATAACCGCGCAGGTGGTACACAGTGATCTCACGAATCGGCACCTTTACGCTCTCCAGCATTCTTCCGATGACGTACCGATATCTGGTCAGCGTTTTTTCCGAGCAGCCGGAGAGCCGCTTCGCGTCCAGGAACCCGCTCAACAGTTCTTCTGAATCCCCGGCTGTTTCGGATTCCTCCGTCCGTTTCAGTTCATATACCGCCAGCCGGTTCATCAGTGCCGTTGCTACGGTGTTGATATCCTTCGCAGTCAGCTTGTCATATAATGCTTTTTCAACTTCCTTCACAAGGATCTGCTTGTCTATCATGGCCATTTCTTTTGCTTCCTTCCTCTATTAACTCCGCTACTTCCTCAACGGCCTCAATTGCAAAATCGTATATCACATCCAGAGCAGCCCGCTCGATCTGGTCCTCCTTTTCCTGTTTCTGTGCTTCTTTTGCATTTTTCAGCATTTCGATCAGAAGATCAGCATCAATCATTCTCATTGTCAGTTTCCGGGAATACAAACACTTCGCCGTTACCGGGTGTGAAAACAAAGGATCGCACCTGCATTGTGTTCTCTCCGTCAACAATGATTGTCATGCTGACTGCTTTTGTTTTTTCCGGTACATCCACTTCAAATACCATTTCTCCTCCTATCTGACAGCATTCGCTGTCTTTTCCAGCCATTTTGTAATCTCTTCCGTCGCATTGACCGGCTGGAAGATCGCCGTGACAAACATGCCCTCCCTGGCGATGATCTTCGCCTCTCCCGTTATCGGCATCGTCCGCAGGAACAGATGAGTCTGTTCCGTCATAATCGGGATCGTATAACGCTCGGGCAGAATAAAGCAACAGTCTGCCGTATGCAGCAGCGCATAAGTGCTTCCGCTGATAATGATCATATTCTCATCGATCACGATCGGCAGATCACTTGTCAGTTCCGGGGATGTGTCAAACTCCTCCGGGAAATCTGCTTCTTCCATCAGCCAGCTGTCCTTTTTCGACATGTTCACCCCGAAACAAAAAAGAAGTGTATCCGTTGTGAATTTCGGCATCCCGCTCAGCTCGTACATAGATACATCGTCACCAGCCCACTGCACGCCATTCCCGTCGGTTCTTAATATCAATATTTTTTTCTTTGATAATACGGAAGCTAATTTCTTGAAGTTCATTGATTTTCCTCCTTCTCTGGCTCTTCCAAATGGATAATATATGAGCAGTCCCGCTCATTGTAATACTGTTCAAACAACGCTTTAATAAAGAGCAATGCGTGCTCAATTGTCATGTGCTCCGCGAGAACAGTGTCCCCCTCCATAACAGAATAATATTTTTCCATCATGCTTCCACCTTCTTCACAAATTGACTGACGACCTGCATGGTCGCTTTGGCCAGCTTCTCGGCCGTCTCCGGATCCGATCCCCGGATCTTCATCAGGCAGCCCTGCAGCCGGTTCTGCGTCTCCTGCAGCTCCTCAAACAGCAGCTTGAATGTTGTCAAATCAGGCGACGCAAGCGCCAGCTGCTTCTCCAGATCGCGTGCCTTCTGCTCTGCTGCGGCCTTGCCGGCTTCCGCTGCGGCGATCTCCGCCTTTGCCTCCGCATGTGCTTCGTCCCGGATCTCTTTTTTCTTTTCTTCCGGGATGACGGGATCCGCTTTTGCCTTGGCCAACTCCACCCTGGCGTCCTGCAGCTCCTTCACCGCGGTATCTTTGGCCGCTTCCGCCTTCTTTGCTTTATCAACAGCCTTTTCGGCTTCCTTCTGCAGATTCTCCACCTGCTGCGCTTTCATGTTGAGGTTGACGTTTGATTCTCTCAATTTTTTATTGTCTTCCTCAAGCGCCTTCCGGACCGTTATGGCAGCGTCCCGCTCCTCGATCGCTTTTTTCAGTTCCCGGACGGACATGCTCTCCACATCGTTGTCCTTCACGAACTGCTCCCTCTCGTTTTCCGGTACAGAAAGCAGGGCAAAAGCCTGAGAAATTCCCAAATTCCGAAACGTTTCGGAATTTATATCCCCGAAAAGACTCTCCTGATTTGCTCCGTAGGCATCGTAGATCTTCATCATCATGGATGCCTTGTCCTGTGAGAAAGGCAGGTTGTCTTTGATCCAGCTTCCCCATTCCCCATGCTCCACCAGCTGCTTTGCCTCGGTCAGCTTCCGCCCCAGCTGCACGGCGTAGGAGAGCTCCGAACGGAGCGCCGTCTGGTACAGCGTTTTGATCTCTGTCGTGATCGTGTTGATATCCCGGAATTCTCCTTCCCGGACGGCTGTGGTTCTTGTGATGGTCAGTTCTTCGCTCATGCGGTTATCCTCCTGCTTTTATTTTTCAGATATGGTGCCAGAATCGTTGTTTCCCATTCCTGCACAAAGTTTTCCACTTTCTCCGGGATCGTCAGCCGCTTCCCATGAGCGAATTCGTTTCCGTATCCATGCAGCTGGATTCGGGAGACGTTCTCTCCGTTGATATTCTCGTTCAGGGTGAACCAGCTGCGCTCCGGCCGCCTGGCATGCCGGACGAAAAAGATCATCTGTCCTTTGCAGTGCTGGGATGCGTAGCCTCCGACGCAGTGGTGGAGCGTCTCGCCCTCCCGCACCAGATCCTCCGGGCTTTCCGGGATGATGATGCAGTATTCCCCGCTCTTCCATTCCAGAGCTGCGTGCTTCTGTTTCAGCTCCGCGAAGGTCTGGAACTGCTCTTTGCTCCCGCCACGCTGCTTTCTCTCCCGCTTGATCGCTCTGATCGCGTCGTTTACGCGCTCATGGGCTTCGACGAGATCGACCGGGAACTTCTCCACCTGTGTCAAAGCACCGGCGATGCCTGACAATGCCCTCAGCCGATCCAGCATGTTTCGGTAATCGCAGTAGTAATGCTCGATCACCCCGATCCCGTGATCCGCTTCCTGCCGGCAGAGATATCTGTACAGCTTATCAAGGCCTTCCGCCCAGAACGGCCGGAGAGTCTCGAGCGTTTCTCCTCCCAGCGTTTTCAGCCATTCCGTGAATTCTTCCGCCCTGGTTTTCGGGTGCATGCTTCTGTATTCCTGAAACGCATCCAGATCGTCCACCGACCACCGTTTTAAAGCGATAGCTTTGAATTCCGGCCTCGTCACGCCGAGCATCCTGTGAGGCTTCTTCTCCCGGAAATTGATTTCCATATCCGGTACCGTGAAACAGAAGGATGCATAGCTGTAATTGACGCGCTTCTGGCACTTTTCAACGAGCGTTTCCAACAGCACTTTTGCCCCGGTGTTTGCAAGGTTTTCTATATTCGGGTATCTCTTCCAGAGCATCAGGTATGTTGCCGCCTTCTGGGCCTCCGGTGTGAAGTATGCGGCGATCCCTGTTTTTTCTCCCGTCGTGCCCTGCATATCTCCGGCAGTCCGGATATAATATCCGCCGATGGTTCTCCTGACTGGTCCCTCAGCGCTGAACGGCATCATTTCCGGATCTCGCATCCCTTTGATCTCTTTCCATTTCTCGATCCAGTATTCCGCTGTCATTGTGCAGCCCACATGGCTGTACCGGAACAGGTTTCCCCCCGGAGAGATCGCAACGGCTGCCCTGGGTGAAATCCCTCCCCATTCATATCCGGTCTTTTTCAGGTAGTATGTCGCTATCCAGTATATGAGCACGGTTGTGCTCCCAATATTGGCCAGTTCCACGACCTGGGTGCTGCATCTTCTCCTTCCCCGGATGGAGGATCTCCTGACGAGGATCGCGTGCTGCCCGCACCGCGGGCATTCCATAGTCGTCCCTTCTGCGAATGAGACGTCCTCATATTCGTCCCCGCTCGTCCAGCCTTCCAGCAGGTTGCCGTCCTCCATCTGCAGCAGGACGACGTGATTGTCTTTATATCCCGCATCGAAGACGTCCCCGCAGGATGTGCAGCGGCATCTTGCTCCCCAGTGGTATTTTTCTTTCCCTATCCATCCGAGGCAGGTCATAATGTCATAATGCGGCTCCGGCACGCTTTCCCTGCCGAAGAGGATCACCGGCGGATTGATTTCTTCCAGCCCTCTGGCAAATGAAACCACCTCATCCGATGCCTCTTCCGGCAAACGGTCCAGCAGGTCCTCCGCCCATTCCCGCTCATCGGTTTTCTTTTTCATCACAGGAAATCCTCCAGGCTTATGATATCCGCCTGATTAACCGGTTCCGGTGCTGCTGCTTCGGCAGGATCCGGCAGGCCGTAAAACTTCCGGATGACCTTTTCCGCTTCCGCCGGAGTTATGCAGACGCAGTTTCCTTTTGTCTTGCTGTGGATCTCATCCGCGCGCTTTTTCATGGCTTCCGCGCATTTCTCCAAGCTCATGCCCGGATTCTGCAGATCCTCCCCGATGATCGGAGCGATCCGCTCATCCGCTTTGATCATGTCGATCAGCTGCTGGCCGATCATCCATGCCGGGCTGTTTTCTTTCCCGATCTGCAGCCTTTTGATTTCTTCAATTGCTTCCATGGAACACCTCATTTTTCTTTTTTATATCCGCAGGCGACGCCTCCGTGGCCGGTGAACGTGATCGCAAATTTGCATTTTGATCTGCACGTCCACGGGCTGACCGGGCAGCGCCCGTCGTAAAACTGATATTTCTTCCTGACGGCCGGGTGCGGGCACTCCCTCATCGTGCTTTCCGGGAAGCTGTATCCCGTCACGGCATCCGGCACGGCCTCGTATGGCCGGTTATCAAATTCCTCCCAGCGCTTCTGCCGGCTGCGGTCATCATTACCCGCCATCGTTCTCCAACAAATCCAGCAGGCTATCCCGCTCCAGCAGGAGGTTTTCGATCACCTCTGCCGCCTCGAGGCATGTTTCCTTTATCTGCCGGAGCATTGATGGAGAACAGGAGTAATCAGATTGACCGTTCGCGTGCAGCTGCATCTTGAAAGGCATATCATAGATGTTCCGCAGATCCCTGGCAGCGTCTTTCGGTTCCTTCATTTTCCGCCTCTCCTCGGATTGTATCCGTAATCCTTCAGTTTCCCCATGCCCATGCCGATCTGCCTCCGGCTGAAATCCATCGAGTTCATTTTTTGGATGGCTTCCTGCTGTGTCACGTCCGGCATGATCAGCTCCAGGAGGTCGCAGCAGAACGAACCGTTGAAAAACCGCACCAGTTCATGCCTCCAGACGACAGATGATCCTTCTCCATAGCACCAGTCTTTCCGCCCGCCCTTGTTGAGTTTATGCCAGTCCTGCACGGCCTGGATGATCACATGCTTTGCCAGATCATTCAGGATCCTGTCATCGTGGTGGATGGCACATTCCCGCATCGGCACGGTTTCGTATGCTCTACCGTCAGGTAGAAAAAACTGCTTACTGTCGTCAAACGTCTCTTTGAATCCCGCCATTATTATCGTCACTCCCATTCGGTTTTCCTTCCAGGTGTTTCCGGTACTGCCTGCACACGTCTTCCCAGTCTTTGCATCTGTACAGTTTCCCGCTGATGCACATGATGTAAGATCCGTCCCGCTGCCGCTCTGCTTCAAATGCGAATTTGCTCATTTATTCCTCCCGAGCTGCGCATCGTCGTAGCCTACATGCTGGATCTCGTCCTGGGTGCAGAGTTCCGGATCAGATTCGGGATAGATCACTTTCTTTAATCGCCTGCTGCATTCCTGGCAGATCCATCTGTCTGCCCTCATCGCCGGTGTAGGAATAAACCTGTTGCAGATCTGGCAGACGGTTCCTGTTTCGAAAGGCGCCGGCTCACCGATGATTGCCGTTGTTTTTATCATTCCTTTACCTCTTTCTCAAAGATGTACTTTGTCATCTGCAATAGGAATCCCAACATCTCTGATTTCACTTCTGTTTTCCTTTCTTGAATCGGTTCTGCTGTAGTTTCTGCTGTCTCTGCTGTTTGCGGAAGAAAGATGGTTATACGGTTTTTCCCACTGTTATACATCAGAGCATAATTACCGTCTTCAATTATCATGCTTCACCATCCTAACTCATTATCGGCAGGGATGACGGTTGGAGTCAATCTGATTATCAGCGCTGCATCCTCGGCGGAATAAAAAGGCTCCTCCCCATCAAATCCACTGTATGGGGCATTGTCAATGTCAACAAACATCTGCTCCAGTTTGTCCAGATCACCAAGCCGCCCATGCAGTGGTACTTCGATGAGAGGACAGTCAGATGGTGGCGTTTCATCTGCTGGGTAGCACTTCTCGTTCAAAGGGCAGAACGCATATATGCTTGGTGTAATCCGAGACAACTTGCACTTAAAGCAGGTCTGTGGCATCTCCATGCCCTTGATTAAGACGCTCATTTCATCGCCTCCAGTTTCATTCCAGTAAGTTCATTCCACGTCCTAACGGCACTCTCATAACGATTATTCCATTCTTTCCATTTTTCGCTGTCTTTTGGATAAACATTTCTTCTTCTGAGCGTAGACTCCATTTCTTGCCGCCAGTAATATAACTGACGTTCTTTTGCAGTTGTTGCCCCTCTTACGCTCATGTCTCGTCCTCCTCTGCTTCGAATTCTTTCCCAAGCTTAATCTTACCGAAATATGGATTACCAAATTCATCTGCAATTGTAATCAATTCACGAATCGTCCCATCTGGCATTTCTGCGTATACGTAACCATAATCGTCAATCTTTATTTTTATTTCCGTCATGTTTCACCATCCTTATCCGCAGGGATGATGGTTGGAGCGTTCCTTATAACCTCGTAGGCATCTTCCATTCCACGCTTGTACATATGGGAATCGTCTGCTTTATACATCCACTTTTGAATAATCTTATCTCTGACGTACTTCGCATCAATCAATCTCCCATGCGGTGGCATTTCGATGAGAGGACAGAATCCTCTCTTTCGCATCTCGATTGTTCCCGCAAATGTCTCTTCAAAAACATCCCTTGTCACAAGACATTGAATGTCATCGGGGTTTATCTTCCTGCGAAACGGGCAGTAAAAACAGCTTTTCGGCATCTCCATGCCTTTAATCAAAACGCTCATGGTTCATCCTCTCGATGCGTCTGCCTACCATGATCCCGATGAAATAACTGGCCACTGCCGTCGCAAGGATTATCAAAGCGATCAGCACCATCACAGTTCCTCCTTGTCTTTTTTCGTTTCTCTGTTTTTCTTCTGGCGGATCTTCCTCGGCTGCAGCTGCTTCTCCCAGTGTTTCCGCTGCATTTCATAGGCCGCGCCTTTCAGCGGCGTGACCGTCTCCGTCAGCTCGTTTCTTTTCTTTTTCTTCACGGACGCGTCTGCCTCCATTTCTTCGCATCCATCCATTCCGGATCAAAGGCCTCGTCGTCCCGCATGGCTGCGTTGAATTCTTCCAGGCGGATCACCCACTTCGTGAGCAGCCGCTCCAGCTTGCGGCGGCGCTCCGGCGCGCTGATGATGATCATGGCCGTGATCAGGAAGGCCGCAAACAGGGTGAAAACGATGATCAGGATCTTGTCCCAGATCAGCAGGGAAGAAAACCATCTCGGCAGCATTTTCAGTCACCTCCCATCCGGCGGATCGCTTCCATCCCGTCATACGAGATATACGGTGTTTTCAGCCGGATACCCGGTTTTGATGCGCAGATCGGGCAGACGACCGACGTCCCGAATCCGATGGCGGATTTTACGGTGTAGTTCTTCGTGTCCCCGGGGATCCTTCTCCCGCAGTCCATGCATTTCGGAAGGTGGAACCATTCGTCTTCCAGATGATCCCGCTGCGGCTTCTCAGTTTTCTTTCCTGGCATCGTTTTTCTCCTTCTTTGTACAGATTATTTCATAGTCAGTGCCGTGCTCCCTGTTGTAGAGCTCGGCCAGAATGTCATAGATTTTCGGGATATCCCATTGCGGGTTGCATCCCGGCGCGAGGCGGTATTCCGTTTTCGCCATGGTTTTCTCCTTTTCGGGTTGCCCTGCCCTCCCGCTCTGTGGTATACTGCTGTTATCATGAAAAGGAGGGCAAAGCCATGACCCGTGATGAATTTGATAAGATTCTCGACAAGGTCGCTGAAGAAGCGACAAACGGCATTTTTGACAGGATGAACGCCCTTATGCAGCATAACCGCTCCATGAAGACTGAAGATATCATTGCTGAAGCGGCTGCCGATACCGTCAGGACTTCTGTTCGGACTGCCGGGCGGCTTCTTGACGAGCTCGGCCTTCTTCAGCTCGACGCCTGAACGCTTCCTGCAGCGCGTCATAGTGTTCCCGCTCATGTTCCAGGATCGTGTCCCGGCATTCTTCCCGGACCGTCCTGCGCAGCGCATCCAGCAGCCCCGTCAGCTCTTCCGGGCTGTCTGTCATGATGGTGACTGTAATCATATTTGCAAATACTCCCTTTTTGTGTTATAATGCAGATGTTCCTGCATAAGGAACACCTCAACTTTATATTGCCGTATCGGGAAGGCAGTCCCGGTGCGGCGCTTTTTTTGCCCGCTTATGGCTTCGGTTTTTCGCATCATTGCTTTTTCAGATTGACAGCTGCAGATCTGCTCTGTTAAAATGTCCCCCGCAGATAACGCCGAGCCAAGCCCTCCCGGGAAGGTGTAACGACTGGACACGGAGCATCCCATGCGGATGAAGGCACAGTCTGGCCTTGCGGGCGACCGTAAGAAGCAGGCAGAAATGACCTGCTCCCGCGTCAGCGGAGTAACAACCATGATAACAGGAATCTCTGAAACCATGTCTGAAGCAGTTAAAGCATTGCACGTTCCCGCTCTTGATTTGCCTAAGATTGAGTTCGCTCCTGAATTTGTTAGTGCTCTTGAAGGTCTTTCCGTTAAGAAACTTTGTGACGCCGAGGTGAATCATCGCCCTGCCGGGCAGCGATGCCCGGTATGCACTCCGTAAATTCGGCGAAAGTCTGCTGCCGCCCGTGAGGGCGGTTTTTTGCTGCCAACCTGAAAAAGCAATGATGCTGCCCGCTTATGGCTTTACTGATCCTCATACAGGGCGTCAAACATCGTGCCGCTGAACGCTCTCCTGATCAGTTTGGTGTTGATTGCTATTGAGAGGCCGAGCCGATAACCCTGTACCTCACGTCTGATCATTTCCGCCTCTTCCCAGTCTTCACGATTTTCAGCCTCTGTCATCTCCAATTCGTATTGTGACAGTCGCTTTTTTATTTCCTCTTTCAGGTCCATTGGTTCACCTCCTCCCGCTCAAAGCTTCATCATGATTTGTCAACGGCAAATCATGGTATCTGTGGTAGAAATACCACAGATTTGTTGCGCTACGCAACATCCGACGAAAAAAAGAATTTTCCGAAATCTCCAGCGTCAATTCCAAGCTTATCAGCTATGATTCTTGCTTCTGCAAGATCAAGTGGTCGAACCCCGTTAAGTTTCTGAGAAACTGTCGGAGCTGCAATCCCAATTGCCTCTGCAAGGTCTTTTTGCGTGACGCCTTTTTCTTTCATCTGTTCCTTTATAAGCTGTACGTTTGGCATCCTCTGCCCTCCTTTCGTAGTTGCGCTATGCAACTTTTACTTTAAGATAACACACTCGCCGACCATTGTCAATAGCGCAGTGCAATTTTTTATTATAAAAATATTGCGCTGTGCAAATTTATGTGTTATTATAGCGCTGCGGAGGTGATTATAATGTTTTCAAATTATGATATAGGTTGCCGTATAAGCAGTGCAAGAGATCAAAGAGGCTTAACTCTGGATGAAGTCGCAGTTGCTATAGGAGTTGCAAAATCTACTGTACAACGATATGAAAAAGGCACTATCAAAAGGGTAAAACTACCTGTTATTGAGTCTATCGCTCGTGTTCTCCAAGTCGATCCCAACTGGATAATAGGGAATACTGATAATCCTTCCTCCAATTCATCGGCTGGTTTTAAATCCCCCACCGGCGAATGGGAACTCACATACAACGAGCAGACGCTGATCCGGAACTACCGGGATCTGAATCAGGAAGGCAAGGAAAAGCTTCTGGACTATTCCGAGGATCTCCTCTCCGGCGGCCGGTACCAAAAAGGGCAGACCGCTTCAAATGGCTGATCCGGAAAATAAAATAATCCCCCGCCGAAGCGGCTAAAAAAATTCATAAAAATTTCTTATGAAAATGCTTATTTGGTGGTCTTCATCCCATATTTTCTACATATAGTCTTGCAAAAAAACACAATTTCATATACAATATCCTGCGCAGAGTAATCTGCAAGTGTGAATTAATAACTCGCCTTGTGTTGTTATTCACCACCCCCCCAAGCGGTTAGCCCGCGCCGTAAGACGGGACTTGAAAAAGCGGAAAGCCCACGCCGTAAGGTGGGACTTGAAAAAGCGGATACCCCTTGCCGTAAGTAGGGGCTTAAAAAGGCAGGATAGACTTTATGGTCTGTCCTGCTTTTATTTGTGAAAGGGATAAGATGGAATCATTAAAGATTTACAGATTAAGCGACCATTACGTCCGCTATCTAAGGACTAAGGATCCACGCGTCCAGGACAACAAAGGCCGACGCAGGCCATATGTCGGTGTTGTCCTTCTCGTCGGTGATTATCGATACTTTGTTCCGATGGAATCTCCGAAACCAAATCACATCAACATTAAAGCCGGGCATCATATTATGAAGCTGGATAACGGTGCCCTTGGTTTACTCGGTTTCAACAACATGCTTCCTGTGCCGGACTCCGCGCTGATAAGCTTTGATATCAATGCAGAACCAGATCCGCAGTACGCCGATCTACTTAGGCGTCAGGCGTCATTTATTAACAGGCATAAGGGCGATGTCCTTGAGCATGCTTCAAAAACATATTTTCAGGTTGTAAACAAGAAAAACAAGTTTCTTTTGAAAATCTGCTGTGATTTCAAAAAGCTTGAGCGAGCCTGCTCACGCTACGATCCAAGCAGATAACAATTCTCTCTCACAGACGGGCATAAAAATCCCCCGCTTTGTGGCTGGGAAAAAAGGAGGTTATCATGAAACGGGCAGCATTGTATTGCCGCGTCAGCACGGAAGAGCAGGCGCGGCACGGATACAGCATCGGTGCGCAGCTGGAGGCGCTGCGCCGGTATGCGAAAGAGCAGGGATATGTCATCGTCGGCGAATACCTGGATGAGGGCATATCCGGGCAGAAGGGATATAAAAAAAGACCTGCCATGACAGAGCTCATGCAGGCGCTTGACCGGGTGGACGTGATCCTGTTTATCAGGCTTGACCGCTGGTTCCGGTCGGTGAAGCTGTTCTATCAGGTGCAGGACCTTCTGGACGCGCACGGTGTCGCGTGGATCGCCACGCAGGAGGATTACGAGACGGTCACGGCCGGCGGGCGCTTCAAGGTGAACATCATGCTGAGCGTTGCCCAGAACGAGGCAGAGAGGACCGGTGAGAGGATCCGGTTCGTTTTCGAGGCGAAACGGGCAAAAGGAGAACTGTGCAGCGGCAAGGTCCCGCTCGGATACAGGATCGCAGACAAGCGCATGGTGCCGGATCCGGAGACGGCGCCGATTGTGCAGGATATGTTCCGCAGGCTGATCGAGCTGCGATCCGTCTTCAAAGTCCGGGATTATATGGCCGACACCTACGGGATCGTCCATTCCTATACGCCGACGAAACGGATGCTGCAGAACAGGCGTTATCTCGGCGGCGAATGGCACGAGGGGATCATCGACCAGGAGACCTTCCGGAGAGCGCAGGAGATTCTCAATTCCCGCTCCGTCAGGCACAAGAGCACCGGCATCGTGTATCTCTTCGGCGGCATGGTTTACTGCCGGGAATGCGGCAGGCGGATGAAGGCCAGCCGGCCGGATAACACGAATTATTATTACTGTGCAAACCGCTCCGATTACGGGGAAATGAAATGCCAGGCGAAAAAGCACAACCGGGAGGATGTGATCGAAAGTTTTCTGCTGGAGCATCTGGTCGATACAGCGGAAGCATATAATGCCGAGATATACAAAAAAGCCCCGCCGAAAAAGGACCCGGACAAGATCCGCCGCAAAATGGAGAAGCTGAAGGATCTTTATCTGGATGACCTGATCGACAGGGCAATCTATGAGAGAGATTACAAAGCGCTGGAAGAGCAGCTTGCAGAGGCGGACATCGTCCCGCTCCGCACCCCGCTCAACATCGAGGAGCTTGCCGGTTCCCTTGCGATGTATACGGGATTGTCGAGAGACGCGAAGAAGGCTTTCTGGAGCCGCATCCTGAAGCGGATTGAGATCTCTATAGACGGTGAAATTTTTTTGATTTTGAATTAATCTTATTTTACATTACCATCCGGAAATGTAAAATATGATCATTTGCCCTCTGTTTTTTTCCACAGAGGGCTCTTTTTATTGGTAATTATCTTTGTTATATTCCGCCGTGCTGATCCCCAGCAAAGCGCCCAGGAGCGTGCACACGACTGCGCTGGTTTTTGCCACTTCCGTAGCATACGGCCAACCCCAGATTGCCGCCAGGCCAACGTATGCCGTCGTGATCGCTGGCAGGCATATCATAACCACCCATTTCAAAACGTCATATACTCTGTTTGGCAGTTTCATTTATTATGCTCCTCCCCCGTCTAATTTCCCTCTGATGTACGAGATGTCCTGCTGGATGCTGCCAATCTTCTCGGCATATCCATTATGCTCGTCCAATTTCTTCTCAATGTTCTTGAGCTGCATAGATAGTTCTGTGTCCTTCTTTGCGGTTTCCACTGCTCTTTTTTTTGACTGTTGCCAGTTGTTCAGCAGATTCACGATAATGCTTGCTGCCGCCGCTATCAGAGCAGCCTGTACTGTTGGGTTCATGGATTACTCCTTTCTGCTGACAATTTCGCAGCCGTCTCCGCTGCACTTCTTCGATGCCGGCTTTGGATCATCAGGGTGCAGCTTCGTGTGTTGACAGCACCAGCAGAGCTCCCGGCCTTCCGGTGCCGGATCTCCGCATTTCTTACACTTGTTCATTCAGGCCTCCTGAAGCAGAGATAACAGATCTTTCAGTGTTTTCACGATCAGCACAGCTTTCGTGTAAGTCTTGAGATCTTCTTCTGTGATTTTGATTGTTTTGTCGTCCGGGATCCCTTCTGGATCCTCGGCCTCACCTTTGGAAAACTCCTGGTACATTGCCCGCCCGAATTCAGCACGCTGCCTGAGAACTGCCTCGCTCTGATCCGCCGGCCGCTCGTAGATTTTCACGATCACGTCGGAGCATTCCCGAATAGAAGGTGACTTCTCCAAAATTTCACGCACCGTTCTGTATTCGCTCAGCTGCAGCTCCTGATATAGCCATTCGATCTGCATGGCTTCGTCTCCGACCGATGTTCCCATCTTTTTGGCCAGATTATACAGCCCTGCTTTCCGAGACTGCAGCGTCCACTGTGCGAGGCCGTAGCCTCCGCCTCCGGGTCCGCTGTGAATGAATTCATGTCGGTCAATATTCCCGGCATCTACCTGGGCCGTGTATTGTACAGAGCGCTGGTAGCCTTTTGTGAAATCTCCCTGAATCCGGAAGCTGATGCAGTTGCTCTCCGCTTCCAGATTCCCCATGATGGCAGCTGCAGCGATGTCACTGAATCCTCTGGCTTTTAATTGGTTCCAGATTGTCTGCTTGCTCATTAGTCACCTCCTCTTAAAAAATCGGCAGTGCCGTCCTACAATCCCCCTGCGTGGCACGCAGGACTTCGGGCGGCAGTGCCGTTTGCTACATATACGGGCTTCCACCAATTTCAGCAACGCAATTGTCGTGGAACATTCCGCATCACCTTCTTTGTGACCGACATTGATGTCGGTTGCAAGTTGCTTGCAAGTTACAAGCAAGTTAAATTCTATCTCGTGAAAATCATGTGAAAATCACGAGATAATCACGAGATAGGATTGTGCGTTAAATGGTTACTTTAAATTACTTACGCCTGTGCTGTGGCAAGCCACGTTTCAGAGAGAAGAACCATTCCGCTCATGTCGGTAATCATGCAGCTTACGAAGTCCGTATTAGCTTCATGGCCATAGGCATAGGCTCCTAAGTAGGCATGATAGCCTTGTTTAGCGGCATCGTAGGTATCTGCTACCACAATGCCCTTGTTGATAGTTTCGCCTGTGCGTTTGATTTCGTGAAGAAAAAATTTGTTTTCCATAATTTAACCCCCAAATTTAAGTCGAACTGATGTAATGCCAACCGCTTTCCCATGTGTTGTTTTTGACTTTAAGCACTATATCATTTGTATTTCTGCCAAACATTACCCACAAACTTTCTGTCGTTGTTGGTTTAAAGTAAATACCGGGAGAATAGTTGTAAGCAGACGTAGGATACCCCGTTCTGTTGCGAACAAATGAAACTGTACCAGCATCTATTGAAGCATCAAATGTTTCTAAGTCAGTGATATCACGCCTATATATTCCCAAATATGTGTTTGCTAATGCTTGTGTAAAAGAGCTTATCCCTGCGTCCATATTGGAGGCATTTAAATTGTTTAAACCACCACCAGATAAAGGTGTAACGCTGCCTGATAACGCATTGTTCAGCGGAATAGCAGCAGTTGCTCTGTACAATCCCTCCGCAAGAGTGCTGTGGTTTTTAATATAAACCATCTGATTTAATGCAATTGCAGGATGCGTGTCACCGTTTGCTACGATTGCCATCGCAGACTCGTTGGAGTTTATTGCACCATTTAAATCACTAACTGCTTTCATGCTCGGAACTATTCCACCGGTCGCTGCTGGTGTCGTGTCTGTGAGCGAATCACTGATTTTTACATGACCGTAGTTCGTGCTTGTACCCTTGCCGTAGGTTGTCGCAGATGAAGCGTGTGATGTCGGTGCTTTGCCGCCCACCTCCGTCATGAGTTCATTCGCAGCATCCGTCAGATTGGTCGCTGTGAAATCAGAGGAGAGGCTACCGGTGCCGACCTTGTTTGATATTACACTGTTCCGCAGCGGATTTGCAGACGTTGTAGACATCGCGCTGTCAACAGCGCTGCTCATTCCACGCCAGTCATAAGTGCCTCCTGTGACAGAGATGCAGATATACATGATGCCGCCGGTCATATCAAAGTACAGCTGGTTCACCTGGCCAACAGTTGCAGTTGTCGGTGCACCGTATCCCTTTATGATCAGAGGGACATCGCCATCAGCACTTGAAACCCCAATACCAGCAACAGTAGAGACAGCACCTGTTCCGTTCGCACCGTTGTAGACCTGGATCTGCGATGTATCTCCATCGTTGTATGTCATGGTATATACATCAATTGTCCCGGCTGCATGGGTTCCGGATGTCTGTGTGAAGGAAACGATGCTGCGTCCATTCGTAACAGTAAATGTGTGAGTATCGCCGCTTCCCATGGTAACGGTGTAAGTATCCAACAGGCCGGCCGTGCTTGTCTTTTCAATGCTTTCAATCTCGCTGCCGTTCGTCACATTGAAAGTGGTTGTTGTGCCGTTGCTAAAGGTGATTGTGTAAGTGTCCACCAGCCCGCTCGTGCCCGTCTTTGTAACGCTTGTGATAGACGTTCCTGTATTACCCGTGTCGCCCTTATCACCATAAACACCCTGCACCGCCGGAGTCGTTGACGTGTTTGTTCCGTCAGTGAAAGTGTACTTTGAATAATGCCACAGATACTTATACGTTGCCGTCAGCGTTGGCGGCGTTGTCTGCCATCCAGACTGCGGCTGCTGGCTGCCTGACGTGCTTACTGCCCAGTATTCGGTAATGCTTGACACATTCTCACCGTCTCTGACAGTAAATGATGATGTTGTACCATCATTGTAAGAAATTGTGATCGTTGTTACCTTGCCGGACTTGCTGGTCGTCAGGCCGCTGATGCTGCGCCCGTTTGTAACAGTAAATGTGCTGGTGGTTTCGTCAGCGAACGTGATAGTGTATGTGTCTACCAGCCCGCTCGTTCCCGTCTTTATGATCGTCTGGATCCCGCCGTGCCCGTCTGCCAATGTGAGCAGCCAGTTCTCCAGGATCTGACCGGTCAGTTTTTTTGCTACGTTACCCTGTTCCAATACAAACAGGTCCTGTGAGCCAACCTGTGACGCCGCGGTCAGCTCAGATATTGCTTTATCTGCCAGAAGTCATCACGCTCCTTTATAAGAAGTCGAAAAAATTATTTCGTTGCATTTCCCGTGAGATCTACCACTTCTTTCGGCTTACTTGCCGCAGCATTGGATTTCAGAATCCCTTCCAGGCCCATCTCAATGCCAAGAATGATATTGATGCTGTCAAAGCCTTTGATCTCCGTAATGTTGCAAAACTGTTGTACAGAATTAATTAAAGCCAAAATTGCAGCCTTATTTACGATAATAATATCATCTTCCATAATTACTCCTTAAATGGTTGGCCAGTTATTTCGGTAAACTGCTCTTCTGTTATCAATTTTTTCTCAACCGCATTCCGCAATCCCTGAATAGATAACACCCCTTCCGAATATAGCCTTTTTAACCGTTCGTACATATCATTCCTCCAACAACATCAAAAGTATTTCATCAATTGTATCATTAATATCTTTCAACACTGATTTCTTTGTACTGAACTCGACCATATAGACAGAATCATTAAATTTTTTGATTGAAACAGCTGACTGCACTTTGTATACTGTTTCAGCGCCAGATGCGTCTATGTCGATGACCTCCGAGACGTCATTCATTGCAATTGACAGGTCTGTAATAGTGGTCGCAACGTAAAGCATGACGTCCAGTTTGTTTTCCTCCCGTGTGGGGACAAGGTTACCACTATACTCGATATTATTAATTCGTATCATAGTATTATCTCCGCATTAAATCATATTAAGATCTCAATCCTACTACCCACCCAGGCGAAACGGATACCGGAGGATTCGAAAATTCACCAGTCCAATGCTCATTTCCATTTATATCTGCAACTTTGTATGTCGTGGAATAATTAATACTTCCTGACGTTTCCACCCATTGAGCATGATAGTTACTATTGCCATATTTTAAATATAAATCACCCAGTGCCAACGATGCATCACTAAAGTTAATGCCTTCTGTTGCCTTGAGGTAATATGTATACAGATATGTGCAGTATGCTTCACCGTCCGGATGCTCAAAGATACTATGGGAAGTATATCCATATGATGCACCATCATAAGAATATCCTCCCTCCACGCACGCGGAGTCATAAGCATTTGTCCAGTTTTGTCCATTCGTGTTAACTGTTGACGTTGTCCCGTTCCAGGACCCATAGTTTGAACTCGCCTGATATGCACCTGTATAAAGGTTTGCTGATGACAGGCTGCTTATTGACTGACCATTTTGGAAGTATACAGTTCCTTTAAACGTAGCATTATTAGCGCTAAGATTTCCGTATAAATCTACAGAAAAATTATTTCCGATTTCTATGGATCCGCCTGTGATTGACAGATTTGTTGCTGTAACTGCGCCGGTATAAGTTACTTTAAAAGCACCTTTTCCGATGGCAATACCATCAGTCCCAACATATACACCATTATTAGATGTATCTCTAAGGGATTGCATTCCGTTATAGATTGCCGTATTTGAAATTGTAAATCCGCTTGAGCCGTTTCCAATATATCCGCTTGTTGCAGTGATTTTGCCAGAAAACTCTCCGCTTCCGGTGACTGTTATACCGTTTTTATCTGCTTTGAATACCTGTTTGTTGTTTGCCTTTAATATAAACGCTGTAGATGTCAGCTGCCAGCCGAAAGAAGAACTGGAATAAGTATGATTTAATTTTGTTCCTTCAGCATTCGTTGCTCTGGAGACTTCTGCGGTGATATCATCGGCATTTTGTGAGATTGAACTTCTAAGCGTTCCCTCGGCGTCTGTCGCTCTTGTGACCTCTGCGGTGATATTTTCGGCATTTACTGTTATCCGGCCGCTCAACGTACTTTCAGCACCTGTTGCTCTTGTGACCTCTGCAGTAATATTTTCAGCATTTACTGTTATCCGGCCGCTCAACGTACTTTCAGCACCTGTTGCTCTTGTGACCTCTGCAGTAATATTTTCAGCATTTACTGTTATTCTGCCGCTCAGTTCACCCTCAGCGTCTGTCGCTCTTGCAACCTCTGCCGCTATTTCTTCTGCGCTCAGGCTGATTCCGGAACGTGTCTGAGCGACCATCCTGGTGTATGCGCGGTCGGTCTTGCTTTCGAAACCATATTCGTGCTCAATTTCCTCATCGACAGGAGCTGATACATCAGAAGCCATCTGGCTGTTGAAAGTAGTTGCCTGCACGAAGATCCCGGAATAAATCCCGTTGACGGTAATTCCATCGCCCAGTTCAACCGAAGGATCTACCAGCGCGCCGCTTGCAAAAAGAGGCTGATACTGATATCCCCTGATTTTTGCCAGAATGGTATCTGCCATCATCTGGGTGCCCCATTCGTTGTTGATCTCCAGTGTGCGCCCGGAATCATTTCCGGCCTCGTATGTGATTTCCGTGTCGCCGGAGTCGCTCAACCCGACATGAATGATAACTTTACTGTAGGGTTCAAAAAGCGGCGCTTTCTCGACCGACGCCGCTCTTCGCATGATATTTACTGCATCAGACAATCATCCACCCCCTCGTTATGCTGTCTTCCAGATGTTGATCCTGTCTCCGCCGAACACAATACGGTTGCCGGCGTGATCCAGCAGAAGGCCGGTTTCCGGAGGCAGCTCGTTCAGCATCACGAGCCGCAGCTCACCAACGTCTGACATGACAAAATTCCCGCCATAAGACGCTGCAATCATGCCAAGCACTTCCCTGGATGAGTAACCCGCAGGAAGCGGGAATCTGTATCCCTCTGTCATGATTGCCCGTGTCCTGGCATCCACCGACACACCAATAGCGTCAGCAATATGCTCGACCATTGTGATGTCCAGAAGCGGATAATCGTGCTGGTTGTCAGACGGATAGTCCATTTCCGTCATCAGCATGGCGTCATACCCGTGGATGGACATGATTTCAAGGCCTTCAGCTGATGCTGTGTGATCTCTGGTGTCAATGAAATAAACACCCTTCTGGATCCATTCAGACACATTAATCCCATCAGTAATCCTGACATATGGCTTGACCATTGCCCGCCGCGGGATTTCTCCCATTGGCCTGATCAGCTGCACGTCAATCTCGCTGGCAATTGCGTTTCCGATTGTCGGAGTGTCTGAAAACACCTGCTGATAGGTTTTGCATCCGACCAGCTGCGCTTCACGATAACCGCCGTCAGCTGCACTGGTTGCGACAAGGATCGCGGTACCGCCGAAAAGGATCAGCTCTTTCTTTTCCGTGATCAGTCTGCCAGATTCTCCGATTGTGACGGAGACTTCATACCAGTGCCGTGGATTGGCCAGAATATCTTTATAGAGCTGTGATGTTTCCTGCATTGCTACAGCTCCTCAAATGTGACCGGCCCGATCTGATTCCATTTCAGTCCCTTGTATTGGCACCTGCTCAGATATTCAGCCGTCTGCCTGTCTGTAATCATATAGGCGCTCTGATATTCCTGCGTCTGTAGATTGAAAAAGTATACTTCGCACGGCTGCTGAATCAGAGCGTTATATGCTGCTTTTGTCTGCGCTGCCGTTTGCGGATTCAGTCTGAAAGACAGTGCGCTCTTATTCCGGAGCATAACAATATGATCAACTCCGTCAATTGTTGTGATCCGTTCCGAATAGATCGGGATCCTGCTCGTCTGGTAGCTGTCCCGCTCAACCATGGAAGTGAAATCAACGCCATTTATAGTCAGTGTATAGTCTAGCATTGTTACCCTCCCATCGCCCTGCTGAGCCTTCTCTGTCCGGCCTTGATCTCTCTGCTGTCCAGGAACACCCTGACTTCTGTCACGCCGCCATTGCCTCCCATGGCGGATGTCACAGCCTCATAAACGCCCTGCTTAATTCCTGCAATGATCTGGTCATTGTTTGCAACAGCAGATCTTCCGCCGATTGTACCGACCATTTCAGGGCCTGCTTCCCTTGCCAGAAAGATCTGCCCGCTCTGTGGGAATCCACCGGCTGCGAACCCTTCCAGAGATGTGCTGTATCCGTTTGCTTCGTTCTTTGCCAGTCTCTGGGCGCCTTTTTCTCCGACAGCATTCAGCCAGGACAAAGCGTCACGGCAAGCCGCTATGATGTTCCTCACCGCATTGATAATCGGGCCAACAGCGGACAAAACAGTATTAACCATGCTACTGAAAGCACTTGTAACAGCGCTCCACAGATCCAAAGCGCTATGCTTCAGATTGTCCCATCCTGCTCGCAGCTCTTCTACTTTCGCGCCTACAGATGTCCGGATCGTGTCCCAGACACTGACAAGTTTATCCTTCAGCTGCCCTGCGTACTCTTTGATAGTATCCCAGTTCTTATACAATGCAACGCCGGCAGCGACCAGGGCGCCGATGATGGCAATTATCGGAGCAATCGCCGGACTGATGGCACCAAGAGCAGTCATGACAACCGGTGCGAACGTCATGAACTGGCCAATGCCGGTCAGCACGCTTCCGATCACTGTGACCAGCGGCCCGATGGCAGCCACTACAAGGCCGATCTTCACGATCATGTTCTGCTGGCTTTCGTCCAGGCTGTTGAATTTATCAACCCACTCCTGCACTTTATCGATCACCGGCTGCATATACTTTGCAACCAGGCCGCCAAGCGACGTCATCAGAACATCGAGAGATGATTTCAGCTTCTCGATTGAGCCGCCGAATCCAGACATCATAGCGTTCGACATCTCGTTTGTCGTGCCTGCACAGTTGTTCAGTGACTGTTCCAGCGCATCCACATCTTCCGGTGCCGTGTTGATCAGCGCAAGGAATTTGGCCATCTGGTTCTTCCCGAAGATCGCTGACGCAGCTGCAATCTGTTCGCTTTCACTCAATCCTTGGAATGCTGCGTGCAGTTTATCGTAAATCTTGTGTGCGTCTTTCAGATCGTCATTGGTTATTTCAAGGCCCAGGGCTGCCATCGCTTCTGCGCCTTCCTTTGCTGGATCAACAAGCCTTGCAATGCCTGTTTTCAGCGCGTTAGCTGCTTCAGTAGCTTCTATATTGGCATTGGCCATAATACCAATCATCAGTGCAGCATCTTCAACTTCCATGCCGGCAGTCCGAAATACCGGAGCTGCAACACCCATTGCGTTTGACAGGCCGTCAACATCCAGAGCGGAATTGTTACACGCAGCTGCAAACACATCGGCATAATGCGCCGTCCGTTCAAAGCTGTCCCCAAAGCCGTTGATGGTACCAACAAGTCCGGAGGAAACCGTGTCCAGGTTGCCGCCTTCACCGGCTGCCAGATTCATGGCCGGAGCCAGAGCGGCCGCTGCCTGTTTCGCATCCAGACCGGCACGCGCAAAGTTCAGCGTTGCATTGGCAGCATCTTCCATGCCGAAGGTTGAATTGGCCGCTGCAGCGCTCATGGCATCATTCAGCAGTTTTGCTTCATCTTCCGTGTTCTGCATGGTTGCATTGGTCAGCTGCATGATCTTATCGACTTCTGCAAACTTTCCCGCTGCTGCTGTTGCAGCTGCAACAATTGGAAGCGTGACGTGAGTTGTCAGGTTTTTCCCGACTTCGACAGCTTTCTGGCCGATCGTTTTGAGTTTCTCACCGACCGCTGCGATCTGCTGGGCGCCAACAGAGCCGAAGTTCCTTGTTTCCTTTTCAAGCCCTTTCAGCTCCTGCTCCGTGGCAATGATCTCCCGCTGCAGTGCCTGGTATTCCTGGGAGTTTTTATCAACCCCGGACGCATCCATCTGGGCCTGCGCATCTTTCAGCTTTTCCAGTTTTTCCCTGGTTGCTGCGATCTCCGTGCCGAGGGCCGCCTGTTTCTGCCGGAGCAGCTCGGTGTTTGTCGGATCCAGCTTCAGAAGCTTATCGACATCTTTAAGCTGCGATTGTGTACTTTTAAGTGTGGAGTTGACATCTTTCAAAGCTGACTGCAGCTTTGTGGTATCTCCTCCGATTTCAATGGTTATACCTTTGATTCTGTCTGCCATATAACCACCTCTTTAGAATCTGTCAAAATCATCCTGGGTGGCTTTCTCCTGCCATCCCTTCCATTCGTCGTTGGCCTGTTCCGTGAACATATCAAAGATCATGCCAATACTCAGCAATTCCAAATCAGAAATAGACAGACCGATCTGCACACAGCGCAGCAGATAAAGCGCCGTGTTCATTTCTCGGTCTGTCGGTCTTATTTTTTTTTAGCTTCACTTTCCTGGTCCAGATTATCATTCCAAAGACCCACAATATCCTGGGCAGCTGAAAGAATTGCCGTCGGTGAATCCATTCCGGCAAGCCAGTCTTCAATTCTGGTACCTGTTGAAATCTCACCGCCCTGCATAGCCATCAGGAAAGCAAGGTTCTCAAACACCTCGCTGTCATTGATCGTTCCATCAGCCGCAACCATATTCTGGGCGTCTTTGAAGACATCCTTTCCGAACATACCGCGATAAATGCGCGGGGACGCGCCGTTGGCCACCATATGATACTCGCGGCCGTCAATCGTGATCTGCCTCTCCATTATTATGCTGTCGGCAGCTGAACCGCGGTGAAGAAGTTCTCATAAGCGCTGTCAGTGGATACGCACTTTGCCTTGACGATCTGCGCCGTCTCCCCTCCGACAGTGGTACTGAACGCGACAGCTGTGATGTTGATGGTTTCCGTCACCGGAGTGATCGTCTCCTCAGTAGTCTGCGATGCCAGCTGCGGCCGCGTTGCCTTGCAGTTGTAAAGCACATGACGCACCGCATTTGCATCCCCTTCAAACTGGAAAAGAAGAGCAAACGGCTTCGGCTTTGCGTCGGAAAGCTCATACTGCAGTCCGTTTGTTGCGTCTGTTTCCTCACCCATGACATCCGTCAGGAATGAATCCGGAATCAGCGCCAGCTCAAGAGTTCCGGTATAGCCGTTGTTGGAAATGCTTGTGTAGAAATCAATGTTGTCAGCGCGGAATTTGTTTGTTTCCCCGTCCTGGTCAAGCGAAAGATTCACAGCACCGGGAAGTGCAACAGGCGTTCCGAAAGTGCCGGCTGTCTCATTCAAAACAGCATAATAAGCATTGGAAAGACCATATTTTACTTTATTAGCCATTGTTATACCTCGTCATTCAAAATTATTTCGAATGTATATGTCACCATATACATCCGTTCGCTATTAAGATAGCTCTCTTCGGTCTGATAAGAAATATTATTCTCTGCCAGGATCGATTCAACGGTCCTCTCCGTATCATAATCTTTATTATCAGTGTACAGTTCTATATTCAGCTGACGGATCTTTACATAGTTTTTCCGGTCTGCCATAAAATCACCGGATCCGGAGATGTAAAAGCAGATATAAGGTGGCGCCTGATCTGTTTTCTCCGGGAACTGATAATAAGCATAAGGCAATCCTATCGAGTCTATCAGTTCATTTATTTCCTGCGCTGTCAATGGCTTCCTTCACCGCCTTTTCAAATTTCTGCACAATATCCTGCTCCACATTCCCGATATGGATCCTGCCGGCAACTCTTCCGCCGTTGCGCTTCGCGTGCCCGTGTTCCAGAAGATGCGGCAAGCCCGGGAGGTCTTTGTTATAGATTATTCCCTGTGCGCTGATCCGTCCCTCTTCGAATTTTGACGTCCATCCTTTCGGATAATCCCCGGAGCCTTTAAAAGAACTTCTTGCTCCCTGCTTTACGGCAGTCACGCCTTTTTTCGTCACTGCTTTGGCGGCGGATTTTACGTTTTCTTTCAGATCGTCACCATACTCTTCCAGTATCTTGCTGATTGCTGTGTCAAGCTTATCGATCGGCGTGCGTTTACTGGCCATTTGTTCCGCCTTTTCGCTGGACGTACAGCTCTACCCAGTCTCCTGTAAAGAAAGTGCGATAAACGCCGTAGCGCTTATTCTGGAAGATTACAGTTTCTTCTCCGTTATAGTCTCCCGCGAAAACCATAAAGCGCCATTCCGGATTCAGGCCGTTCCTTCCCGCTTCGAAAAACTCGCTCTGGCTTATAGAAGAAACTTTGCAAAAGACCTGCGTCAGTGTTTCCGTTTTTTCCCATACGCCGTAGCTGTTCTGAGTTTTCGTAACGGACACGAGCTGCAGGACATCCTCAGTTACTACCATCCCCGTCACCCCAGTCTGTATAGCCGGTCGCTGTGGCCAGCTGAGCCTTCTGCTCGTCATAGGATGATTTCATACGGTCATAGCTGCTGTTCAGGTGCCCGCCGCCATCCGGATAACTGAAATTCATGCGGCAATATGTAATAATGGCCCGCTTGCAGATATCATCCATTTCGTTCGGCAGAACAACTCCCGCAATGCCCAGATCTGCTTTTGCCGCTTCAATCAGGCTGTTTATTTCGCTGTCAAAGGCATCGGTTGTCAGCCGGACGGCTACCTTTACGTCATCAAGCATTGCCATTTCACTGCCCTCTTACTTTTTCCTGGTCCGCTTCGGTTTTTCCGGAGTTTCCGCTTCCGTCAGCATTTCGTCAGCAACTTCCGGAGCCGCTTCCACGGATCCTGTCTCGACCAGAAGCTTGTAAAGATCCGGTGATACCTCAATGGTGTCTCCGGCCTTGTACGCGATCCTGGTATCTCTGGCAAGTGTTACTCTCATCATTCCTGCAACCTCTTGTAATAGTCTTCATCAAAGATCATCTCTCCGACATGGCCACACTTCGCACGGCTGTCGCACCATATTCTCAGGCCGGCTGCCCTTGCCCTCAGGCAGAAGCTGAGATCTTCACCGAAGCCGCTGAGCGGCATAAAAAGCCATCTTCCGTATGCCTCTGTCACGCGCCGCACGGTTTCCATGTTCATCAGAACACAGCCTAACCCGCAGGCAGCGATCTCAAACAGGCATTCATCCGGATAGTCGCTGAAAACCTCGTTTACCGGGTCGACCTTCCCGTCTTCCGTTTTGACAACCTCGCACCGCCTGAACACGACGGGAGAGTGTGGCGGCTTGCGTTTGAAATACAAGCCGCTCACAATATCAAAACCCTTGTCCGCATCCTGCTCAAGGCAGGCCAGAACGTCAGGTGTGAAAACCATATCGGAGTCAAGCCAGAGGATCCTGTCAAACCCGTTTTCCAGTGCATACACCAGAAGCTGATTCCTTGTATCGTAAACCAGTGACGATGCTCCGAATCTCACTTCGTAATCATCACCGAGCTTCAGCCCGACAAGCGAGCTTACAAACTGCGTGTGCATCATGTCCATGCACGGGACGGCAACCAGTGTCCTCATGGATTTTCTCCGATGTTATGGTTTATCAGGTCTGTGCGAATCTCACGAAGGCGCTGGTGTCAAGCAGTTCGCCGTCAGCCATGCAGGCGCCACGGAACTGGATGTTCGTGGTGGTCGCGGTCTCAAAGGGCTTCACTTCCAGAGCCTTGAAGATGTTCACCTTGTAGGCCTTCGGATCGCCGTAGAAGACGGTTTCCTTGCTGGATACCAGGCATTCGGACATCAGTACCACGTCATGGCCGAACAGTTTGTATTCGAAGCCGTCGTTGATGACGTAATCGTTGAGAGTGGTCTGTGTCATCACGTTCTCAAAGAACATAGTCGGTGTCATGATCCAGACAGCGCCGTTCTGGTAGTTCGCGCCGAGTGTGCCCATGATCTTGAGCAGCGAGGCCTTGGTGACCGTTGCCGGGATCGCGGTGGCATTCGCGTTGATGCTCGCGGTAAGGCCCTTCAGGGCATTTGTGCCGGTACCGACAACGATGTCCTTGTTGATAGCATAGCGGATGCTGTTGGTGAGGTTGTCCACAATCCAGTCATGGATTGCAGGAATGGCCATGTGTTCAATGTCAGCACCTACAGTGAGGAGCTTGACATATTCATTCGGGACGAGATCAACATAACCGACCACATCACTGGACTCGGAGATGCTGCCGCCGACGGCCTGAGCAGTTGCGGGATTCACAGTCGTAGCTTTCGGGAAGCGGACATAGTTCGGGAACTGGCTGACATCGACCTTGCCGAGCAGCTCAGCAGGTTTTACCAGCTTATCCCAGACCGCATTCACGGTCATGGTCGGGATCACGGCGCCGGCGGAAGAAAGGGCAGAACGCTCTTCCTCGTTCAGGTCGCGGCCGATGATCTTCTTGACCCATGCGTCACGGTATTCAACAGTTTCAATACCAAACATTTTTCTTTCCTCTCTTTCGTGGTTTTCAAAAGTGTTAGTTGTTTCTCCGGCACCGTCAGCAATGGCGGTCCGGATGGCAGTGCGCTGGCTTTCCGCGTTTCTGCGTCTCTCCAGCTCTTCATTGATGCCTCTGGCTTCTGCTTCCAGCGCATCGAGATCAGCATCCGGCGCGTCGATTTCCGCGGCAATAGCCGTACGGCGCTCCATCAGCTGCTCTGCAGTCATCTGAGTAAAGTCCATTACATTACCTCCGTGAGGATCTTGATCCTCTGTTTTTTCCTCTCGATCTCCCGCTTCTCGGCTCTTTCACTCTCCAGTGATGCCCTTGCGCTCTCCAGCGCATCAGACAGGCCCCTTGCAGATATCGAGGTCTGTTCATATGCTGGGAAAGTCACGGCGGACACCTCGAAAACTTTCCGGAAGCTCCGGATATGTCTTGTCGGATGATCCGTGTCTATATCATCCCAGCTATCTTTATCCACACGGAACATGAAAGACATTCCGGAAATGTCCCCCCGATCCACAGCGGAGTAAAGGCTTCTTGCATCGGCATTGTTTTCCGTGTCAAGATCAACGCGGATAGTCATGCCCTGCGCGTCCACTTCCATCTGCATGGTGCTTTTCGCGTTGTTGTTCCGCGAACGTGCAAGCGGAATCATATCGGTGTTGTGGTTTACCAGGAAGCGTACATCTTTCAGGTCTGTTCCATCCAGTGCCCCCTGGTCGATAATCTCATCATACCATCCTAGATCCGTGCGCACTCCGAAGACAATCGGTCTGCCCGTCAGATGGTGGCCGTGCTCGTCGTTCTGCTCCGCCCGGATATCGAAATCAAACATTCTGATCTCATTTTGTTCCGGATTCATCGTCTTTATCCTCCCCGATCTTTTTGTCTTCTCCAACGTTGTAGTATTCTCCGCGGATCGGCAGCTGGCTTCCGTAAGGCTCCGGAAGCGGTGCCAAGTTCCAGATCTCGCGGATCTCGTTTCTGGTCATCAGACCTCTGTCCGCCATCTGCGCGGAGACGCGCAGCTTATCACCGTTCGACATATACTGCAGCCGGTTCGCCGTGGCTATCACCAGATTTCCAAGTGACTGCTCCCGTCCGGTGAAAAGCATCTTTGTCAGCACTTCAGAGAAATGAATCGCCCATGGCTCGATGGCCCCTTCATAGAAAGCAGACCATATCTCCGCGTCAAAGGAATTCGTCAGGATCTTTTCATTTACTCCGAAATACTGATACACGTTTTCCTTGATGATCTTCATCTGATCCGCATCCACTACAAACGGCTTCGCGTCGATCTGCTTGATGTTTGTGTATGTATTCGGGAAAAGCAGCAGACCGCCGCCTTCCGCGTCCGTTGCCAGGTTTTCCGTAGTAAAGCGCTTCCGCTCTTTGGCCAGATCCTCCGCCTTCGAGAAGTTCGACAGCTGAGCCATGAAGCGGTAAGTGGCAGCGCTCTTCACGCCTTCCTCGATGCCCTGGTTCTGGATGTTGATCAGTTCCATTGTCGGGAAAAGTGCGGAGTTATCAGTCCCGAAGAAATCGTCCCTGTACTGCATCCTAGGCATTATCCCGCAGGCCGACAGCTCGACGGCTGCCCTCTGTCCGTTTGAAAACTCATAGCGCAAATACGGCACGTTCTGATACTGCACGATCTCGCAGCGTGACGGAAGCGGAGTATACATTCCGCTGATCTGCCCGTATTCATCCCATACCGGCGTAATGATCAGGTTATTGCTTGTATAGTAAATTGTTGCAGCCCTGGACAGGAACTGGCTCCATGTTTGGAACTCGTTCGGCGCGTGTTTCAGCAGTGTCTGCATCGACGGTTTTGCGGCGCCTTTGATTTCGACATTCAGCTTTGAGATGTGCGTGGACAGCGCATTGATTGCCGCTCGGACCAGTTCGCTCTCATAAAGGCCGCCGGAGAATGTTGTGAAGACTGGTGTATACCCGTTCAACATTCTGAACGTCTGCAGCTCTCCTCGTGCCTTTGGCCGGTTCCCAAATAGTTTTTCAAATAATCCCATAGTTTTAACCTCAGTTTTTCAGCTGTTCGCCGATTTCTGCATACCATTTTTGCCGGACCGTCATCGCATCCAGAAGTGCAGCTGCGCCGTCTATGTGCAGAGAAGGATTGATCTTTACCAGGCGTCCCCGGCCCCGCTCTACAGACATTTTTATTGCGCTGTTCAGCAGGTGCATTTTCAGCAGATCATTGTCTCCGATATGGATTCTGCCGTCTTCCAGGAGGCCTTCCGTTTCCAGGATGACCGGATAGATGTTTTCTCCCTGATAAACGTCATCCATATGGAATCCGTACTGTTTCATATCCTGCACCAGGTACTGTGCACAGTAACGGTCATAACCTGTCTGGAGAGGAAAGATCTGATACTGCTCAATCAGGGCTGTAAACCAGTTGAAGCAGTCATGGTAATCGATATAATTATCCCCGCTCACCTGCAGCAGGCCTCGCTCGACATAGATGTTGTATGGGATTCCGTCCCGCTGGATCGCCTCGTCGATCTTTTCCGCCGGCAGAAAGAATTTTGCGAAAACATAGAGCTCCCCGTCCCGCTCGATCACGATTGTGCAGGCCGTCAGGTCACGCGTCTGTGAAAGGTCGATTCCTCCTACTGCGTAGCTGTCCCGGAAGTCTTCCAGATCCAGATGCTCCCCGCTCGCCCGCTCCACCGTCTGCGCCGGCAGCCATGCCACTGACGAATTCTGCTTGATGTTGCAGTATTTTGCTAAGAATTCCGCTTTTTTTGAAAGTGATCCCTCTGCGATCGCAATCTCCTCGAGCATATACTCCACGGAGATCGATACGCCCAGATTCGGGTTGCTCTTCTGAAGTTCATTGATATCATTCCATTTTTCAACATCATCAATCATATACAGGCACGGAAGCAACCGCTTTTCTCTGGAATCTCCCATCAAAAAACGAGTTGATCTCTTGATCAGCTCGTCGTAGATGCCGTCGTTGATATATCCGGAAGTGGAGATGGAGAGAAGCATCGGCTGCTTTCTCGCGCCCATGGAGGACTTGATTACTTCGTAGAACTTCAGTCCTGCGTCTCCCTGCCAGCTGGCGCACTCGTCAGCTATTGCACAGGAGATATTCAGACCATCACTTTTCTTAGCATTGAATGCCAGCGGCCGCGCAGACGAGTTGCTCGACGCGATATAAATATCCGTCCGGCGCTTCTGAGCCATCTTCTTCAGTTCCGGCTCTTGCTTGATCATCTGGTAGTAAGCGTCGAAGCACAGGGCAGCCTGTTCCAGCTTCGGTGCTGCGAAATAGATGCGGGCACCGTATTCCCCGTCGAGAAATGTCATATATTCCGCTATGCCGGCAGCGAGCAGCGTCTTCCCGTTCTTGCGTCCAAGCACTAGGAAGATCTCCCGGAACTGCCGCAAGCCGTCTTCGTCTACGATTCCGAAAATCAGGGACAGCAGTGCCTTTTGCCAAAGTTCCAGTCTGATCAGCTGCGGTGCCAGAGCGCCTTCGTGGTGATGGCAGAAGTTCTCGACGAAGCGGATCGCCGCCGCAGCCTTTTTCGGGCTGTAGAAAAACCGCTTTTCTTCCAGCCCGCGGATGATAAATTCATATAGAACCCGCACCCACCGTCCGGCTGTGATCGTCCCGTCCCGAATCTGCTGGTAGTAGCTCAGAATGTAATTATTCATCATTCAGGGAATTGATCAGTTCGTTCAGCTTTCCGCCTTCGTTGGCATCCTCCGTAAGCTTCTCCATGATAGATATCAGCGTGCTTACTGTGCTGTTCGCAGCTGTTGACGTCCGATTGTATTCGGCAATCGCCGGATTCGCCACAAGGTTCTCCCGCCCTTTGACATATTCCTTCGTCACCAGGTTTCCGAGTTCACTGATCGACTGTTCCAGACTGTCCATGATTGACAGCTGCACCTGGTACCGTTTGAATGTCGTGGCGAAAAAGTAGTTTGAAGAGACGCCGCGCTTTTCAGCCTCTTTCAGTATCTGTTTCGCCTGTGTTTTAAGTGATTTTGCCACGGCATGCGCCTCCTCTCCCGGTAATTATCGGCAATTCCTTGTTATTTTTATTACATCAGCCCTTTTCAGGCTTTTTCCAAAAACCTCGCGCGCACGCGATCGGTTTTTCCTGAG
>JAFWLF010000092.1:0-3179 GCA_017511185.1 Lachnospiraceae bacterium | reverse complement strand
GCTCTAGCCAAACTGAGCCACACCCCGTATTTATGCGATTTTTCGCACGTGATGTATTATATATGAAGGCATTTTCGATGTCAATCAGATTTTAAGTTCTTTCAATGCTGCCACGACCTTCTGTAGCGCTTTTCCTCTGTGACTCATCCTGTTTTTTGCCTCCGGTGACATTTCTGCGGAAGTCATATTCTCTTCCGGCACATAAAAGATCGGATCATAACCAAATCCGTTTTCCCCGGCGATCTCATAAGCGATCCGCCCTTCAAACACCCCGCGGAACACCTTTGTTCCCGGCTTTATGCCGTCTTTTTCCGGAAATGCTAAAGCCATTGCACAGACAAAGCGTGCACCTCTCTTTTCTTCCGGCACATCTTTAAGCCTTTCCAAGATCGCATTGTTCTTGGTCGTATAATCAGTGTCCTCACCCATAAAACGGGAAGAATAAACGCCAGGCGCACCATCCATAGCATCGATCATCAGGCCGGAATCATCGGCCAGGACCATCTGCCCTGTCAGATCGCGGATCGTTTCCGCTTTAATAACAGCATTTTCTTCAAATGTCGTGCCGTTTTCATCGATGTCAGCTTCGATACCTGCATCCTTCATGGAAAGGATGGTAAAAGACGTCCCCTCCAGCATTTCCCGGATCTCCCGGACCTTATTCTGATTACCTGTCGCCATGATCAGCTGCATCGTCTACCGCTCCTTTGTAAATGCTTTCAGGCAGACATTACAGTTAGAACTTTCCTGCGTCCGCTCCCAATGTGTGCCTGTATTGCTTATATAACTTTCCTTGCCTTCTGTGATGACTGTCCCGGTCCGCATATCTTCCGCATTCATTTCCATTGCAATTGGATGGGTGCTTCCCGGAGTATTGATCTCTACGATCACCGCGAACCGCTCCCCTGTATGCAGAGCAACCGGTTTTTTCAGTTTTACTGTATAATAACCGGTATCCGGCAGAACTCCCTGTGCCGCAGGCTCTCCGTAAACGGTGATGTCTCCTGGTTCCTTTGTCTTTGTATCCACATAAACTTTATACGTGGTATCCGGCCCCGTAGCATAAAAGCTGACGGCGCACAGATCCTCATCACCATTAGCTGTATATGCATTGGCAAAAAAGGCACGGTTCTTGTTATAGCCCACACGGCCGATCCATCCGCAGTCATCATACTGATAGATGGAATCATAATTATCCGCGTTTTCGATGCGTGTATAGACCTCACTGCAGGTGCCGATGAGCGCATCATCATAGGAAATATAGAAAACGCCATCTTCACCAAAACGGTTGCCCCAGCTGTTCTGGCAGATAAACGCGCCATCCTTTCCCGCTCCGGTCGGGAAGTTGTATGCCGGGTAATCGTCATCCCAGCCGATGATCACGATCTCATGGTTTGGCTGCGTATCTGTCGGGTAGCAGTATGCATTTGCCTGTGCATTGTAGTAACGGTTATCGATCGTACTCTCATCCAAAAGCGCCATATAAACAGAACTTTCCACAGCGCCGTATTTGAAGATCATCTTTTTGATGGTTTCGTAATCTTTGCTTTCGATCATCCGCACTTCCTGCACATGTTTTACAGCAGAAAGATCCGCATCACTTTCTCCATCTCCGTAGGGATCATCCATTTCATTCACCGGACCCTTCCAGGAAGATAAATAAGCCAGCGCCATAATATAGTCGCCGCCTTCTTCCGGCTCCAGTCCAAATCCACTGTGATACAGCATATGATCCTCGGAAAAATCAGTATATTCCACAGGCATGAGCGTGCTTTCCACGGCGCTTAAAGCTGCAAATGCCCAGCAGGCTCCCAAACTTGCCTGGTCTTTCACATAGGTTAAGCGGTTTCTCTCGATCAGATTGTAATAAGCCGGCAGATCCAGGGTTTCTTCGCTGCGGTGAAACTCTGCCTGCAATGCCTTTGTGTTCCAATTGTATGAATAATGAAATCCTTTTTCCACGACTTCCGCAGGAATATAGACAGTGTCATTTCTTGCAACTGCGGCCTCCTGCAGTACGATCTCTTCTCCATCCAGATTTACGACCGGATCATTCAGGAAAAGAGCAACCTGATTGTTTCCTTTTTCGATCAGCAGCTGAGAATCGTTATATAAGCTGACCGCACAGTCAAATGCTTCCCTCATTCCAATTTCAGAAAACATCATGTTCATGGAGTCACTCATATACATCTCGTCCAGGATCATCGGTGAAAGAGCCTCTCCGTCCACCAGGATTTCCGGCTGCTTTTCATTCACATAACTGGCCAGCGCCACTCTCCAGACCTGATTGGTCTCCACGGAAGAGCGGGATTTTGCCACATAATCGGACTCTTTAAAAAGCCCGATCCCTATGACAACGGCGATCGCGCAGATAAACGTTATGATGATGGAAATAAAAACTTTCTTCATCGAGGCTTTGGTCCCATGTACTGGTAAAAGTATGTTTTGATCATACCATTATAAATTTTACGGTTCTTGGTGGCTTTGCCGCCAAAATATTTCTGTGCATCCTCATAAGAGGTAATAAAGAACGCCGACCAGCTGTCTAACGCACGGAAGCGCTCCCCAAAAGTGCGGTAGAGTTCCGGGAGATTATTCTTATCTTCCAGACGTTCTCCATACGGCGGGTTGGTGATCAGAAAGCCGTATTTTTTCGGATGGGAAAGATCCTTCACATCCCGCTGCTGGAAATGAATATACTTGTCAACGCCCGCCAGTTTTGCATTGTGTCTGGCTACCTTAATGACCTGCGGGTCGATGTCATATCCCTGAATATCCATCTCCTCCGGCAGATCGATCAGATCATTTGCTTCATCGATGGCATTGTACCACACTTTTTTTGATAAAAGATTCTTCCATTCCTGGCTTAAAAAGTCCCGGTTCATACCCGGTGCCATCTTGCAGGCCATCATCGCAGCCTCAATTGGAAATGTCCCGCTGCCGCAGAATGGGTCCACTAAGATACGGTCTTTTTTCCACGGAGTCAGTGCGATCAGTGCACTTGCAAGCGTTTCTGAGATAGGTGCTTTGGATGCCAGTGCCCGATAGCCTCTTTTATGCAGAGATTCTCCCGTTGTATCGATCGTGACCAGCACGTTGTCTTTATGAATAAAGACCCGCAGCGGATAATCTGCTCCGCTTTCTTCAAACCATTCTTTATGATAGGTTTGTTTCAACCG
>JAFWLF010000091.1:0-3684 GCA_017511185.1 Lachnospiraceae bacterium | reverse complement strand
GATCGCATAATAGGTCGTGATGTCGCTTCCCAGGGACATGCCTTCGTCCAGTCTGCGGAAGAACACACCAGCTACTCCGGCACGATCCTGTACTGCCATGGACTCTCCTTCCACAACGGAAGCAATGGTCAGAAGTTCATGAACACTGTATGCGCTGCTGTCAATATCGCTCTTGTATTCGTTCAGAACTTCTTCCATCTTGTTCAGCATAACAGAGAAGATCTCCTCTACGCTCACGTCCTTGCTTAAAAGCGTATAAGTATCCGGGAACAGATACCCTTCCAGTGAATAGTAAATATTCTGATCCTTGATCGCACTGGTCAAAAACCAGTATTTATCGATCATGCGGTTCAGATACTCTTCATCTTTCAGGAGTGCATAAACATCTTCCTGCGTATTATTGGTTGCTTCTGCAATGGCATTAGCCAGCCACGGAATTGTTTTTCCTTCAATGTACGTGAATTGGATCTCGTCACCAGTATAGATGTCTCCATTTTCCATCATCGTGATGATCTCTTTCAGACTCATATCCGGAGAAACACCATAACGGCCTGCCTGCAGCGGCTTGACTTTATTAAGTCTGGTATAGATCTTAAAAGCCAAAGGACTTTTGATGATCCCTTCTTCTGCAAACAGTTTTCCGACGTCCGTTAAATAAGATCCCTCTTTGACTTCGATCAGCTTTTCCTGCTTAAAATCAGAGGAAGGTTTCAGATTTGCACTATACCATCCCAAACCAGCAACTGCGATCAGAAGAATAACCACGATAATGATCAAAGTGATCAGCAGCCCGGATTTTTTCTTTTTCGGTTTTCTGGCTACTTTCGCCATAGCGGCTCCTTTCCGTACCAAACTTCAGAAATAAACTGAAATATTATAACACCTATCCCTGCCAAAAACAACTTTGTCAGAAAAACCAGTTTCACTTGTCAGAGGTTCTTTCCTATATATTTCTGACCCGGTCAAAATTGACCTTTACCAGCCGGCCGGAAGCATCTCTTACATAATCTCTCATGTAATCTGTATCTTCCTGAAATACACAAGCTGCCGCAATTTTCCCGGCATCCGAACGCCTGCCGTCCAGATACAGCTCCGCTCCATGTCCGGAAAATGCAGTCAGCTCGTCCTTCAGAGTCATGTAAGAAATATATCTTTCTTTTTCCAGTTCTGTCATATCAGCCTCCTTTCCTGATGTGAATACTCGCGGGAACAAAAGAAGATGCGTCGTGATAATAATCCTCCCCCGCGGCGGCACAGAAAAAAGACTTTCCTTGTTTGCTTAAAAAATCGGGAACCGGATCTGCAGAATTGCGGATCCGTAAATCGAAATGAGAAGAGTGTTTTTCCGCTGCTATTATCGGAATGTTTTTTTGCGGAAAATCTCATTCCTATGCGGATTTCAGTATATTAAAATTGTATTGACTTTTCAAGTATTTTCGATTATTTTTCCTATATGAAGATCGAACGTATTAACGACAATCAGATAAAGTGCACATTGACCCGTTCGGACCTGGCTTCCCGTCAGATCCGGATGAGTGAACTTGTCTATGGGAATGAGAAAACAAAGGGACTGTTCCAGGATATGATGGAGCAGGCTTCTACTGAGGTTGGTTTTGAAGCAAGCGATCTGCCTCTGATGATCGAAGCTATCCCGGTTTCCATGGACTGCATCGTTCTGATGATCACAAAAGTGGAAGACGCAGACGAAATGGATACTAAATTCTCCAGCTTCACCCACTTGAATGAGATCTTCTCCGATGATAAAGAAATGCCGGAGGTTCCGTCTGCAGAAGACCGTCCGGTTCGCAAGGATCTGTTCTCCTCTGTCACTGCTTCCTCAATGGAGCGGTTATTCTCCTTTGACAGCCTGGATACTGTGATCCGTTTTGCGCATCATGTCAGCGATATTTATCACGGAGATAATTCCTTATATAAATGTCCTGATAATAACAGATATTATTTGTTACTGAGTAAATCCAGCCATAACATCAAAGAGTTTGGCCTGGTTTGCAACTCTGCATTAGAATATGGCAGCAAGGAATTCTACAACTTCGCCAGAGGTGCGTACCTGAATGAGCATTATGAAAAGATCTTGATCGGGGACGCAATTCAAAGCCTTGCGTTTGTGTAGCTTGCCTGTTTTCTTGCTGAATAGTTTCAGCTTATTAAGAGCAGGCAGATTAGGCCTGTTTTTTTATTGGAAATAAACAGAGGTAATCTATGGCAGCAGAATTGATTCGTTTAAAAGACCTGGTCATGGAGTTCGGGAATGAAAGAGTTCTTGACTCCATCAATTTAACAATTGAAGATAAGAAATTCCTGACTCTTCTGGGCCCTTCCGGATGCGGAAAAACCACAACACTCCGCATCATCGCCGGTTTCCAGAAGCCAACATCCGGAGAGGTCTTTTTTGACGGCCAGCCGATCACGGATCTGCCGCCTTATAAAAGACAGGTCAATACCGTCTTTCAGAATTATGCACTGTTCCCGCATTTAGATGTGTACGATAACATCGCCTTCGGACTGCGTATCTCCAAACTGCCTGAAAAAGAGATCGACCGCAGGGTTGGTGAAATGCTTGCATCCGTTTCTTTAAAAGGATTTGAGAACCGGCCGATCACTTCTTTATCCGGAGGACAGCAGCAGCGTGTTGCCATCGCCAGGGCTCTGGTCAACCGTCCAAAAGTCCTGCTGCTGGATGAACCACTTGGTGCTTTGGACCTGCGTCTGCGCATGGATATGCAGAACGAATTAAAACAGATCCAGCAGGAAGTCGGCATCACCTTTGTATATGTCACACACGATCAGGAAGAAGCCCTTTCCATGTCTGACACCGTGGTGGTCATGGATGCCGGAAAGATCCTGCAGATCGGGACCCCGGAAGATATCTACAATGAACCTGCCAATGCTTTTGTTGCAGATTTCATTGGCGAATCCAATATCTTAGACGGCATCATGCTGGAAGATTATAAAGTAAAAATGTTTGGACAGGAATTTACCTGTGTAGATAAAGGCTTTGAAAGAAACGAGCCGGTCGATGTTGTCATCCGTCCGGAAGATATCGATATTGTTGCAGCCGATGCCGGTCATCTTTGCGGCACGGTAACAAACGTGATCTTTAAAGGTGTCCATTATGATACCATTGTTGATTTCAAGGGATTCAAATGGCTGATCCAGACGACTGATTATTACCCGGTCGATTCCTATATAGGGATTCAGCTGAATCCGGATGATATCCATGTTATGAAGAGGAGCGAATACTCCGGTCTGTACGGAGATTACAGTACCTTCTCGGATGAATATGATGACATCACAAACGCGGATGAATCCGCAGATGAAGAATAAACGGAGGGTGTCAATGAAACGCAGATGGCTGACAGCTCCTTATATCATATGGATGCTTCTGTTTACGATCGTTCCGCTTTGCATCGTCATTTACTTTGCATTTACGGATTCTGTGACCGGTGCTTTTACGTTTGCCAATATTGTCAGCATTCTTGATTATGCTTCGATCTTTCTCCGCTCGATCTGGCTTTCTGTAGCAGCTACTCTGCTCTGCCTGATCATCGGTTATCCGGTAGCATATACCATTGCGCAGTGCAAACCGCGCACACAGAGGATCCTGCAAATGCTGATCATGCTTCCAATGTGCCTGAGCTTTTTGCTTAGGACTTTAGCCTGGGT
>JAFWLF010000090.1:0-23265 GCA_017511185.1 Lachnospiraceae bacterium | reverse complement strand
TCTGCCAATTCCGCCACATCCGCATGTATTACAACCGTTATTCAGTTGTAACGTGTTGCATTATAGACGAAAAAAAATGATAAATCAAGAAAAAAACATGCAATTTCATTTTTTATTTCTTTATCACTTTCTGGCACTGTTTTACTCGATCCAATATCCGGCATCATCAAACTGGTATAAGACATCGTTGATACGGACTGTTTCATTCTTTGCATACCACCCCGAAGTATCTCCAAACCACCAGCCTGTTGCATTTTTCTTCCAGGAGCCAACCGGCTGATAGGTCCAGGCGCCGTTAGAACTGAGCCAGTAATAGCCGGACACCCACTCACGGGAAGCCATCGCTCCATTAGATTTCAGGTAATACCATGTATCATGATACAAGATCCAGCCCGTCTGCATCGCTCCGGACGAATTCATATAGTACCAGATTCCTGCTACTTTCACCCAGCCGGTCTGCATGGCACCGGAAGCATTCAGGTAATACCAGATACCGTCATCTTTGATCCAACCTGTCTGCATTGCTCCAGATGCAGCCATATAGTACCAGGTCCCTGCTACTTTCACCCAGCCGGTCTGCATGACTCCAGTTACTGCATCCAGATAATACCAGGTATTTTTGTCTTTTAACCAACCTTTCACCAATGCCCCGGAACTATTGGCATAATACCATTTACCATTATCCAGGAACCAGCCTGTCCGTTTTTCTTTGATCGTGATCGTACACGTGGCGTCTCCCGGATTCTCTTTGATCGTCTTATTCGGATCCTCCGGGTCATCTACCGCGACTTCAAGCCCATTCACGGAAATAACGCCCGTTCCCGGGGTGACTGCCTGATAATTATAGGTGAAGCTGACACTCTCTTCCCCTTTGCAGTCCTGTACAAACTTTCCTGTGAATCCGGAAAAGATATTGTCACAGTTCATGTTCCCGGAATACGCAAAAACTTTATTTCCATATATAGTGACAGTAACCGTTATCATATCTCCCACATAAATGGAATCCGAACTTGGACTTATGGAGATACTTGCTGCCTGCGTTTGAACCGTGTGGCTTAACAAAAATCCCAGAAGGAGAAAAAACGTTATTATAGATGTAAGTAATTGGGTTATTGTTTTTTTCATTTTTTATGTCCTGAAAGAGAGTCCATATCTCTCCATCGTTTTCATCGAATAATATTATTGCCTCCTGAATATCATAATCAAGAAAACAGCTCCTGCTTCCGCCTGATCATTTCATCGATCCGGGTCAAGTACTCTTTGATATTACTCACATTATGGCTCCGTTTGATCTGCAGCCCACCTTCCAGCTGCAGCCGTTTTGTAGATGCTCCCGCGCCCACTGCCAGGATGCTTTGAATCTCTTCCATTATAAGAATGTTATACAGACACTCTTTCCCCGGCAGGGCCCACCCGGTATTTTCAAAATTGCCGGCGATTCCTTTCTGCCGATACAGATAATATGGTTCCATCCCCTCACTACGTGCAAATGCGACTGCTCTTTCCAGCATCTGCTCCACCGTCTGCGCATCGGTGGTCTGCGAAAAGATCTGGCTGGTCCTCTTGATGCTGAGAGAGTGCACCGTCAGACTGTCCGGTCTCATCTTTCTGATCTTTATCAACGTATCTTCCACATCTTTCAGATCTTCCCCCGGCAGTCCCATGATCAGATCCATATTGATATTATCAAACCCCTCTTCCCTCGCCAGCGCATACGCTTCTTCAATCTGCTGCGGGCTGTGCCTGCGGCCAATGACATCCAGCGTTTTCTGCTGCATGGACTGCGGATTGATGGAAATGCGGGAGATCCCAGATTCTTTCGCGATCAGCAGTTTCTCTCTGGTGATCGTATCCGGACGACCGGCTTCCAGAGTAAACTCCACTCCATCCGTGTGAAAATGGTTCCGGATCTCAGATAAGAGTCTTTCCAATTGCTGCGGCGTCAGGGTTGTCGGTGTGCCGCCACCTATATAAATAGAAGTCAGTTTTTTCTTCTCGCAGATTACGCTGACTGCTGCCAGCTCAGAAAACAGGCAGGTCAGATACTCCTCCATGACATCGGCATAATCTGCTATAGCTCCAGAAGGAAAAGAACAGTAGGTACAAATGGTCGGACAGAACGGGATGTTCACATACAGGGAAAAACTGTCTTCTCCAATGATGCCTGTCCGCTTTATCAGCTTTTCTTCCTTTGCTGCGATCTCATAAGCCAGGTCCGCTTTTTCTTTGCTGACAAAGCGGTTTTCATAAAACCACTTTTCAAATTCTTCAAGCGGCATCTGCTCTTTCACTTTTTCCATCGCCAGCTTGGTCGGACGAACGCCCGTCAGCATGCCCCAGGGGAGATCGCGTCCGGTTTCCTTCCGCAGGCGCAGATAAAGAGAACGCGGATCTTCTCCGTCTTCTTTAATCTGTGTTTCAATCTCCTCATTTGGGAAAAATGCTTTGGCGATGTGATAAGAGCTGTATGTATTTTTCTGACTGTCCGTTGTAATGATCATATGCTGTGGTCAATCGATCGGGGTAAGATGATGTCCCCGGGTATAATTATGGCACTGCTTTGTTTCCAGGATCTCCTTCACCGTATCAGCATCTTCAATGGTAAAGTCGTAAAGCGGGTTTTCGTATTCGTCCGTTATTTTATCCAGCATGCTGGTCGGAACGCCATTGTAGATCACTGTGTGACAAAGGTCACAGATGCTTTCCGCATGCAGGTTGTTTTTCGTTTCATCACGCAGTTCCATCCGGCCGCTTTGTGCCAGCTTGCTGCCAGCTTGCTTTGACTGCATGCAGTTTCCGGTATTCTTTAAGAAGCACTGCGCCGTGATCATCACTTCCTGATAACCATATATTTTATAAAGGAAAGCTGTTCTGTCCCCAGTCAGACTCCCAGCCTCTTTGTCTGTCAGTTCGTCGCTGTAAATAAACTTCATCTCCGGGACCAATTCCCGGTAGAAGCGGAGCGCATCATTATTATAGGCATAAAGGAATGCATCTCCGATGATCTCAAACCGCTCCTTCATCTGCTTTTCCAGAATAAGGCCCAGCTCATCCAGGTTTTTGATCACCAGACCCGCGCAGTCTTTTGCCTGCTCAAGCAGCTTTTCAATCTGCCCTTTCCGGTTCTGGCGCAGGACATCCGGAAGCTGCAGATAGACTTTGGAATCTGCTGCCTGCATGTGGATCATCTGCAGGCAATCCGGCGATGCAGAAATAAGGGCAGCATCCAAAATCAGGTGCTGTGCCTTTACCTGACTTTCCATAACGGCCTGCAGCTGTTCTTCTGTTTTTACTCTGATCCAGATTTCCATTCTATATATCTCTTTCGAAGCGCTTAACAAGTGCGCTGCGATATTGTTCCATGGCTTCGCGGCGCAGATGATTGAAAGCACTCATCGGAATAAAAATATCCTGATCCATTTCTATACTGATAGCTTCAATGCTAATCTCACTGCCGCCGGTCTTCTGTAATTTCTCCAGAAGATCTTCTTTGCCGGTTGGCTGCTTTTTGGCTTTCTCAACAACAGCACCTTTGGCAGTCACGCAGACTTCTCCCTGCAGCGTGATCGTCAGAGGTTCTCCTGCTTTCGCAATGATCATGCCCTGTACCGGAACCTGTTTTTCCAGATCGATGATCTCCTTTTGTATTCTGCTGATCAACTGATTATTACGCGTACGGAAGACTTCCTGTCCTTTTTGGATCAAGCGGAACTCTTTTCCTTTTATTGACAAAAGCGCGCCTTTCTTTCCGCTTCCGGCACTGGTCAGTTCTACACCTGCCGGCCGGATCTCCAGCACGTCCTGCGCGAAAACTTCTTCTGTCAGCCTAATGAATAATTCCGGCGGAGCGATTCTTTCCACTTTGCCTATCAGAACACCGGTATGATTCGGCCGTTCATTCGCCATCATCTCCGGTCCCTTTTCCATAAAATAATATCCTTCGGAAAAACCTCCGCGGTTATAGATATCTGCCAGCTCTTTTTCCAGCGGATAAATGAAATCCTCATATTCCTTACGGTCAAATGTTCCGCTTGCCACGGCATCCAGATAATAATCTCTGGCTTTTCTATAGGCATTAACCGTCGATGCCACGTAAACCGGGTTTTTCATACGTCCTTCTATCTTAAAGGAATCGATCCCCGCATCGATCAGATCCGGCAGGATCCGCAGGGTACACATATCTTTCATGCTCATGGCATATTCCTGCGTACCGGCATTCAACAGTTCATAGCATTTTCTGCATGGCTGGGCACAACGTCCCCGGTTGCCGCTCCTTCCACCTGCAAAGCTGCTCAACAGGCACTTTCCGGAAAAGGAAAAGCACATAGCTCCATGCACAAATGTCTCTATTTCAATTCCGCTTTCTTTCTTGATCTCTTTAATTTCTGCAAGGGAAAGTTCTCTTGCAGGAACGACGCGTTTGAATCCCTGCGTTTTCAGAAGCGCTGCACCATAGGCAGAAGAAATGCTCATCTGCGTACTTGCATGCAGAGCGAGATCTGGAAATGCTTCCTGCAGAACTTTCGCACATCCTACATCCTGCACGATCACCCCATCAAGTCCCGCCTGATAAAATGGCTTCATATAAGAAACCAGTCCGGACATCTCTTTTTCTTTCATCAGCGTATTGACCGTCATATAAAGTTTGACATTAAAAAGATGGCAGTCTTCGATTGCCTTAAGTAATTCTTCCTGATTAAAGTTTCCGGCAAAGGCTCTGGCAGAAAAGAGACTGCCTCCAAGATAGATGGCATCTGCTCCTGCCCGTACAGCTGCTAAAAGCGCAGCTGGTGTCCCTGCCGGTGCTAAGATCTCCGGTCTCATATGACATAAAAAATGCGCACGCATTTTCCGCGTGCGCATATATCTTTAATACTTACAGTAAGTGTGCACGCATCTCGCCTTCATCCATCGCAAGAAGATATTTCGGTGCAATGTCAAACACCGTCTTGCATCCAACCTCTCCGGCTTCTTTCATACGGACAGCTGCACGGGCGAATGCCATCAGCACGCTGGTCGTAAACTCCGGATTGGAATCCAGCTTCAGGCTATACTCGATCACATGCTTGTTCTCATGATCAGCTCCGGTCGTTCCGGTACGGAATACAAAACCGCCATGCGGGATGCCGCTGTGATCACGGTCTAATTCTTCCTGGCTGATAAAGTGAACGGTTGTATCATAATCCGAGAAGTAGTTAGGCATCGTAACGATATCGTGCTCTACCTGTTTCGGATCAGCGCCTTCTTTCAGAACGACAAAGCACTCACGGGTATGTTTCTGGCGGGTGGTCAGTTCCGGATTTTCACCGGCACGCACTCTTGCGATGGCATCGTCCACAGGGATCGTATACTGACGTGCATCGGCTACGCCTTCTACTCTGCGGATCGCATCGGAATGTCCCTGGCTTACACCCTTTCCCCAAAACGTGTAATCATTTCCATTTGGAAGGATTGCATTGGCATACATTCTTGCCAATGAGAACATGCCCGGATCCCAGCCGCAGGAGATAATGGCAATGTTTCCGCCTTCTTTTGCGGCTTTGTCAACATTGGCAAAGTGCTCCGGAATATTAGCATGTGTGTCAAATGTATCGATCACGTTGAACATCTTTGCATATTTAGGAGTCTGCTCCGGAAGGTCTGTTGCACTTCCGCCTGCTACAAACATAAGATCGATCTTTCCGACCCAATCCTTTGCTTCTTCCACTGGCAGAACCGGACAGGTGCCTTTTGTTTTCAACGCTGCCGGATCTCTTCTGGTGAAGATGGCGACCAGTTCCATATCCGGATTTTCCTGAATATTGACTTCTACACCTCGTCCAATATTGCCATAGCCAACAATTCCTACTTTAATCATTTGCATTGTCCTCATTTCTTTTATTTGCTGCCACTTGCTGTCCATCGTGATCCTGTCTGACAACAGAAAAATTATAATTTATTTTTTTTTCATGTTCAATCAGTTTTCTATACAGCAAAAAACAGCGGTCCCTTTAAAAGGTTCCGCTGTTTATACCTATGAGCGTGCGGGGATTCGAACCCCGGACAACTTGATTAAAAGTCAAGTGCTCTACCACCTGAGCTACACGCCCATGCACTGTGCTTTTGCACAGCTTGCTTATTATACACAATCACTCACAAAATGCAAGCGCATCTCTACAGATCATAATACCTTGCAAATTCCATCGGATGCGGGTATTTGGCCAGCTCTGCATCTTCCTTTTTATCATCCGCCACGATCAGATCGATCAGGCGCTGCGGGAAGACACCGCCCTTCGTCAGATAGTCGTGATCTTTTTCCAGGGCTTCTGCCGCTGCTGATAAAGAGGTTGGAAGACCGCCAAGTTTTGCTTTTTCTTCTTCCGGAAGATCGTACAGGTTGCAGTCAAACGGACCCCAGCCCTGTGCATGCGGATCGATCTTTTTCTCAATCCCGTCCAGGCCTGCCATCAGGATTGCGGAGAATGCATAGTACGGATTGCAGGTTGCATCCGGATTGCGCAGTTCAAAACGTTTATGCATCGGATCTTTGGCATAAGCAGGGATCCGAACGACCGCACTGCGATTTGCCATAGCGTAACCGATCGTGACCGGTGCCTCAAATCCAGGGATCAGACGTTTGTAGGAATTTGTCGTCGGATTGGTAATGGCACAAAGAGAAGGTGCATGCGCCAGCAGGCCGCCGATAAAATACATAGCAGTCTCACTCAGATGTCCATAGCCGTTTTCATCATAGAAAAGCGGCTTTCCGTCTTTGACCAGCATCATATGCACATGCATGCCGCTGCCAGCCATACCTGCAACTGGCTTAGGCATAAAGGTTGCTGTCCGCCCTTCCGCAAACGCTTCGTTTTTAATCACATACTTGGCGATCATCGTAGCATCGGCCATCTTCATCATCCCGCCAAGCTCCACTTCGATTTCCATCTGTCCGGCTCCGCCGACTTCATGGTGGTGATATTTCACTTCCACGCCCCAGTCGCCCAGGACCAGGATCGTGCGGCTCCGCAGATCACTGCCAGTATCGCGCGGCAGTGCGATATGATAGCCATCCTGCAGAGGATTCATATAACCACCGTTATTGAAGCCCTCCTCGCCCCAGCCAACAGCTTCCGAGGTGATCTGGAAGCCGGATGCTTCCTGCCGGTTTTGAAACTGCACGTCATCAAAAACATAATATTCGTACTCCGGTCCGACCATCATTTCATCCGCGATGCCGCTCTCACGCATATAGGCTTCTGCACGGCGTGCCACATTGCGCGGATACTGATCAAACGGTTTGTTCTCCGTTCCGATCACCATAACGTCTCCATTCATGGAAAGAGTCGGCACCTCGCTGTAGCAGTCTACAACTGCCGTATCCAGATCCGGGATAAAGACCATATCACTGTTCTCAACCGGCGCATACCCATAATTGGAACCATCAAAACCAATGCCGTGAACCATGGTATCTTCCGTGAAACGTTTTGCCGGAATTGATAAATGTCTCCATCTGCCTTCTATGTCGGTCATCTTAAAATCGATGATCTCGATTTCTTCTTCTTCACATAATTGAATAATATCCTGAAATGTTTTCATACTTGTCCCCCATTCCTCTGTATAAAAAAGCGGATTTGGATTTATTGTAGCATGCTTCCAGTCATAGGGGCAAATCCTTCCGCGCCGTCAGGCATACTGTTAGCGGGAAATGAAAACTTTCACATTTTAACACGGCACATTGCGAAAGAATGAGAATCAGTGTATAATCGCTGAACAATCAGTAAAAACCGGAAAGGAAAACAAATGAGGATCGTAATCAAATTAGGGACAAGCACCCTGACACACGAGACCGGCAATCTGAATATCCGCCGCGTGGAACTGCTTTGCAAAGTCATGAGCGACATCAAAAATGCAGGACATGAAATTATCTTAGTTTCGTCCGGCGCCATTGGAATGGGCGTTGGCAAACTTGGCCTGCATGCAAAGCCGGATGATATTCCTTCCAAGCAGGCAGTTGCTGCAGTTGGACAGTGTGAGCTGATGTATATTTACGATAAGCTTTTTGATGAATATCACCACACCGTTGCACAGATTTTGATCACCGGAGATGATCTGGAAAATGACCGCTACCGTGACAATTTTTCCAACACCATCTATAAACTGCTGGATTACGGTGCACTGCCGATCATTAATGAAAATGATACAGTCGCAACGGATGAAATCGTGATCGGCGATAATGATACGCTGGCTGCTCTTGTCTCGCGCTTTATCAACGCAGATCTTCTGATCCTCCTTTCCGATATTGATGGATTATATACTGCAGATCCACGGAAAGATGCCAATGCAAAACTGATCGACATGGTTGATGAGATCAACGACGATATTCTCTCCCTGGCCAGTGGAAAAGGTTCCGAGCTGGGCACGGGTGGGATGGTCACCAAACTGAATGCCGCAAAGATCTGCATGGACTGCGGCTGCACCATGGTCATCGCAAACGGATCTGTTCCGGAAAATTTATATGATATTATTGACGGCAAAAACGTCGGAACGAAGTTTCTGCCAAAGAATTAACGCCACGTGCTGAAAGGATCAGACATGGAAACAAAAGCAATGCTGCAGAATGCAAAACAGATCGCAGGTGAGGTTGCCGCTCTTGGTACCGAGGTGAAAAATGCTGCCCTGTTGGAAATGGCAGATGCGTTGGTTGTTCATACGGAAGACATCCTCGCCGCAAACCAGAAAGATATGGAAGCTGCCAAAGGCACTATTTCTGATGTAATGTTAGACCGGCTGCTGCTGAACGCGGCGCGGATCGCCTCTATGGCAGACGGGATCCGCGATGTCGTCGCTCTGCCCGATCCGGTCGGACGTGTCATGGAAGAGACCATGCCGCAGGAAGGGCTGGATATCAAAAAGATTTCTGTTCCTATTGGCGTAATTGCGATCATTTATGAAAGCCGTCCAAACGTGACAGCAGATGCTGCTGCGCTGACATTAAAAAGCGGCAATGTCTGCGTTCTTCGATGCGGCAAAGAAGCACATCAGAGCGCCACAGCAATCATTCAGGCTATGAAAGAAGGCCTGGAGAAAGCGGGCGTCAATGAGGCAGCCATCAATCTGGTGGAAGATACTTCCCGTGACAGTGCCAATGAACTGATGACATCACCGGAATATGTGGACCTTCTGATCCCGCGCGGCGGTGCAGGACTGATCCGTGCCTGTGTCACAAACGCAACTGTTCCATGCATCGAGACCGGTACCGGCATCTGCCATGTCTATGTAGATAAAGATGCGGATCTGGAAAAAGCGGTCAAAATCATTAACAATGCCAAAACCAGCCGGCCGAGTGTCTGCAACGCAGAAGAAGTCCTCCTGGTGCATAAAGAAGTGGCGGGCGAACTTCTGCCAAGGCTGAAAAAAGTGCTGGTAGATGAGCGTGAAGAAAGCGGTCTGGTTCCGGTGGAACTGCGGTTAGATGACATGGCTGCACAGTTCATCCCGGGCACTCCAGCCAAAGAACAGGATTTTGATACAGAATTTCTGGATTACATCCTGGCAGTAAAATGCGTAAGCTCCGTAGAAGAGGCTGTGGAACATATCCGCATCCACTCTACCGGACACAGCGATGCCATCGTAACAGAGAATGCTGCAGCTGCAGAAACCTTCACACGATTTGTGGACAGCGCTGCTGTTTATGTCAACGCTTCCACTCGGTTTACAGACGGCGGTGAATTTGGCCTGGGATGCGAGATCGGCATCTCCACACAAAAACTTCATGCCAGAGGACCAATGGGCCTTAGAGAAATGAATACTTATAAATATGTCATTACCGGAAACGGACATATTCGGTAATCAGCAATAACAAAACGATGTCACAGAAAGTGGCATTTGGAATGGAGGCAATCATGAGATACGGATTTATCGGCTGCGGAAATATGGGCGGCGCTATCGCAAAAGCAATGGCGAACTCCACAAAAAATATCCTGCTTGCAGATGCGGATGAGAAAAAAGCTGCAAACCTGGCTGCAGAGCTGGGTGTAGCTTGCGGGAATAATGAATACGTGATCGGTCAGTGCGAAACCGTCTTTTTAGGCGTAAAACCACAGATGGCCGAAGAAGTTCTGAAACCGCTGCAGGCAAGGATCAAGAAAAAACGTCCAACCCTGATCTCAATGATGGCAGGCGTTTCCATTGCCCGCGTGAAAGAACTGGCCGGAGATGACTCTCTCCCGGTCATCCGCATCCTCCCAAACACCCCTGTTGCTGTGGGCAAAGGTGTGATCATGTATCATACTTCTGTAGAAGTACAGGCAGATGTTCTGGAGCAGGTCCTCGCTGATCTTGCCCCTGCCGGTGTGCTGGATGACGTGGAAGAGCAAATGATCGAAACGGGCGGCACCCTTACTGGATGCGGACCGGCTTATATGTACATGTTCATCGATGCATTAGCAGACGGCGCGGTTGCCCTTGGCGTTCCTCGCGACAAAGCACTTCTGTATGCTAAGCTGACAATGGCAGGTGCTGCAGAACTGGCTCTCCAATCTGATAAAGAACCAGAAGAGCTGAAGCAGAATGTCTGCTCGCCGGGCGGCACAACGATCGAAGGTGTTAAAGTATTAGAAGACGCCGGTTTCCACGATGCAGCTGTTGCAGCACTCCGGGCAGCTTTTGAAAAATCGAAAAAACTGATCTGACCGATCTCTTCAGGATATCTCGATTCAAACAATTTATAATTAAAAAAGTGAATTATAGTTCAGCATTTTGCTGAACTATTTTTCTGTTTACAAATATAGTGCAATCATTTATGCTTAACAAACCTGAACAATAGTGTAAATTTCAATTAGGAGGTTCTTTATGAATTTCGGAGAACGATTAACAAAGATCTTAAATGAAAAGGGCATGTCGATCACTTCTCTCGCAAACGAGACCGGCATCACCTATAACATGATCAAAAAATACTGCACCACTAATTCCGAGCCAACCGTTTCCTATGCGGAAAAAATGGCGGATGTGCTGGGCATTTCCCTGGATGAGCTGACGGGCCATGTCTCCAAGAGCAAAAAATCCATGTTCCAGGAAGTGTTTGAAGAGGATATGACTTACATCAAAGGTTTCATGAGAAATGTCCGTCGTTTTGCAGATAAAACTGCAGTCATCGACCCGCTGTCTGAAACCGTCCTGTCTTATTCCGAGCTGAATAAAATAGTCAACCAATTTGCCAACGCCCTGAACGATCAGGGAATCGGCTATAAAGATGTTGTTTTATACCAGCTTCCAAACAGTCTGGAATATCTGTACTGCTATCTGGCTCCACAGAAGCTTGGCGCTGTTAACAGTCCGGCTAACTACAACTTCTCGCCAGGTGAGACTACCGTCTGCCTAAATCTCAGCCGTCCAAAAGTTTATATCTATGACGGCGCCAACAAGGATATCGCTTTCAAAGCACTGCAGGCAGCAGAGGAAAAACCGCAGCTTATTCTGATGGTTGGAGATGGTGATCTGCCGGAAGGACATCAGCGGTTTGCAGATTTCCTGAATGGCTATCCGGAAAGTGAGCCGATCACGGACTACGTTCCAAATATGTATGATGAGGCAATGCGTCTTTACACTTCCGGCACGACCGGAAAGCCAAAAGGAGTTCCGCTGTATAACGCCAATGAAGTAATGAGTGCGCACGATGTCATGATGCATTTCCCGATGAATCCGACAGACAGCACGATCAACACCACCCCGTGGTTCCACCGCGGCGGTATCCATTCCGGCGGTCCGTGCCCAACTCTCTATGCAGGCGCAACGGTCGTTATCATGAAGACCTTCCAGAGTCTTCTGGCTTTGAAATATGTGGAAAAATATAAGATCACATTCCTGATCGGCGTTCCTTCTATCATCAAGATGCTTGTTCGCCATCAGGAAAAATACAAAGCAGATCTGTCCAGCCTGCGCGGCATCATCACAATGGGTGCCCCGTTTGAACGCGCTGACTGCTTAAAAGTACACGAAGTCTTATCTCCAAATCTGTTCAACGGATACGGAACAACAGAAACATTCTGGAACACGTTCCTGCGTCCGTATGACCTTCCGGAAATGGCAGGTACTGCAGGCAAGTCCTGCACAGACGATGACGTACGTGTTGTCAAATATGTAGAAGGCAAGAAGAGCGAACCTGATGATCTGGCTGCTACGGATGAAAGTGAGACTGGCGAAGTCATCATCCGCACACCAAAGTCCTCTTACTGCTACTATAACAATCCGGAAGAAGAAGCCAATAAGTTTTATAAAGGCTGGATGTACACCGGCGACCTTGCAACCTGGGATAAGAATCATTTCATCACGATCTCCGGAAGAAAAGACGATATGATCATCTCCGGCGGCGAAAACATTTACCCGCCAATCATCGAAGAAGCGATCAATACACATCCGAAGGTGGCTGCTTCTGCTGTTACCGGTATTCCGGATGCTGTCCGTGGAGAGGCTGTTGTTGCTTATATCGTTCCGGAAGATGATTCCCTTACCGTCGGTGATCTGGTCGAACACTGCAATTCATCAGATCTGCTCTCCGGCTATAAGAGACCACGTTATTATCGTTTTGTAAAAGAACTGCCGATGACTGCGACCGGAAAACTGCAGCATTATCTGGTAAAAGAAATGGCAATGACGGATATGGAAAACGGCCTTCTGAAGCTGGCTATGAAATAGAGGTTCAAAATGGAACGCTACTGCAGACAAGTTTTTTACTACGAAACAGATAAAATGGCAATCGTCCATAACTCCAATTATTTGAGGATCTTTGAAGAAGCCAGGCTGTTCTTTATGGATAAAATCGGCATCCCCTATACAGTAATAGAGGATGCCGGTATCCTGATTCCTCAGGTAGATGCTTATGTCAGATATCACCAGACTCTGAAATATGGCGATGAGCTCTGTGCGGATGTTAAGATGACAGAGTACAATGGAGCGCGAATGAAATATGAATATCAGATCTATCGCGGCTGCGATGAAGCTCTCATCGCAGAAGGTTTTACAAGCCATTGCTTTATTGATGAGCAGACCCGCATGCCACTGACTTTGAAAAAGCGGATGCCGGATGCAAACGACATCATGAAAGCGAATATCGGGTGACAAAAGAATAATCTTTTGTCACTCTTTTGTTATTTTTCTTCCAAAGAACAACCCTGCTCCCAGAATAGAGACGGAAAGAGAAAGCAGCACCAGTTCAGCCACTGGGGCGTTGTTATCGCCTGTCTTCGGGATATCATTTTCTGCAGGAACTGTCTCTTCTTCATCCGGAACCGGAATCGTTTCTTCTTCCGCTTCGTCCGGGAGCAAATAGGTATCATACATCACGTCATATAAACCCAGGCAGGCATCCATTCCCGGATTGCTACTGAAGGCTTTTTTAATTACCGTCTCCCAGGACCCATATTTTTCAAACAAAGAATCCGGTGTTGGCCCCAATTCGTTTCCATATTGTTCCAGATTCCTTTTTTTGACAATTTCCAATCCTTCCGGATCATCTTTATATGCTTCCAGGCGGATCTCATTCCTGCGTGTGGAAATGACCCTTGCAATCTCCTCTATCTCGTATCCGGCTTCCTGCATCTCATGCAGTTTATCATACAATTCCTGCACGCTGGCATGATATTCTTCCCGGTCTTTCTTTCCAGCTGCTACAAGCTCCGGATCCGACCAGTCATAGACAGCATAATCCCGCAGGCTCCCGGAATCCGGGTTTGGAGAATACCCGTAAACAGCATCCGGGTTCACAATAATATCTGCTGCCGCATCCGGATTCTGCATCGGATCATGCTCATACTGAAAGGCAGCTTTCGCGGTTCCTGCAAACATCAAAAGCAGGACCAATGCAGATATAACAGACGCTATGATACTTTTTCTCATTTTCATTTCTCTCATTTTCTTCTATAAAACACTTGATCAGAATTTCTTTCCGCGCGGGATATGCATGACGATCCCAAATTCATCGCGCAGCAATTCTTCCAGTTCTTCCGGAGTTTCCACATTTTTCTCGATCGTCACATCGCCCCTTCGCAGCGTGAAGTGTTTGTCGCTCAATACCTTGCTGCCGTTAGGAAGTGTCAGATTTACGATGCGGTTAAGACGGAACCCTGAATTTGGCTGCAGTGCACAATAGAAATTGAGTGGTTCAAAATCGACCGGCTCGATCGGCCGCGGTGCAAAATACATTGTTTCAACCCAGCCATCATCTGTTTTCCGTTCGATCAGAAAATCATCCGAACGAATTGTTCCGCGGAAGGTCACTCCTCCAACGACCTGTTCTCCGTTTCGGATCTCTACTACGCCTTTCGGTCCCGGTCCGCCAAACCCCACATCACAATACCATTGTTTTCCCTCGGCCTCTGATACCAGACCCTTATGGGAATATGGAAACAGCGGAGCTCCCGGTCTAAGCAGGCGGACGACCGTGCCAAAGGTTGGGAAGCCAAGATCATTAAGCAGCTGCCCAAACAAAGTATTCTGCTCAAAGCAGTAGCCTCCGCGCCTTTTTACGACAAATTTTTCAAATAGATCATCCACGTTCAAAGATGGTACGATCCCGTATTCATGAAGATCCAGGCTTTCAAAAGGAACCGTGGAAATATGTGCCCAGATCAGCCGATCCAATGTTTCGCCGTCATGGTTGATCGGTCCTGAAAATCCGATCCGCTCGAGATATTGATCTATTTGTTGTTTATTCATTGTAACGATCTCCCCTTTTTATCAATTGTAAATATCAGGAATCTCTGCTAAAACTGTTCTCTGCATCAGATACGGTAAGACAGTTCCAGCAGGATCAGTGTATCTGCATCTTCCAGATCGATTCCTGTTATCTTCCGGATGTGATCCATCCGCCTGCAAAATGTTGTGCGGTGTACATAGATCGCATCTGCAGCTGTTGTCATATTTCTGTCATGATCCAGATATGCCTGCAGTGTTTTGGAAAGCTCCGTGTGATGTTCCTTATCATAATCATCCAGCATTTCTTTTGCAGGGTGCGAAAGAAAGTCCGGAGAAAGCGCATTGGTCAGCGTTTCTTTCATATAGTCAAACCGATATTCATCAAACAGATAATACCATACATATGGATTCTTTTCCTGTCCAATCTTTAAGGCAGCTTCCGCGCAAGCCTTAGCATCAGCCATTTTGGCAAAATCACGGAACACCGGGCTGATACCTGCAAGACAAATATGATCTCTGACGAAATATGCAAACTGCTGATGCAGGCCAGAAAGGTTTGGTCCGATTTCCATCAAGGAAAGATTTAGAACAAAAAGAATCTCCCGGCCTGTATTGACTGCACAGGAATACGGCCACTCATTTTCCAATTCATCTGCCAGATATGGGAGCGTTGTTTCCAGCTGCGTCTGCCAGACAGAATCCGGAAGAAAGCGAAAATCGATCACGGAATAAAAATGATCCTGTTCCCATCCTGCCTGTCGCAACACTTCACGGATCCCATGATCTGGAATGCTTTCGTGATTCAAAAGAGAACGACAAAGTCCCCTGAGCGGATCGTTCTGCGGTCTTGTGGAAAGCCTGCCGCTGCGCCGCAGTGCCTCCATTATGCAGTCAGTGTAAAACGTAAACAGTTCTTCTGCTCCTGCTGGCGCCTTCTTCTTTGGCTCTTCCAGGAACATGACAACACGGCCTGCATACTGGTTTTCCGGCAGAATATTTCTTGCCATCGCCGTCAGATCATTAAACGTCATCGACTGATAGAAAACCTCTTTCTTCTTCGCCGCTTCATGGAACTCTTTACTTAAGATCAGGCTTTCAATGCTCTCTGCCGGAATACGGTCCACCTTTTCTCCGCCCATGACCTTGTGCAGATTCTCCGAACGGTAAACAAGACGCATATCAATATCCACGATGGAATATTCCCAAGGAAACCATTTTGTGCCAAACGAAAAAACCTCTTCTGCCCGTGCCGGATCCATCGCCGCCAGCAGGAGCTCATTTTCCTGCCGCAGAAGATCATGAAAGATCGTAAGCAGGACGTTTTGCAGTTCGTAGGTTGTATAGAATGCATTCGTAAATGCGTAGTTTTTGCCTTTGAGTTTCTGCAGCGATTTTTTAGGTGGGAGTTTTCCCTTAGGGGAAACAAACAAAAGATGCTGATACCTGCCATCATCTTCAATCGGTTTCAGCTCATCAACCGTCAGGATATACAACGCTTCTTTATCCGGTCCTTCTCCCGGGACCAGACGTTTAATGGATGTGACCGACTGATTCAAAAGACCCGTATGTTCCTGAATCAGCGGGTACTTTACAGAATATAAATAAAAAAGGATTTCAGAAGTTACGTTCATGCCTTTTCTCTCCGCTACAAACTGTAGCATATGTAAAAAGAAATATCAACAGAATGCGTCTATTCATTGAAATTAAAGGAAAGTATAATGACAGCAGATTGAAGCAACTTATACTGTTTTTATACACAAAACTTATGGAGGAGTAAAACATGTTAACCGTTCTTGAAAACTTAAGAGAAACTATGAAGGCTGACGGACATCCGGACCGCTTTGTAAACCAGTGGGAATTCTTAAACATCGTTATGGCAACCAACTACTACATGGGTGATTATCCGATCGTTCCTGGCAATGAAGGCTATGATCAGTACGGTGTTTTCTGGCGTTTCCCAGAAGACCAGATGGGTGCATTCCCGGTACATGATAAAGAGCATAAGCTGATGGAAGATGTTACAGAGTGGAGAGACAAGCTGACTCATAAACCATTCGTTCCGGAAGATCCTGGATTCTGGGGCATGCTCAATGGCTGGGCTGGAAATACTGATTTTGAAAACCAGTATGCCTGCGCATTAGCACCACAGGGCGTTTTCGAAAGACTGCACGCTATGATGGGTATGGAAAACACCATGATCGGCATGTATGAAGAGCCGGAAGAAATGCATGCACTGATCGATTTCATTACAGAAGTCGAACTTGAATATGCTGAAAATATTATGACAAGAGTACCTGCAATTAAAGCTCTTCTTCATCATGATGACTGGGGAAGCGCAAAGAACTCTTTCCTTTCTCCGGAAATGTTTGATGAATTCCTGGTGCCGGCATACAAAAAAATCTATGGCCGCTGGAAAGAGCTGGGCTGCGAACTGATCGTTCATCACAATGATTCCTATACCGCAAATCTGGTTCCTGAGATGGTTGATATGGGCATTGATATCTGGCAGGGATGCTTCCCGCAGAACAATCTGCCGGAACTGATCAACGAAAAAGGCTTTGCAGGAAAGATCACCTTCATGGGTGAGATTGAAACTCGTCTTCTTGACCTTCCGGACTGGAAGCAGGAAACTGTCGTGGAAGAAGTCGAGCGTGCATGCAGAAAGTGCAAAGGGCCTTCCTTCATTCCTTGCCTTACCTCCGGACTTCCGGGAAGCTCCTTCCCAGGCGTTTACGAGGCAGTCAGCGCAGAGATCGACCGCATGAGCAAAGAATTATTCTAATCTCACAAAAGAAAGAAATAATAAAAACCGGCATCATCAAAAGATGCCGGTTTTTCTTTTTGTTGTGCTATGATATAAAAAACAATTTCCAAATCAGAATGCGAGAATACTAACATGATCAACGACATCCTTCGGCCAAAAGAGAAAAAAGTGGAATACATAGAACTGATCTACGATCTGATCTTTGTATATATCGTCGGCCGCAACAACTTGCTGCTGCATAACTTTGAAAACGGGTTTATTTCATCGGCTGCTTTTATGGCGTATATAATGACGACACTTGCAGTGATCCAGATCTGGAATTTCACCACTTACTACATCAACATCTACGGCAAGCATGGGATCCGCGATCACATCTTCCTGTTCATAAACATGTTTCTTCTTTACTTTGTCGCAGAGGGAACACGAACGGACTGGCAGGAATTCCATACGCAGTACCACATTGCCTGGGCCTTGATCCTGATCAACATTGGCGTGCAGTATTTGATCGAGCTGCGCATTCACCGGAATCTGGAGCAGAACAGAAAGCAGATCATTCGGATGTCGATCATTCTTTTTATCGAAGCAGTTATTGTCCTTTGTGATATCCCATTCTTTCAGGCGACCGGTATGACCTGGATTTCGCTCTGTGCGATTCTTTTCGGAATGGCTTCTGTATTTCTGTTTGGTCAGAGAAGCAGCAAAAACTTTGTAGACTTCAACCATCTGTCCGAGCGCGCCATGTTATATGTTGTGTTTACGTTTGGCGAAATGATCATCGCCATTGCATCCTATTTTGACGGTGAATTTTCTATCCGCAGCACATACTTTGCACTCATGGCATTTCTGATCGTTGTGGGACTGTTTCTCAGTTACGGCATTTTTTATGACCGGATCATCGACCGGGAAAAACAGACAAATGGATTGGGATATATGCTCCTGCATGTTTTCATTATTTTCGCGTTAAACAATATCACGAACGGTTTGGAATTTATGCGGGAGGAAGAAATCAGCCTGCTTCCAAAGATTCTGTTCATATCCGGTTCTTTTCTTTTGTACTTTGTTTTCCTGTTTGCACTCGGCAACAGACATGCAAAAGCCAGATGCAAAAAATACGTAAGGCTTTGTCTTCAGGCCGTTCTGATCGGCATTGTATTTGCTGGGCTGATCCTTTTACTTCGCGAAAAAATGTTGATAAATATAGCCCTGACTGTGGTTTTCGTTTTTGCGATGTTTGCAATGCTCTACTGGTACGGAAGGAAAATTGAAGCCGCAGATAATTGCAATCTTTAAAATTCTTCTGACTTGCAAACGAGTGCTCTGATTTCATTTTATTTTCAAATAACCGTTGACAATTTTTATGAATGGGAGTATGGTTACACACAAATTTAAAAATGATTTTGACGGAAGGGGTGCCAAAAGCATTCATAAATCCGTTCAAGAAGGTTTTTAATTTTAATTTTCTCAGGAGTTAAAGACATGACGGATGCACATCAAAGAAACACGATTCTGCTCTCCAGTTATGCAAAGCTGCCGTCCAGCACAACGGCAGAAGCAGTATATGACATTTTAGTTTTAGCTGTTTTATTTGATAACAGGAACGGGATCATTGTTGAAGCGGAAACATCCATGGTTACAGAGCTGGCTAAAAATTTTGTCACAAACCTCATTGTCGGATACAACCTGAACGATGGCCCTGAAGGCCTGATAGAATTGTTTGATACCTACTATCACGGACATGCTAAAAAAGCCTTGGAAACAGCGATCCGCGGGGTGTTCAATAAATATCGGGACTACATGGCCGAAAATAATTTATCACTTTAACAAGCATTAATTAATACTCTGCATAACACCGTTTTCACCGGGGCTGTTTCAAAAAAACAGTGAAACCGATAGAAAAGCCGGTATAACGCTAGAGACAAAATTGTCTACTGCGTTATGCCGGTTTTTTGTGTTTCAGGAGTATTGCACTATGAAAGGAGATTAAAAAATGAAACTCAACAAAAACGAACTGATCATCACGATCGACAGCGAACCGGGCTGCAACGGGGACTGGATTGGAAAGAGAATGTCCAATATTCTCGAGATCCCGTGCTATGGCAAAGAGATCCTTAACAAAGCTGCAGAAATCAGCGGGATCTCAAGTGAATTAATGGCACGCTATGATGGTCGTCCGGTGAATGCAGCATATGATCTGCTTGCAAAAGACGAATCTGCACTTCGCATTCCGCCGGCACGTGATTTTATCACAGCACAAGAAGCAGCTTCCCGGAATCTGACAGAAGAGGGTCCTTGCATCCTTGTTGACCGTCATGCATCTGCTGCACTCGAAGGAGTGAAAAAACATATCAGCGTTTTTATTCATGGTGATTTTGAAGACAGAGCAAAAGTGTATGGTGTTCAGAAAGGTCTGACCGATAACGCAGCAATCCGCGACTTAAAGAAGGTCGACCGGGCATACAAGAAATGCTATAAGGGAAATAACGAAAAATGGGGCGATGCAGACAACTATGATCTTACTGTCAATGTGTCTGACATCAAAGCCGGTGACGCTGCAGAAATCATCGTTAATCTGCTCGAAACGCTTCTTGGCGCTCCGCTTAAAGCACAAGCAATGAAAATGGCTAGTTGAGGAATATTTCATGGATCTTTCAGTTTTACAAATCATCGGGTTGGGAATCAGTATTCTGGGAATTGCCGGTCTTGCAATCTGGTCTGGCACCCGGCCGCAAAGTTACGGAAAAGTCAATGGGGCGCCTATCGTTGCCGGAATCATCATGGGAACACTGGTAGGTGGATCCTCCACGGTAGGTACTGCCCAGCTGGCATTTAATTACGGTATGTCCGCATGGTGGTTTACCTTAGGCGGCGGAATTGGGTGTCTGCTCGTTGCACTCGTCTACTCCAAAGCATGGCGGAACTCCGGCAGCATGACATTGATCGGCATCATTACCCAGGAATATGGACCTAAAACAGGAATGGCTGCATCCATTATGAGTTCCCTCGGAACATTCATTAATGTCATTGCGCAGCTGATAGCCGGTACAGCAGTCATTGATGTCATTGTTCCAAATTTAGGACTGCTCCCTTCCCTGCTCATTACCGCCGGATTCATGACTCTCTATGTAATCCTGGGCGGCACGCAAGGTGCCGGAATGGTCGGTATCTTAAAGCTGGTATTGATCTATGTATCTATGGTCGGATGCGGCGTCATGGTCCTGCACCTTGCAGGAGGTCTTGGCGGAGTGAAAGCAATGATCAGCGGAATAGCTAATCCTGACGGCGTTCATTTCTATAGTCTGATCGCTCGCGGCGCAGGAAAAGATATTGGTGCAGGAATCTCACTTATTCTTGGAGTATTAACGACACAGACATATGCGCAGGCTGTTATGTCAGGAAAAACAGATCGTGGTGCCCGCACAGGAGCATTGGTCTCCGCCTTCATGATCCCGCCGATCGGCATCGCCGGCATCCTTGTTGGTTTGTATATGAGGGCTAATTTCCCGGACATCGTTGCAAAAAATGCATTGGTAATGTTCACCAAAATGTATATGCCTCCAATCCTGGCCGGACTGATCCTCGGAACTTTATTCATCGCCGTAGTCGGAACTGGTGCAGGCCTTGCGATGGGTATCTCGACAATCGTAAGACGTGACATCATTTCGCGCTACACCGATAAAATGAAAGACGACCGGCTCAACCAGACGCTTTCAAAGGTTATCATCGTCGTGGTTATGGCGCTGGGTGTTCTTCTTTCTTCCGGTCCGTTCGGAGATACCATTTTAAGTTTCGGCTTCATGTCAATGGGCCTGCGCGGAGCAGTTGTGTTCCTGCCAATGACCCTTGCCCTTTGGGCAAAAGGGAAGATCAATCACACCTGTGTGCTTATTTCCGTAATTGCCAGCCCGCTTACAGTCCTCCTCTTTGGAACAGTCTGGACGCTCCCGGGAGGTCTGGATCCACTGTTTGCCGGAATTGCCGTTTCAATCATTTGCTGCGGTATTGGTCTGATGATCGGAACAAAACGAAAAACGATCCGGTTTTATCACCCAACTACAGTAAATCCTAAAAATTACGCCGTAGCAATTGACAGTGCACTATGCTCCAAAGCTCCGGAGATTGCTGCGATACTCTCCAGGAATCTGCACATTCCTTGCTATGATTCCGAGATCCTGACGGAGGCTGCCGCAATCAGCGGCATCCCGGAAGAGCAGTTTGTTCGTTATGATGAAAAATTCGTTGTAGCAGCTTATGATTTCCTGGCTAAGGAAGAACGAAACCTTACCCTTCCGCCAACGGGCACATTCGTTCAGGCTCAGATGGATGCCTGCAGATCCCTGGCAAGCCGGGGCCCATGTATTTTGATCAATCGTTTTGCCTCTTATGCTCTAAATGAAAAGAAAACGATCAAGATTTTTGTGGATGCCGATTTTGAATACCGTGCAAAAGTTCATGCAGAGCTAAATAATATAGGTGAGGCTACTTCCAGAAAACGTTTGCGTAAAATGGAACGGATCCGCACCAGCTATTATAAAGCAGCAAATAAGCACTGGGGCGATACAGAAAACTATTCATTTAGAGTAGATGCGACTGAAGGCGACGCAGAAAAACTGGCAGATGAAATAACTCAGCGTATTGAGTATATGTTTGGTAAAACTCAAAGTGATATTTTATACCAGGAAGAATTACCACTTGCTTCCTAATAAAAGAATTATTCATTTCTATATAATTATAAAAGCGGCAAGGACTTCGCCTTGCCGCTTAAATTTTTGTATAAAGCTCGCTGCGCTCGCTGTTCGTTTTCGTAAAATGAGCAAAGCAAGCCTTCTGCTCGCTTAACTATAAAAGCAGACATTGTCGAAAAGCTACGCCTTTCGGATGTCTGCTTTTATAGTTAAAGCGGCAAGGACTTCGCCTTGCCGCTTTGCTCATTTCGTTCAAGTGCCCAGGACCGGAATCGAACCAGTGACACGCGGATTTTCAGTCCGCTGCTCTACCAACTGAGCTACCTGGGCAAATAAAAGTAGCGGGGGCAGGATTTGAACCTGCGACCTCCGGGTTATGAGCCCGACGAGCTTCCGGACTGCTCTACCCCGCGTTAGAATGGGGGAAGGTGGATTCGAACCACCGAAGGCAGTGCCAGCAGATTTACAGTCTGTCCCCTTTGGCCACTCGGGAATTCCCCCTTATTAAGCAATGCAAAATCAGGAAGACGATCACCGAGCAAGCTTGCTTGCAGAGGTGAGCGGATTGCTGATTTTATAGTGCGCAAGCACTGGAGCAAATGACGTTAGTCATTTGCGCCGGCATTGCGCCAGCATTACATAATATATTGGATTTTCAAAGTCCAAATGGGGCCTACAGGGCTCGAACCTGTGACCCCCTGCTTGTAAGGCAGGTGCTCTCCCAGCTGAGCTAAGACCCCAGACACGACCCAGATGAGACTCGAACTCACGACCTCCGCCGTGACAGGGCGGCGCTCTAACCAACTGAGCCACTGGGCCATTATAATATCAAAAGTTGAGGGTTTGCACCCTCAAAACCACAGGAAATATCGGAAAAGACGTGTCGGACGTCCACACTTCGGATGGCCTTCCGGTCAACTCCTCGACCTATTAGTATCAGTCAGCTCCGTACATTACTGTACTTCCACCTCTGACCTATCAACCTCGTCGTCTTCAAGGGGTCTTACTACTTTCGTATGGGATATCTCATCTTGAGGGGGGCTTCACGCTTATATGCCTTCAGCGTTTATCCCGTCCCGACTTGGCTACGCTGCCATGCACTTGGTAATACAACAGCTGCACCAGAGGTCGGTCCACCCCGGTCCTCTC
>JAFWLF010000089.1:0-30241 GCA_017511185.1 Lachnospiraceae bacterium | reverse complement strand
TACAAAGAAGAATGGCTTTATGACCAGGATGAAAAAAACAGATACTTGGTCATACAAAGAAGAATGGCTTTATGACCAGGATGAAAAAAACAGATACTTGGTCATATAAAGAAGAATGCAATTATGACCATAATAAAAAAAGGCTGATTTTGGTCACAAAAAGGGCCTGTGGAGCAGAGTTGCTTCACAGGCCCAAGTATTAAATGGAATTAGTTGTTTTTTTGCGTCTCCCTTCTGGAAGATGTCAGCTCTTGTAGATGCAGTCTACGATGTACCAATCCTGGCCGCCGTTCTGTGTAATGAATACCCAGGTGGCATCCAGTTTCTGGTTGGTATCGCTCATACGGTCGGTGGTGAAGTCCACACGCATCTGATACTTGACATCCACGGTGAAGCAGTCACTGCTGTAGCGGATGTAGTTGGAAGCGCTCTTTTCCGTGAAGTCATAATCTGCAATACTTTCAAATTCATAGAAAGCGGTGTAGATCGGATCCATGGTATCGCTTCCGAAGATGTAGCCGTAGTAATCGCAGTCTTCCAGGATGTAAGCCCTTAAGTTACCGCCCATGTTGATGAAGTGACGGCCCCATGCGGAGATTGCATTGTTGACCAGACCATCCACGGAATCGATGAATTCCTGTGATGTAGCTGACTGGCAGACGATGGTATCGCTGGTAACGGAAACGCCCAGGTCAGAGCCATCGGCAGCTTTTGCAACTACTTGCGGCTGGTTAGCAAAGCCAGACACTTTATAGGTCTCAAATGACGGAACGGATACATATTTGGATGCGGTCTGCAGCGTTTCTGGAATTGCCGCATCCTTTGTTTTATAAGCATCTGTCAGTTCTGTTCCGTTGATGGAAATGGTTGCTCCTTCCGGTACAAGGATCGTATAGGAGAGGGTATTCGGCACGTAAGAAGCGACATCTAATCCGGTCAGCTTCCAGGAGTGCAGGCCGAATGCACCTTTGGTATCCTTTCCTAAAGTGATCTTTGCAACGATCGTTCCGTCTGCCGTAATGTTATAGGACGGAGACTCTGCACGATAGTCACTGTTCTCAATGTAGGAGAGCTGTTTTCCATCCATCTGTGCGGCACTTTCGTCGATGATCGTATCCACATTCTCCAGGCATTTGATATAGTCGGAGTTGGATTTCAGGTAGGAAGTCGGATTGCTGCTTAACTGTTTTACAATATTGGCCGCTACGTTGGAAGGCTGATTGTCTTCATATTTCTTGATAAAGGAATTGAAGATCAAAAGACCAACGATCAGGATCACTGCCAGGGCAGCACTGTAGATCAGTATAAACTTCTTAAATCCGCCTTTTTTCTTTCTATCACCGCGTGAGGACGCCTGTGAAGAAGTGCGGGTATAACCGCCTCTTCCGCCTCCATCTACAGCTGTGCGAACAGACTGACGGGAAGATGAGGCTCTTCCGGATGCCTGACGCGGGGTGACCTGACGAGGAGATGCCTGACGCGGCTGAGCCTGTTTTGGAGCTGCAGAGCGGACTGCACCATCCTCTGGTCTGACTTTACGCGGCGCTGCCTGCGTTGGTGTTCTTCCCTGTACCTGAGCAGGATTTGCTGTTCTAGGCGTTGCAGCGGCTGTCCTTCTTGGGGCAGTGGTATTTGCCTGTGTGGCAGAGCGGATCGGACGATCGGATGTGGATGTCCTTGCAGGGCGTTCTCCTGCGGATGTTCTGACCGGGCGGGCAGCACTGCTTTGCGATGGGCGTGCAGAAGCGCTTTGAGCCGGACGTGCCGGAGCTTCTCCCGGTGTACGCGGACGTACCTGACGGACACGGCGTTCTGCAGAGGATGCAGCCTGTGCGCCTTCCTTTCTTGTATTTACAGATTGTTCTAATAAATCGTTTTCTCTATCCATTTGTCTTTCCTAATTTGTTTTATTTGTATTTTCAGACTGATTTGCCAATTATCTTACTAACCATGCGGTCGGACATTTACGAGGACCGGTCGGGGAGTATGGGTGATTTAAGATCTCTCCGTTGTAGACCATCTGTGAGGAGGTACCGCCGTCCATTGCACATGCATTGACTGCACCGTACTCCAGCATGATGTAGGCCAGATCTTTGAATGTTGCACCCAGGGAGTCTGCCTGACGTCCGTCTACGACCAGGAGCAGGACGGAACCATCTGCACGCTGACCGATTGCTGTACGCGGGTTCTTGCCGCCGCCATAAGTAGCAGAGTCCGGAACTTCGTTGATCAGGGCTTCTCCGTTCATGACCAGGAAAGGACCGGTGTTATGTGCTGTATAGACACAGTCACGAATGCCGTAAGTATTGATTGCTTCATTCAGTGTGATATTGCCCATGAAGAACTTATTGTCTCTGGTAAATCCGGCGATATGATAACTTGCATCGTATCCGTTATCTTCATAGACAACCTCGCCTTCCGGATTGTAGCCGCTGGAGATGATGCATCCCAGAGGAAGGGCAGTGTAGGAATAGCTTCCCATATCCAGGAAGTCACCGCCGTTGACGCCGCCGACGACACCATCGTAACGGTCTGCGATTTCTGAAACGACCGTTCCCTGGAACTCGCCAAAGCTTTCAACCGTTCCGAGGAAGACTCTGGCAGGGTCATGGACGATCATCAGTTTTCCCTTGTAAGAGCCGCCGACTACATCGAGGATCTCAATTTCCTGGGAAGGGCTGTTGTTGACATTGATCTGATCGGAGTCGGTTACGACACCCTCATCGACCGTTGCCATATCAGAAGTGCTTAAGATCTTTTCCACTTCTGCATCCTTCAGGAAGATGTGAGGGATCCATTTCATAGCACTGGTCTCATCACAGGATTTTACAAAAAGTACTTTTGCGGATTCTGAAGGACCTTTCTCTAATACAAAGATCACGCCTAAGATGGCCACTACGACAAAGGCAATGGTGATAAAGAACGTGATCACGATTTTTAAGATGAGAGGAAGTCCTTTTTTCCCGCTTCTGGTTTTACCGCGATTTTGACTCAATTTTCTGTCTCCTTTTTATAAACATAATTCACGTTATTTTACATGACTGATGGCAAAAAGTCTACAATATAAAAGTGATAAAGTTGTGAACGTATTTTTTGCCAGTTTTTTATATTTTGGTTAAACAGTTTTTTCAAAAGTGTTAAATCTTTGGAATATGTCTCCATTCCGTTGACTTCGGTTTTTCCGTATGATATCTTCCTCCTACGAAAGTCTTTGACCCTGCGTTCGCGGGGGCTTTCCGTAAAGAAAAAAAGAAAAGGAATCAGTGATGTTCTGCAGAGTTTTTTGTGCGGATATCCTTGGCATTGAAGCCAGACGCATCTGCGTGGAGGCAGATGTCAGCGGCGGACTGCCTGGATTTTACATGGTAGGTCTTCCTTCTTCGGAAGTGAAGGAAGCAAAAGAGAGGGTGCTGCGGGCGATCTCTAATACAGGGATCGACCTGCCGCCCCGTAAGATCACAATCAATCTTTCTCCGGCAAATCTGAGGAAAAGCGGGTCCGGATTTGATCTTCCTATTGCATTGGCCATTTTAGGGGCTATGGGGATCTTGAATCCGGCTCATCTGAGAGACGCCATGATCCTGGGAGAGCTGAGTCTGGACGGAAAGATCAATCCGGTTCGGGGTGTCCTTCCGGTCGCATTTCTGGCTAAGGAGGAAGGACTGAAAGAGCTGATCGTTCCGGAGCAAAACCTGAAAGAAGGAGCGGTGGTACCAGGTATTGGTGTATACGGGGCAAACGATCTGAAGAACCTTCTGCAAAGGATCGCAGACCCGAAGAAAGATTATGTGAAAAGCGCGGATCTGGATCATGTCCTGACGGAAGGAAAGGATGCTTATCCGGTGGATTTTGGTGAAGTGAAGGGACAGGAAGTCGCTAAGCGTGCAACCATGGTGGCTGTGGCCGGGTTTCATCATCTTTTGTATGTGGGACCGCCAGGATCCGGCAAAAGTATGATGGCACAACGGATCCCAACCATCCAGAATCCTCTGACTTTGGAAGAGTGCATGGAATTATCCCGTATTTATTCGGTGGCAGGTCTTTTAGGGGACGGCCCTTTGATGACGCAGCGCCCGTTCCGCGCACCACACCATACGATCACATCTGCTGCTCTGGCCGGAGGGTATCAGATCCCGCGTCCGGGTGAGATCTCGCTGGCGCATAAAGGCGTTCTGTTTCTGGATGAAGCAGCCGAGTTTAAGCAGGAGACCCTGGAGACCTTGCGGACCCCTCTGGAGACAAAGCAGATGGTGATCACCAGGTCTTCTGTGCAGACTGTTTTCCCGGCCGATTTTATGCTGGTCATGGCAATGAACCCTTGTAAGTGCGGGTATTATCCGGACCGGAATCTCTGCTGTTGTACGGAAGCAGATGTGCGCCGTTATTTTGGAAAGATCAAAGGCCCCATCCTGGACCGGATCGATGTCTGTATCGGGACAAAGAAGGTGGATATACAGGATCTGAAAAGTGATGACCGGCCGATGACATCGGAAGAGATGAGGAGGCAGATCATCCAGGCACAGAAAAAGCAGCAGGAGCGCTTTTTGGGGGAGGGGATCCTTTTTAATTCCCAGATGGGGCCGAAGGAGATCAAACAATACTGCCAACTGGACCGGGAGGCAGAAACGCTTTTGGATAAGGCTTACCAAACCTACAATATGACGGCCCGCGGGTATAACAAGACATTAAAAGTAGCCAGGACGATCGCCGATCTTTCCGGCATGGAGAAGATACAGAAGGAACACATTATGGAAGCGCTCACCTACAGGAACGCTTTTGTGGAGAGATTATGATGACAAGAGAAGAAATGTGGTTTGGCCTATGCAGCTGTCAGGGAATCTACCGGACTGATATCGAGAGGATCCTGAAAGCTGTGGAGGATATCAGCAACTTATATGGTAAGAACAAAAATCGGTTTCTTTCTGAGCTGGCCGAAGGCAGTAAACGGACGAACGGGAAGAGTGTGATTACCCATGAACAGGCCGAAGAACTTAGAAAGAGGACCGGGATCGATGAGATCCGCCGGCTTATGGAGTTAAATGAGAAGCGGGGGATCCGTTTTTTAAGCAGAGAGACCCCGGATTATCCAAAGCGTCTTCTGATCCTGAAGGATGCGCCATATGGAATCTATGTAAAAGGTGCGGTTCCATCGGAGGAACCAACCTGCGGGATGGTAGGGGCAAGAGCCTGTTCTGCCTATGGGAGGTCCATGTCCGAAAAGTTTGCAGCAGTTCTGGCAAGGGGAAAGGTGCAGATCATCAGCGGTATGGCGCTGGGAATCGATGCCATATGTTCCAGAAGTGCACTTTCTGCCGGGGGAAAGACATTTGTAGTCTTAGGAGGCGGAGTGGATGTGATCTATCCAAAAGAGAATACGGATCTTTATTATGAGATCCTGATGAAAGGGGGAGGGATCCTGAGCGAATATCCTCCTGGAACGCCATCCCTTGCCTGGCAGTTTCCACACAGGAACCGTCTGATCGCTGCTCTCAGTGATCTGCTTCTGGTCATGGAGGCAAGAAAACAGAGCGGTACGCTTTCGACCGTGGGATATGCACTGGATATGGGGAAGGATGTATATGCGCTGCCGGGACGGGTGACGGATCCTTTAAGTGAAAGCTGCAATCTTCTGATCCGGGAAGGTGCGGGGATGCTTACCACTCCGGAAGAGGTACTTTCCCTTCTTACGGGAAGTCAGAATGGGAATGCTTCAGAGTGGCAAAGGGAACTGCAGGGGAAAAATAAAGATTTTTCCGATCCGGCTGCGAACACATTATATGCAGCCCTTGACTGGGATGCGAAAAGCCTGGAAGAGATCGCTCAAAAAGCGCAGATGAAGGCAGAAGAAGCAGCTTTTCTTATCACATTTTTCGTATTGGAAGGGTTAGCAAAAGAAGTATCTCCCGGATATTATGTGAAAACCTGAAATAATAAATTCGGTTGACAGGAAGGGGACATTAGTGTTATTTAGTTTAACTTGTAAGAAAATGTTTGCATGAGAGGATTGTATCTATGGCAAAGAATTTAGTGATCGTGGAGTCCCCGGCCAAAGTGAAAACGGTGAAAAAATACCTTGGCAGCAGCTATGATGTCGTTGCTTCCAAAGGCCATATCAGGGATCTCCCTAAGAGCTCTTTAGGTATTGATGTAGAAAATGACTACGAGCCGAAATATATTACTATAAGAGGAAAAGGCGATACGGTAGCGGAGCTGAAACGTCTGGCGAAGGAAGCTAAAAAAGTCTACCTGGCAACCGACCCTGACCGTGAGGGAGAGGCTATCAGCTGGCATCTGGCCAAGGCTCTGGGACTGGACGAAAAGAAACAGGCCCGTATCACGTTTAATGAAATTACAAAATCAGCTGTGGCTGCATCGTTAAAGAATTCCAGAGAGATTGATATGAATCTGGTGGATGCACAGCAGGCAAGAAGAGCATTGGACCGTCTGGTCGGATATGGCATCAGCCCGATCCTGTGGGAAAAAGTCAAAAGAGGTCTGTCTGCCGGCCGTGTGCAGTCGGTTGCTCTGCGTATGATCTGTGACCGTGACGAGGAGATCGACCGGTTTATTCCGGAAGAATACTGGCTGCTGGATGCGCTGGTCCATATTCATGGGGAGAAGAAACCGATCGTTGCCCGTTTCTTTGGAGATCATAACGGCAAGATTGATATCCAGAACAAACAGGAACTGGACCAGATCATGGCGCATCTGGATGGGAACGAGATGGTGATCGAGGATATCAAGCATACTCCTCGTGAAAAGAAAGCACCGCTCCCGTTCGTAACTTCTACTTTGCAGCAGGAAGCATCCAAAGCACTGAACTTCTCCACACAGAAGACAATGCGGATCGCACAGCAGTTGTATGAAAGCGGTTATATTACTTACCTGCGTACCGATTCTGTCCGTGTTTCCGATGAGGCAGTGGCAGCAGCGAAAGATTACATTGGAGAAACCTACGGCAAAGAATATGTCAGCTATGCCAGTGCACAAGGAAAATCCGGCAGCAAGGTGCAGGATGCGCATGAAGCCATCCGCCCGACGGATATCACCGTTGTGCCGGATATGCTGAAGACAAAACTGGACCGTGATAATTTCCGTCTCTACCAGTTGATCTGGAAGCGCTTTGTAGCCAGCCGCATGACCAATGCGCGCTTTGAAGTGACATCGATCCTGTTTGCTGCCGGAGATTATGTATTTAAGGCAAATGCATCCAAGCAGATCTTTGACGGCTTTATGAGCGTCTATACATCTGCGGATGAAGAAAAAGAAGAGAAGAATAATGTCGTATCCAATTTGACTGCTGATGCGAAAATTGACAGCTGTGAGTACGATCCTTCTCAGCATTATACACAGCCGCCGGCTCATTTTACGGAGGCTTCACTGGTCAAGGCGATGGAGGAAGCAGGGATTGGACGTCCAAGTACCTATTCTCCGACCATTACGACCATTCTGGCACGCCGTTATGTACGGAAAGATAAGAAGAACCTGATGGTTACCGAACTGGGTAAAGTGGTCAATGATATCATGGTCACGGCGTTCCCGGAAATCGTGGATGTGCAGTTTACCGCAAAAGTGGAGGATAAACTGGACAAAATCGAAGAAGGCGATATGGAATGGAAAGCGATCCTGCGTGAGTTCTATCCTGGATTGAAAGATTCTATTGATGCTGCCAGAAGCAAACTGACAAAGATTAAAGTGAAAGATGAAGAGACCGATGTCATCTGCGATAAATGCGGCAGAAACATGGTCATCAAATTTGGACCGCATGGCAAATTCCTGGCATGCCCGGGATTCCCAGAGTGCCGCAATACCATGTCTATCGTGGAAAAAGCCGGCGTAAAATGCCCGAAATGCGGCAAGGAACTGATCGTCCGGAAGACAAAGAAAGGCAGACGATATTACGGCTGCGAAGGATATCCGGATTGTGACTTTATGTCCTGGACCAAGCCGGGCGATAAGAATGCCGGAAAAGAAGAGGAACCTGTAACAGAAGAAGCATGAAGCGAACGATTCGAAACTATTTGATCCGTATCCTGATCATGGTCGTCTTATCGGCCATTGTTGTGCTGGTCGCAAGAGCGCTTCGCCCAAGTTATGCAGATTCTGCGGAGCAGAGGGCAGGAGCTGAGATCACGGAAAAATATGATCTGACGTTGTGGTATTACGATGCAGACCTCAAGAATTACATGGAAGTGGTCAAAAATGAGTACTTCCGTCATTGTGGTCTGCGTGTTGACTGTCAGCTGGTTCCTGTGGTCGATTTCTTTGAGCAGATCAACTCCCGCAATATGGTTGGAAAAGATGCGCCGGATCTGTATGTTACCGGAACGGATAAACTGGAGGAAGCCTATTTGGGCGGTGTCGCCCGTGTAAACGAGGACGCGGAGACTTATTCTCTGCGGAATTATTCCCGTAATGCGCTTTCTGCTGTTATGTATGACGGAAAGCTGATCGGTTATCCGCTTTGTTTTGATACGGCGTTTTTTGTTTATAACAAATCTTTGCTGGAAGAAAAACCAGAATCCTTTGCTGCGATCGAAGAAATGTCGGCTTCCTTTGTGAAGGATCCGGAATCTGTAGTTGATATGGTCATGCTTTACAATGTTGAGGATATGATCAGCAATTACCCGTTTATCGGTGCTTATCTGGATATGGGCGGTGTCAACGGGGATGATGTAAACTCTTTCAACGTATACGGCGAAGAAATGCTGGAAGCTGCGTATTTCTATCAGGAACTCAGCGCCAACCTGCATACGGATATGGAAACGACAACGTATGATCTGGCAGAAAACAGTTTTGTTTTCGGACGGAGTATGATGTCTATTCTGAATTGCCGTTCCATTGCGGCATTGAATAAAAACGGAACAGATTATGTGATCTGTAAGATGCCAAAACTGAATGAAGAATTAAAAACGAAAACTCTTTCTGCAAACTGGTGCGTTTGTGTCAATCCGGGCACGTCTGATCCGGAGCGCGTCATTCAGCTTGCGAAATTCATGACCTTTGATAGAGCGGACCTTATTTACGATGCAACCGGCTATATGAGCTGCGCCAGACTTTCTTACAAAGAGAAAGGTTTTGCAGACGTGTATGCACAGTATGAGATTTCCGGCAGCCTTCCAAAACTGATTGAAACGGAAGAGATGTGGAAGGAGCTTAAGACTCTGCTGAATAACATCTGGAACGGTTCCGATGTAGCAGCGGAGTGCAGTTCGTTCCAGTCCAAAGTTCATGATCTTTTAATGTTCCGAAGAGAAGGAAATCAATAAGAAAAATTGACATAATTGTTACAAAAGTATTGCAGAAGTTGTTAATATTTTGTAAACTGTTGGGGTCAGAGGTTCTTTTCTATCTTTTTTGATGGAGGAGAACATGAATAATAGAAAAATTATCAAAATTTTACTTGCAGTATTGTGTTTTGTGGCCGCAGGGATCCTTTTTACGTATCTGACGAAAAAGCCTCCTGCAGAGCCTGCACAAGGTGCCCTTTCCACGGAAACAGAAATGCTGTCCGAGGAAGAGAGCACATCGGAGACGGCAGCGAATGTATGCGTACATGTCTGCGGCAGCGTGATCCATCCGGGTGTCTACTATCTGGAAGAGGGGGCCCGGATCCATGAAGCGGTGGAACTGGCCGGAGGAATGACAGAAGACGCTGCGGGTGATGTGATCAATTTGGCAGAAATAGTCTGTGACGGGGAAAAAATCTATATCCCGAGTCAGGAAGAACTGGCAGAAGGATTTAGCATTGAAGATCCGCAGAAAGCGGACGATGGTCTGGTAAACATTAATACTGCTTCGCTGGATGAATTAAAGAAGCTGCCGGGAATCGGTGATATCAAGGCTGAGGCGATCATCGCATACCGGGAAGAAACAGGCAGATTTAACAGCATCGAGGACATCATGAATGTATCTGGCATTAAAGATAGTTCCTACGAGCAGATCAAGGATTATATAAAGGTATAGGGATTATGAGTAAAGTATTGGTCGTGGATGATGAGAAACTGATCGTCAAGGGAATCAAGTTTTCCCTGGAGCAGGACGGCATGGATGTAGAATGTGCTTACGACGGAGAAGAGGCATTGTCCATGGCTCAGAAATGTGAATATGATGTCGTGCTCCTGGATATCATGCTTCCAAAAATGGATGGTTTTGAAGTCTGCAAGGCGATCCGTGAATTCTCTAATATGCCGATCATTATGCTGACCGCAAAAGGCGGGGATATGGATAAGATCCTCGGTCTGGAATACGGGGCAGATGACTATATTACCAAACCATTTAATATTCTTGAGGTAAAGGCAAGGATCAAGGCGATGTTCCGCCGGAGCAGACGCGGGAACTTTGCCGAAGCACCGGGTGAGATCGTTAAGAATGATCTGCGCATGGATCTGGATGCCAGAAGAGTGTTTATCAAGGACAGAGAGGTAAATCTGACTGCCAAGGAATTTGACTTGCTGGAACTCCTTGTTAACAATCCGAATAAAGTCTACAGCAGAGAGCAGCTTCTGAGTATCGTCTGGGGTTATGAGTATCCGGGCGATGTCCGTACGGTGGATGTACATGTGAGAAGACTTCGCGAAAAAATCGAAGAGAATCCAAAAGAGCCAAAATATGTAAATACAAAGTGGGGAGTGGGTTACTATTTTAAAGCGTAGCAAGGTCTTCTTTTCGAGCCTGCGTTTTCGAATATTATTCATAATTATCGTAGCCGGCGTCATCCCGCTGCTTATTCTGGAATTTGTTGTGATGAACGTAGCGGAGAGCACGGTCATCGAAACCAGAAAGAAAAACGTCAATGCCCAGTTTTCGGTACTGGGTTCTTATTATTCCAAATCTATTAATGTCCAATCAAATGATATGGGCAGTAAGTTTGACGACATGGCGGAAGAGGTCGCCAATGTCTTCTTGAACCGTATTCAGATCATCGACAGGAGTTTTAATATCGTCAGCGATACCTATCAGATCAACAAAGGAAAACTGTGTATTTCCTCGGATGTCAATAAGTGTTTTAACGGAAACAACCAGGCGTATGCGGATAAAAAAAATAAATGTCTCGTCCTGACACAGGCCGTAAAGAGTCCGGATTCGCAGGACATCAACTATGTCATGTTTGCAACATCTTCCATAGCAGATATTTATACTGCGATGGATTCGATCCGTCTGGTCGTAGCAGCTGTCGTGATCATTCTGGTCGTGGTGCTGCTTGGGCTTGCGTTCTTTGCGTCTTATCGGATGGTCAAACCGTTCCGGAAGATCGAAGAGACCATTGAGCATATCGGAAAGGGCGGTACTGCAGAACGGATCAACCTGTCCGGAAGCAGTGAGATAGAAACAATCTCCAATTCCTTTAATATGATGCTGGATCGGATCAACCAGCTGGAAGAATCCCGCCAGGAATTTGTGTCCAATGTCTCGCATGAGTTGAAGACGCCGATCACCTCCATGAAGGTGCTTGCCGAATCGCTGGTGGGACAGCAGGGCGTTCCGGAAGAACTGTACCAGGAGTTTATGGGCGATATCATCGGCGAGCTGGATCGTGAGAATCTGATCATTTCCGATCTGCTGACCCTGGTCAAGATGGACCGCACCGGTCTGGAAATGAATATCACGCAGGTCAATATCAACGACCTGATCGAAGCACAGCTGAGACTTCTTCGTCCGCTTGCTGCGGAGAAAAATATTGAACTGGTCTTTGAAAGCTACCGGCCGATCATTGCTGAGGTGGATGAGACCAAATTCTCGATGTGTATTTCCAACCTGGTAGGAAATGCGATCAAATATAATAACAATGACGGCTGGGTCCACGTTTCCCTGAATGCGGACGCCACCTATTTCTACGTGAAAGTGCAGGATAACGGTTTTGGTATTCCGGAAGATAGTCTGGAGCATATTTTTGACCGCTTCTACCGCGTGGATAAAGCAAGAGACCGTGCAACCGGCGGAACCGGACTTGGTCTTGCTATTACCAGAAGTATTGTCACTGCACATTACGGCACGATTAAAGTATTCAGTGAAGTGGATGCCGGGTCTACATTTACCATGCAGATCCCGCTGACGCATGTACCGGAATAGACTAATGAAAAAAGCTAAGAAATTAATCGCCATTATGATCATGCTGCTGCTTTGCACGGGGATGTTATCCTCGCTTTCCGCATGCGGTAAAAGAAATGCGGCAGAGGGAGATCTCTATATGATCTATTACTGCAATCAGGATGCGGATGATCTGATCTATCAGGAAACGGAGATCAAAGATTCTGCTTCCAAGGAACAGGTGGATCTTGCTCAGCAGCTTTTGGATACCATGTTTACCTATGATCCGGAGAATACAACGTATTATTCCGTAAAGCCTAGGGATGTCCATCTGAATGGCATGATCATTAAAGATGGTGTTATCACATTGGATTTTGATTCCAATTATCTGAAAATGTCCAACGTGCGCGAAATTTTGATGCGTGCGTCTGTCGTGCTGACCCTGATCCAGATCAAGGGTATTGATGGTGTGGCATTTACGGTGGAGGGAGAACCAGTCACCGATGGAAAAGGTAACGCCATCGGAACCATGACGCGGGAGCGTTTTGTAAACGTCCTTCTGAATGAAGAGGGTATGTTGAAGCAGGAGTCGGATCTCCGTCTGTATTTTGCGAATGATAATAACGAACAGCTTGTCCCGATCACATACCGGTTTACAATCGATAACAGCAACTCATCTCTGGAGGAGTATATTGTGGCTAAACTGATCGAAGGTCCGGAAAAGGGTGTGGCCAATCCGACACTTGGCAAAAACATCAAAGTGATCAGTGTGGTGACGACCGATTATATCTGTTATGTCAATTTTGATCCTTCTTTCCTGGAGCAGAATCAGGTGGTCAGCGACGAGCTGATGATCTATTCCATTGTGAACTCTTTATGTGAGCTTCCGTATGTTAACGGTGTGCAGATCCTGGTGGATGGAGAATCCGAGATCATGCTGCACAAAACGTTTTCTCTGGCACAGGTCCTGCGCCGGAATACGGATCTGATCGAAAAATAAATCTGTTCTGATTATTTCTGTTTGTCCTTTTTATGATGCAGCGAAAGCTCTTTTTGGCAGCTTTGTTTCTGGCAGCTTTCTTTTTTGTTCTGATCATTCTCTTTCGGGTCGATCTTCTTCCTGTGATGCCAAAACAGAATGCGGCCGTGATCCTGACTGGAAAAGTGAATAAGATCGAAGATAAGGAGAAGCAGGTGCTTCTTTTTCTTTCTCATGCGAAAGGAGAGGAGAGCGGGACTGTTTCTTCTTACGGGCATGTGATCCTGTCGATATCTGCAGAACAGTTTTCGGACGCGAAGATCCGAATCGGAAACAGGATCCAAGCTGACAGTACCTACATGGGATTTGGAAAAGCCAGGAATGCAGGCAACTTTGATGAAGAGAATTATTACCGGTCAATGGGTATTTCCGGAAAGTTCCGTCTGCAGAAAAAGGGTAAGATTGAAATAATAGATGCTTCGTACGATGCAGGTCGGCAGTGGCTTTTTGAGATCCGCCGGAAGATCCGGGGTATTTTCCAAAGCATTCTGGAAAGGGATACAGAAAAAGCGGGCATCTTTTCCGCTATCGTGCTGGGAGACAGATCCCAGGTTGAATCGGATGTGAAGAGTTTGTATCAGAAAAACGGGATCGCGCATATTCTGGCGGTATCCGGGCTGCATATCTCCCTGATCGGCATGGGACTTTTTAAGATCTTGCGAAAACAATTCTACGTTCCGGTCTCAGCCCTCCTTTCCGGAAGTGTGATGGTCCTATTTTGCATCTTAAGCGGTGGGAGCGCATCTGCCATTCGGGCAACCACGATGTTCCTGCTGCGCATGACTGCAGCGATGAGGGGAAAGACCTTTGATCTGCTTACCGGGCTCTCCTTTGCCGGTTTGCTGCTCCTGCTGACCAATCCGTTGTATCTGACCAACTCAGCGTTTCTTCTTTCTTTCGGAGCCATTCTTGGTCTGGCTTTGCCCGGTCATGCTGCAGAAGGATTACTGTCACTCCAAAACTCTGCTGTAAAAGCTTTTTTTGCAAGCCTTTCGGTTTTCCTGATGACAGCGCCAATCCTGATGAGTGTCTATTATGAGATCAGTTTGTTCAGCATCCTTTTGAATCTGGCGGTCATTCCTTTGATGAGTCTGATCCTGGGAAGCGGGATCATGGGAGGGATCAGCGGTTTACTGAGTCTGGCACTGGCCCGCTTTGCGATCGGCCTGGGGACCTATCTTCTTTCTTTTGTTGAGATTTTATGCCGCATCCTGGACTATCTTCCATTTCTGGTATTCATAACAGGAAAACCGTCTGCTGCGCGGGTCATTTTGTTTTATTCGCTGCTGTTTGGCGGTACGGCTGTATGGAGCTGGTGGGCCAGAAAAGAGAGGGCAGGGATATCTTTCTTTCGTAACAAGATGAAACAATGGAAGCGGCGCTGCTTTGCAGGATGGGTCCTGCTGCTTTTGTTTGTATTGTTCCTCCGTTTCCCGCATCGGAGTCTGCAGATCACATTTCTGGATGTAGATCAGGGGGATGGCATTTTGCTCGAGATGCCATCCGGAGAAGTCTGTCTGATCGACGGTGGTTCTTCTTCCATTGCGGATGTCGGAACGCGGCGGATGGAGAGTGCGCTGAAGTATTACGGGATCTCTGAGATTGATTATGCTTTTGTATCTCATACAGACAGTGACCACTTTTCGGGCATGCTGGAACTCATGGAAGAGAGCGGGGCAGGAAGCATCCGCATCCGGCATCTTTGCCTTCCTGTTTTTGAAGATAATGAGAATCAGACGCTGCTTCTGACGATGGCCAGGGAAAGGGGAATCCCGGTCACGTTCCTTTCTTCCGGGATGACGTATTCGTTTGGCGAGGTGAGGCTGACTTGTCTTCATCCTGCTTCCGGCAGATCCTATTCCAGTGCGAATACAGCCAGTGCGGTGCTGTCTTTGACCTATGGCAGCTTTTCGGCGTTATTTACCGGAGATCTGGAAGCGGAAGGGGAGCAGGAGCTGATCCATCGTTTTTCTTCAATGGATCATGATCTGCTGAAGGTGGGTCATCATGGATCCCGGGATGCATCATCGTCTGCTTTTCTGGAAGCGGTCTCGCCGCAGCTTGCTGTAATCTCCGCAGGAGTAAAGAATCAATATGGTCATCCGCATAAGGAAGTTTTAGAACGGCTCAATGCTTGCGGGGCAAAGATCTATCTGACCGCAGAGAAAGGTCAGATTCAAGTGAAGGTTGATCGATCAGGCGCCATGACGGTACAGTCGATGTTTTGATGTTTCTTTTTTTCGCTTTCTCAACAACGTGCCTAATTCTCATTAATCCGTTGAGAATTATCTTTTTTTGTTCGTAATAATTTGTTAAAAATGATACAAAAAGAACTCTTCAAAACAGTTTCTCAACGACGGGGCAGATTCTTCCATCTTCGTTGAGATTATTTTGAATTTTTCTCAACGGATTAAGTCGGAGAAGGCATGTTGTTGAGAAAGAGTAGAAAAGAGGTTGTTTTTTTAAAAGAAAGGGCTGAAAAATGAGCTGGTTGAGTTGAAATTCTCAACGAATTAAGCAAAAACAGGCATGTCGTTGAGAATTGGGAAACAATATTTTGACAAGCGGAAACTTTGCAATGCTCGGCAATGCTCGTTGTTCTTCACCTTGAGAAAAAGACTGTTCTGCGCTATAGTTAGTAAGATCAAAAAGAAGGGAAAAAAGAAAATTGGCTGTGATCCAGTTTTCCAAAGACTCTCTTGCTAATGTCTATTTGTTTTACGGGGAAGAGAGTTATAAGAAACGTATTTACCGTGACAGCCTGAAAAAGGCGGCCATCGGTAATAATGATATGAATTACTCCTACTTTGAGGGGAATTCCATCAATTTTGCGAGCGTTTATGACAGCGTCGTGACGCTTCCTTTCTTTGCGGATAAACGGCTTGTCGTCGTGGAGAATTCTGGAAAGTTCAAAGGAAAGGCTACAAAAGAAACAGAAGATGCCGGAGATGAGGAAAAGGTATCAGGGGGAGATGAAATGCTCCTTAAGATCCTGGAAGAGCTTCCGGAAAGCACCTGTCTGGCATTTTTTGAGGATAGCGCTGCCAAGAATAAAAAGATCTTCAAACTGATCAAGGAAAAGGGTCAGGTCATCGAGTGCGCGGCTGACGCAAAAGAGGATGTGGTCAACTGGATGGCGAAAGGATTTGCCCAGGCCGGAAAGAAGATCCGCAAAAGCACCATCCTTCTGATCCTGGACCGCGTGGGGGTTGATTATGACCGGCTGCGCATGGAATATGAGAAGATCATCGGCTATACCGGAAACCGGACAGAGGTCACGGATGATGATGTTATGGCGGTCACGCTGGCAGATATCGAGTCCAAGATCTTTGATATGCTGGAGGCAATGAGCCGCAAGGATGTCCGAACGGTACTGGATAAGTATTACGATCTTCTGGCCAATCAGGAATCGCCGTTTTATATTCTCGCTATGATCCGGATCCAGTTCCGGACCCTGCTGCAGACGGCAGAACTGCGGAATAAAGGGTATTCTACGATTGATGTGGCCAGGATGCTGCGTAAGAGAGATTTTATTATCCGGAATGCGGAAAGCTGTCTGCGGGCCGGATTGAAAATGAAAGATGTGCGGGCGATCCTGGAAGAAATATCCGATACAGACCGGCGGATCAAGATGGGTGAGGTCACGGACCGTATCGGGCTGGAGACATTGTTAGTTAAAATATCAACCTGAAAGAGGGATCATCATGAACATGCAGAAAAAAGAGATTCGTGACGAGGTCACAGCAAAGAAACAGAAACTGACGAAAGAGCAGGTGGAAAGCTATTCTGCAGCGCTCCTGGAGCGGTTCTGTGCATTAAAGGCATATCAGGAGGCAGACTGCATTTATGCTTATATGTCCTTTAATGAGGAAGTGCTGACGATGCCGATCATCGAGCGTGCTTGGGCGGACGGCAAACGTGTTGCTGTGCCAAAGACATATGCTTCCGGAAAAAAGAAGAACGCCAAAGGAAAGATCGTTCCGGATTTTATGGAGTTCATTTATATTGAATCACCGGATGACTGCACCAAAGGATACATGGGGATCCCGGAACCGGCCGACGCCATCTGCGGCATCGATGAAATGGGTGATCTGGATCTTTCCAAAGCCCGTATCGCGGAGGAATCCAAAGTGCTGATCCTGATGCCGGGACTGGCTTTTGACCGCCAGATGAACCGCATCGGATACGGCGGCGGGTTTTATGATAAATACCTGCATCATCATAAAGAGGTGCACTTTACCAAAGTCGCTCTTTGTTTTGCCTTTCAGCTGTATGATCATATTCCTACAAAAGGGCATGATGAGAAGATGGACCTGATCCTGACTCCGGATGAGGTTCTGGCATAATAAAGATTGATTTTTCGCAAAAATAAGCATTTCCCGGTTGACATGCCGGGATGCGGATGCTAATATATCACAGTCGTTTGAAATCGAAGCAGAGTATCCACTCTCACCTCGTCGCAAATGGGCGCACGTTGGTTTTATATTTCAGACACTCCCAAGGGGTGTGTTTGGACATTTGTGGATAGCTTGCTCGCTATCCATTTTTTATTGGATTCAGGCGGCACAGGTATTTCTTTTATATGATGACACTTAGGAGGTGTGCTATCGACAATTTAATTAATGAACAAATAAGGGAAAAGGAAGTCAGGCTCATTGGTGAGTCGGGGGAACAGATTGGTATTGTTTCCATCGAGGAAGCCAGAGCAAAGGCCGATGAAGCGGGTGTGGATCTGGTCCTGATCGCACCTAAAGCACAGCCGCCTGTCTGCAAGATCATTGATTACGGCAAATTCCGTTATGAGCAGGCAAGGAAAGAAAAGGAAGCCAAAAAGAAACAAAAGATCATTGAGATCAAAGAGATCAGGCTTTCCCCTAATATCGATCAGAACGATATTAAGACCAAGGCAAACACGGCCAGGAAGTTCATTGAGAAAGGCGATAAAGTCAAAGTCGCACTGCGTTTCAGGGGCAGGGAAATGGCCCACATGCAGGACAGCAAACATGTGCTGGATGACTTTGCTGAGCTTCTTGCGGACATCGCGATCGTTGATAAAGCACCTAAGGTGGAAGGCAGGAATATGGTCATGTTCCTGAGCAAAAAGAAATAAACCAAACTTGAATGCAGTTAAACAATTATTTTAGGAGGAATAGACATGCCAAAGATTAAGACAAAAAGAGCTGCGGCAAAACGTTTCAAAAAAACAGCCAGCGGAAATCTGAAGAGAAACAAAGCTTACAAGAGCCATATCTTAACGAAGAAGACCACGAAGAGAAAACGTAACCTTCGTAAAGCAACTATGACTGATGCCACGAATGTAAAGAACATGAAGAAGATCTTACCATATCTGTAAGAATTCGAAGATCAAAGGAGGAATTAAGAAATGGCAAGAATTAAAGGCGGTTTAAACGCCAAGAAAAGACACAACAGAACTTTAAAGCTGGCAAAAGGTTATAGAGGCGCCAGATCAAAACAATATAGAATCGCAAAGCAGTCTGTTATGAGAGCTCTGACGAGCGCATATGCAGGCAGAAAACAGAGAAAACGTCAGTTCCGTTCTCTTTGGATCGCACGTATCAATGCAGCTGCAAGACTGAACGGTCTTTCCTACAGCAAATTTATGTATGGCCTGAAAACTGCCGGTGTTGAAATGAACCGGAAGATGCTCGCTGAGCTTGCAGTCAATGACGCTGCAGCATTCACCGAGCTGGCTGAAACTGCAAAAGCTAACCTGAAATAATATTTTTATGTCTGATGGTGGGCCGGGCGTTTTTCGTCCGGCTTACATGCATTAAAGGGATTTCTCAATATGGAAGACAACAGAGTTTCGAAAAACTTTATAGAAAATGAGATTGATAAGGATCTGTCTGAGGGCGTGTATGATCACGTGGCGACCCGGTTCCCGCCGGAGCCGAACGGCTATCTGCACATCGGCCATGCGAAATCCATTCTTTTGAATTACGGTCTGGCAAAAGAGTACGACGGCACCTTTAATCTGCGTTTTGATGACACCAATCCGACCAAAGAAGATGTGGAGTTTGTGGAATCCATTAAGGCAGATGTGGAATGGCTGGGTGCTGATTTTGAGGACCGTCTTTATTTTGCATCCGATTACTTTGACAAGATGTATGAAGCAGCTGTTAAGCTGATCAAAGATGGAAAGGCTTATGTTTGTGACCTTTCTGCCGATGAGATCCGTGAATACCGCGGTTCCTATGAGAAACCGGGTATCAACAGTCCTTATCGCGACCGCAGCGTTGAGGAAAACCTGGCGCTGTTTGAAGAGATGAAGAGTGGAGCCATCGAAGATGGAAAAAGGGTATTAAGGGCGAAGATTGACATGGCTTCACCTAATATGAACATGAGGGACCCTGTTATTTACAGGGTCGCTCATGTCAGCCACCACAGGACCGGTGATAAGTGGTGCATCTATCCGATGTATGACTTTGCACATCCGATCGAGGATGCTGTGGAAGGCGTGACCCATTCCATTTGTACGATGGAGTTTGAAGATCATCGTCCGCTGTATGACTGGGTCGTACAGAATGTTGGATTTGAAATGCCGCCTCGGCAGATCGAATTTGCCAAGATGTACCTGACCGGCGTCATCACCGGCAAGCGCTATATCAAGCAGCTGGTGGCGGATGGCACTGTTGACGGGTGGGATGATCCGCGTCTGGTTACGATCGCGGCTCTTCGCCGGAGAGGCTTTACGCCGGAATCCATCCAGAAGTTTATAGAATTGAGCGGCGTGGCAAAGGCACAGAGTTCTTCTGACTACGCAATGCTGGAGTACTGCGTAAGGGAGGATCTGAAGCCGAAAGCACCGCGCTATATGGCGGTTATCGATCCGATCAAGCTGATCATTGACAATTATCCGGAAGGACAGGTCGAATGGCTGGATGCATCCAATAATCCGGAGAATGAGGAAATGGGAAGCCGTAAGATTCCGTTCAGCCGCGAGCTTTATATTGAGCGTGAGGACTTTATGGAGGAGCCGCCGAAAAAATATTTCCGCCTGTTCCCGGGAAATGAAGTGCGCTTAATGAATGCTTACTTTGTCACTTGTGTAGATTACAAGAAGGACGAGAATGGTAAGGTGACGGAGATCCATGTGACCTATGATCCGGAAACCAGGAGCGGGTCCGGATTTGAGGGACGCAAGGTCAAAGGAACGATACACTGGGTCAGCGCTTCCCACGCGACTAAGTGTGAAGCCAGATTGTATGAGCAGCTGGTAGATGAAGAGCGCAACATCAATCCAAATTCGCTGACCGTACGCGAGGAGTGTTATGTGGAGCCTGCATTGGCAGAGGCAAAACCTTATGACCGTTTCCAGTTTGTCCGCCAGGGATATTTCAGTGTGGACCCGAAAGATTCTGTTGATGGAAAACTGGTCTTTAACCGGATCGTTTCACTGAAGAGTTCTTTTAAACTGCCAAGTTAAATATCAAATGATCTCTGTATTGATCGGCCTGGTGCTGCTTCTTCTTTGCGGAGCAGCGCTTGGCATTCTAACGAACAGAAGAACCGAAGAATGTGTGCCCGTGGTTTTTACGGGCACCATTGTTTTTCTGTATCTTTTTTACTGTGTGAATCTGCTTTCGGTCGGACGCATTGTTCTGTATGCTGGAATTGCTGTGCTTTTTGCGGCGGGCCTTGTTAAGCTGATCAAAAAGAAGGAAGGGAAGGCTTTCTGGAAGACTTTCTTTTCTCCGGGAATCGTGCTGTTCCTGATCTTTTCCGTTTTAATGGTGATCTTCTGCGCGAATCTGATGCCGTCTGTCTGGGATGAACTGCGGCTGTGGGCAGCCATGCCGAAAGCACTTCATTATTCACAGAGCCTGCAGGTGGGGGAGGGGTCGCTCCTTTATTCCACTATGCAGTCCTATCCGCCTGGAATGGCGCTTTTGGTGTATTTCTTTACCTCTTTTTCCGGAGGTTTTTCATACGGCAGTATTTTTGCTGTCTATTTTATTTTCGTTTGTGCCCTGGTGCTTCCGGCAATGAAGGAGCACAGCTGGAAACAATGGTATCTTTTTCCGGCAGTCTTTTTCCTGCTGATCCTGATGCCAATCTTACTGACGGTAAGCGGTGCGGAGGCCAGCGGCGACTGGAATTTCTTCTTCACCTGTCTGTATATTGATCCGATTCTGGGATGTTTGATGGGGCATGCCTTTTATCAGGCTGTGAAACGGCCTTCACAGGACTGGTTTTCCACGCTGGCATTTACGCTGGTGCTTTTTGTCCTGCCGGCGATGAAAAATATCGGTGCGCTGTATGCGGGCGTAGCCTTCTTAACTGCATTTGTTGTGGCTTTGGCAGAAAAGGGAGAGAAGAAGGGACGGCGGATCCTTTTTGCCATCATACCTGTGGCCGGTGCAACCATGTCTTATCTTTCCTGGCAGTGGATCATCCGTGCACGGGGAACCGGCGAGTTCATCGATATGCAGCTGTCTTCCTTTACCGGGGAAAAATTACTGAATGTGTTAAAAGGGATGACTACCTGGGGAAAGATCCCGTTTCTGTACTACGTACTGTTCTTTATTCTTGTCGGGATCGTGCTGACGTTTTTGGTAAAAGATCTTCCTAAGAGAACGGCGCTGATCGGGACGGCTGGTTTTGTGCTTTCTTTCTTGATCTTTTTCTATGGTTATGTCAGTCATTATGGATGGATGCTTTCATCCATTCACAGGTATACATCTACGTTTACGTTCGCTTTCTTTATCTATCTGCTGATGAGGGCAGTCTCCGGGATTCGTTTCTCCGACGGCGTTTCGTTTGTGAAATCAATACGGAAAGCTTATCTGCTTCTCCTCCTGGGGCTTCTTTTGATGGCCTGCGGCATCTTCCTCCTTTTCCGTGCCAAACACTGGCAGTTGGAGAATGGGGCATGGAGCGACGCCGAGCGGATCATAGCGGAGGCAGATGCTTATGTTGGTTCTGCGGAAAGTTCCGGGGATCATCCGGAGCAGCCTGCAAAATGTTATCTTGCTCTTGGCGGCGACATCCGCAGGCAGTCCCAGCGTCATGAGACCTATGCACTGTGTGCAATCGGAACCAATGTGAATATCCGGAATATCTGGTGCGACAAGCTGTTTAATGAAGCGGAGGACGGCGTTGTGACTGACCGGGAGGAAATGGCTGAAATCTGGGCTTCCAGCTTACTGGAAAAGGACTATTCCTATGTAATCTTTGCGGAACCGGATGAGGAGATCCGGGAGGCTGCTGCGATGATCGCACCGGAACTTGGGGAAGTGAAGGATGGGATGGTCGTGAAAGTTGTTCCGGCAGAAGGTAAATACGGGGTTTCGCTTCATCCATAAAACAATCTATATATCCAGACGTGATTTCAGTTATTGCAATAAAATTGCGCTTGTGACCAATCAAATAAATCATTTTTTGCTTTTGCCGGAAGGTTTGGTATAATGAGACCAGAATCTAAAGGGGAAATCATTATGGAATCAATCAATGTTACAAAACTGGATGAGAGAGCAGTCTTACCAACTTACGGGAGTGAGTTTTCTGCGGGGGCTGATCTGTATGCATGCCTTTCGGAACCGGTTGTGATCGCGCCGGGTGAAGCGGTCCTGATCCATACGGGACTGGCCATGGAGATCCCAATCGGCTATGCGGGGCTGATCTTTGCCCGCAGCGGGCTGGCAACCAAGCAGGGGCTTGCACCATCCAATAAGGTCGGCGTCATCGACCCGGATTACCGTGGCGAGATCATGGTATCCTTGTTTAATCATTCCAAAGAGGAGAGAGTCGTGGAGCATGGCGAACGCATCGCCCAGCTTGTACTGACTCCTTTTTTGACTGCTTCCTGGAATGAGGTGGACGAGCTGAATGAGACGGTCCGCGGCGCGGGCGGTTTTGGCAGCACGGGAACTAAGTGAGAAATTGCACAACTGCAGTTTATATATTAGGAGGACTATATGGTTTATTCAAAAGAAGTAGAACTGATGTGCCCTGTGCACAGCGGGGCTGATCACGGACCGGCGCCGATCCCGCAGGAAGGGGAATGGACAAAGGTCAAAGAAGTCTCGGATATCAACGCGCTGACGCATGGCATTGGCTGGTGCGCACCGCAGCAGGGAACTTGTAAACTGACACTGAATGTAAAGAACGGGATCATTGAAGAGGCTCTGGTGGAGACGATCGGATGCTCCGGCATGACGCATTCGGCTGCTATGGCAGCTGAGATCCTTCCGGGAAAAACCATCCTGGAAGCGCTCAATACGGACCTGGTCTGTGACGCCATCAATACGGCTATGCGTGAACTGTTCCTGCAGATCGTTTACGGCCGCAGCCAGACAGCTTTTTCTGAAGGCGGTCTACCGATCGGTGCCGGCTTAGAGGATCTTGGTAAGGGCCTGCGCAGCCAGATCGGTACGATGTACGGAACCAAGGCAAAAGGACCTCGTTATCTGGAGATGACAGAGGGATATGTGACCAAGATCGCGCTGGATGCAGATGATGAGATCATCGGTTATCAGTTTGTCAGTCTGGGCAAGATGACGGATTTCATCCGCAAGGGTGATGACCCGAACACAGCCTGGGAGAAGGCAAAAGGCGAGTATGGTCGTGTAGCGGATGCGGTCAAACTGATCGATCCGAGAGAAGAATAGAAAGGAGGAGACGACATGGCATTATTTGAATCGTATGAAAGACGAATCGCGCAGATCGAAAAGGTTCTGCAGCAATATGGGATCTCCTCTCTGGAAGAGGCAGAGCAGATCACAAAAGAGAAAGGCCTGAACATTTATGATCAGGTCCGGGCGATCCAGCCTATCTGTTTTGAAAACGCCTGCTGGGCTTATACGCTTGGTGCGGCTCTGGCGATCAAGAAAGGGCAGACACGGGCAGCTGATATTGCTGCTACATTAGGGGAAGGTCTGCAGGCTTTCTGTATTCCTGGCAGTGTAGCTGATCAGCGGAAGGTTGGCTTAGGTCACGGCAATCTTGGCAAGATGCTGCTGGAAGAAGAAACGGAGTGTTTTGCTTTCCTGGCTGGTCATGAGAGCTTTGCTGCTGCTGAAGGGGCTATCGGCATCGCTGAGAAGGCAAATAAAGTGCGGACCAAACCGCTGCGTGTCATTTTGAATGGTCTGGGGAAAGATGCTGCAAAGATCATCTCCCGCATCAACGGATTTACTTACGTGAAGACGGAAATGGATTATAAGACTGGTGAGTTGAAAGAAATCTCCCGTACGGCTTATTCTGACGGTGTGCGCGGACAGGTTCATTGCTATGGAGCTAACGATGTTGTGGAAGGCGTGGCTATCATGCACAAGGAAGGTGTAGATGTTTCTATTACCGGCAACTCTACCAACCCGACCCGTTTCCAGCATCCGGTGGCTGGCACCTATAAGAAAGAATGCACGGAGATGGGAAAGAAGTATTTCTCTGTGGCATCCGGCGGTGGTACCGGCAGAACGCTGCATCCGGATAATATGGCTGCAGGTCCGGCTTCTTACGGCATGACGGATACCATGGGCAGAATGCATTCGGATGCGCAGTTTGCAGGCAGTTCTTCTGTTCCGGCGCATGTGGAGATGATGGGTCTGATCGGTATGGGCAATAATCCGATGGTTGGCGCTACGGTTGCTGTGGCGGTTGCTGTGGCAGAGGCAATGAATAAATAAAACAGCTTCATTGTAAGTATTTGAAAAGCCCCCGCATGTGCGGGGGCTTGTTTTACGTTTCTGCGTTCTTATTTGGCCAAATCCGGCGTTTTTCTATTGGATTCAACCAAAGTCATGATGATCAGCCCGCCGATCAGGATAGCGGAAATGCCAAGGGCAGAGAACTGTTTGATCATTTTGACTTTTTTCTTTTTCATTTCATGGATCCTTTCTGTTTTCAGCCTTCGTCATCATCTCCGGAGTCATTGCCTCCGTCGTCGCCAGTGTCATCGCCAGTGTCATCGCCTCCATCGTCGCCTGTGTCATCGCCGCTATCTTCTGTAGAGGTTTCCTGTTTAGAAGATCCGCTCCGTCGTGCTTCTACTTCATCTGCAGATAATCTGTTTCCGTTCAGATCAAAGTATTCGGTACGCATTACTTTATCATCGTTTTCTTCATCGATATGCTGCACCATTTCTCCGAAAACGTTTCCCTCGGCATCAACCAGATCGGAACGACGGACCGTATATCCTTCGTCATCTTCCTCGATGGTTTCAACCGGGACAGGCTGATCGACCAGGGAGTAGTCACTGTTTTCGTCCATATACAGTTCGGTGACTGGCTCACCGTTATATACTTGTGTGAACATCGCTTTGATATTGTTCAGCGATTGCGTGTATGGCATTACGACATACAACGGCAGGCTGCCCATGGAGAAGGTTGGCTGCAGGAATGCTTCGCCTTCGGCTGCCACTTTGTGGATGTTCCATCCGCCGCCTTCTGCCAGCTGCTTTTTCACCAGGGCGGAGATACTTTCCTTCGGCATGTTTGTTACGCAGCAGCGCTCCAGCGTTTTGATCAGCTGAGAGTATGCGGTAAAGCCTGTGGAGGAGAGCAATTTGTTGATGATGGCCTCGATGACTGCCTGCTGATGTCTTGCTCTTGCTGCATCGCCGTCTTCAAAGCTGTGACGCTCGCGACAGAAGCAGAGGGCTTCATAACCGCTCAGATGGACGTTGCCTTCTGGAATGATCAGGCCGTCGCTGTTGTCAAATTCGAATTCCATCTCGTTGTAGACATCGATTCCACCTATTGCATCAACGATATCGATCAGGGAAGAGAAGTTGACTCTGCAGTAATAATCGATGTTGTAGTCATAGAGATTGCTTAAGGTGTCTAACTGGCACTGCATGCCGTAAACGCCTGCATGCGTTAATTTGTCTCTGGTTCCGTTGGATACTTCCGGAAGGATGACGTAATAGTCTCGTGGTGTCGTGACCATGAGGATCTCCCTGGAATTCGGGTTGACGGCGACCAGAATGTTAACGTCGCTTCTTCCTTCAAAGGTGACTTCGCCGTATTCGTCGTTACCGCTGATGTAGAAGAGGAATGGCTCGGTTGTGACATCGACTTTGCTGCCGGAACTGATATCGATCGCGTCTTTGATCGTGATCGTTTTTATGACCCTGACTTCTTCATCAAAGTTTTCGTGAACGGATTCGACTGTCGTTTTGAAATTCCGGTTATAGATCACTGCCGGTACTTGTTTTGCGTACAGGGCATCGATCTGGTTCATAACGGTGTCATAGTCTTTTGTTGCAATGGATTTGCCGACTTCGTTTTCAATCTCATCAATGGCGGTCTTCAGATTGAGAGGTTGATAGGTTGCCTGGATGCCAAAGGTATAATCTTTGGCATCTTTGATGGTTTTGGCCGGATCGTCTGCCAGTACGACGACATCCAGATAGGTATAGTTGTAAACCGTTTCTTCGGTCACGGTTTCGATCGCTTTATTTGTGATGATCATATAATAGTTTCCGATCGCCAGCAGGATACACAGGACTATGCTGATGATCTTGCCGATCAACGGAAGCTTCTTGTAGCGTTTCAGCTGAGTAAAGAAGATCGCACCCCAAAGGACCACCAGAATTATGATCACAGGGATCATAAACTTGAGCGGAAGGACGTTCAGGATCAAAAGAACGATGATCAGACAGATGGAAAGTGCTGCCTGAAGTCCCAGAAGGATCCATGCTAATACGTCTTTCTTCAGACCTTTTTTTCTGCGGCCATTTCCGCTTTTTTGCTTTTGCGGATTAGATGGTCTTCCGTTGCCATGATTGCTGTTTTGTCCGGAAGAAGAGTGCTGCGATGTAGTGCGATGCTGCTGTCCGGAAGTCTTTTTCTTTTGGTTATGGCTTGCCGCCTGCTTTCTTTGACTTGCTGAGCGGCTTGCGGACTGCTGCTGTGGTTTCTGACGGCTCTCCTTACGAGCGGCCTCCTGCGGAAAGTCATCAAATGTATCATAATCATCCCGGGCTGCAGATCTTCTGCGTGCTTCCGGACGTACGTTATAGGTTGCGATATTTCTGCGCTGAGCTCCCCGGGCCTGTTGATTATGGGACTGTCTGTATTGTCCACGGTCATTTCGGGAAATGCTCTGATATTTTATTGTTCCGTTCGATTGGGAATCATTTCTCATTGTCTGTTTCGGACTCCTTCTTCATTATTCGGATTATCTTATCTGGAATTTGTGTCATTTGAGTGAAATGCATAGCTTATATATTATAGTTTTTCTTCTATTAAATGGCAAGAAATTATTACTGTGTCCATTCAGGTAAATGGCAAAAAATAATTATTATGTCCATTCAGGTCTGTTTTTTGTCCATTTAGGCTCGAACCGCCCAACCTTGATCCTTTTTCTGTTATCTTGAGGCAGCACTCGTGAAAGGGGGTGATAGTATGGTCATTTCATTGCGGCTGTCCGAACTGGACTTCGAGCTGGTGAAGAGGAGTGCGATGAACCGGGATTTATCCGTTTCTGCTTTTATCCGCGAGGCGGTGTTAGAGCACATCGAGTGTGAGTATCTGAAAACGATTGAGAAAGAAGAGGTGATGCAGAAAGAGGAAATGGAGTAAACAATATTTTAAAATCGGGTTTTATCGAATGACAAGGGACGGCAGTTTGATGTGGCTGCCGTTCTTTGTTCTTGCAAACAAAAATGCATCGTGCTACACTTTTGACAGTGGATTTTTCCACAAGGAGGGGCAATATGTTAACGGTACTGAATCATTCACTCATCAAACATAAGCTCAGCATTATGAGAGAAGCTGACACTTCTACTTATATCTTCAAGCAGAATCTGGACGAGATCGCAAAATTAATGGCATATGAAGTCACTCGTGAGGTCCCAATCAGGGAGCGCGTCATCCGCACACCGATCTGTGAGACGATTGGCTATGAAATGGCAGAAAAGATCGTTCTGGTGCCAATCCTTCGTGCTGGTATCGGTCTGGTGGACGGTTTCCGTGATATTATTCCGACTGCGAAGATTGGTCATATCGGAATGTACCGCGATGAAGAGACGCTGGCACCGCATGAGTACTATGCAAGATTCCCGAAAGATATGGAGCGGTCTATTGTTATTGTAACAGACCCGATGCTGGCAACCGGAGGCAGTGCTTCCGCAGCAATCACGAACATCAAAAAACGCGGCGCAAAGAAGATCCTTCTTGTTTGTCTGGTTGGTGTTCCGGAAGGTGTCGCTCGGATCGAGCAGGATCATCCGGATGTAGACATCACCCTTGCAGCATTGGATGAAGGACTGAACGAGAGAGGATATATTGTTCCAGGTCTTGGAGATGCCGGAGACAGACTGTTCGGCACAGACTGAGTGATCTTTTTTTCAAAAGCAACCGGGCTATGGCTTCGTTCATGGCCTGGTTTTTTTTGCTTTTTTTATATGTCCGTGATAAACTATATTCTGAGTTTTTAGGAGGTTTTTTGTGGAAAAAAACGATAGTTCTGAAAAAAAAGAAGCCGGTCTTTCATTGGGACAGCCAATGCCGAGCCGCCGGGCGACCCGTCATGTGGAAAAGATCCAGATCTTAAAGGATACTCCAAAAGAAGAGACGCCAGAGCCTGAGCAAAAAAATGATAATAAAGAACCGGTGCAGATAAAAGACTACGTGAAGAAACTTTCTCTCCCTAAGATCACGTGGAAAAAACCGGACAAAAAGATGATCCTGAAGATCGTCCTGGGCGTAATAGCACTTTTGGTCGTTGCCGCAGTGGTTACCGGCATCGTCGTTCTTTCTCAAAAAGAAGATCATGACGGTTATTCCCGAAATTTCATGGATCAGCTCAGGATGCAGGAGATACGTCTTGTGGAGGATGAGCCGGCAAAAGCTTTTTTCCGTCAGTATTATGATGCAATGAGCGCAGGTGATACGACGATCCTGGAGAGCATGTATGATAATCCCGCCAAGGCGGATGTTTCGGCCGGGGTTTCTACAATCGTGGAATCCTATGATAATCTGGCAGTCTATATGACAGGCGGACTGGAAGAAAATGAATTTGTAGCTTTTGTCTATAATGACGTGAAGTTTAACAATATCAACACGCTTGCTCCATCGGTGGACTGCTTCTATCTGGTGATGGGTGATGATGGCGTATATAAGATCTGCTGGGATATGAATCAAAATGTGGATAAGATTCGTTTCTGCAGGCTTGCTTCTTATATGATGCCGATCCGCCAGCTTCTTTCTGATTCGGATGCGGCTCTGCAAAGTGCTCTGAGCAGGGATAAGGATCTGAAAAATCTTTATATCGTGATGCAGTCAATGACGGATGCAGTCCTGGAACAGGATGCTTCTGTGAATGGTAATTAATATGCTGATCAGAGAAAAAAAAGAAAAAGCTGAATATGACAATCTAAGTCCTTTTGCAGCAAAAAGTGCCGAGTCAAAAGGAAGGGAAGTACCGGAAGAACCGTGTGACATCCGGACCTGCTTTCAGCGGGATCGGGACCGGATCCTGCACAGTAAATCTTTCCGCCGGCTGAAACATAAGACACAGGTCTTTCTCGCACCGACAGGAGATCATTACAGGACCCGGTTAACTCATACTCTAGAGGTCTCGCAGATTGCCAGGACGATAGCATCGTCTTTATTCCTGAATGAGGACCTGACAGAAGCAATCGCTCTGGGACATGACCTTGGGCATACCCCTTTTGGTCATGCGGGAGAGCGTGCGCTTAATACGAAATATCCTTTCAGCCACAGCAGGCAAAGTCTGCGTGTGGTTGAGAAACTGGAGGATGAAGGAAAAGGCCTGAATCTGACTTGGGAAGTTCGCGACGGTATCGTCAACCACAGCATGAGCCGTTTGGCAAATACGCTGGAGGGAAGGATCGTGCGGCTGTCTGATAAGATCGCATATATTAATCATGATATGGATGATGCGATCCGTGCAGGTATTTTAAGTGAAGATGATGTGCCTAAGGAAATTGCCAATGTATTAGGCGCGACCAGAAAAGCACGCCTCGATTTTCTGGTAAAGAATATTATTGAAAATTCGATTGACCGTGATGATATCGTGATGTCGCAGGAGGCTTTTGAAGCAATGATCGATCTGCGGCAGTTTATGTTTGATAATCTTTACTTTAATTCTTCCTGTAAGACGGAAGAATACAAAGCAGAGGGCATGGTCATTACTTTATATGATTATTATCTGGATCATCAGGAAAAACTGCCGGATGATATC
>JAFWLF010000088.1:0-2892 GCA_017511185.1 Lachnospiraceae bacterium | reverse complement strand
TGTGTGGACAGGGGCATCAGGACTTGTGCCGAGTGCCCGGAATATCCATGTGAAAATATGAAAGCATGTTTTGAGGTCACCGGATCATTTGAACCGAAGTGCCGCGAGGTCTGTACAGAGGAAGAATACGAGCAGTTAAAGAAGGCGTTTTTTGAGAAGGAAAAGAATCTGTCAATAATACGTCGGGATTTCTTTGGAGAACTTGGGTTTAGAAAGATCCCGGAGCTGTTCGAGAAGAATCCATACATGTACCAAATCTATCCGACCGATGAGTCCATGAAGGCGCTGACTGCTTTTCAAATCTATGAGGGCACGGGTGAATGGTTTGACCTCTCGAAAAAGCCGATTGAACGTGCCTCTTTTACCTTCGGCGGAGCAGAAAAGAAAACAGAGGGGTACTATATCACAGACGCATGTATTGGTTGCGGAAGCTGCACTGAGATCTGTCCGCAGAACTGTATTGTTGCAGACAGCATCCCGCATGTGATCCGGCAGGAACACTGTCTGCACTGCGGAAACTGCGCCTCCGTATGTCCGGTCAGCGCAGTGGAAAGAAGGTGACAGCATGGATGAGGAAATGACACAGAATGGGCGGCTGGATTTTCTTGTTGAAGAATTCAAAGCAGATTCTGTTCAGTATAAAGATTTGCAGACGCCAAAGGATACCGAAGGAAAACGTCGAATCCTGCGGTCACTTATGAACGTCCGAATGCCTCGAAAGATGGATGAGGCGGTTCTTGCTGTGCAGGATGAGTATCTGCAGGCGCGCATCCGTGAAAACGGAATTGTGGAGCCTGCCGATATTCCCATAATCCGGGATCGAATGTCCATCTGGCAGGGTGATATTACGAGGCTGGCTGTGGACGCTATCGTCAATGCCGCGAATTCTCAGATGTTGGGCTGCTTTGTTCCGATGCATACCTGCATTGACAACTGTATCCACACTTTTGCCGGAGTGCAGTTGAGAGCTGAATGCGCCAGACAGATGGAGCAGTTAAAAAGCAGGTATGGAAGGGACTATGAGCAACCTACCGCTTTGCCGATGCTGACGGATGCCTATAATCTCCCTGCGAGAAAGGTCATTCATATCGTCGGGCCTATCGTGCAGGGCAGGCTGACTACGTCTCTGGAAAATGATCTGGCAGCCTGCTACCGGAATACTCTTGATATGTGTTTAGAAAATGGGTTGAAATCCGTGGCTTTCTGCTGCATTTCTACAGGCGTTTTTCATTTTCCAAATAAGAGAGCAGCAGAAATTGCTGTGCAGACTGTGACGGGCTGGTTGTCCGAGCATCCGGGTGGAATGGAAAGAGTGATCTTCAATGTTTTTAAAGATGAGGACAAAGCATACTATGAACAGCTTTTACAATAATGGTTATCAGGAAACCATTCAGAAGGGATTGTCTGCTGTGCGTTCCTTTCGCTCAGGTATTTCTACCGGTGCCGGCAGCAGGAATGAGCAGATCGAACGATTGAAAAAAGAAATCGAGAGCGCAAATGCCATAGTAATCGGTGCGGGTGCCGGACTATCCACAGCGGCAGGACTGACGTATTCCGGAGAGCGTTTTGAGAAATACTTCGGAGACTTTGCTGCCCGGTTTGGCATTCAGGATATGTATTCCGGTGGTTTTTATCCATTCCCAGATGAGGAAACGCGCTGGGCATGGTGGGCAAGGCATATCTACTATAACCGTTATATCGATCCGCCGAAGGATGTTTATGGAAAACTGCTGGCACTGGTTCAGGATAAAGACTACTTCGTCATTACCACAAATGTTGATCATCAATTCCAGAGAGCTGGTTTTGATAAAAAGCGTCTGTTTTATACACAGGGAGATTATGGCCTGTTTCAAAGCATGAATCCGACGATCAAAAAAACCTATGATAACGCAGAATGGGTCATGCAGGCAATGGAGGCGCAGGGCTTTGAGAAGGATTCAGATGGCATATACCAGATTTCGCAGAGCGGTATTTCTATGCGGATACCGACAGCATTTATTCCTAAATGCCCGGATGACGGATCGGATGTTACAATGAATCTTCGCGCCGACGATCTCTTTGTAGAGGATGAAGGATGGCATAGAGCGTCAGCTGCTTATGCTGATTTCATCCATAGGCATGAAAACCTGCATACACTCTATTTTGAGATCGGCGTCGGGGCCAATACACCTGTGATCATTAAGTATCCCTTCTGGGCAATGACAAGAGCGAATCCAAAGGCCAAGTATGCCTGCCTGAATTACAATGAGGCTTTCTGCCCGCACCAAATCGAGAATCAGTCCATCTGCATTGACGGAGATGCAGATACAATTCTTGCTTCCTTGAAATGAAAAAAACTCCCGGTCACCGGCGATTAAACCGATGATCGGGAGCTTTGCATTTACTCGGCTCAGCCCTCAAAGGTGGAGCCATTTTTGAAAGTGAACGTCAGGAGGCCATCTCCGTAGCCCGTAGTCAACAGCGGCGTTGTTCCAATTCAATGTAAATCGCTCAGTCATCTGCATTCCCATATTGTGGAAGCGCTATTCCGCGCCTAATTGAGCACCGCGACCGGGAGCAGCAATTCCGCTGCCGTTAAGCACCCAGTATAAAGGATATGCGCATGCGAAATGCAAATCTTAACATTAGACCTCGTTTGCCTGCGTCTATAAGTACTATATCAGCACCATTAGTCCGCACCTTAACCCAATCTTCAAAATGAATCCGCCGGATGCATTTCCTCCATAATCGTCCATTGTATCATTATAGTCCACCAAACACACCCAACAACGCTGATTTTGATACGAAATCAGCGTTGTTACTTTTTGCCTGAAAGCCCGCATTGCAGCGGGCTTTTTGCTTTCGTGCCGTTTGGCTATCAAGCATCCAGCCACTCATTTTTTGGACTTGGTA
>JAFWLF010000087.1:0-4009 GCA_017511185.1 Lachnospiraceae bacterium | reverse complement strand
CCTCTTTCTTGCCAGCCATGTACATGCCAGTCAGGACCATAAGGTTACTTGGCGGAAGCGCGTAGCCTCTGGAGAATCCGGCACGACGGAATTGATTCGATGAGATCTTTTCTGTGGTAAGTCCTACCGGTGAAAGGAAGTCTCCCTCTACCAGGAGGTCTTCGGTCATCTTATCGATGATCTCCTGCGGAAGAAGGTCTCCCAGAACAAACGGCAGATAGTCTGTGATAGCATTGGAATCGATCACTTCGTGCGTGTGGTTTGCAAGGGCAATAAACTTTTTGCCATTCCAGAAGGTGTCGATCATTTTCTTAATGATCTCATCTGCCCGCTGATGCCAGCTGTCAGCCTCTTCCTTCCTTTCAAGGATTTCTGCTATGTCACCCAGTTTGGCAAACAGGATTCCCATATAGGCCGCAATATCCGGTCCTTCGACTGCTGCATGGTGAACGAAAGTGGAAATATCGTCATAGCCGCTCTCATCACCGCAGTCGAATTGCGGCAGGCCGTCATGATCATCGTCCCTGGTATTCATAAACCAGTCTGCCATCTTTCCATAGCCTTCATATAAGTAGGTAAGTGTTTCCCTTGGCATTTCTTTTCCAAAGTCGTGCAGACGCATAAGCCAGTTGAGCGCCCATCCCTGTGTTGGCGGGTGGATGCCCTGACACTGGTTCAGACTGTCAAAAATGAAGTCCGGGAATTGTCCTCTCTCACCAATGTTGTCGATCATATTGATCAGAAGATCAGTCGCAAGAGCAAAGTCATGATGTAAGCCCGCTGCATTCTGAACCATCTGCCAGGAAGAAGCAGGCATACCCTGTGTCATAAACAGCGCTGCCCGTTTGATCAGGCCGGATGGCGAGACCATCGAGGACCATTCATGCCATGCAGCTTCGATCCGGACCGGCTCCAGTTCCTCTGTAAAGTGCGGGATCTTGGATAAGAATTCTTCAAAGCTAGCTGTGGTTGCCGCAAGTGCTTCATCATAGGTTGGATAAGCATCGCGGATCTTGGCTGCCGCAACAGATTCTTCAACGGAAAGCAGGAAAGTGCCGCTCTCGTCCGGAGCGATGCTTCCCATGAGCATAGTGGAGCCCATTTTCCCGTTCCATGGTGCCCGGACCTGCATATCGCCTGCCAGCGGATTGAGGAGCAGTGAGCAGCGGAACCGGTAAATTGCCTCCCAGGCTTTGTCCCCGCGTTTTTTGGCAATATCTTTTGGCCGCATGGCTTTTTCAAACTGCAGGCCAAGACCGTTTTCGCCTTTGATATACATCAGCTTGTCATCGGCATAGCAGATTGTGATCTTTCCGTATGCAGTCATGAGAGTAAGCTCTGTCAGGCCGAACTTAATAGCAAAGCCGATTCGCTCGCCTTCATAAGTCGGATACAGATGTAAGAGTTCATTGCTGATCATTGGCGCATCGCCCGGCATGGAACGCCGGCTAACGATCATTACTTTGCCTGCCTGATAAGCCAGACTGGAACGTTTCGGACCGGAGAAATCGGTAAAGATTCCGAAATATGCGCCTTTTGTTTTGAACATCGTGCCGGATCCGAAGGAAATGTCAACCATGTTATATGCTTTTTGCGTCTGCAATAAACTGGTATCTGAGACCGCCGTAAAGCTTTTCCCGGCAAAATGCTTTTTCTCTAATTCGTCTGCCAGTGCGATTGCCGCATCCGCGTAGGAGATCGCTTTTTCTCCCACGGAGTTTACGACTTCAAATCCGGTCGATGGCACATACGCACCGCATTTTTCACCATTTGGAAGAAACTGCTCCGGAGGATTAAATACCGTAACATTTTCCCCCGCTGCTTCTCCCCCAACTACAAGAAAACGGATCCCAGGGTTTTCTTTGATCACTTCAGCAGAAAGCCCCTCTCCCGCATCCACGACGGCATCCACCGTCTTAAGGTCTTCTGCGGACGGCAGTCCCTGCGTCACTGTCATGCCTCTTTTCACGCATTCAGCAGCAAGAACGCCCTGCAGTTTTTCATTTTTACCTACAAGTGCTATTTTCATAAAACATTCCCCCGCTTCTTATGTTTTGCAACAACTATCTATTCATTTTTATTAGATGGTTTGATTATAACGCAGGAGTGCTGTTGAGAAAAGAAGCATTCGCAGGAAAAATCCAAGAAAAACAACAAACCGGCGAAAAATGTTTACAAGAAAAACGCCTTGTGATAACATGGAATCCGCAAGAAATCTACTAAAAATAGGTGATAGAAGGGAGTATATGTTATGGCACAGTTGACAGAAAGAGAAAACTATTTGATGTGTCTTCGCGGACAGCAGCCGGAGTGGATCCCGCATATGGGAATGGGCGGCCCTAAGAGGATCAGCCCTACCGGAATGGCATCCCCGTCTTTCTTAATGAAACATATGATGCCAAACAGTGATCATATAGATATCTGGGGTGTGGAATATGTTACCAGCCCGGAAGCAGCAGGTGCTTATCTGCCGAAAACCTGGGATTTCATTTTGGATGACATTACAAAATGGCACGATGTTATCAAAGCTCCGGATCTGAGCGGCATCGACTGGGAACAGATGGCAAAGAAGGATCTGGAACGGTTTAAACCAGACCGCGTCAACCAGGCAATTTCCTACGGCGCCGGCGGTGTAGGCTTTTTCCAGCATCTGATGTCATTCATGGGATTTACCGAAGGTCTCTGTGCATTATTTGAGGAGCCGGAAGAGTGCCAGGCACTGTTTGAGTACCTGGGCGATTTCTATTGTGAAGTATGCGAGAAATCCATCGATTACTATAAACCGGATGTCTTAGGCATCGTTGATGATACCGCTGCATGGGGCAACCCGTTCGTCTCTCTGGATATGTTCCGGGAGTTCCTGGTTCCGCAGTATAAACGTCTTGCACAGTTCGCTCATGACCGCGACCTTGTTATCACTTATCATAACTGTGGAAAATGCGAGAGCTTCATTGATGACATGGTGAATGTTGTCGGCATTAACGAGTGGAACCCGGCTCAGAACTGCAACGACCTGGCAGCGATCAAAGCAAAATACGGCAACAAGCTGACCCTTTGCGGCTGCATCAACTCTTCACAGACCTTCATCGGCGAAATGACGGATGAACATATCCGCGAGATCGTCTGGGATGTTGCTAATAAATACGCACCAGGCGGCGGATTCCAGTTTATGGTCACCTTCATCATTCCGGATCGTGAGAACAACCCGGAGATGGTTCGCAGAGAGTACTTTGTTAACGAAGTTATGGAAGAAGTCAGCCACGAGTTTTATAAAAAATAAGTGTGTGGAAGGTACTGTAAGGCAAGTGTAAGAAAATGAGGTACAGATTGTGATCATCAATAATAGGAAAATGAATAAGTGGTTTTGTTTGCATATGCCAAAAGTCAGATGAATCACGGAATTTTAAGATAAAGAATCTTCCGGATACACCTGTTTGCGTATGCAGACAGGTGTATTTTTGCGAGGAGAATTAATGAGACAGAAAAAAACAAATCAATCTGCAAACCCGTTATGGACACGGGATTTCACAATATTGACCCTGGGAAGCGTCGTTTCCATGCTTGGAAATGCGATGTCCGGCTTTGCCCTGAGTTTAATGGTCCTGGATATTTCCGGGTCCACGCTGCTTTTTGCGCTTTACATTTCCATGTATACGCTTCCGCAGATCGTCATGCCGGTCTTTTCCGGCGCTATTTTAGACCGCTTCTCCAGGAAGAAGACTATTTATACACTGGATTTTATCTCCGCAGGGCTGTATCTGCTGATGGCCGTAATCCTTTTTATCGGCTGGTTTTCCTTCCCTCTCTTTCTGATCTACTGTTTTATACTCGGATCGATCGAGAGCATCTATATGGTTGCTTATGAGAGCTTTTATCCTCTGCTGATCTCGGAAGGAAATTACCAGAAGGCTTCCTCCATCGCCAGCGTGCTGGAAACATTTTCGGCCGTCATGATCCCGATCTCCACGTTCCTGTACAATCGGATCGGCATGGCTCCGCTCTTGTTTGT
>JAFWLF010000086.1:0-2947 GCA_017511185.1 Lachnospiraceae bacterium | reverse complement strand
ATGTTTGATAAACTGGATACCCCAAGGACGATCGGCGCGTCGAAGCTGACCGTGTTGTAAGTGAAATTGAGAAGGGGAGTTTTTGAAAGAGCAGGCAGCTCTCATAGCGCCTGCTCTTATTTTTTAAAGATGTTATAATACTGTATCAGCAAGAGATAAAACCTAGAACAATCTGGCAGGATATGTTATTTTTACAATATGGTTTATGACGAGATCGTACAATTTTTAGGACAGCAGAACTTTGCGCTGACAAATGTATCCGGCGCAAACTTTAAGGTGTTGGCAAACCAGGCAGAAGGGGAGCCGATTTTCTGTGTACCGATGAGAAACGGCGCAGGACAATATATATCCGAATCCCTGCTGGAGAATCTTTGCTTTCAGGTGCTTAGGAATTACCCGTCACGGAACATTTTGTTTATACTTGTCACTGATGATGTGGAAAGAGATAAGCATTATTCGCAGATGGTGGGGATAAACCTTTGGATTGTGGATGAGCAGAACCGGGAGATCCGTATTTATGAGAACCAGCCGGATGATTTCTACGGACTCAAATACGGAATCAGGATGTCGATCAGTCAGTCAAGAGATGCAAAGATGCAGCAGATGTTTGGGATCAAGAATATCCCGATCATTACCATCATCCTGATTGCCCTGAACCTAATCTATTTCATTATCCTGGCATTAAAAGGCGATGTTAACAATGCCGGATATATGGCATCCATGGGCGCCAGCTACGGCCCGTATGTGTTCCAGAAGTATCAGTTCTGGCGGCTCATCACAAACATGTTTATGCACTTCGGCGTGATGCATCTTTTTAGCAATATGCTCTATCTGTTTCTGGTAGGACTGAACATGGAGCGGATGATCGGACGCTGGAAATTTTTAGCATTGTATTTTATGACCGGCTTTGGCGCGAGCCTGATCTCCACCGCATTTTATTATATAAGAGGAGATGACGTGGTATCAGCAGGTGCCAGCGGAGCAGTCTACGGATTGATCGGAGCCCTGGTTGTCCTGACATATAAAACCCGGGGGCGGACCAGCCGCAGTATGATGTGGCTGCGGATCGGCTTTGTGATCATCTTCCTCTTCTATTCTAATTTCATGAGTACCAGAGTGGACGTGGTGGCACATATAGCCGGATTTATATTAGGTATTATTCTTGCAATCGCATTTAACGTAGCAGGGACCACAAGAAAGGAGAAAAGAACATGAAAGATCCTGAGTGTATTTTTTGTAAACTGGCAAATGGGGATATCCCAACCATGAAGTTATATGAAGATGATGATTTTGCAGTCATCTTTGATGCCGGCCCGGCAACGCTCGGCCACGCGCTGATCCTGCCGAAAGAGCACTATGCCAATATCTATGAGATCGATGAAGAGATCCTGGCAAAAGCCTATAAGCTGGCAAAGAAACTGGCAATCGTTATGACAGAGGTCTTTCAGGCGGACGGCTTTAACCTGCTGCAGAATAACAATGAAGCAGCCGGACAGAGTGTGTTCCACTTCCATATTCATCTGATCCCGCGCTACAAGGGAGATAACGCGATCCTTCCGTGGAAAACGGGAGAGCAGGATACAGAAAAACTTCAGGCAGCACTGGAAAAGATCAAAGCTGTTTTATAAACAAATACTTAAACAGTAAAATAAAAAGGCAGAAGCTAAACGCTTCTGCCTTTTCTATTCTTTAAACGCTATATTCCCAGTACTTCACAGATAATATCGCAGACTTTCTGTGCGGAATCATTCTGCTCGGAAGCAGCAATGGCATTGATATAAGAATCGCGGTTTGCGTACACTTCCACGACATCATTGTACAGAGATTCTTTTGTCAGGTTTTCTTCCGGCAGCACTTCTGCAAATCCACGTTTCTTAAAGGAATTTGCATTCAAGATCTGATCGCCGCGGCTTTGATCCTTCCCCAGAGGGATCAGGATCGATGGCTTCTGCAGGGAGGCAATCTCATAAATGACATTTGCGCCTGCGCGGGAGATGATAACAGAAGCGGCTGCAAACAGATCCGGCAGTTCGTCACTGACATATTCAAACTGACGGTAGCCTTCAATGTTCTGGTATTTTTCGTCCATCTTTCCGCTGCCGCAGATATGGGCGATGTGGAATGTCTTTAACAGATCATCCAAGGCAGCACGGACAGCCAGGTTGATCTTCAGCGCGCCAAGGCTTCCGCCGATGATCATCAGCAGAGGCTTATCTTCTGCAAAACCGCAGAACGCATAGCCTTTATGCGGATCGCCCTGCTTTAATTCCCTGCGGACCGGCAAGCCGGTGCAGACAGATTTATCAGCCGGCAGATACTGCTTGGTCTCCGGGAAGTTGTAGCAGACCATGTTGGCTTTCGGAATGGAAAGCTTGTTGGCCAGGCCCGGGGACAGATCCGATTCGTGGATTACGATAGGGATATGGGCAGAATAAGCTGCATAAATGACCGGAACGGAAACAAAGCCGCCTTTGGAAAAGACGATATCCGGTTTATGTTCTTTCATGAATTTCTTAGCTTCGGAAAGTCCTTTCAGGATGCGGGCCGGATCGGTCAGGTTCTTTACATCCAGATAACGGCGAAGCTTTCCGGATGAAATGCCGTAATATGGCAGACCCGCCTGCTCTACGAGAGATTTCTCAATACCGTCATAGGAACCCATATATACGATCTCAAAACCTGCTTCTTCCAGGTATGGAACCAAAGCAAGATTCGGCGTCACATGACCGGCGGTGCCGCCGCCTGTCAGAAGAATTTTTTTCATAAAGTCGAATGCCTTTCTGCGTTTCTTTTTCCAATATTATACCTTGTCACAGTCTTGTTTTAAAGCGGGTTTTACGATAAAATATACCTTAGCTTCGAATGCCCTTTTTCCGGGAAAATGAAATAGGGCTTTTAATGTTGAGGAGAAAAACGTGAAAATTCAAATTAAACAGGCAATGACCTT
>JAFWLF010000085.1:0-146555 GCA_017511185.1 Lachnospiraceae bacterium | reverse complement strand
TCCGCGAATATATAGAATATTACAACAATGAGCGGATCCAAGCTAAAACAAAATGGATGCCCCCTGTAAAGTACAGGGAAGCATCCATGTGTTTCACCTAAAGGTCCAATCAATATGTCCAGGATTCTGGGTACATATCATTGCTGTGCGGCTTCTTCTTATAGTTATCGCCTCAGTGATTGCCGGCCTGTCGAACAATTACCAAAGCTCGCCCTATCTTAATAATTCTCTGCGTTTACTTCAAAGTATGACTGCGGGTGTGCGCATGTCGGGCAGATGTCCGGTGCCTTGGTGCCGACAACAATATGTCCGCAGTTGCGGCACTCCCAGATCTTTACTTCGCTCTTTTCGAAAACCTGTGAGGTCTCGATGTTGTTCAGCAGCGCACGATATCTTTCTTCATGATGTTTCTCGATAGCTGCCACCAGGCGGAACTTTTCAGCCAGCTCCGGGAAGCCCTCTTCCTCTGCGGTCTTGGCAAAGCCTTCGTACATATCGGTCCACTCGTAGTTTTCGCCATCAGCTGCTGCCTTCAGATTCTCAGCGGTATCACCGATGCCGTTCAGCTCTTTGAACCACATCTTTGCATGCTCTTTTTCATTGTTTGCGGTCTTCTCAAATAAAGCAGCGATCTGCTCGAAACCATCCTTCTTTGCCTTGGATGCAAAGTAAGTATATTTATTTCTTGCCTGGGACTCACCTGCAAATGCAGCTTCCAGGTTTTTCTCTGTCTGTGTTCCTTCGTATTTGTTTCCCATAATCTTTCCTTTCTTTGATACGTATCCTCGCGCCATACAGCCGGCGCCGGATAACCGGTCTATACAAAAAATTACTGCAGCATCTGCACCAGTTCTTCTTTCGGACGGACGCCAACAGAAACTGCTGCCTGCTGTCCGTTCTTAAACAGGATCAATGTCGGGATGCTGGAGATGCCGAATCTGCCTGCCAGTGCCGGCTCATCATCTACGTTTACTTTTCCAACTTTAACCTTGCCTTCATACTCCTGCGCGATCTCTGCAACGATTGGTGCAAGCATCTTGCACGGACCGCACCAGACTGCCCAGAAATCTACCAGGACCGGGATATCACTCTGCATTACTTCAGCTTCAAAATTCTGATTTGTTAAAACAATTTCACTCATTTTATTACTCCTTCTTTTAATTACTCTTTTTTAGATTTTATTCTCTGCGCCGCTTCTGTTTTTCTGAAATCTTCTTCTAATGCGGCGGATGTCACATCAATCATTGTGCTCTTACAGTTTGAATCATAACCTGTGACTGTGAATGTTCTGTGATGTTTCCTAATAAGATTCAATACCACCCAAGCCGTATTCGTGATACTCGATCAACTGATATGTGTTATGTCCGCCATACACTTTCGGATACACCTTCGCAATTCCATTGCCGATATTCAGCAGGTTCGGATTTGCTTCTGCCTCCGCCAGCGTCAGATGATAATGTGCATCTGAAACGGCCAGGCCGCCAACTGTATCGAAATCCAGCCGGTCATAGCGGCGGAATGCCATCTCCTGATGGCCGTCCTCGAAGCTTAAAATCTTATAGACCACTGCAAACTGCGTGAAAGTCGCCCCGTCTGCGGCATCGTAATAAAATTTCCCATCTTTGTAAAACGGACCATGATAGGATGAATCAAACGTATAAGTCGGCGCAGGCAGATCCAGATAATCGGAAGCGGTTATTGTCAGACCAAAGAATCTATCTAAAACGCCCTGCACATAGTCAAGTGTGATCACCTCATAGAGGCTGTCATAGGAGATCGCTCCCCCTTCATTGATCTTGGCAAAACGATGCGCAAAATCAATGACAGGCTTGCCGCCATAAGAATAAATATCAAAATCCGTAAAATCATACTGCTCTGTAAAATTGCTGATGAAGATATTTGCTTCATACTGCGTGTTTGCATCGAAAACAGTTTCTTTCCCTTCTGCCGGAATGGTGCTGTCTGATGTCGTCGGCTCTGTAGCGGCTTCTTTTGTATTTGCCTCTTCTGTGGTTGCTTCTGTCGTTGGCTGCATCGTAGCCGTTTCTTTTTCCTTATTCCTGTTCAGCAGTCTGCCAAAAATCCCACAACTGCTCAGCATCGCGCAGATCAAAGTCAGGACCAGCACGCCGCTTAAAAAACGAATTGTCTTTTTCATAATCCTTCTCCTTTGGCAATCCTTTTTCAGCTTCTAGAGTGCTAAAAACTACAATAAAAACAGTTACAATCTTTCACAAAAGAATTATAATATATTCATCGTTTTATCACAATTACAGAATAGGATAAGTTAACATTTTCGGAGCTCCCGGATGATAAAATAAGAATTATTTCTGTAATTCAGTTTTAATGATTACATGGAGGAAAAGAAAAATGAAAAAAGCAATTGTGATCCTGCTGGTTGGTGCGCTGAGCGCAACACTTCTGCTTGCAGCCTGCGGTAAAAAAGAACCTGCCGATGTTCCTGATGGCTCATCTGCTGCATCCGGTGCGCTCGCAGGTGATGAAGGCGGAAGCTCTGCCGGCATGGCTCTTTTAGGCGGATGGACACTGACCCCGGATCTGAGCGTTTCTCTGACTGAGGAAGATAAGGCCATCTTTGATAAAGCAATGGAAGGCTTCACCGGTGTAGGTTATGAACCTGCTGCAGTTCTTGCAACACAGCTTGTATCCGGTAAAAACTATGCATATCTCTGCAAGGCGACTCCAGTCACATCCAAACCGATCCCTCATTGGGCAGTCGTTGTCGTTTATCAGGATCTGCAGGGCGAAGCCAGTGTTTCCAAAGTAACAGAAATTGATCTGACAAATCTGAACGTGAAGGATAACGTCGATGCAGCAGCCGCTGTCGGCGCATGGGAGATCACCCTTCCTGGCGGAAAGCCGATCATGATGCCGTATGAAGATGCACAGGCCGCTTTCGATAATGCTGCACAGAATTTTGTCGGCGTCAATCTGAAACCTCTCTCCCTGTTAGGAACACAGGTCGTTGCAGGCAAGAATTACAAATATCTCTGCTACGGCGAGACTGTAACAGAGACTCCGGTTTCTGCACTTTACATCGTTGATGTTTATCAGGATCTGGAAGGAAATGCTGAGATCACAAACTGCGCTGTTTTAGATCTGCTTTCCTATATTGGATAACGCTAATAGAGTTTTCTTTCCTGAAAACTTTTAGAACACTACATACAAAAAAAGAAATCTGCTTCGGCAGATTTCTTTTTTTCGATATCTTTTTTCGCTTACGCGCAGAAATTCTTTACTTTACAAACGCATTCAGCGCACCAATGAAATGCACCGGCGATTCCAGGATGCAGACATGTCCGCCCGGGATCTGTGCCTCCACATATAATCCGCCCTTCTTTTTATACTGCTCAAAAAAGTAGCGTGTCTGTTTGATCATTGGCTGAGGCGGGTATTCATCTTCTCCCGGCCAGCCAGGCACCATACCGATCTTGCCAAGATACCCGAACTCCATCATCGACTCATCCGAAACGATCTTATCACAGTCACCGTGGATCCAGAGTACTTCCGGTTTTTTCTCTATATCCAGAAAGGCTTCCAGGTTGCCGTATTTAGGGCTCATCGTATTTAAGACGCCCTTATCTCCTGCAACTACATACGGCCATTTAGCGCATGTTTCATAATTGCCCGGATAATAATCAATGCCGATCCGCATCTGCGATGTAGCATCAATAAACCGGTTCTCCCATTCCAGACTCATCCGGAATTCCGGCCGGAATAAGAAACGGTTCAGCAGATCGCGCAGCACCAGGCGGCTTCCCATACTTGTCGGGAAGAGCAATGCAGGATTGGCGCTGCCGCCGCCGGATCCTAATCCCAGCGGAGAATGCGGTGTTCCTTTTTCATCGATCGTTCCGCCAAATCCATACGGAGATCCCGGCGCAACTAATACCAGTCTGTCCACCATCTTGCCATGATCGATCACAAACTGCATTGCAATGTCGCCGCCCATGGACCATCCCAAAAGTGTAAAGTGTTTCCAGCCGATGGCCTGGCAGAATGCGTAGATGTCATCGCTCCAGTCACGGTAACCTCTTGTCGCATCGACCGGAAGCGGCTGTGTGTTTCCAAAGCATCTAAGGTCCGGGACTGCGATGTCATAGTCCTTTTCCAAATATGGTGCAAGCGGCATAAAAAATACCGAGGAGGAAAGATTGCCATGCAAAACAAGCAGTTTCTTTTTGTTTCCTTCTCCTACCCGGTAATAAGCTGTCTTTATTCGTTCCGTCTCTATGATCTGTTGTTTGTATTGTTCCATTTTTCCCATCCTGTTGCTTTTGTCGTTTTTATTCTAAAGATAATCCGGCAGTATGCAACTATTTTTTTGCCTGAATGACCTGATTCAAAATTAGAAAATAAAAATGCTGAATTTTTACGACACATACAAAAATAAAAAAATTTTTTATGAAAAATTACTAAAAGTTGTCGAAAATAATCAACAGTTTTAAAAATACCGTTGCTTTGTAGTCATTTGACTCGTAATAGTCTGTTGTGTTTTCAAAAAAAACATATTACTATTTTGTATAAGGTTGGGCGAATCTCGCCTTATGTATTTTAGTTGCGTAATTTTTAGGAACAGAAAATTGGACCACGCTTTAATTTTTTTAGGAGGAACAACTATGAGAACAATTGATACTATTCAGGTTGGCGATTCCGCATCATTCACCAAGACAGTTACTGAAACAGATATCATCCTGTATGCAGGTATCAGTGGTGACATGAATCCGGCACACATCAATGCTGAAGCAGCAAAAGAAGGCATGTTCGGACAGCGCATCGCACACGGTATGCTCTCTGCAGGATTTATCTCCTGTGTACTGGGAATGCATCTTCCGGGACCTGGCACGATCTACCTGGGACAGGAACTCAAATTTGTGAAACCGGTATTCATTGGCGATACGGTTACAGCTACTGCTACTGTCACAGAGCGCATCGAAGAAAAGAACAGACTTATCCTTGACACTACCGTTACCAATCAGAATGGTGATGTTGTTATCAAAGGAACGGCAACTGTTATGCCGCCAAAAGCTAACTAACCCGCAGTTTTTTTAATCAAAGTAGGAGGAAATAAATCATGAGCAACAATCCGTTTATGGATTATCAGGAGCAGTTTTTCAAACTGTGGAATGACAACATGGATCAGATGCTGAACAGCGACGCTTACAAAGCAATCGCTAAGAACATTCCTGGTGCTGAAACATACACCAAGGCAATGGAAGCAATGGTTCCGAACGTAGAGAACTATTGGAAGACTATGGCATCTTCCATGCCAGCTGTCACAGCCATGAATCCGGTTATGGATTACTGGAAAGACTTTGCTGACAAAATGCCGGGTATGGACTATTTCAAGAACATGCCAACCGCAGCACAGATGATGGACTATTGGAAAAACTTCGCTGACGCTGCAAAAATGATGGATTATTGGAAACAGTTTGCTGATGCTGACAAGATGATGGAATACTGGAAGAATTTTGCTGACGTAGACAAAATGATGGAAACATGGAAAGAATTTGCTGAGAAGAATCCGTTCATGGAGTACTGGAAAGGCTTCACCGAGAACATGCCTAACATGGGTGAGTACTGGCAGAGCTTCCAGAAGATGCTTCCGAACATGAGCGAGTACTGGAAATCCTTCCCGACCATGTTCCCTGGCATGAACAACTACTGGGATTCTTTCGCAAAGATGATGCCGAATCCGGAAAAATTCGCTGAGCTGGCTCCATTCAAGGTTCCTGGCTTCGAAGCTTTCACAAAGGTATTTGATATGTGGAAGAGCTTTGGTGATCCGACCGCTATGGTTCAGGATTTCCAGCAGAAGTTCAACGATGTTATGGCTGACATTCTGAAGGGTCTGTTCCCGGAGAACGTTCAGGCATTCCTGGCAAAACCGACCGACTTCATGAACATGATGGTTGAGTACTACAAACAGTTCGTATCTCCATGGGTTGAGATCGACACTGATATCATGGAGCGTCTTGCAAAAGGTGATCCGGATGCTTACATCGACTTCTTCAAACAGTATCAGGACAAATATGCTGAGAGCGTTGAAAAATACTTCACCATCTACGGCATGGGCCTGAACCGCGAAGCTAACGAAGACTACATGAAAGCTATGAACACATGGAACAAAGCTATGATCTCCATGGGCGAGCTGATGGCAGTCATCAACAAGACCGGACAGGAAAGCTTTGAGAAGATCGCAGAAAAAGTTCAGGAGGACCTGAAAGAAGGCGTCTCCCTGACAACCTTCCGTGATTTCTACAATGTATGGTATTCCGTTACAGAAGATGCATACGAGAAACTTCTTTCAACTGATGAGTTTGCAAAAGTTTTCGATGACTTCTCTGACAGATATGCACAGTACATGATCGCACAGAACAAAGTTTACGAGCGCATGCTTGCATTCTTACCGATCCCGACAAACACAGATATGAAGAGCCTTTACAGAACTGTTTATGATCTGCGTAAAGAAGTTCGCGATTTAAAGAAAGCAGTAGCTGCTTTAGAAGAAAAGGGAGGTAAGAAATAATGAGCGAGAACATTTTTGAGAAAAGCCTTGCACAGTATCAGGAATTCCAGAAAGACTGGATGGAGAATGCTGTAGCTCTTACCCAGCAGTTTGACCCTGCAAAATACATGGAGCAGATGCAGGAAATGCAGGAGAACATCCTGAACGGAATGCAGACACTGCTCAGCCTGAAACCAGAAGATGTGGAAAGCGATCAGCTTGAAAAAGAAGAAGTTCTTCGCATTGGCAAGATGAGACTGTTCCATTATGTCCCACTGGTTCCGGCAAGCAAAAAAGTGAAAGTTCCTCTGCTGATCACCTACGCACTGGTTAACCGCCAGTACATGCTGGATCTGCAGCCGGACCGCAGCGTTATCAAGAGCTTCCTGGAAGCAGGTCTGGATGTTTACATCATCGACTGGGGTTATCCGACAGCTGAAGATATGTATCTGACTCTGGATGACCACATCAACTGGTACATGGACGAGTGTGTAGACTTCATCCGCAAAGAGACCAAGAAAGACAAGATCAACATCCTTGGTATCTGCCAGGGCGGTACATTCTCTACCATCTACACTGCACTGCATCAGGAGAAGATCAAGAACCTGGTTACTCTGGTTGTTCCGATCGACTTCTCTTCCAACGATGGTATGCTGTTCCGCTGGAGCCGCTTCATGAACATCGATTCTCTGATCGAAGCTTATGACGGTGTTGTTCCTGGCGATGTTATGAACGTTGCTTACCTGATCCTGAAACCGCTGGCTCTGACGATGGATAAATACGTCGGCATGACAGACAAGTGGATGGACAAAGATTATCTGACGAACTTCATCCGTATGGAGAGATGGACATTCGACAGCCCGGCACAGGTTGGTGCTACTCTGTCCCAGTTCATCAAAGATATGTATCAGGACAACAAGCTGATCAAGGGCGAGCTTGAACTTGGCGGCAACAAAGTTAACCTGAAGAACATCAAGGTTCCTGTCCTTTGCGCATGCGCAGACAGAGATCACCTGGTTCCGCTGTCCGCAAGCGAACCGTTCATGGATGCTCTTGGAAGCAAAGACAAGACATTCCTGCACTTCGCAACAGGCCACATCGGAATGTTCACTTCTTCCAGATCCCGCAAGGAAATCATTCCTGGCATCATCGACTGGCTGAAGGAAAGATCTAAATAATCGAATTTCGATTCATAAAAAAGGGGCTCTGCTGAGCCCCTTTTTTAATTACCTGTGTGTCAATCGTTTGGTTGTGCATTCGGCTGCGCGTCAGTCTTTTTTGAAGATGCCGCCCAGTTTCTCGCCAATACCGCCTGCAATATCTCCGATCTTCTCACCGATATCGCCAGCTGTATCTCCAACCTTATCTTTCAGATCACCAGCTTTGTCGCCAAGGCCGCCAACTGCGTCTTTGATCTTGCCGCCGATGTCACCGGCTTTTTCTTCCAGACCTTCCACGACATCCAGCTTGCCGTCACCGTCTTTATCCAGAGACAGTTTTGCTTTGACGCCTTCTACGATAGCTTTCAGCTGCTCATCCGGCAGATCTTTGCCGATAATTGCTTCGATTGCCTTGATCGGATCCTCTTTGAATTTTGCAATGAATCCATCATCACCTTTTACCTTTGCAAGGATCTCTTCTACTTTTGCTTTAATGTCCATACCGTATCTCCTTTCCAATCATTGGAAGCCGGACACCCCTTTATCCGTTTTGCTTCCCTGCCCTTCTATTTCAGAAAACCCGTTTCATCGGCGAAACCCCGCCAACGGAACGTTTGTGTTTCTATGATTAATATATTGTGTTTTTCAGAAAAATTCAAGAAATAAGTCACTCAAAAAACTGCTCATACCAGACCAAAAAGGTGTAGATGGTCCACACTTTTTTATAGCAGTCTTTCTTGCCGCTCTTGTGCTGCTCCAGCAGCCGGTTGATCTTTGAAACATCAAAGAAACGCGCTGCTGCCGGGCTGTTGAAAGCCCTTTTGATTTCTTGATACAGATCCTCTTCCCTGATCCATTCCCGCAGCGGAACCGGGAACCCCAGTTTTTTCTTTTTATAAGCTTCGTTCGGGATCACTTTGGATGCCGCCAGCCGCAGCGCCGGTTTGGTGGTTGTTTTATTGATCTTCGCTTCCTGCGGAAGTGTACGTGCAACACTATAAACCGCATCATCCAGGAACGGCGTCCGTGCCTCCAGGCCGAACATCATCGTATTGCGGTCCACTGCATGCAGGAAATCACGGACCAGCCAGAAATAATAATCGATGATCTGGCGTTTGACCAGATTGGAATCTTTCGCATGTGCTTTATAATATGGTTTTAAGATCTCCCTTGTTGAGATCTGCGTTTTATTTTTCAGGATCGATACCGCTTCTTTGTCTTCAAACACCCGGCCGAGTCCGATGTAATATTCTTCTAGCGTTTTGCCTCTGCGGTAGATAAAATTGCGTCCGGGAAATTCTGGGAAAAGTCCTGCGATGGCCGATGCCGCACGCCGCAGCGGGAACGGAATCTTCATATAGCCCTGCTGGTCGATCTCTTCGCGATAAGTCAGATAGCCGCCGAATAATTCATCCGCGCCTTCCCCGCTGGTCACGACCTTCACCTGTTTAGCTGCAGTTTCCGCCACAAAGTAGAGAGCGATCGCGGATGGGTCCGCTAACGGCTCATCCATGTGATAAACGATATCCGGAAACGCTTTGATGTAGTCCTCTTTTGTGATCGTCCGTGAGAAGTTTTTGATCTGCAGCTTTTCTGCCAGATCTTTTGCGTAGGAGATCTCATCGTATTTCGGGTCATCGTATCCGACAGTAAATGTTTTGTCCGGTTTGGCCAAAGAAACCAAATAGGAGGAGTCGATGCCGCTGGATAAGAACCCTCCTATTTCTACATCCGCAAACCCATGGGCTTTCACGGAATCTTCCATTGCCGCGCGGATCTCCTGTGCAGCTGCCTCAGGGTCGTAAGTTTTGCTGGCGGCTGCATCATCCAGATCCAGCTCGAAGAATTTTTCGATCGTGATCTTCCCGGCCTGATACATCATCCGATGCCCCGGCTCCAACCGGAAAACGTTTTTGAACAGCGTCTCTTTCGTCGGAACGGAATTAAAGCAAAGATAAGCAGCCAGGATCTCTTCATTCAGCTGCTTCTGAAAATCCGGATGATCCAGGAATGCTTTGATCTCCGATGCAAACAGCAGGCTGTGGTCTGTCTGATAATAATAAAGCGGCTTGATGCCCCACTTATCTCTTGCCAGGAAAAGGCTTTCTTTTACCGTATCCCAGATGGCAAACGCATACATGCCGCGCAGTTTTTCTGTCAGCGCGCCGCCCCATTCCTCGTAACCGTGTACAAGAACTTCTGTATCTGTCTGTGTCTGGAAGCGATGGCCTTTTTCCTCCAGCTCCTGCCTGAGTGTCTGGAAGTTATAGATCTCGCCGTTAAAGACAACGACGATAGTTTTGTCTTCGTTATAGATTGGCTGGTCGCCTGTCTTCAGATCGATAATAGCCAGGCGCCGATGTCCCAGGCCGCATTTATCGTCCACAAAAAAGCCTTCCCCATCCGGCCCGCGATGCGCGATCCGTTCAGTCATGGCTTTCAATACAGCCGGCTCTATTTTGTTTTCACTGACATAGCCTGCAATTCCGCACATTTTGCAAATCCAAAAATGAAAAGCGGGATCTTTAACAGCTATGTTAAAGACCCCGTTGCCTTAACTATGGTTTAGTTTACTCTTGTTTTAAGAATCCGTCAACGGCTGTGACATCATCCTTCGATCATGATCCGTTTCTTCTCCGGTACTTTCTCTGCCTCCTTCTTAGGCACAGATAATTTCAGAACGCCATCTTCAAATTTGGCTTTGATATCTTCCTCTTTCAGCTCTTTGCCGACGAAGAAGCTTCTCTGCATTGAGCCGGAATAACGCTCCTTGCGGATCAGTTTTCCTTTCTGATTCTTCTCATCGCTCTCCAGACCTTTGGCTGCAGATATGGTCAGGTAACCATTCTCCAGGTCGATCTGAATCTCTTCTTTTTTGAATCCCGGAAGGTCGATATCCAACTCGAATCCTTCATCGTGCTCATGCACATCGGTCTTCATGATGTGGGCGGCATTTTTGCCGTACAGCTTCTTTTCAACATTGCCGAAATCCCTCATGTCAGGGAAATCCAGCCAATCATCCAGTAAGCTTTCTCCGAAAATACTTGGTAACAACATAGGTCATTCCTCCTTCTCATATAAAGAACTTTTCTTTTTATGAGCATTGGGACGGAGGATCGTAGATTCTTGCGAATCACTCTGTTCCTTTGTTCAACTACGTTATAGCACTTGTTGTTAGCACTGTCAAGAGGTGAGTGCTAATTCTTTGTACTTTTTCGATACGTGCCGGTTTTTCCTTTATTTAAAGGGATTGTTGAGCTGATCCGGGGCATTTTCAAGGCTTTTTTCAGTATTCATCCGCACCGTTTTGGCAATTTTGCCGGCATTTTACTCCTTTTCAGGCTGATTATTCTCTATTTCATGCTTTTTAAATCTGAGAATAATTTTTTGGGGCAAAAATGGACAAAAAACAGCCGTTTTCATCTTATATGACACCTTTATCAAGCTGAGAATAATTTAAAGGCTCTATCATTATTCTCCATCTACATTTTTATCTCTATAAGAATAATTGACACATTGTTGATTTATTGAGAATAATTTTTGAGCTAAATATTATTCTCAATTTCACTTTTTCCCTCCATAAGAGTAATTGATACCAATTCAGTTTTATAAGAGTAATTTTCGAGCCAAAAATTACTCCTATTTCACGCAATGCGTCAAATAGGAGTAATAATCTAAAATTAGAAGCTGTGGCCGCCGCCTCCGCCGCTGGAGAAGCCGCCGCCTCCGCCGCCGCCGGAGAAACCACCGCCTCCTCCTCCGGAGGAACCGCCGGAAGATTCCACGTGTCTGGTCTTCCGCTGCGATGTCATGACGGAATTGACGCTCTTCACTGCGGAGATGCGTCCTCTGCCGCCTTCATATGCAAGCGCGTTGGTCAGCGTTGTCACGTTTTTCTTCTTTCTCTGCGCGGTGATAATGATGAAGTTGATGATCAGAACGATGCCGATGGCAAATGCCGCATTTGTTGCGTACTTCATCGGGGTCGCTATCCGGCCGCCTTCCAGGATGGTCTCCATCTGCTCGAAGGTCTTCTTTGCAGCCATATAATAATCGCCGGCAGTAGCATACTTATAAATATTGTCCGTGATCTCATTCGCTCTCGTGCGGGTGATCGTCTTATAGATCGCACCGTCAGAGAAAATCTCGATCCTGCGGTTATACATATCGATCATCAGAAGCGTTGCAGAATGATTCAGGAAGAACTCACGGAACCGTCTTTCTGCCAATGCATGTGCGTCGTAGTTTTGCTCATTATTTGTGACGATGGCAGCGCTGCCGTACGGCAGGATGCCTTTGAGCTGTTCCTTAAGGTCCGCTTCCTGTGCGTCCGTAAACAGATCTGCCTGATCTTCAATGATCACCTGATAATCATTGTCATCCGCTGCAAAAGCTGTCACTGGCGCAAGAAGTGAAAATGCCAGAACAAACATTGCCAGCAGCAGAGCCAGACCAAATTTAGAAAATGTATCGAGAGAGAGTTTCTTATTTTGCATTGTTTGCGCCCTCCCTTCTGAAGAAATTAGGTACCGGCCGTGTGGTCAGATAATTGAAATAGTTGATGCACGACAGGCAGTTGATGATCACTGCAACCAGGCAAGCCAGTGCAGCACTGTAGTACCAGTAGTCATACGGCGAATTCTTTGCAAAAACGAAAATGCCAAAAACAAGTACCGCCGGCGCCAGAATGGCCGGAATGATCGCGCTCTTCTTTTCGATCTGTACAGCATGAATGATGGTGAAGACAGAAAAGATCAGCTGGATCAGCATTGCGATTGAGAAAACGGCTGAGCCGCCTCCGCCGGAAAAGAGTGACTGCAGGAAGCCCCCATTCAGAACGGCGAAGATCATATAGAAGAGAACGTACATCGCAGGAATGATGACGGCGATCAGCCCCCATGATTTCTTTTTCACCGGCTGATTACTAGCAATATAAGCGCTTGATTCTTTTGCTTTTGTGACTTTCTTTTTCGCTTTATGCTGTGTGTCACCGTAATCATAAATATGACTTTCGCGGACATAGATCTTCTTGATCTCATTCCGAAGCAGAATGCTGGAGATCACCAGGATGATAGCCGCGATGCTGGCAAGTGTCTTTGGCAGAATAAATATCGGCAGGAAGTAAAGTGCCAGGAAGATCACCACTGCTGCGATCAGTGAAACAAGGAAGAACATCTTCTTGTTGACCGGGATATCCACCGCTATCTTGCCGGTCTGTCCGTTCATAACAGAGTATGCAACTCTCTTTTTATGCCGCCAGGTCAAAAACCAGACCGGGAAGTAAGAGACTTCGCAGTCCACTGCAGAGATGCCAACCTGTGCCTTGCGCATCTCCGGATCTTTTTCTTCTTTCAGTTTTGCCTTGCCGATCTTGCGGTTGATCTCTTTGTAAACCGAATCGACAGCCAGCTCTGTTGCCTGCTGGATATAAGTCCGCTCGTCCGTGGTGGCCTTATCTGCATAAAGGCCGGCCAGATAACCTTCGTGGAACTCTTTCATATCCTTTGCGTTGAACGGTGCGATCTCGTTTGCAAGCGTGTCATCAAACGCAGCCGATGCATCAAAGTTTACATCAGAAGAGTAGCCGCCAAGATGCGCATTCACCCGGTATGTTTCGCTGTAATCGTAACCGCCGCTCGTATAATTGGCCGTTCCTTCCATCTGCACCTCGCGGTCTGCCACCAGTGCGTTATAAGAGAAGTAAGGCAGGTAGATGCCGCGGAATCCTTCCAGGAAATTCGGATCCTTAAATTCCTTCGGAACGTAGAACTTTCCTTTCAGCGCTTTTGCGTACTGTTCCATCGCCTGCTCTTTGGTCTTCTTGAACGGGATGATGTTTTTCGGCCGCAAGGTCTGCTCATGTTTTGCGGTAAGCATCTGCTCGCTTCCGCAGTAAGCACAGTAAGCAACCGTCTGCTCATCCGGCGCTGTCAGTTCTGCGCCGCAGTTCCGGCAGGTATAGACGACCGTGTCGTAGGTCATCTGCTGCTGTTCGCCTTCGTTATTTGATTTGTATTTCTGAATCGTCAGTCTGCTATTGCAGTATTCGCATTTCAGCTGCTGCTCTGCAATATCAAACACCATTTTCCCGCCGCATGACGGGCAGTTAATTCCCATATTTTATGCCTCCGGTTTTTTATCTGTGATAACTAAAATAGTCGCCTTTGATCCGGCTCCATACACCATCGCACGCTTCCTTGATCTGCGGCTCCAGTGCACCTTTTTCCACGATCTCGATATTCTGCTTCAGCTGCTCCAGGCGGCTGACGCCGATGATCGGACTGGTTACTGCCGGCTCAGATAGGATCCAGCGGATCGCCAGTTCCAGGATGGACATGCCGTTCTCAGAAGCTATCTGTTCCAGTGTTTCGATCGCATCAAAGTTTTCTTCTTTCCAGTAACGGTTGCGGTATCCCTGCTCTGTATCAAAACGGGTGCCCGGCACCGCCTTCTCTCTGGTATGCTTTCCGGTCAGAAGACCTCCTGCCAGCGGATTGTAGGCCGCCATGCCAATATTGTATTTGCGCAGGAACGGAAGGAGTTCCTCATCAGCTCCGCGTGTCAGTGCGTTGTAGACCGACTCGGTGATGACCGGTGCGTGGCGCTGCATCTTCTGCGCTTTTTCGATCATGCTGCAGATCTGCCATGCTGCGTAATTGCTGACACCGTAGTAACGGATCTTTCCGGCACGGATGAGCTCGTCCATCGTTTCGATGGTCTCTTCCATCGGCGTGTTCGGATCCGGAAAATGCATATAGAAGATATCAATGTAATCCGTACGAAGACGTTTTAATGAAACTTCCACGCTGGCCATGACATGTTTTCTTCCAAGGCCTCTTCCGTTTTCCCCTTTCCAGGACGGGCCTCCTACCTTAGTCGCAATCACCGCCTCCTCGCGGTGTCCTTTCAGCGCTTCGCCCAAAAGCATCTCGCTTTTACCCTGCGTATAAATATTTGCTGTGTCAAAAAAGTTGATGCCGTTTTCCAGCGCATACCGGACGATCTCTACAGATTCCTCGTTGCTTGTCTGGCCACCAAACATCATGGTGCCCAGGCACATTTTAGAAACGCGAAGTCCGGTTCCCTGTATGGTCGTATATTCCATATTCGCCGCCTTTCTTTTTTGCTAACAAATCCAAATCCTATACGCTATAAAATATATCAAAAACTGCCTGTTTTATCAATAATGCGGGAGTTCTAACTCTTGGAATTTCCCTTTTTCTCTGTTAGAATACCATCATGAATACAAAAATGACCTTCCCACTATTTCTAAAAAAACTGGCAGTCCTTGCGGCAGGTCTTTTTATTCTGGCGTTCGGCATCGCGCTGTCCTCCAAGTCCAGCATTGGTGTTTCTCCGTCCGCCAGCCTATCCTATGTGCTCAGCCTGTTCCTTCCGTTATCCATGGGAACCTTCACGATGATCGTCAATGCCTTGTTTGTCGTCGTGCAGATCCTGCTGCTGCGCAAAAACTTTAAACTGATCAATCTTCTGCAGCTGGTGGTGGTTTTCGCGTTTGGTTATTTCACTGATCTGACACTGGCTATTGTTGCACCGCTGCAGATCAACGCATACTGGCTGAAACTTCTTTTATGTGTTGTCAGCTGTCTGATCATGGCTTTAGGCGTTTTTCTGGAAGTAAAAGCATCTCTGATCCTGATGGCAGCGGAAGGCGCCATCAGTGCCATCTCAGAAAAACTGCATCTGGAATTCGGTACAGTCAAGATCATCATCGACTGGGTGTTTATTGCCCTCAGTACGGCTATTTCCTTTATTGTTTTCCATAAATTAAACGGTGTACGCGAGGGAACCGTGATCGCCGCTTTTCTGGTAGGATTTTTCACCCGTTTCTACAACCGCCACATTCATTTTCTGGACAAGTTTCTGGAGATCTCTCCGGATATGCCAGAATCCCCGGTACTGGCTGGTGCCACATATCCGCTTGTTATTACGATCGAGCGGGAGCTCGGCTGCGGCGGGCATAAGATTGGCGAGGAAGTTGCAAAGCGTCTGGGCATTCCGTTTTATGACTATGCAGTCATCTCTGAGACTGCAAAAGAGATGGGGCTGCCGGCAGATGAAGTGCAGAAAAATGAAGAGCGTATGGGTGTCGGCCTGATCTCCCAATGGATCCGCAACAACAACGCGGAAACGCAGATCCGTTCCAAAGAAGAGGACATCTTCCGTAGCCAGGTCAAGGTCATCCGCGAACTGGCAGCAAAGGAAAGCTGTGTGATCGTTGGCCGTCTGGGCGGCTACATTCTGAAAGGCCGTCCAAATACATTAAACCTATTTCTCTCCGCGGACCGTTCGTTCCGTGCAGAGCGTATAGCAAAAGAGCACCATCTTTCTTTCGATGATGCTCGTAAACTTGTAAAAAAGGAAGATCTCAGCCGGGCTGCATACTGCAAGCATTTCACCAACATGCCTTGGGGTCTTGCAGCGCATTACGGAATGACGCTGCACACCTCTGATTACGGCATTGAAAATTCGGTTGAAATGATCATGGCCGCTCTGGAACAAGCCAAGGATTACATGGACAAAGTCCAGGAAGCAGGCCAGATCCCAGTTTCAAATTTTGTCAAGGATGTCGAGGAACTGACTGATTAATGTGACAGCGTTTCGATGAGTTCCTGGATGACCGGGTCATCTGCTTTTTCTTCATCCACAGCGATACCGACTGCGCATTTCAAACTCGGTGAAAACGGGATCAGCGAAATGTCTGCCGGTGTCCGGAACATGTTAGCATGCAGACGGTCTAACAGCGCAACGCTCTTCTTTGCTGCAGCTGCCCCCAAAAGGGTCTGTGGTCTGGAACGGAAGAACACGTGCGGCGTCACATTAAATTTCTTAAAATATAATTCGTATACTTTGTTCAGTGTAGTGAAATCCTGTGTTCCCATCACAGGGACTTTATCAAGCATTTGCGGTGTCAGTGCTTTTTCCTGGGAAAGCGGGCTGCTCTTATGTACAGCTGCCACCATTTCGTTTTCGATGATCGGATAGAAACGGATATTATTGGTCATCTGCTCCGGATCGAAATAGCAGATCGCAATATCAAAATCTTTTGCAGCGATCTTTTTATACAGTTCATTATCTTCCATTTCATACAGATGCACTTCACAGTTTAAGTGGCTGTCTTCGAATGTGAAGATCGGAACATAAAAGTTGAGGTTGCCTACAAACGGCAGTGCGATGATATCGATCTTTCTTCTGCCGCCAAGACTCAATGCGGCTGCATGATTTTTCACAGCTTTGATCTGTGTCAGCAGTGCTGCTGCTTCCGGATACAGTGCCTCGCCTTCCTGTGTCAGAGATGCTTTTCGTGTAGAACGGTCAAACAGTTTCACATTCAGTTCACTCTCCAGCTGTGCGACCTGTTTGCTGATGGTGGACTGGGAAATATTCAGGTCCAGTGCGGCTTCGCTGTAACTGCCGCATTCCACGATCGAGGTAAAATATAAGAGTTGATCTTCTGTCATGATAGTGTCTCCTTTCCGAATGATCGGTTATTCGAATGAATCAAGGCCATTTTGTGGTAAATATTGTCCGTTTTGTACGATTAATTCTCTTTCGGAATTATTTATATCATAAATTGATATTGATTGCAAGCGTTTTGGAATATATTATATAAACATAACAACAACCATAATACGGAGAAGCAGCATGAACGCAAACGAATACTTACAGGCAATATCCATTTCCGGTCTGAAAGAGGCCGCTGAAGAAAAAACATTTTTCACAAAAGGCGAACCGAAAGTCATAAAAGTATCTGACGAGGAAAAGATCGTTTCCACAGCCTGCCGCGCATGCATCGCAAACTGTGGTGTGCTGGCTCATGTAAAAAACGGACGTGTCATCCGTCTGGAAGGCAATCCGGCCGACCCGATGAGCAAAGGCAAAATGTGCGCGAAGGGTCTTTCAGGTATCTCCGCTTTATATCATCCAAACAGAAATAAATACCCTCTGATCCGTGTCGGTGCAAGAGGCGGTGGAAGATTCCGCCGGGCATCCTGGGATGAAGCGCTGGGCATGATCGCTGATAAGCTGATGCAGGTCAAAAAAGATTTCGGTGCAGAGTATGTCTTCTGCTCTACCGGCGGAGGCGGCAATCCGGAGATCTGGAGCATCGCCCGCTTCTGTAATATCTTTGGCACACCAAACTGGTTTGAACCAGGTTGTGCGCAATGCTATCTGCCGCGTGTACTGGCTGCAGCCATGATGTATGGTGGAAGCGATAATTCCATAGCCGATTCCAACTGTCTGGAATTTTATGATGAAGAACACAATCCAATTCAGACACTCGTGCTCTGGGGAACGGATCCTTCCTTCTCCTGCCCTTCCAGTGGCGGGCGCATGGTCAATGAACTGCGTGCAAAGGGCGTTAAGACCGTTGTGATCGATCCGCGTTTTACGCCGGATGCTGCCAAAGCAACCGTCTGGCTGCCGATCCGTCCGGGTACCGATGTCGCACTGATGCTGGCCTGGATCCGTTATATCCTGACTAATAAACTGTACGATCACGACTTTGTTCTGAAATGGACCAACCTTCCTTATCTGGTCGATCCGGATACAAAGGAAATGATCCGCGCATGCGAACTGGGCCTGGCTAAGGATAAGGCAGATGCAAATGGCGTCGATATCTTCACTGTCTGGGATCAGAAGACATCATCCGCAAAAGCTCTTATTTATCCATACCAGGATGATCTGGACATCGCCCTGTTTGGTTCTTATAAGATCAACGGGAAAATATATAAGACAGGCGCACAGCTTTTGCTGGAGCGCGCAGATGAATTCACGCTGGAGAAAGCAGGCGAGATCTGCCAGCTGGACCCGGCCAAAATAGAAGAAGCGATCCGTCTTTACACAGACAACTCCCCGAGCGGACTTTGTCTGGGCGTGGCAACAGACCAGACACCAAACTCCGTACAGGCAGCAATGGCTGCAGACACCATGGATATGCTGATGGGCAACATGGAAAAACCGGGCGTCCCGATGCAGCGCTTCCGCACCAGCGGCGTGCTGAAAGTTCCAAACTATCCTGTTCCAGTTGCACAAAAGTGCCTGCCAGAGGAACAGTTCCAAAAACGTCTAGGCGGAAAGGAATTCAAGGGCCTGAGCATCTGGTATGCCGGCCATCCTGGCAGTGTGCTGGATGCAATCCTGACCGGCAAACCTTATCAGCCAAAAGTCTGGATCGACCGTTCCGGCAACAAGCTGGGCGTATTGGCAGAGGCCGGCCGCTGGAAAGACGCCATCGATAAGCTGGAGTTTATTGTTCACATGTATATGTACCCAACCTCCTTCTCTGCTTACGCAGACGTGATCCTGCCGACAGAGGAATGGCTGGAGACAGAAATGATCGTAGAGACCTGCAACACGCTGGTCGCCCGTAAACAGGTTGCTCATCTTTGGGAAACAAAAGACGAGACCGTCATCTGGTCCAATCTGGCCAAAGCCTGCGCAGAGCGCGGACACGAAATGTGCCAGAAATCATTTGATAAAGATTTTATGGGAGAGGATATGGCCTACTGGGATTCCATGGAAGAGTTCTTCGACCAGCTCACACCAGCAGTCGGCATGACATGGAAAGAACTGCAGGAAGCATCTCCTTACGAATATATGAGTCAGGAAGAATGGAAGACCTATTACGTTTATCTGCAGGAAGATCCTGCAACCGGACTTCCTAAGGGCTTTGATACCCCATCCAAAAAGCTGGAGATCTACTGCGAGCGGATGATCGAACTTGGGCGGAGCGGTCAGCCATTCATGCCGTTCCCGATGGATCCTGCATCCAAAGATTATGATCCGCTGCCATATTATCTGGAACCAGTGGAGAGCCCGATCCGGGATGATGAGACAGCAAAGGAATTCCCACTTGTCATGACGAATGGCCGTGTGCCGTTCTACCACCATGGAACACTCAGAAATATCCCGCGTCTGCGTGAAATGTATCCGGCTCCGGAACTGTGGATCAGTCCGGAAGACGCGGCAAAAGAAGCCATCGAGACCGGAAGCTGGGTATGGATCGAATCCAAACGTGGCAAGATCCGCGCGAAAGCACTGGTAACCAAAGGCATCAAACCAGGAACGGTCTGCATGGAGCGGTTCTGGAATCCAGAGACGCTGAATACGGAAACGCACGGCTGGCAGGAGATGAATGTTAATGTGCTGTCCAAATCTACAGCACCATATAACGATATTGTCGGAACGCACACGCTGCGTGCTTATCAGGTAAAGGTCACCCGGGCCGAAGAAGGGCCAAAGGGTGTATGGACAAAACCGGAAGACTTCAAATCCTGGCTTCCACTGGTGAAATAGGAGGTGTGCGATGAGTCAGTTAGCAATTGTAGTGGAAGTAGACCGCTGCATCGGATGTAAAGGCGGATGTCAGATTGCCTGTAAGACGGAACATAATATTGCGCTCGGAAGATCGCGCAGTACGTTATATACCATGGGCCCGACCGGTACGTTTCCGGATCTGGAAATGTACTATCTGCCGGTGATGTGTCAGCAATGCAAAGATCCGGCCTGCACAAAGGTCTGCCCTACCTCCGCATGTATGAAGAATGACGAGGATGGTGTGGTCACGATCGATCCGGATGTCTGCATCGGCTGCCGTGCCTGCATGAATGCATGCCCGTTCCACTGCAACAGTTACAATCAGGAAATGCGCATCATGGACAAATGCACTCTCTGCGCCGAGCGTCGGGAAGAAGGTCTGGAACCTGCCTGTGTCAGAAACTGCGCCGGCGGTGCACTCCACTTTGGCGACATCGATGACCCGGACAGCGAAGTATCCCGTCTGCTTGCAGAAAACGAAGGACATGTCTATACGCTGCCGGACCGTTTTGGCAATCAGCCTTCCGGCCGCTTCATTCTGAAGAACGCAAAGTGGATCGACATGATGCCTTATACATTTGAGAAAGCACTGAAGGAAGGTACGTTAGATGAATAAAGAAATGAAAGAACTGAATCAATACCGGGAATGGATGTACCGTTTCCTTGCCTCCGTTTTCATTCAGGAGATTGACGAAGCTATGCTCGCCTCCATGCAGAAGATGACATTCCCGGCCTTCCCGGAAACAAATACACCTTGGCAGCAGGATCTGAACGCCGGCTTCCGTCTGATCGAATCCTACCTGGCTGGTTTCGAAGGAAAGTCGGAAGAAGAAGTCCATGCCCTGCTGGAAGATCTGGCAGCTGATTATGCGAAAGTCTTTCTGGCAGCCGGTGATGCCGCAGGAAAAGCAGCTTTTCCTTATGAATCCATCTATACCGGTTTTGACAGCGCTTTCGGAGGCAGCCTGCAGATGAACCTTTCTGCACTGTATGCGTCAAAGGGGCTGACCATGCGGGAGGATATGTTCAAGATCATGGAAGACCACATTGGTCTGGAACTTAACTTTATGGCAGAGCTGCTGAAAGAGGAATCTGACGCAGCAGATGAAGCCACTGCAGATGATCTGCGTAAACAGCAGTGCGAGTTCTTCCAAACACACCTGATCAACTGGGCAGCGCAGTTTGCAGCTGATATTTATAAATACACAGAAAGAGATTTTTACAAAGGAGTCGCGCGAATGACCATGGGCTTTATGGAAGCTGAGCAGGCATTCTTTCGCGCATAGGTAAAGACAATGGGATATAAACTTAACGCTCTCACAATGGATGGCATACTGGATGCGCTTTCAAAGGAATACCGGGTCTTTGCACCTAAGTGGGATAAAGCAAAAAAGAATGTACGTTTTTCTCAGATCAGTTCGGTCTCGGAGATCGTAACCGACCGTCAAAGTGACTTCTCCACAAAGGAAGCTTATTACCCAATCTCTCAGGTCATGATGTACTTCCGCTCAGATACAGTGGAAGAAGAACAGCTTACAGATGAACGGAAGATCCTGATCATTGCACGGCCGTGCGACATCAATGCCATCCGCCGTCTGGATACAATCTTTTTGGAGAATGGAAATCCGGACTTCTATTATGCAAGGATGCGCAAATTAGTTTTCTTCGCTCTTCTGGAATGCAAAGAAAGTTTTGAGAACTGTTTCTGTGTTTCTATGGGAAGCAATCAGACGGATGACTACTGCATGGCGTTCCGTTTTGAGAAAAAGGACGACGGAACCGCAGGAGATACTTATGTAGAGATCAAAGATCCTGCGTTTGCATCATACTTTGAAAGTGCTTGCGGAAATGATACGGTGATCGACTTCAAGCCGGAATTTGTAAAAGAAAATAAGAAAGTCATGCATGCCCCGGATATCAGCCGCGCTAATCTGAAAGCCATCAGCGACATGGAATACTGGACTCAGTTTGATGAGCGATGCATCGGATGCGGCGGATGCAACACCGTCTGCGGAACCTGCAGCTGCTTTGATACATCCGATATTATTTACGAAGAAGGCAAGCCGGACGGCGAGCGCAGACGTGTCTGGTCTTCCTGCATGATCCCGAACTTTACGGAGACCGCGGGCGGCGCACGTTCCCGGAAAACACAGGGTGCCAATATGCGGTTTAAAGTCTTCCACAAGTATTACGATTTTGCTGCACGGTTCGGCAAGGAAAACATGTGTGTCGGCTGCGGAAGATGCGATATGCGGTGTCCAAGGCAAATTTCCTTCTTTGATACCGTCAATGACCTGACAAAAGAAATAGAAAAACTGGAGAAATAAATGAACGAACAACAACAATTTGATACTATGGTCAATATAATGAAACCGGAGCCGCACAAGATCTTAAGCGTTACGCATGAGACACAGGCAGAGTTCACCTTCCGTGTGGCTTTCGATAAACCAACACATAATGGTCAGTTCTGCATGCTCTCCATTCCAAAGGTTGGTGAAGCACCGATCTCTATCAGCGGCAAAGGTGACGGCTACGTGGAATTTACCATCCGAAAAGTCGGCCGTCTGACGCAGGGTGTCTTTGATCTGCGCGAGGGCAGCACACTGTTCCTTCGCGGGCCTTATGGACACTGGTGGCCGGTGGAAGAAACATTCGCCGGAGAAGATCATCATCTCCTGATCATCAGCGGCGGTACCGGACTGGCACCGGTCCGGACCACACTGAACTATTTCTACAATAACCCGGATCAGATCGCATCGCTGTATCTGATCTCCGGTTTTAAGGATGTCAGCGGCGCATTGTTTAATGAAGAGCGTGAAAAATGGTCGAAGGCAGAGAAATTCCACACGATCTATACGCTGGACGCCTCCGAGGCGCCAGGCTTTGAAACCGGCATGGTAACGGCACACATCAGCAAAGTCCCATTTGATTCTTTTGGCGACAATTACAATGTAGCGATCGTCGGCCCGCCGCCAATGATGCACTTCTCCGCTCTGGAATGTATGAAGTTAGGTGTACCGGAAGATAAGATCTGGGTATCCTTTGAGAGAAAGATGAGCTGTGCCGTAGGCAAATGCGGACACTGCAAGATCAATGAGACTTATGTCTGTCTGGAAGGACCTGTTCTGCATTATCCGAAAGCAAGAACATTATTCGACTAAATAATCAATCCCCTCATCACATAGATGAGGGGATTTTTTTGTTAGAATACGATCGACAGCAGGTCCCAAACCCAGCGGTTGGTATCCTCTTTCTTTTCCCCGCAGTCACTCACATCGATATGCCGGATCAGCCAGCTGGTAAATTTCTTTTTGCCAAACCGCTGCTCGATGGCAATAGCTTTTTTCAGCACGTAATAATGCCAGTAGATCTCACAGGCCAGGGAACGCATACTGATCTGCAGTTCCTCACCGAACTGCTGCTGATAATCATTCAGGATTTTTTGCGCAAGAGACTTCGCGGCTCTGTGTTTTCCTTCATTCAGAGTCTGCATCAGCGCTTCATCATTCACGACGCGCACGATATGCGTTTTCATGCGGACATCAATGTTCTGAAAGTCCTGCATTCCTGACTGTTCCACTTCTGTTTCCTTGCTGCTTAGTTACTTTGCATCTCAATTACTTTGCTACGCTTTCAATCTCCTGCAGCTCAAAGCGGTATTTCTGTTTGACATCCGGATATTTGTTGTGGTCCACTTCGCTGGCGAACATATCGTACGGGCGGATCCACAGGCTGCCGTCCCCGTACAGTCTCCGATAGACAACGTATGTTTCATCCGTCTCGGAATGGCGCGCGAAATCCACTACCAGATAGTAGTCGCCTTTAAAATGTTTATAGACTCGATTGATCAGTATTTCCTGCATTTCTCTCTCCTGTTATTTCAATCTCTTACACGCATCATTGTTTTTGTGTAATGCATCACAATCTTTTGCGCATCGTATCATGGACGATTGTTTCTTGCAAGGATAGTGAAATCACAAAAAAGTTTCTCCACTATGCCCCTTTATGGTATTATAGTAATGAATTATGCGCGTGCCGCATCGCCGCGCGGTTTTAGGAGAATGGTCATGAATACAAATAATCTTTTTACCAATACGCATATATTAGACTGGCTGAATTATTTCAACGATAACTACGATGTGGATCTGGAGAAAGTAAAGATCCTTGACATCACCAGGAAAAACAAAAACCTGATTCCTACCGTAGAATCGCACCGGCACGTGCTGGTATTTACAGAGGCTGGTCATCCGGATATTTTCTATCGGATGTTCAATGCAGGACTTGGCGAGTGCACCGTCGTTTACAACGAGGGGTCCGATCCATCCGGTCCTATCAAAGAAAACAAAGTCTACGATATGATCAACCGCGGGATCAATGCATCGGCCGGCATGCTGATCGTTAATCCGAAGGCGCGCAATACCTACAAGTTTGGTATGGACAATCAGGTCTTTGCCTCTGGTTCCGTTCATTACGTCGGTTCTGAGATCCGTGCCGTGATCCTTTCCAAGATGGAGATCACGGAAGGCAAAAACCTCTGTATCATTTCTGCAGAATCCATCGCCATTGAGGCTGCTCTTCATAATGGAGAAGGCTCCATCATCGCTGTGGAATACAATAAGCGCGATGGCAAAACGCTGGAAGATAACGTGAACCTGTTCGGCGTCAACAACATCACCATCATCGATCATGTGGATGAAGAGTCGATGAAAGGACTGCCGATCCCGGACACGACCATGCTTGTTGGCTCTGCCAGCATGGAACAGGAGATGGAATGTCTCTTGAAGCTGAACCCGAAGATGGAGTTTGTCGTCTATACGCTGGACTTCAACCTGGCCGGACGGATGAACGAGATCTGCAGGGAAATGGACTTGAAAGAAATCGACATCACGCAGATCACGGTTTCCAAGATGAACGCGAAAGGCGCTTTCGATATCCAACCGGCACCATGGCTTATCACCTGCCACGGAGAGTAACAAACAAGGGGCTGTCACGCGGCAGCTCCTTTTCAAAATCAAAGGAGTTTTATTGGGAGGAATCATATGAAAGAAAATGTAAAACCAACGCCTGCTTACGATTCATCGCTTGTGCGCCAGGACGAATGCGCCAGGTATATGGAAGAGATACACGAGATGGCTGTGAAGGGTGAGTCCCTTCATGCTGCAATGGGGACACTGCTCCCGCTTCCAAAATGGGAGGATATCCTGCTGCTCGGTGCGCAGCTGGATCCGGCGCCTCTCAATGATGATGATCCTGTCAGCACACAGACCATCATCGGCAAAAACGCAAAGCAGCCAATGGTCTTAGAAAGCCCGGTCTATATTTCCCATATGTCTTTCGGCGCTTTATCGAAAGAGATCAAAACGGCTCTCGCGATGGGTTCAGCCAAAGCACAGACTGCTATGTGCAGCGGCGAGGGCGGCATCCTGCCGGAAGAAAAAACGGCTGCCTATAAATACATTTTCGAATACATTCCGAATAAATACAGCGTCACGGATGAAAATCTGAAGACATCGGATGCGATTGAGATCAAGATCGGTCAGGGTACAAAGCCTGGCATGGGCGGGCATCTGCCGGGAAGCAAAGTCACAGAAGAGATTGCAGCCATCCGCGGCAAGAATGTGGGCGAAGATATTCAAAGCCCGAGCAAGTTCCCGGAGATCAACTCCAAAGAGGACCTGAAGGCGATGGTCGATATGCTCAGGGAGCGCTCAGAAGGACGGCCGATCGGCATTAAGCTGGCGGCTGGCAATATTGAAAAAGACATTGCTTACGCTGTCTTTGCAGCACCGGACTTTATCACGATCGATGGACGCGGCGGTGCAACGGGTTCCAGCCCGCTCTTCCTCCGTGAGGCTACTTCTATTCCAACTATTTATGCACTTTCCCGTGCACGCAGATATCTGGACAGCATTCAGTCTGACATTGCGTTAGTGATCACAGGCGGCTTACGTGTCTCTGCTGATTTTGCAAAAGCACTGGCGATGGGTGCCGATGCGATTGCCGTTGCAACAGCTCCTTTAATTGCGGCTGCCTGCCAGCAGTACCGGATCTGCGGAAGCGGATACTGCCCGGTCGGCATTGCAACACAGAACCCTATGCTGCGTGAACGCCTTAAGATAGAAGAGGCTGCACAGAGGATCGCAAACTACCTGATCCTTTCGAACGAAGAACTGAAAACCTTCGCACGGGTCTCCGGTCTGGATGACGTACACAAGCTTTCACTTGAAAACCTGGTCACGCTTGATGAGCAGATTGCAAAATATACCGGCATCGTACATGCCGGAGCGCCGTAGCTGTAAAGTGGAACGTGCAGCTGAAGAAGCCGGTAAAAGTTCAGCAAGAATTTAGACAGATCAAAAATCCCCGCCGATTGGCGGGAATCTTTTTAATTACATTTTTCCAGAAGTTCTTCCCATTTACGGTCTACATATTTCTGGGCCTCTTCGATGGTCCATTCATTGCCAGGAGCAAAGCAGTGTTTAAATCTGCCCTGCAGCTTCATAAACTCTTCCACCGGAAGTTTGTTCTTTGGCTTGTACGTCAGATGGTACTCGCCCTCTTCTACTTCATACAGCGGCCAGATGCAGGTATCCACTGCAGTCTTGCAGATCTGCGGAAGGATCTCCGGCGGATACTGCCAGCCACGCGGACAAGGCGTCAGCACGTTAACAAAAGTCGGTCCCTCTGTGTAGATCGCCTTGTGTGCCTTCTCATGGAAATCCTGGAAGGTGCCGATCATCGTTGTCTGTGCCACATACGGACTGCCATGAGCCACCATGATCTGTGTCAGGTCTTTCTGATTCTGCTTCTTGCCTACAGACTCAATGCCGGACGGCGTCGTAGTTGCCGATGCGAACCGCGGTGTTGCAGAAGAACGCTGCGTACCAGTATTCATGTATGCTTCGTTATCGTAACAGAAATAAGTAAAGTCATGGCCGCGTTCCATTGCGCCGGACAGAGACTGGAAGCCGATGTCATAGGTTCCGCCGTCACCGCCTATAGCGATGATCTTGCAGTTCTTATCGATCTTTCCTCTTCTCTTTAACGCCACGTATGCGCTCTCAACGCCGGCTGCTGTTGCAGCTGCATTTTCAAATGCGGAGTGGATGTAGGAGTCATGCCATGCAGTATACGGATACTGGAAGGATGATACTTCCAGGCAGGAGGTCGCGTTGCAGATGACTGCCTGATCTTCCGGATCGACCGCACGCATCATCGCACGGCAGACAATACCGGCGCCGCATCCGGCACAAAGACGGTGCCCGGCTTCAAACCGTTCTTTTTTGCTCATTTCTTCTTTCAGATTGTAAGCCATTACAGCACCTCCTTTCTGTCATCACGCTGACCTAAATGAATATATGTCGGACCGATCTCTCCGGTCTCAATAATCTTTTCCAAATGTGCAAAGACACGGCGTGTGTGATCCACGGTAAAGTCTCTGCCGCCAAGGCCAAAAACAATGTCGATCATTTTCGGCCGCTGCTCCATATTGATGCAGGCGCTTGCCGTCTCTGCAAATAACGGACCGCCGTTTGCAGAAAAGCCTTCGCTCTTGTCCATCACTGCAACCGCTTTCACATTCTTTAATGCTTCTGCCAGCTCTTCACCAGGGAATGGACGGAACACACGGACCTTGATGAGTCCAACTTTTTTACCAGCTGCGCGCAGTTCATCAACTGCTGCTTTTGCAGTACCTGCGGAAGAACCCATGATCACGATAGCCATCTCGGCATCATCCATTCTGTATTCTTCAAAGAAACCGTATTTTCTTCTGAATGTCTTTTCAAAATCTGCTGCCACATCCAGGATCGCACGCTTAGCATTTTTCATAGCCTCAGCCTGCGCCACACGTGCTTCCATGTAGTAATTGGAAACACCGTAAGGTCCCACTGCCAGCGGATTCTCTGCCTTAAGCAGATACTCTTCCGGATGATATTCACCAACAAAAGCTTTTACATCTTCATCGGATTCTAACTCGATATTTTCCAGTGCATGCGAGGTGATAAATCCATCCTCACAGATCATGACCGGAAGACGCACATCTGCGGTCTCTGCGATGCGATGAGCCTGCAGATAATTATCGTAAGCTTCCTGATTGTTCTCAGAGTAGATCTGGATGAAACCGGAATCACGTTCTGCCATGGAATCCGAATAATCGTGGTTGATGTTGATCGGTCCGGTCAAGGCACGGTTTGCAACAGCCAGTACGATCGGCAGTCTTGCAGATGCTGCCACAAACAGCATCTCATTCATAAAGGAAAGCCCAGCCGATGATGTAGCAGTGACTGCCCGCGCACCCGCTGCTTCTGCACCAATGCAAGCTGACATGGAGGAATGTTCGCTCTCCACACAGATGAATTCCGTGTCCACTTTTCCATCTGCCACATACTGCGCAAAATACTGCGGGATCTCCGTGGACGGGGTAATCGGGAACATTGCAAAAACATCCGGATTGATCTGACGCATAGCCGTAGCGATTGCCTCGTTACCGCTCATTCTGTCACGAATGCTCATCAGTGCACCTCCTTCCACTCGATCGCGCCGAATGGGCAGACGGTATAACAGATACCGCATCCCTTGCAGTGATCGTAATCGAAGTCACTCCGTTTTCCAGCAGTGACCGGAATGGAGGAGTCCGGACAGAACGGTGTGCACATCATGCAATGCCGGCATTTTTCCGGATCCCATACCGGGATCTTGGACCGCCACTCACCGGTCAGGGTGAGGCGGGATGTTCCCGGTTCATATATCTCGCAGCCTACGGTCAATTCCTGCCACGTGGACTGCTCTGTGATCTCATTTGCTTTTTTGTTCATTCTTACCCTTCTCTATTCCCTGACTGACTGCATTGCTTCAGCAAGGCAATCCAGATTTCCTTTAATGACCTGCGGTTTGTTGGCAAATTTATGGGTATAGGCTTCTTCCATATCTTTCATAAATGCCTGCTGTTCCACACATCCGCTGATCGCCACGATGGCTGCCAGCATTGGCGTATTTGGAAAATAGTCACCCAGATGTTTGCGGGAGATCGTCCCTGCATCCACCGTATAAACCTTTCCCTGATATCCATGCAGCAGCGGACGCAGTTCTGCAGCACTCTTTGCGGAGTTGATCACAATACCGCCCTCTTCTTTGAGGCCTGCTGTCACATCCACGCTTTCCAGTAATGTTTCATCCACCACTACTACATAGTCAGGCTCATAAATATTGGAGTGGATGGAGCAGCGCTCATCGGAAATACGGTTGTACGCCGTAATAGGCGCACCGCTCCGTTCCGGACCATACTCCGGAAATGACTGCACAAATTTTCCCGCCATAAACGCCGCATCTGCCAGAAGCAGGCTTGCTGTTTTTGCACCCTGTCCGCCTCTTCCATGCCAGCGTATTTCCATAATGTTCATAGGTAGATCCTTTCGATCTTTCTAATTTAAAAAGCAATTGATTAATACTACACTATTTTTAAAAAACAAACAAGTATTTGCTGTTTTTTCAGCATTTCTGCTATACTAAACTTAACTTACTATGTAAGCTCTTACGCAATATATACAACATGGAAAGGAGTATTGATATGAAAAAGACAATTTCTCTTCTTTGTATCTTCGTTTTGGCAGTATCCCTGCTGTGCGCATGCGGCGGAAAGAAAGAGCCGGAAACACAGCCGCAGACAAAAGAAGCTGTACAGCCGACGGAAAAGCAAACTGAGGAACAGGCAAAAGAGCCTTTGGACAGCAGTGTTCTGGTAGAAAAGGTTTTTGATGATCTGAATCTTTCTCTCGCATATGCAGATGACATCATGGTTCATGCCATGGATGCAGACGGCAACATTGAGATTTCTTTCAAACTGAACAACATCGACTGCAGTTATGTGCTGAACGGCACGACAGGCGCGATCGTCAGCAAAAATGTTCCGCCTGAAGCCGTAGAAGTTCCAGCCAACTCACCAGACCCATTTGAGAAAGCTATCAATACGGCGATGGATTCCATCGAGGGTTACTCCGGCGGTGCAGAAAATATTCAGGCAAGTATGTCCGAGGGCATCATTGAAGTAAACTTTGACTGGAATGGCCAACATTATACATTCCATTACGATATGAACCAGGAGAAGCTGGTCGACTGATACAGGAGATAAGTTATGGCTCATGATATTTTTATCAGCTATTCCCATGTGGATAAACCCGTAGCAGACGCCATCTGTGCACATATGGAAAGCGAAGGGCTGCGATGCTGGTATGCACCGCGGGATATCGTGCCTGGCGCAAACTGGGCAGATTCCATTATTCAGGCGATCGGCGCCACCAAGGTTATGGTTCTGATCTTCACCCGTGATTCTAATGTTTCCCCGCAGGTCCTGCGGGAAGTCAGCAATGCAGTCAGCTCCGGCGTCACGATCGTTCCATTCCGTCTGACGGATGAAGAACCAATCGCCGGTATGAAGTATTATCTCTCCACCGTGCACTGGCTGGATGCGATGAATACAAAACGGGAAGAAGCAATTGCACAGTTAGGTGTTTTATGCAAAGCAATTGTGGCGAATGCTGGTGCAGGCAAACCTGCGACAGCCATGAACGAGGCGCAGACCGAGGTCTATCAGCAGAAAGCCAGCGAGGCAGCGCAGTCACAGGGCGGAAAGAAAAAACAACTTGGTCTGTGGATCGGTATTGCTGCAGCTGTGGTAGTGATCGCGGTTCTTGCCATCGTACTGATTCCGATGCTGACAAAGAAAGGCGGAAATGCTCCTGCTCCGGGCGGAACCGGTGATGCTGCTGTCATCGCCGATGATACAGCAACGGACGATACAACGGCCGATGATACAACTGTGCAACAGCTCCCTGTCATTTCCGATAACGTCAGCATGGACATGACTGAGACCTATACGCAGGGTAATTCGCAGGGCAATCTTTCAAGCGGCGGATTCATTGCTTTTGATGGGGAGTGGTACTATTACCGCAGCAACGAAGGCTTTTGTCTGTTCAAAATGCGCAAAGACGGAAGTGATGTGACACAGCTCACGGATGATCCTGCAGCCGAGATCAGTGTATATGACGGGTTTGTGTATTACCGTTCCAGCGGTGTTGAGCCTTGCATCAAGAAGGTTGACACCAACGGCCAGAATATGGCCATCCTTCACACCGGGGCAACGGAGGATGTTCGGATTGTGAATGACCGGATCTATTATCAGGATGGTCTGGATCATCTTCATCTGTATTCCATGAATCTGCAGGGAAAAGATGTGCGTTTTGAGAACTCTCTGGAAAAGACATACTCCTGGGTCACGGACGGCACATATATTTATTATGCTAATCAGGAAGATGGCGGGAAACTGTACCGGGCCAATATGGACGGCTCCGATCTGGTCTGCCTGGTCGATCATCAGATAGAGGGCATGACCATTGCAGGTAATCTGTTGTATTTCAATGACCTGGTCACCAACTGGTTTTCCACTTACGATCTGACGACCGGCGAATTAGATGAACTTGCCAGTGACTATCTCTACTACATCAATGTGAGAGAAGACGGTATTTATTCCTACTCCGGCGTCAAGAGCACGTATCTCAATTATGTGCAGACCAACGGTCTGGGCTCCCGCACATTGGTGGAAGAACCAGTCAAGAACGTCTGCGTAGCAGGCAATCTGATCTACTACAAATGTGATGATGACAATACTTATTACATTGTAGATCTGGAGGGTAATAACAAATTTAAGCCGTAATGCCGAATTTGTTTTAAAGAGTAGCATCAATTCAAACTTTTAGATATTTTTCTATCAATCAGATAAAAAGGCTGCCGCATTTCTGCGGCAGCCTTTTTGGGTCCAGGTGATGTTTTTTCCCCGTGGACCCAATGTATTTTTTATGATGTATGGTCCACAAAGCACTTTTCTCCCCATGGACCAATTGATTGTTTTCCTTTATATGGTCCAAGACGCAAGTTCTTCGCTACGGACCCAATTATTTGTTTCTGTTTTATGGTCCAAAATGTTTATTTTGTTCAATGGACCAATTTCTCTGCTCATTCTATTGGGTCCATAACATGTTTTTCTCTCAGTGGACCAAATTCTTCCAGTTCTCCTTATGGTCCATGAATCCATTTTCTCCTCTTGGACCAATTCCCGCGAAAAATACCTATGGTCCACAAAGCATTTTACCCTCTATGGACCCACTATTCATAAAACATGAATGGTCTGATTCGCGATTATCGCAAATCAGACCACAAAAACGTCTAAACAATAATACTATCAACTATTCTTCCGGCTTGTTGTCATCGTCATTCTCGGCCCACTCTTCTGCTTTTTCCAAAGCTTCTTCGCCGGTTCCTACGATCGTCTTGCCAAGGCCCATAAATGCCTTGCCCAGGTTCTTACCGGTCTCTCTCCATGTGCCGTCATTGAACACATTGCTTTCTTCTTCCTGCTGCGGCTGCTGGTTTGTATCTTCTTCTGCCCAATCTTCTACTTTATCAATACCCGTTTTCGCAGAACGGATCAAAGACTTAGCTAAACCTGTAAACGCACCGCCCAGCTCTTTGCCTGTGTTTTTCCATTCTTCTTTACCCATACTATACGCTCCTTTTCTAAAACCCTGCCTTATACGTGAAGGCACTTTCGTATTCTCTCCATCTGACTTTTCCTGCAGATATGATACTTTATTCTTCCGGCTGCTTATGCCCGCATTCGCTGCAGAACTTCCCGGTGTTCCAGTTTCCACACTCCGGACAGACCCAGGTCCCTTCCGGCGGTTCCTGGCTGCCGCTTCCTAAGAAACTATTGTCCGGTTGATAGGAGCCCGGCAGCGCCGTCATCGTGTTCTCAGCGGTATGCGTAAACGCCACATCATGATCCGGCATCGTAAAGGTGAATATATAACCTTTTTGCGGTTCAAAATCCTGTTGAAACGTTACATCATCACTATAGAAACGATAATCTGTATCCGTGCCGATGTACCGCCAGTCAAAGATCACGGTAACCTTCTCGCCTGCCGCATACTCTGTCTTTTTGGATGAAAACCCATCGCTGTCAAACGTCAGGCGATGTTTTTCTTTTCCGCATCCTGCTGTTCCAAGCATAAGCATCACTCCTATTACTATCATAAAAATGATCTGTGTTTTTTTCATGTTCTCACCCCAATTTATGCAAGGATGTCATGATCTCCGCCTGCGTCTTACTTTCCCGGCTCATTGTCATCACCTGCTCCAGGACCGGCAGGGCATGTGCAAAGAATGCCTTTAAGCCTGCGCAGAGATAGTACTGTCCTTCTTCACCCGTATTGCTTTTTCCAAAGCGGTCCTTCAGGCAGCCTCCGTTGCAGAATTTCAAGAACGGGCAGCTTTGGCATTCCTTTGTCAGAGTGGTGCATTTGGATTCTCCAAATGCAATCTGGAAATCACTATTTGCCATCTCGCCCAGGTCCTTCTGCTGCAGCATCCCCAGGCGATGATCATCATCCACAAAGTGATCGCAGGAATAGATGGCTCCATCCTCTTCTGCAATCAATGCACGACCGCAGGTCTTGGCCATCCAGCAAAGGCTTGCCTCTCCCCCTGCCATGATGCGCGCTGTTTCCGCAAAGAGCTGCACATCGATTTTCCCCAGATCGTTTCGCACCCACTCATCAAAAATGGTGATCAGAAACCTTCCATAACCTTCCGGGGTAACAGATTCTTTACTGAAGGTTCCATCTGGCTGCCGTACTACGATCGGAATAAACTGGCACCATCCGCAGCCGGTCTCTTTGATCGCGCGGTAGACATCCAATGGATCTTCGCAGGACTTTGAATTGACCGTACAAAGGATGTCCGGCTCAATACCAAACGAACGCAGCCTCTGGATAGACCGGAGAATCCTGGCCTGCGTAGCACCGCCTTTCAGATCGTGCCTGTTCTGATCGTGCACTTTGGCGGAACCGTCAAAGCTCACGCCTACATCAAACTGGTTTTCTTTCAGGAACCTGCACCACAGATCGTTCATCATAAAGCCGTTCGTCTGCAGATTGTTCCACACCTGCCAGCCTGAAGGCAGATATTTCCGTTCCAGCTCCACGACTTTTTTATAAAAATCCAGTCCGGCGATCGTCGGCTCTCCGCCATGCCAAACGAAAGAAACGACCGGCCCTTCGGCAGTGCCGATCGTCTCTTTGATCAATTTTTCCAATAAGTCATAGCTCATGCGGGTCTGGCGCTCATGCTCGGAGTACTGCCCTTTTTCCAGATAGTAACAGTAATCGCAATGCATGTTGCAGCGCGACCCGACCGGCTTTGCCATTACGACAAATGATTTCTGTGTCATTTCAAATATTTGTCAAAGAATTCCAGCGTTTTGTTCCAGGCATCCATTGCCTGCTCCTGCCTGTACGGCGCTCTGTCATAGTACCAGAATCCATGACCGGCTCCGTCGTAACGATGGAACTCGTATGTTTTTCCAAACTTCTTCAGCACTTCCTCAGTCTGGTTAACTTCCTCCGGTGTAGGCATCACATCTTCATTGCCAAAGATGCCCAGGATCGGACACTTGATGCCTTCTGCATAATCAATTGGAGCAACCGGACGTGCCGGTGATAATTTTTCCGGTGGCGAGATAACGCCGCCGCCCCAGCAATCGACAGCTGCATCGATGCCGTCCAGCGTAGCTGCTGCCAGGAACGTATGACGTCCGCCAGAGCACATGCCGATCACGCCGACCTTTCCGTTGGACGTTGTCTGGTTGCGCAAAAAAGCCAAAGAAGCATCCACATCTTCCATGACATTTTTATCTGTAGCGCCGCCGGATTCCATCGAACGTTTGGAGACCTCTGGTGGTGTGCCATCTCCAAAATCCTCAAAAATATTCGGGCAGATCACACTGAATCCATGTGCTGCGAACCTGCGTGCCGTCTCCCTGAGCCATTCATCCCAGCCCGGCATATGCGGGATCAGGGTGATCCCCGGGTATGGGCCTGGTCCCAGTGGTCTGGCATGATATGCACGGATCGGTTTGCCTTCGTGGCCGTTGATGCGGATCGTTTCTGCGATCATGCCTTCATAATCTGAAATCTTAAAACTGTTCCACATAATCCTTCTCCTCCTTTGAAAGAGCTTTAATCTTCCGTGAACTCGTATTTCACCGCAAACCCGTTGTGGTCGGTTTCCACGATAATCGTGCCGTCCTTATCAGTAGATACTTTCAGTTCATTGTTTGGCTCACGCTCTTTAACAAACGCAACCGGATCATCGGTAGTGACCATTTGGATGGTGGTCTTAACCGGTGATTTTCCGCCGCACTTCGGCTGATGTTCCGCAATTAAAAGCTCATATGTTTTCATAACGTTTCTCCTAAGTTGTTTTTTTTATTATATCATAGAAAAGTTACAGGAGGGACGTCATCTTTTCAGGTTGTCTCAGCTTGATCGTTTGTTCATATCACTAAACCCGTGACCCAAATCGAGGTCTCTCTCCTCCGGGTCACTTTATAACCCCATCAACGTGACCTAAATTGAAGATATCGCTCCACGGGTCACGCTTTTTTCATACTTTATGTGACCTAATTTGCCTTTAAGCTTCAGCAGGTCACGCTTTTTTGCCATTTTGCGTGACCTAATCTCTGGCAGCCCTGCTGCAGGTCACATGTTTTTCCTATTTTGAGTGACCTAATCAGAGGGGCTCCACTAGCAGGTCACCGGATTTTCTCTTTTTGCGTGACCCAAAACAGGTCTCTCTCTTATAGGGTCACAAGACCACCTGTATTTTGGTGACCTATATTGTCTAAGCGTTCCAGTGGGTCACTTTTTTATTCCTTTGTAGTGACCTAAATGAGAAGATTATTTCCACGGGTCACTCAAAAGACTTCTTTTATCTCGTCGGGATCTATAGAAACGTATGTGGATGGTTCATCGTTTCATGGGCTGAATGGTGACAAGCCAGTACTTATGAAACCATCACCTGCTGCTTGCCTTACTGATAAAACCATCATATACTGACGTTATCAGAAATTTATATGAAAATGAGAAAGGAAAAATTTTATGGAAGAAAAAAACTATGTCATGAATGACGAGGGGGAATTTGGTAAATATGTCGTACAGACTCTTAGGACACCTAAGTTCAGTCCGGAGTTTCAGGAGATCTACAAACAGTGGGGTCGGCGTCTTCTTTGGATCGACGGCAACACCGTACCTGGTGCATTCCAGATGAATATGACCTGGTATGTAAACGCACCGGATATGCGTCCGCTTTATAAGCATGATGAGCACAGCCACGACTTTGATGAGCTGATCGGATTCATCGGCTCTAACCCGGATGATCCTTACGATCTGGGCGGCGTGATCGAGGTCGGTATCGGTGGGGAACTGCACAGACTGACAAAGAGCTCTATCATCTTCATGCCGGCAGGGATGAAACATCTGCCGCTGTCCATCATCAGCCTGGAGCGCCCGATCCTTCACTTCTCCATTTCCATGAATCCGGAGTACTCCTACACGCCAACCAAAAAAGAAGACGAATAATTTTCAATAAAACCATTACAAAAACGCCGCTGCGCAATGCAGCGGCGCTTTTTTATTTTACGATCAGTCCTCTTTCTTCTTCGGAATAATAGAAATGGCATCGCCCTTGTTGATCACAAGATCGCCTTCCATATTGCGGAGCTCTTCCCAGTAGCCGTCACACGGCTTATCCAGTTCCACACCTTCTGCGATGAGCATCTGGCGGATCTCTTTTCCGTCGAGTTCTCTTGGATCCACCTTCCGGTCAATGGCAACGCAAACTGCAAGCCCTGCTGCCTGACCGGTTCCCATAGCCGGCCCGATAATACGCATGGACCCCTGCGCATGGAACTCTGTGGAACAGCAGCGTCCGGCGCATAACAGGTTATCCACCTCCTGCGGGATCAGTGTGCCATAAGGTATATCGCAGTAATCTCTCGGGTTGGAGCGGACTGGGATCCCGGCAGGAACACCAAACGGATGCATTCTTGCATCGCAGGTCTTTCCAAGATGATCCTCTTCTGCAACCGCAGAACCTGCCACCTCCGGAATATGTACATGTCTCATAAAGAACCAGTAATCGCTGGTCGGATGATGCGTATCAAACATTTCCGGGAATCTGGCGATGCCGTCTTCAAACTTGGTTCCGCATGCGACATCGGCTGCTTTCAGCATATACTCACCAAAGATCCTTCTGGAATCACGCACGCCCGGCACATTTCCGATTCCTACCAGACGCAGGTTTTCAAATCCCGGTACATGGTTCTTTAAGAATGCATGGAACTGCTTCATCAGCTGATGCTGCTCCAGGATCTGTCTGGTGATGTCTTCCGCATCGGTATTATGGCAGTAATAACTATGGAAGCTGAACGTGACAAAAGATGCATTATCCATCGGTGTGTTAGGAATAATGACCCGGAAGAATCCGGCTGCAGGATTGCAGACATGTCTGCTGATCTCGCCGCGTTTGATCGCTTCTTCTTCCAGAACGTAAACCATTGGAAGCGGATCCTTATCGCCTTCTGCTATTTTTTTAGCTCTCCACTCTTCTTCGGCTTTTTGATATTTGATCAGATCTGCATTTGCCCAGCGGGACCCTTGCGTGGATGCAATATTAAGTCCGGCAAAGTCCTGTCCGCCTACTTCAAATGGAACGCCGGAAAGTGCTGCCAGATCGCCATCTCCGGTCGCATCGATATACATCTTTGCCTTTACCTTCATGTAACCGCCTTTGGTAAAGAAGATCAAAAAATCGATGTTGCGCTCATCTTTCATCTCCACAGCGATCAGCGTAGAATCGTAAATGACGCGCACGCCGTTTTCCAGACACATATCCTCAAATACGATCTTGCCGTATTCCGGCTCGAAGGACGGGTTTCTGTAATAATCCTTGCTCGGATCTATCTTTCTCAGCTGGCCGACTGCATCCAGTCTTTTGGTAAACTCCAGGCAGATGCCCTCAATATTACCGGCAATCTGCGGAACGTAACCATTGGTAGCAAGTCCGCCAAGCGATGTGCCTTTTTCAAACATCATCGTATGTTTTCCGTGGCGCGCCGCCTCAATAGAAGCCGCAATACCTGCTGTGCCGCCTCCGACAACTGCTACTTCACAAAAAAGCGTTTTGCAAAAACTAGTAATCTCCATCATCTTCTCCTTTTCATATGAAACACTGGTCATTTATAATATATCATACATGAACTGTTGATAGCGCAAAAAAAGGAGAATTACCCATGAGTAAAAAAGAACAAAACATTGCACTGGTAAAACGTTTTTATGATGAAGTCTTTAACGCGCATGATGTCTCAAAGCTGGACGAATTCATGCGGGATGATTATATGCAGCACAATGCAACCGTAGAAGACGGCAAAGACGGTTTTATTAAATTTACGGAGTTCTTCTTTGGTCTGGATCCGGAGATGGAGATCGTAAAGATCTTTGCCAATGATGACGATGAAGTCGCAGTGTTTTTCAAATGCACCTGCCGGGCAAACGGCATGGTGAATAAAGTGGTCGATATCTATCGTCTGCAGGATGGTCTGCTTGCTGAACACTGGGATGTTGTGGAGCATGACATCGGCAATGTACAGACAGCAAACGGACGCCCTCTGTTTTAATGCTGCGTATCTTTCCTTTTTGCTCTTCGCACGCGATTGATATGCCGCTCAAAGTCTCCATTTCTAAATAGTTCTGTCAGAACATACTGGATCGCAGTCGGAACGGTACAGGAATAAAAACCGAGCTTTTCCCGAAAGAGGGGCACAAGGTGTTTTGGAAGAAGCATATAGCCCACCCGGAGTGATGGCGAAATACTTTTTGAAAACGTATTAACATAAATGATATTGTCATCTTCCGACTGCGAGAATAATGTGTCTTCCGGTTTTTTCAAAACCGAGAACTCGGAGTCATAATCATCCTCCACAATATACCGGCCCTTTTGCTGCGCCCAGCGCAGATATTCGTGCCGCTTGGAGGCGGATGCCGTCACGCCAGTCGGAAAGCTGCGGTACGGCGTAATGTGCAGCACATCGGCATGGCTTTTTTTCAAAACTTCACTGCTGATGCCGTTTGCTTCCAAAGGCAAAGGTTCATACTTTGCGCCTGAGACCTGATAGACATTCTCGATGATCGGATAAGAAGGTGTCTCCAGGCCATAACAGTGCTCTCTTCCCAGTAAGCCGATGATGAGATGATACAGATATTCTGATCCTGCTCCTATGATGATCTGCTCCGGGAATGCTGTAATCCCCCGGCTTCTTGCCAGATAGCGGCTGATCTCTGTCCGCAGTTCTGCGATCCCTTCATTCGGCGAGCGGATAAGAAGCGTTTCCCCATAATCACTTAATACCCTGCGCATGGTTTTTGAAAGCACAGAAAACGGAAACGGATATTCCGTCTGCTGCGGCACATTCTTTGCGGCAGTCATCACTTTTTTCTTCCTGTGTATTTCCTGCCCGGCAAATCCATCTTCCTCCCGGAATGTAACAAAATAACCGCTGCGCTCCCGCGCCTCAATATACCCCTCTTCTAAAAGCAGTGCATAGGCATGTTCGGCTGTGATCACACTAACCCCCCTCTCTTCTGCGATAAGCCGTTTGGAAGGAAGCTTACTTCCATAAGCATAGATGCCCTGAATGATATCTTCTCTAATCTGCTCATAGATCTGAATGTACTGAGACGTTTCCACTTGTCTTTTCATTTTCCGCCCTCTGCAATCTGGTTATATAAAAAAATACAAAACTGACTATTTTTATATTATCAGTTTTATTTTATACCCTATCATTAAATACATGCAAACTCTTTTGCGCATTAGCGCAAAGGAAGAAAGGGAAGGAGAATGATCAGCATGAACGATCATAAGTTAAAAACACTGACAATAACCGGGATCCTGACGGCACTGATCTTTGTTTTTACCGCTTACATTCATATCCCGAGTTTTAACGGCTATGTGCATATCGGAGACGGTCTTCTTTATTTAGCCGCCGCCCTTCTGCCAACACCGTATGCTATGTTTGCCGGTTCTGTAGGCGCAGTGCTTGCAGACTGTCTGACCGGATATGCCATCTGGGCGCCTGCTTCGTTTGTGATCAAACTTTTGACCGTTCTTTTCTTTACTGCAAAAGGAAACCGGATCATCGGGAAGCATAACCTTCTGGCCCTGCTGCCGGCAGCACTTCTTTGCCTCGGCGGATACTATGTGTATGAGGGACTGATCTTCGGAAATTTCATTTCCCCTTTGTATGGACTCTTTGGGAATCTGATGCAGGCCATCTTCAGCAGCATCCTGTTTGCTGCAGCAGGACTGGCATTTGACAAAGCCGGGATCAAAAGCCGGCTGTCCATCATTTGAAAAAACAGGAGGAGCATCATGGAAACCATTACCTATGAAGTAAAAAAAGGACTCTATCTCAATATTACAAACCGCTGCCCTTGCAGCTGCACGTTCTGCATCCGCAACAACGATGATCATGTTTACGGATCAGATCCGCTCTGGCTGGATCATGAGCCGTCTGTGACGGAGATCTGTGATGCGATCAATCAAAGAGACCTGTGGAAATATGAGGAAGTCGTTTTTTGCGGCTACGGAGAACCAACCGAACGGCTGGATGCTCTTTTAGAAGTAGCCGCTTATATCAAAAAGAAAAGCCCGATTCGAATCCGGGTGAATACGAATGGGCTTTCTGATCTGATTTACGGAGAGAAGACTGCCCCAAAGCTGAAGGGGCTGATCGATGTTGTCTCCATCAGTCTGAACGCAACGAATCCGGAAGATTACCTGAAGATGGTGCGTCCAAAATTCGGTATCGGTTCTTTTGATGCTATGCTGTCATTTGCCAAAGACTGCAAGGCGTATGTTCCGGATGTTGTTATGACTATTGTAGATACCGTGACCACAAAAGAGGAACAGGAGAAAAGTCTTCAGATCTGCAATGACCTTTCTGTACGCCTGCGCATTCGGGAATACGAAGGCTGACAGCATATCAAAAAGCCGCTGCATTACACAGCGGCTTTTTTGTTTATCTGGTCTTTTGTTATTTTACGGCTTTGATCGCCTCGATCATTTCCGGAACAACTTTGAACAGGTCTCCGACCAGGCCATAATCAGCCACTTCAAAGATCGGTTCTGTCTCGTTCTTATTTACGGCGATGATCAGTTCGGAATTCTGCATACCTGCTTTGTGCTGGATAGCGCCGCTGATACCAAGGGCTACATAAACCTTTGGATGAACGGTCTTTCCTGTCTGTCCGACCTGACGGTCTGCATCCATTAATCCTGCATCAACCAGTGCACGGGAAGATCCAACTACGCCGCCGCCTAAAGCATCTGCCAGTTCCTGTGCCAGCTTCTTAGCTGTCTCAACGTCTTTGGAAGCACCGTTACCGATAGATACGACTACGTCAGCACCGATCAGATCGACAACTTCTTTTGCTTCTTTTACGACTTCCAGAACTTTCTCATGAATGTCTGCTGCATTGATTGCAGGACGTACAACTTCTACTTCACAAGCATCTGCTTTTGCCTGATCAAAGTCTGCTTTCTTTAACACACCCGGACGCACCGTTGCCATACACGGACGGAACCGCGGGCAGATGATCGTTGCCATTAAGTGCCCGCCAAATGCCGGACGGGTCATCTTCATGTTGACGTCATCCATCTTGAAATCTGTGTTAGCCACATCTACGTTGGAATTCTTATCCAGGAAATCAACATAGGTGTTCATGTCAATATCCAGATGTGTGCAGTCTGCCGTCAGTCCGGTATGCAGTCTTGCTGCACAGCGCGGACCAAGGTCACGGCCGATGTTGCTTGCGCCGATCAGAAGAACTTCCGGTTTGCGCTCCATTACGATGTCACACACCACATTGGTATATGCTTCATTTGTGTATACGGCAAGTGCAGGATCTTCGCAGACGATGATTTTGTCTGCACCATATCCGCCAAGCTCACCTGCTGCTTTTTCAATGCCTTCTCCGCCAAGAAGAAGACCAACCAGTTTGCTGCCTCTCTGGTCTGCCAGCTTTCTGCCTTCCGAGATCAGTTCGTAATCCGTTGGCATCAGTTTTCCGTCCCGCTGTTCGCAGAACACCCAGATATCAGAAAACTCTTCGATTAAACTGCTGTTATATTCTGCCATAAATGGCTCCTTTCTGTTCTTTACAAACGCGGTACTTTAAATTACATGCTTTGCAGAAAGTTTTTCTGCCAAAGCGGCTGCCATCTCTTTTTCTGTTCCCGGGATCATCTCGCCCTGTCCTTTTACCGGAGGGTTGAATGACTTAAAGATGTTTGTCGGAGATCCTTTCAAACCGATTGTATCAGCTTCGATCAACGGCTCATCTTTCAGTGCCGGATAATCCAGAATCGTCAGAGGTTTGTCATCAGCTTCAAACACACCTGCTACTGTCATATATCTTGGCTCGTTGAGTTCTTTGATACATGTGATCAGGCAAGGGGACTTCACCTGGATATTCATATAACCGTCTTCCAGAGCACGTCTTACCGTGTAGGTGTCGCCGTCCTTTTTAATATCTGTTGCATAGGTAACCTGCGGCAGATGCAGTTTTTCTGCGATCTGCGGGCCGACCTGTGCTGTATCACCATCGATTGCCTGTCTTCCGCAAAGGATCAGGTCGCCTTCTCCGATTCCCATATGATGGATCGCGCCTGCGATGATCTGGCTGGTTGCAAATGTATCGCTGCCGCCAAATTCTCTGCCGGAAACCAGAACTGCTTCATCTGCGCCCATAGCTAACAGTTCTCTCATCATCTCCATTGCCTGAGGAGGTCCCATGGAAACGGCTACGACAGTAGCTCCTTCACTTTCTTTCAGCTGCAGAGCAGCTTCCATTGCATTTAAATCATCCGGATTGATGATCGTTGGCATTTTTGCACGGTTCATCGTTCCGTCCGGGTTTACTGCCACAACACCGGAGGTATCCGGAACCTGTTTCACACAAACATAAATCTTCATTGTTCGAATCCTCCTTTCTTATTTCAGCAGCATGCCGGAAATGACCATCTGCTGTACCTGACTTGTTCCTTCGTAGATCGGCACGATTCTTGCATCGCGGTAGAACCGTTCTACTTTGTATTCGCTGATGTAGCCGTATCCGCCGTGGATCTGCACAGCTTTGTAAGCTACGTGGTTTGCTGCTTCTGCTGCAAAATATTTTGCCATGGAGCATGCCATGCCAGCGTCTTTTCCAGCATCTTTCAGCTCTGCTGCATGATAGACCAGCTGTCTTGCTGCTTCTGTCTCTGTTGCCATATCAGCCAGCATAAAGCTGATAGCCTGGAAGTTAGCGATCGGACGACCGAACTGCTTTCTTTCTTTTGCATACTTCACAGCTTCTTCCAGACATCCCTGTGCAATGCCGACACCCTGTGCTGCCATACCAAGACGGCCGCCGTCTAAGGTCTGCATAGCATAGCCGAAGCCTTTATCTTTCTTTCCCACCAGAGCATCTGCCGGAACATGAACATCTTCCATGATCACGTCGCAGGTCGGGTAGCCTTTGATACCCATCTTATGCTCAGGCTTTCCAAGAGAAACGCCCGGAAGATGCATATCCAGTACAAACATGGAAATACCGCGGCTTCCTTTCTGGCTTGGATCTGTCTTTGCAAAAACGATGCAGTAGTCAGACATCGGAGCGCCGCTGATAAATGTTTTACGGCCGTTTAAGATAAAGCTGCCATCTTCCTGCTCTACGGCACGGGTCGTTGTGCCGCCTGCATCAGAACCTGCTCCCGGCTCTGTCAGTGCAAAGGACATGATCTGTTCGCCTCTTGCTACCGGCGGAAGATATTTCTGTTTCTGCTCTTCGCTTCCGGCCAGCATCAGCGGTCCGCCGCCCAGAGAGTTCGAAGTGTTTGCGTAGATGGATAATACCGGTGACACACGTGCAAACTCTTCCACTAAGATGGCGTAGGAAAGATAATCTCCACCTGCTCCGCCATACTCTTTAGGAATCTTCACGCCGCAGAAACCATACTTTGCCATTTTTTTGAAAATATCCCAGTCAAAGTCTCCGGTTTCTTCCAGCTTATCCAGAAGTTCTTTGGTAAATTCGGTTTCTGCAAACTGTCTGCACAGTTTCTGAAACCTCGCATGTTTCTGATCCAGAATCATTTTTGCCTCCTTTTGTTATTCCAGTGTCAGGCCGCCCCATGTTTCACGGAACATGCCTTCATCCATGACTTTCAAATCTTTTGCAATCTCCGGTTTGAAATCCATATTCGCAAGAATATCTTTTTCCAGATCGATTCCCGGAGCAATTTCGATCAGTGTCAGTTTTCCGTCGATCAGCTTGAATACGCAGCGTTCCGTAATATAAAGGACATTCTGATCTTTCGGTGCCTTCTCAGCAGAGAATGTGATCTGTTCCACATTCTTTACAAACTTACGGATCTTTCCTTCCTGTACGATCTCCAGTTTTCCGTCGCCGATCTTATATTTTCCTTTTGCCATAAAGGTTCCGCAGAAAATAACTGTTTTCGTTGCACTGGTGATGTTGATGAAACCGCCAGGGCCGGTCAGAGAAGGACCAAACTTGGACACATTGTTATTGCCTTTTTCATCGATCTCTCCGATACCCAGTACTGTTACATCCAGGTTTCCGCCGTCGATCAGATCGAACATATCATTATGTGTCATGATCGCATCCGGATTCCATGCACTGCCGAAGTTTGGAAGTGCTGCCGGAACACCGCCAACCATACCGGACTCTGTACTAAGAACGATATCATCAATGTAGCCTTCCTCTGCAACGATGGCTGCTGTATCTGCTGCCATACCGATTCCCAGATTAACTACGTTTCCTTTCTTCAGAGCTGCTGCGCAGCGGCGGCAGATGACTTTACGTTCGGAAAGATCCATCGGTTTGATACGATCGACCGGTTTCTTCACGTTGCCGCAGAAAGCAGGTTCATAGTAAACGCCTTCGGTCTGCCAGCAGGCATCTGTTGTTGTTGCCTGCACTACATAGTCTACCAGGATTCCAGGGATCTTTACATCCTTTGGATGAAGGGTTCCTGCTTTTGCGATATATTCCACCTGAACGATAACAATACCGCCGCAGTGCTTGACTGCTTCTGCGATAGAAAGTCCTTCGTTCAGCACGGACTCATGCTCAAATGTCACGTTGCCGTTTTCATCTGCAGTTGTGCCGCGGAGGATCGCAACATCTACCTGGAAGGATTTGTAGAAAAGATATTCCTCTCCTTCAAACTCGACCAGTTTACAGATATCCTCTTTTGTCACATCGTTCATCCGGCCGCCTTCCAGACGCGGATCCACAAATGTGCCCAGTCCGACTTTGGTGAGCATACCCGGACGTCCTGCAGCAATCTCTCTCCAGAGATTTACAATGACACCCTGCGGCAGGCACCAGCATTCCAGCTGATTATCCACTGCCAGCTTATTCAGAGAAAAAGCACTTCCAACGTGCGCTGCACTCCATTTTGTTACCAGGCCAGGACCTGCTTCGCCCAGCCGGGTGATACCCCGCTCTTTCCAGTCGCCCATAGCGCTTCCCTGTTTGATACTCAGGTTGCAAGGATGACCGGTCTCTTTAAAATTATCCCGGATCGCGCATCCAATTTCTTCTGCCCAACCGGAAAGTCCCATGCCTCCGCAGGCAACAGTTGCCCCGTCCGGGATCAGCTGTGCTGCTTCTCTTGCAGTAATGATCTTTGCCATAATTTATTTTCCCCTTTCCAAAATAAAACAATACCTTTCCTTGTGCTCAAGTATATCTTTTTTCTTTTCTTTTTGAAATGGCTTGACGCTTCTATTTTTATACCTGTTTTCAGCAATAATAGAAGAAAACTTCTATTTTTTCACTTGTTTTCCGAAATGAATGTTCTTATAATTGAGGTAAGGATTCGATCAGGGGGCAGAAAGATGGCAGTAACCTTATCCACAAAAGAAAGTTCCTATATTTCGCAGGTGATCTATCGGATCAATCTTTGCGATTCCTTTTCCGACCTTTCCCGGATCCTCCTGTCACAAATCAAAACCATCATCCCCTTTCGAAAAGCGATGGCGCTCAGGGTCACATCGCTCAACAATGAGTTTATTTATGATGAACCTTATTTCTCCGGCCAGGAGGATGAAACCTTTGATGAATCAAGATTTGTAGAAGGAAATTACCGTTCTATCTGGTGGGAATATATGGAAGCTCCCTGGAGCAGCGTTTTTCGTGCAACAGATTCCCGGGATGAAGAAGAATGGCAGAACTCTGCCCTTTACAGAGAAGTCTACAAACCGCAGAAACTCTATTATGCCCTGCAGGCCACCTTTGTCCGCAATGATATCAAGCTGGGAATGATCGGCCTTTACCGTAGAAAAGAAGACGGCGATTTTACAGAAAAAGAACTGTTCATCATGGAACTGCTGAAAGTCCATATTGAGTTAAAACTTTTCCGCCTTGTGACCCGGTACCGGGGCTTTAAGACAGATCCGAATGCGCCGGGCTTTTCCGTTCCAAAAGCATTTATTGCTGACTATGCTCTTACCCGCAGGGAAGAAGAGATCATCACGATGATGTTAAACGGGATTGCCGATCCTGCTATACAGGATGAACTGTGCATTACCAAATCCACATTTGAAAAACATGTCCACAATATATACAAAAAGACCGGCACGAAAAACCGTGTCGGCCTGTTTGGCATCTTTCGAGGTTAACAGATCAATTCTTTTTTCTGAGCGGAGTCGTTAATATGTCCCGATTCAGCAATCCCATCTTGGTTGCCTGATTCACCATCTCTACCTGCAGCAGCATCTGATTCGCAGCTGCTGACACAATTCCAAAGAGAATATCAAAGACCATTGCCGGGATCAATGCTTCCTCCGGTACGTTCAGCATTTTAAAGATCACCATAAAAACAAGAAGGCTGACGCCAGGGACCGGCGGCGCTGCTTCCATCAGGATCGCAGCAAATAAAGCGGCGATCGCATACCAGACCCAGGTAACCTGGACCTGATACAAAGAAGCGATCCAGACGAAAAACACCAGTGTTCCCAGAATGCTGATCGGCATATAAAGAACGATTCCGTTGGAAAGACTGACTTCTGTAAAATCGCGGTCAATACCCAGCTGCCTTGTGCAGGAGTATTCCGTCTCGCCGTAAGAAGCGCTGATAGAGCCTCTCCGAAGTGCTGTCAGGAACGGCCGTTTCATTTTGGAAAGAAGAACCTTTATTGGTACATGTTTTGTCAGGGATAATCTCACTACAGAAAAGAACAGCACGAAAGCAGTTAAAACAATCGACAAAGCAAGCGGCTGCCAGAGTTTTAAAAACAGATTCAACTGACCTTCTATGATCACGATTCCAAGTAAAAGACAAGTAAAGACCGGAACCAGATAGCTGATCCATTCTGCCATCAGAAGACAAACACTGTTGATCTGATTGATGATCCGGATCAGATTTGGCACCTGCCCGCGCAGGATATTCAGCATGACGCCTAATATTAATGCCATAAAAATCAACTGCGGTGTGTTAGCCTCTATAAATGGGCTGATGATATTAGCCGGTACAAACTGGAAAAAGAAATTCACTACCTCTGCAACCGTTACATTGTTGATCGGCTGGCTTGAAACCGTCACATGCTGGATCAAAGAAGCAATGACGACGATAAAAACAGCAATGGCTGCAGAGATCAGAAAATATCTGCCTACGATCAGTTTGCTGCTCGCACCTTTGATCGATAACCGCTTCATGCCAAGCACAGTCGTAACGACCATAAAAAAGATCACCGGACCTGAGATCAGATTCAGACCACGGACCCAAAGATCAAATACCGGCGTCAGCCAGCTGCCAGGAATGGTAAGGGATGCTTCCGGAAGAAAGCTCTTTATCAGAAGCCCGGCAATCAGCGCTATAGCCAGGGCAATTGCTAACCGAAGGATCGGATTCATTTTATGCGACGGAATGCCGATCCGGATGATGTTGCGGTTTCCGGAATAATAGAACTGCGGCCGGATACCCAGGGTATTCAATACAGAACTGTTCCAATCTTCCTGGTCATTTTCCTGTTTCACAAGCGGATTGAAATTAGTTCCCTCCAGCTCCACTGTCACATTCGGGTTTCCAAACCGCCAGTTCATGGAAATCTGGAATGGATGATCCTCGCCAAACTGTTCCCTGAAACGCAGCAGCAGTTCTTCGATGGTCAGACGGATCCGCAGCTTGTTCTGTCTTTCTACTCCGCTCGAATCCAAAGCCTCTTCCAGAAAAGCTGAACAGGCATCGATATCTCTTCCTCTTAACAAAAAAGTTCTTTTTGCACTTTTAAACTTCATTTCTAACGAGCTCTTTGTTTGAAAGCCTATGTTTCTTCTTTATGATACAGCCAGTCAAAGTACCCCGCAACCAGTTTTGTGATCCTACAGACTAAAAACTGCACGGTGAATTACAGAAGTAAATATGCTAGAATGAATAGGAACAAACGTATCATCCTTGTTTGACAAAGAAAAAGAAATGACTGAAATGAAAAACTATGCAATTATCGGCTTTGGCTGCGCAGGATATCATGCAGCAAAAGCGATCAGGAAAAATGACCCGGATGGAAGGATCGTTGTTTACAGTGACACTGCGGATCCTCCATTTAATCCTATGCTGAGTACCTATTATGCATCGGATGCTCTTCCTCTGGAAGGCACTTTTCCATTCGGTTCCATGGAAGAGATCGTAAAGGACTTTCAGCTTGAGCTGCACAGCGAAACAGAAGCCGTGCACGTGGATGCTGCCAAAAAAGAAATAGAACTTGCAGACGGGACAAGGAAGCGCTTTGATTCCATTCTTGTTGCAACAGGTGCCAGCGCAGTTGTACCTGCTTCCCTTACAGAAAATGCCGGCAGATTTTTCCTGATGCGTACACTGAAAGACGCACAAAACCTGCGAAATCATATTGAAAAAGAAAATGTAAAATCGGCTGTTGTCATCGGTGCCTCTATGGCAGGAATCAAGACAGCCGAAATTTTTTATCGAAAGGGAATACCGACAACACTCATCGACGGAGCCTCCGGCCTGTTTCCTCTTGCCGCCTATCCGGATGTCGCCGCGATGATGCAGGCAAAACTGAACGATCTTAAGATCGCGCAGATCTATAACGCGCAGGTTGCTGCTATCCGGTCAAATACAGTTGAACTCTCCGACGGGCGCACGCTGGAGGCAGACTGCATCTGTCTTTGTATCGGCGTCCATGCCAATATCCAGTTAGTCGCTAACACAAAGGCCGTTGAAGGAACAGAAATAAAAATCGGCAAAGGCATCATTGTTAATGAACAGATGCAGACAAATGTTCCCGCCATTTTTGCGGCGGGCGACTGCTGTGAAGGAAAGAACCTTCAGACCGGAGAAACTTCCGTGATCGGCCTCTGGGCAAATGCCGGAGCGCAGGGAGAGTGCGCGGGCAAAAACATGGCAGGCAAAGAAGCTGTTTACTACGGAAATATCCTTCATAATATTACGCATTTTATGGATATGGATTTTATCAGTCTGGGAGACATTTCCCTTCCGGGAGAACACCGGCGGTTTACAGGAAAAGACTTCCTGGTAGAAGTCTGTATGGACGCAGGCCGGCTGAACAGTATAAATATATTCGGGCAGTACAGGATCAGCGGCATCCTGAAGAGCCATCTGACAAAACGCCTTTTGCATGGCGAAAGCACTCTGACCCCGGCACAAAGGGGCATGCTTCTTGCGGAAGGGCTGCCTGCGGAGTTGATCAATTTACTAGGAGACAAAGAATCATGAGTGAGGATGTAAAAGAATTACTGCGTGCCAAGATCCCATGTGAAGAAACAGGGATCGAGATCAGACATTCGGTCTGCGACATCTGCACCCCGGGACCGCAGTGCGGGCTGGATGTTTATGTGAAAGACGGGAAAGTGATCAAGGTCGAAGGGACCAAAGGATTTGGTCCAAACAACGGTTCCCTCTGCACCAAAGGTGCTGCCAACCGTCAATATCTTTACCGCAAAGACCGGATCCAGCATCCGATGAAACGGGTCGGCCCGCGCGGCTCTGATGAATTTGAACCGATCACATGGGAAGAAGCTTTCCGCCTGATCGCGGAAGGGCTGAACAATGTAAAAGAAAAATACGGTGCAGATGCAGTTGCTTTTATGACCGGCTATCCAAAGTGGTACCGTCCGTGGCTTCACCGTCTTGCATTCAGTTTTGGTATAGAAAACTACATGACAGAATCCAGTACCTGTCATACCGCCGAAGTAATGAGTTACCTGCTGGCCTTTGGTGATGAAATGAATGCGGACATGGCGGGAGGGCCGGACCTGCTGGTAGGCTGGTCTGCCAACCACATGATCAGCAAATTCCCAAGTGGCCGTAGTTTTTTCAATTACATGGAAAAAGGCGGACGGGTCGTCAACATCGACACCCGGGTCACACCAAACCAGCAAAAGGCCGATATCATGATCACCATCAAATCCGGTACCGACGGATACCTGGCCAATACAATTGCCGCGATCATGATCAAAAACGACTGGATCGATAAAGAATTTATAGACAACTATGTCCATGGCTTTGAGGAATACAAAGCAATGGTTTCCGAATACACGGTGGAGGAATGTGAAAGGATCACCGGTGTTCCGGCAGAAACGATCAACGAACTTGCCCGGCTGATCGGCGAGGCAAAGAATCCCCTCATCATGCCGAGCAATGGGCTTTGCCACCATATCAACGGGCTGCAGACACACAGGGCTGTTGTTGCATTAAATATTCTGAAAGGAAATGTCGCACGAAAAGGCGGTATGAATCCTTCCTATGGCTCCTGGCTGGAAATGGGTGCCGGTTTTGTTACCAAAGAAGAAGAGTTTTTGAATGATGTCAGGCCAACGGGCAATAAGCCTCGTATCGGATCGGCTCGCTTTCCTGTATGGGCAGAGTTGAAGGACGAATGCCAGCTAATGGATTTTGTAAGACAGGCGGAAAGTGGTGATCCTTATCCGCTGAAAGCCATCTATGGTCACGGCATAAACACCATGATCCATCCACAGTCTGACAAGTTTGTGGAAGCAGCAAAGCAAATGGAATTTATCGCAGCCACAGATATTTTCTGGACAGAATTCTGCTCTCTTGCAGATGTCGTCCTGCCTGCCTGCACATCCCTGGAGCGAAGTGAAGTCAAAGCCAACGGCAATGGCTGTATTTTCTACAGTTCTCCTGCTGTCGAACCTCTTTATGAAAGCAGGGATGACGTTGCCATTATTGCCGGCGTTGCAAAAGCACTGAATCTGGATGATGATCTTTTGAAATCCGGCTATGATGCCTGCATCAAGCACATCTTCCGGGAAACACCTGTCGATCTGGATCAGGCCAAAGCGGCTGCAAAACAGGTTCCGGTCGAACGTGTGCAGCGGGAACCGTTTTTATCCAAACCATTAAAAACACCATCCGGAAAGATCGAACTTTACAGCGAGGTGATCGCAAAATATGCTGCCTCCCACAATCTGGATCCGCTGCCTAAGTGGTACAGCGGTTTTGGCGAGGAGTCCCCGGAAGAATTTCCGTTCACCCTTATATCCGGCGGACGGCAGGCAAATGCGATCCACTCCCATCTCCACAAAGTTCCGTGGCTGAGAAGTCTTCGGCCGGAAGTCATGGCAGATATCAACCCGTTAGATGCTTCACATTTAAACATCAAACAGGGAGATGACATTTATCTGATTTCTGCCGTTAATAAGATCAAAGTGAAAGCAAATCTATCCGCAATTGCACTTCAGGGTCAGGTCAATCTGTATCACGGATACGAAGAAGCAAATGTCAACCTGCTGCTGTCAAACACGTTCCTGGATCCATATTCGGGATTTCCGGGTTTTAAACAGCTGCGCTGCCGTATTGAAAAAGCCGAGGTAGAGTCATGAGTTATATGTTTATACTGGATAAAAGAAAATGTGTGGGCTGCAGTGCATGCGCCGTCGCCTGCATGGATCAGAATGATATAGATGTCACAGCAGGCGATCGCCCGTTCCGTCAATGCTTTACTCTGGAATCCGGTCCTGATCCGGAGGACAAAATGACTTTCATGTCTCTTGCCTGTATGCACTGCGAGGATGCACCATGCATCCAGTCCTGCCCTTCGGGCTGCCTGAAAAAAGATCCGGAAACTGGCTTTACCATTTACGATAATACCAACTGCATTGGCTGTCACAGCTGTGCAATGGCCTGCCCGTTTGCCGCTCCAACCTATAACAAAGAAGGCAAAATGGAAAAATGCGATGGCTGCCTTACCCGTGTCAAACACGGTCTGGAACCTGCCTGTGTCAGGGTCTGTCCATTCGGAGCTCTGCAGCTGGTAGAAAAAGAAGAGTACGAAAATACACTCCGGAAGAAAGCCGCAGAACTGATCGCATATTCATCATTGAAGGATTAAATGATTTGTTCTTTTTATTACATCAAAGAACAAGCAGATCTGTATACTCTCTCATATCAGTGAGGGTTTCAATTTTATCCGCAAGTTCAATGATCTTTTCGCCTGTCGATTTTGGAAGATTTCCAAAAGTGTTGAACTGATCCCAGAATTTGCCAAGCAAAAACTCCCGCGTCGGATAGGTGTGCATGGCTGCGGAATAATCCTCTATATCTTCAAACACTTTGCCATCCTTCATCTCAACAACGATCTTCATGAGTTTGGCATCGCCGTCTGTCTCAAACGTACCCATGGTAGAACCTTCTGTCAAAGGGATCAGATAAGGATCCTCCAGGATCGCAGGTGTCTGAACATATGCCACGCTGACATTTCCGTTTAACATAGCGCAGCATGCTGCAAACTGATAGCTGAACAGTGCATTGGTATGATTTCTCAGTTTGAACGGATTGCAGTAATAATTATCAGAAATGTTTATAGTTCTGTATAGATGGAACTCCTTGATCTGTGCCGGATCAAACGTTCCGTAGTGCTCTTCGATCTTTTTCCGGACCCCTTTGCCGCAGGATGCAGCGGACGAGGTTGGAATACCGCCCGGTCCGCGTTTAAAGCTGGCCTCTGTGTAATAAACTTTTCCGACATCATCAAAAGCATCGTTATAAAGATCCGGCAGGATGCTTCCATCGTTCTTTGGAAGCTGCATGGAGATCAGTCCCCAGTGTCCGTAGTACGGATCCTCCAGGCCTCTCCATCCGCCTTTTGCCAGCTCGCAGGCCATGATGCCCATCTGTGCGCCGGCACCGTTGTGATATTTGAAATCCTGACAATAATCAAAATAGGAGTTTGCCGGATCGGTAGAGTTCAACGCGGCGTAACTCAATGCCGCCTTAGTCTCCTCTTCATCCAGCTTGTAATAACGGGAGGCAAGTGCCGCCGCTGCCGATGATACCATGAGCATGTCGGTAGGCCATCTGACAGGCAGGGTGTACAGGATCCTGGCGGTCACATCTTCTGCTGCCACATTGTTGGCAATAAACTCTTTGCCGGAGGTCGGCTGCGCAGCAGCCAGCGTCAGTCCCATTGGGATCAGTGTCTCCCCGGCGTGGGAAGCGATCTTGTCATTTTTGATATGGAAAAACATGCTGCCATAGTCATTTGCTCTGGCGGTGATGCTGTTTGCCATGACGGCGTTTGGCATTGGAAGCTTTCCGCTTCTTGCAAAGAGGGGTGCCTCTTCCTTACCGCCCCAGTCGATGAGTTTCTGAATCAAAAACTGATCTTCCGGAACGACGGCTCCTCCAAAAATACAGCCTGTCATATCCAGCAGCCTGTCCTTGAAAATGCGCACATTATCTTCACTGAGGTCTTCGAATTTTGTATTTACCAGATTATGACAAAGAAGTTCCGTTGCCTTTGGTGGCCTTAATTTTGCCTCTTCTAACTTCATAAAACTAATCCCCCCACAAAAAATAGAAATCCTGTAATTAGTCTATCCTACAGCAGGCAACAAAGCAAGTTTCTGCTTGAAATAATCCCCTCTTCATTTATTATTATATTATTAAATTATCAAGTTTGAACAGTTATTAAAGGAGAAGAAAAATGGGTGAAAACAAAGTAAATGTTACAGATTCTCTTCTTGATTTTGTGGAAGCACACCGCACATATGACACCCTGCCCAAGGAAGTCATCGACATCACTAAGACACTGCTTTTTGACGCAGTCAGCAACACCTTAGGCGGTATCGCATCTGACAAGGGAAAGATTGGTATACAGTTCGCCAAAATGACCGGCGGATTTCCGGAAGCAACGGTGCTCGGCACAGGAGAAAAAGTCAGCGCTGCCGCTGCCGCTCTGGCAAACGGAGAACTGCAGAATGGTCTGGATTATGATCCGGTCCCTCACATCCCTCCGATCCTGATGCCTGCTGTCATGGCAATCGCAGAGCAACAGCATTCCACCGGAAAAGAAATGCTGACAGCACTTGCCGTTGGAGGCGAAGTTGCCATCCGGCTTTCTGATGTCCTGATGAATGCCATGAGAAGAAGTCTGGCAGAAACAGGCAAAACACCGGATGTGTTTGGCAATTCCAACGAACATATCATTGGCGCAGCCGTAGCTTGCGGCATGCTGCTGGGTCTTTCCCGCGAGCAGCTCGCCCAGTGCATTGGCATTTCGGCCGGCATCTGTTCTCTCCCGATCTGCAGAGACTGGGAAAACACCATGCCTAAAACAATGATCAAATACTTCCCGGCAGCCTGGCTGGCACATTCTGCTGTCTGTGCGGCACAGCTGGCCTCCCTTGGCTATACAGGCAACGCCTATACACTGGACAGCGAATATGGCTTCCCTGCTATCTACTGCAGGATCCCTGGTGTATGGGAACCGGAAGAAGTGGTACGGGATATCGGAAAAACATGGAAATGGCTTACAATGGGGCTCAAACCTTACCCGGCATGCAGATATCTGCATTCGGATCTGGACTGCTTTTATAAACTCATGGAAGAACATCACTTTGGACCGAACGAGATCGATGAGATCCGCTGCTACAGTGCGGACTTTGTAGCGCATCCGGACCAGATGGCAGTCAGCAACCAGGTGGATGCACAGTTCTCCGGTCCGTATACATTAGCAATGGCATTATACGGTTACGAAGTCGGCCCGGCATGGCAGAATAAATCCGCCCTCACAGACCCTCGCATCCGCAGTTTCATGAGCAAAGTCAAAATGCTGCGGTCCGAGCGCTATTATGAGCAGAAAAAGACGGATCCTCTGTCCTGGTATGCTAAAGTGGAGATCGATGCACACGGCCAGACTTATACTGCCGAATGTGACTACTCTTCCGGCACCAACAAAGACGGCTACCGCATTACACAGGAAGACCTGGATAAGAGATTCTTTAACAACGCACAGATCATCCTGCCGTCTGATAAAATAGAAAAAGCCATGGAGCAGCTTAAGCATATTGAAGACTATGATGATCTGCAGGAAGTCATGAAAAATCTGGTACTGTAAGACGCGACTAGAAAGGACCCTGCTTGTGAAAAAGACTCTAATAAAATTAATGGGCACTCTGCTCTGCTTCCTTCTGCTGATTACCGGAGCTGCATCCTTACAGACCCGTGCAGATGAAAGCAGAGAGACAGATATCCGATATGTTACCGGGCAGTTTATAACTTTTTATAAACACGTTTCCTGGGAGTATCCTTATTCGGATACCTTCTTCACCCTGCCATCTGATCAATACAATCACAATTTCGCAAGGCTTTCCCTGGGACTTGCCCTGGCAGCCTTCCGTGACATCGATCACCCGGAAGCTCAGGATGACTATCTGATCGAGTTCTTTGAGGATATGGGATTTGGGGAAATAGAATCAGAAACGTACCGCAAGGAACCGGAAACAGATTCGATCGCCTATGGGCTTGCTACAAAAAAGATCAACGATACCACCATACTTGCCTGCGGGGTTTGCGGAGGCAACTATGCCGCAGAATGGGCAAGCAATCTGACGGTAGGAGATAAAGACCGGTCAGAAGGTTTCTACGATGCATCAAAGAAGGTCCAGGCAGCGATCCGGGATTATATGGACCGCCATCCTGCTGACGGTCCAGTAAAACTTTGGATCGCAGGGTTCAGCCGGGCTGCTGCCACATCCAATATCACAGCTGCAGATTTAACAGATGCCGGCATTTTTGATGATGTTTATGCCTATACGTTTGCAACACCTTGTACAACCAGAGAGCCTTCTCCTTATCCGAATATTTTTAACATCATGCAGAAAGACGATCCGGTTCCGAAGGTCCCTCTGGAAGACTGGAGTTACGGCCATTATGGCAACGATCTCTATATGGTAGCACTGGAGACGGATTCTGACTGCGGGCCTGTAATGGAACAGGCAGATAAACTCTACCAGAAAATGCTTGGGGCAAAGATGCTGACAAATTCCGAGATCACGAACCATTTACGGACTATTATGGATTATCTGCTGATGCTGCTTCCGGAACCGTCTGTCTATAAGCAGTACCTGCAGCCGGCGGTCCTGGATGTCCTGTCAAAAAGTGACGAGACAATGGACGCTCTGACAGTCCTTTTAAAAGCTCTGACATACTATGGGCGGCATGATAAAGAGCACGGAATGGAGCTGAAGGCTCTGCAAAGATATCTGAGCTCTCTTCTGGGTGAGTTTCTGAAAGGTTCATTAGCCGACATGCCTCCGGAAATGTGGGATCCTCAATTTGGAATTGCCAACCTGTTTCACGCTCATTATCCGTTTGAATATCTGGCCATGATGTTTGCCTCCGATGATCCTGCTGCATTATTTTCTGAAAACACAGACTATATCCGGCTGGTGATCTACGGCATTGTAGACGCAGAGATCATGGACGGAGATTACATCCTCAAGACGGTAACATCTGACGGCAAAGAGCTGGTAGACGGCAAAGTAGAACCGTTCTCATTTCCGGATGTGAACTGCCTGCAGGATAAAATGGTGATCACGCTTCCTGCTGACCACAGCATTCAGGTAAAGATCACCTCCCGATCAACATTGCCTCAGACAATCACCTATACCGGTCTTTTGTATAGCGGGCATACGGTCAAGGCACAGGCAGATGATTTTTATTCCTACCTTATGAGCAATGGTGAGACTGCCACGATCGTGACTTCTACAGATGGCAGAGCCATCGAACCGGAAGAAAGTGACTATATAGAGGTGTCCTCCATTCTGGAGCCATTCTATTCACCTACAACAGCAATGCGCCTGGAAAACAATGAAGTGGTGCGTATGACTGTTTCCGGTCTGGTTAATAAACTGATGATCATCATCGTCTTTCTGATCCTTCAGATGATCGCTTCCATTATTTTGGCCATCATCCGGGTCAAAAAGAAAAGAAAAAGAAATATGACCGTCGCTTTTATCTGGCATTTTGTTATCGCCTTCATCTTTGCGATACTGGAAGTAGCTATGTGGTATTTTATCCCGCACATTACGCTGGCAAGATTTATCCCTGCAGTCGTGGTCTGTATCGTTCTTATTGTATATGCATTGAAAGGATACCGGTATCACAAAAAAGGGTTGAAGACATTCTTCATTCTGACCGGTGCTCTGGTAGTATATGAGATTTTGACCAGTCTGCTGATCGGGGATTTCACTTTCAACAAAGGTCTGGTAGAGCTGATCGCCTACATTGTATTCACGGTGCTGATCTATCTGCTGATGTGGAGACGCAAAAAACCAAAAGAACCTAAGTCAGAACAACTTCAGGCATCAACATAAAAAGGCCGCTGCATCATGCAGCGGCTTTTACTCGTCATAACTATTTACTGCAGGATTGTGATCCTGCCCTGCCCGTATGGATCCGCATATTGTTCCCCAACCGTTCCGCCAAGTGTATCAACAACATAATCGACCAGGAGCTCATCATCCTTTTTGATCCTGTCTGCAACAATTTTAGCTCCGTCAAAAGCAGTAAACCCATCGCCATGGTTCAGAAGGACATAACTGTTGCCGGCAACCGTATAGGTTTTGTTTGGATCGATCGGTTCTCCTGCTACTTTTACGTTCTTGACTCGTCTTTGTCCTGCGACATGATCAAAGAGTCCGTTGACATCTGCCACGCAGCTGGTTGGAATGGTCACATCGATCTCATATGACAATCCGGATACCTGCAGGAAAGCTCCGCTTTCCTCCGGCACCATCCTGCTGCCCCACTCCAGGGCATCCAGCACCTGCTGTCCGGTTGCTTCCACAACAACAATATCATTTCCCCACGGGAAAATGCTCTTTAAACTCCGATAACTTACATCCCCTTTATCCAGACTGTCGCGAATATTGCCGCCGCCTATGATCCCGATGTCACAATTTCTCACTGACCGGACCGCATCCGCGCAGAAATCCCCAAGATTGGTTTCTGCCCGCCGGATCATACGGATTGGATTTCCGGATTCATCTTTCGCTTCCGGATCGTTCATCGTCAGCACTACTTCTGAATGCGCGATCACCTTCCCCAGCTGCTCATCCATTTTCCGGAATTCTTCCGTGACCAGATCCTGCACATTGTTTTCTATATGGAACAGTTTGACCGCACTTGTGGCATTCGGCCAGCTCCAGATATTTGTTTCTTCAATTCCTTTTTCTGCGGAAATCCGGCTGTATCCAATGGCATTCATTTTTGTGCCACATGCAGAACGCGGAACCTGCTTTCCATCTTTATTCTTCATGACGACCTGCTCGGTGTCATGGCTGTGCCCATCCAGCACCACATCGATCCCGTTCGTATTGGAAACGACATCTGCATAAGTCCACGGACTGCAGACCATCTCATTCCCTAAATGAGCCAATAAATATACATAGTCCGCTCCATCCGCTCTGGCTGCATCCACGGCATCCTGCACGGCCTGATACAGCTTTCCGCCGGTCTCATCCTGCATAAAATCGTATATATATTCTCCCTTTTCATCCTGGAAAAACTTTGGTGTGGAGGCAGTGATCGTCTTTGGTGTAGTCACACCGACAAACGCAATCTTTATCCCTGCCGCTTCCTTGATGATGTATGGCGCGCATACAAGTTTCCCCTGTTTATTAAAGTTACAGCAAATGACCGGGAATTCTGCCATCTCCACCAGTTTCATGAACTGATCCACTCCATAATCAAACTCATGATTACCCGGGATCACCACATCATACTTGAGTGCATTCATCATCTCGATGATCGACTTGCCTTTTGTCATCGCTCCGATCAATTCACCCTGTATAAAATCGCCATCGTCTACAAGAATGGTTGTGAAGCCCTGCTCCTCCAGGGAATTGCGGATCTCCTGCAGTCCGGCAAAGCCAAATCCCTGATCCACACCACAATGCACATCAGAGGTATATATGATATAGACGTCCCCGTTTTTTTCTGCTGCTTGTGCGGTTTCGCTCTGCGGTTCCGCTGCTGCGCTTCCACTTCCTTCCGGTTGTGGCGTTGAACTGCTGCAGGCGCAACCAAGCACCATACAAACTGTGATAAGTAAACAGATGATTATTTTTTTCATTGGCTACTCCTTATGTCGATCTCTTTAATGATATATCTCCATGATTATACCAGATTATAAAAGAAAAACCGCACTCCGCCTTTTTTATGTTAAACTTTATTCATGTTTTATTATCTTTTTCAACCGATCATGACTTATAACATAATCCTGATCTTTGCAGCAGTGATCCCTGCGATCGGGCTGATGATCTATGTCTACAAAGCAGATCATCTGGAGAGAGAAAGTCCTGCCATGCTTTGGCGGCTGATCATAGCTGGAGTTCTCTCCTCTTTGATCGCTTTAGTCCTGGAGCGGGTGCTCTCTCTCCTGCTGAACATTACTGTCAGCAGCACATCCGCTGCATACAATATCATCCTTTATTTTATTATCGTTGCTTTTTCGGAAGAAGGCGCAAAGTATTTTATGCTGCGCAGAAGGAGCTGGCGATCTCCAGAATTTGATTGCCAGTATGACGGCGTCGTATACGCTGTATTTGTTTCTTTGGGTTTTGCTATCTGGGAAAATATCAGTTACGTCCTCTCCTACGGATTTGCGACAGCGATCGTAAGAGCCGTAACAGCCATTCCGGGGCACGCATGCTTTGGAGTCTTTATGGGTGTCTTTTACGCGCTGGCAAAAAAATACAGCATCAGGAACCAGAAAGAACTGTGTACCTTATTCAGTGTACTGGCAGTTGTGATCCCTGCGCTGCTTCACGGCACCTACGATTATATTGCAACAAAAGAGAATACATCCCTCAACTGGTACTTTATTGTCTTTGTCGTGATCCTGTTTATTGTCTCGTTCCTGCTGATCCGAAAGGTATCCAGGACAGATAAATATTTACATCGGTAAAATTATTCATAATCAAACCGGGCGGTTTCCCGCCCGGTTTTCTGCTGTTGAGTACTGGTATTTATTATTGGTTAAATGCGCCTACAGCGATCAAAACGATCCAGAGGATGATCATCAGGATACTGAGAATTAAGCCTACGATTCCAAGTGCTCTTCCCGTATTGACCTGACCGGATCTTTCCGTACTGCCTTGTCTAAACTTTCCTGCTTTAGAAATTGCAATAATAGAAAAGATCAATCCAATGATGCCTGTTCCACAAGTTGCAAGACCAATGATACCTAATGCCAGAACGCTTCCAGGTGTTGGAAGGTTACGATTTTGCTCCATAAAACAGCCTCCTTTAGTTTATCGTGATAAATATTGTACCACGAATAACCTATTCCCACAAAATAAATTTAGGATCCTGTTTTTCCTTTCCATTTAGCGCAAAGACGCTCGATCGGTGCGAACATTCTTCCCCAGTGAAACTTCTTGCATACAGTATAAGCAATGACTGCGAGTATGACGCCTGTCACGATATCCAGAACATGCGTAATTTATCAAAGATAGTCGGGTTTTGCGGAACAACAAAAAGTCCCTCTGCAACTCTGTCCATAAAGGTCGGGAAGAATGCAAGGACAAGCATGCCCGCTGTACAGGCTACAAGAACCGCAGCCATAAAGTCTGCAAAATGATCCTTTTTACATTTGGAAACCACCATCGGTCCCATCGCCCAATACACATATGACCAGATATAAGGAATGATAAAGATCGACACGATCGGTATCATATCATCCAAAGGAATCTTCGGTAAAAACGGCGTGAATCCAAACCATGAGGCAAGATAATGCCCGGCAAGATAAAAACAGTGCTGCAAAGCCAGATAAAGGATGCCAATCGGTATAGCGTATCCTTTGATCCGGTTTGTTTTTTTTTCAGGTTTATTCAGTCTTTCCATAAGGAGCTCTCCTGCGCAGCATCTGATGGGATAATCATACAAAAAGACCTTACTGAATTCAACAGTAAGGTCTTATGCTTTAGCTTAACTCCTCTTAAAATAATTACCATTAAAGATTCCTTACAATGCCTGTAAAGAGAATGGAACCATCTCTGGCGGTAACGATAAACAGAAACGGCCGATCAACGACAAAATTCATTTCCTCTTCAGGCATTCCGGCACCAGCCAGCGCAAGTTCTGTATAGGCAGCGCCAGTTACACCATGCTCATCGATCTCGATCATGGCAGCATGTTCTGCTTTGTCGAGGTATATATCGTCTCTGTCTGTTGTTAATGGGGTAAAATCAGCAACGGTATGATCCAGGGCATCTGTAACACCAAGTGATCGGACAGCATCGATCAGATCAATCTTGCCGGACACCTTAAACTTTGGCAGTGAAAGATGAACGATCGGATATGTCCAGTTTTCATCATCCATGTCATATTGGACGATATTCATGATGGCCGGATCCCCGGCAAGTGTATTGACATCCACACCCTCATCCGGCAGCAGAAAATACATGGACCCGCTGTTCATTAACGATAGACCGACAGCAGTGAACTTATCGGTGTGATAGACATTCAACATATCATCCTGATGCATCATATCTACCGTCGTATCCCCGGTTGTTCCATGGAATATTTCCCGGGTATTGCGGCTCTCCTGAAAATCTTCCAGCCACATGGCCTGAAAGTAGATTGTGGAAAGTATCTCCATTACCAATTCCGGATCGGTAGACATGTCTTTGGTATACTCCGATAAAAGACCACCGGTATTATCATCCGTCCATTTCCGCAGCGCGTTGTCCAGTTCCGGAGAAGCTGGTGTGCCGCTGAAAGAGGACGCATAGTATTGTTCTGCCAGTCTGTTCAAGGTGTCTTCTTTATAATGCATTCCATTATTCAACCATAAAGAATTTGCCAGAACACTTTTGAGAACCGGCGTATCCACATAGTTGCTCTCCCAGAGAGCGGATACGTTTTCACGCACTGTCTCAATGTCTGATGCGCCAAGCATTTCCAGGATCTGTTTGCGGGTATTTCCTCCGGACACCTCAGCTAACATAGAGAATGCAATATAAGTATTAAGAGGGGAACAGACTGTATTCTCATCTTCTGCGATCAACAGACGCGGGATGATCGCAGTGTAGTAGTGATTCAATTCCTTCTGTATGCTTATTGATTTTGACAACTGTTCCCGGTAGGACTCCATCCATTCCATGTAGGAAGTTCCTTCCAGAAATTCCTGTGCATTCATGGTTTGGGAAAAAGTCTCCGGATATGCGGCTGTCACGGTTTTTACCCCGCCCGGGTAGCTGGTACTGGTACTCGTCTGACTGCTCTTTCTTAAAGAAAGCACGACGATGATCCCGGCAACGACGATCACGGCGGTTGCTGCAATTATAATTAAGGTCTTTGTTTTCTTTTTCATTATTTCTCTCCCAACTGTTCCTGCACGAGCAAGTGAAGCCGTTCTGCAAAGTCATCGCCGTAAACCAGACGGAGTTTATCCTGATAATATGGTTCAAAATCATCCTCATCTGCAATGACTTCTCTGCAAGGATCTGCCGTAAGTGTCTGCCAATCGCTTGTCACAAGATAGTTTCCATCTTCTGTCTTTGTGATCTGCGGGTGGTATGGGTATACGGTGCTGTAGATGCTGTCACGGGTAAAGTCCCCCGGGGCAAGCTCATGTACAGAATATATGGCTTCTCCTATCTGGTCACCTGCTACATAAATTGGGATCACATAGGTGCGGCCTTCCACCAGTGATGCAAGGGGATCCAGCTGAAAGTATTCATCTTCTACAAGAAACGTCTGCCCCGCTGCAAAGTCATCTCCATACCATACTTTTTCAATTTCCATTTCGTAAACGATCGAATAGGCTTTCCCATGGAAAAGCTGGACTTCTCCGAATTTATCATCGTAGAAATCAACAGCGTACTCTTTCGGATAGATCTGCAGGATCTTTCCTTCCAGAATCCCGCAGCAGGAGATCTCTTGAAGATTGCTCTCATTAAAAGTGGTGATATCCGCCGAAGCACCGCCGCTGCCATAGGTCATGTCCGCTCCTCCCGGAATGCCGTTTGCTGTTGGCAGTGCAAGATCTTTATAAGCGATCGGGCTGTAATCCCTCTCTTCTATATCAGCGCCGCCACCTGCCGGGATTTCGCCGCCACCTGCCATAGAGCCGCCTCTGCCGCCTCCTATCGCACCGCTATAAAGTAAGACTCCAACAAGAATCACGCAGGCTGCGGCTGCAGCTGCGATCACCGCTGTATAAAACACCTTACTATTTTTTTGCGATGTTTTATTACGCTGTGCTTCCTCAATGATCGCGTCATCTATATCTGTGATTGCCTGAAATAAACGAATGTTTTTATCCATCATAACTGAATGCCCTCCTCTTCCAGGACTTTTTTCAGGTCCTTGCGGAGTCTAAACATGATCTGCGACAGTTGTTCTGAAGAAATACCATGTTCTTTAGCCAACTGTTTCACAGAATCACCAAACCAGTACCGACGGACAAAAAGAATGCGTTCCTCTTTTGGCAGTGATGTCAGCCACATGTTGATGCAGGCACTGATCGCCTGGTTTTCAATCTGCTCTTCCACGCTCAGCGGGGAAGGGATGCATTCTTCTAATTCGCTTAGGAGCACATCCATTCCGTGATTCCGTTTCTGCGCATGATTTCGGTGCCAGATATTCAGTGCTGCGTTACGGCAAACTTTCCCAAGCCAGGCTCTGAAGTATTTCGGACGGTTCGGAGGAATCGTCTCCCACGTCTTCTGCCAGACATCATTCACGCATTCTTTTGCATCCTCTGTATTCGACAGGATATTGAATGCGATCGCATAACAGTATGCGCCGTATTTCTGATCCGCTTCACGGATCGCATTCTCGTCTCTTTCCCAGAATAGTCCGATGATCTGTACATCGTCCATGATCATGTTCCTCTCTGCTGGTTTGAAGGTCCTTCAACTATATAGACAGGAAAAATTTTAAGATATTGTGATAAGAACGTCAGTTAAAAAAGAAATCTTTATATTTTTCTGTTCCAGTGAGGCTGTTCAAAATTAACTGAACATCCTCACTATCCCAGCTGATGCCTGTTTTGTTGCCATCAACAGCGGTTTGAATCCAAATATCATAGCCTAAGTCAACTGCCTCATATTCAATATAATCATAGAAACAGCCTGGGGTGTATTCTCCGCTGTAAGCCACGCACACTTTACCGTTGATAACAACATCAATGTCTTTACCATTTATAAAGTAATCACCTATTTCTTCACCAGTACGCATGACATCATTTCCATAGCAGTAAATGCGGATATTCGGCCCGCGCATGGCATCCAATTCATTATCAGCACCTTTCGCCAGAAGAATCGTCTTTTCATCAATAGGCATATTTCCGTTTGCATCTCTGACTCCCTGATTATTAGTCTGCGGGAAGGCCGCCCAGCCTGTCGGAAGGGCGACACTAAATGCTCCAACATCATATACGGATGCTATCACCGGTGCTTCACTCTGATAACCAGAATCCTGTGAAGCAGTTTCATCATTGCTTTCGCTTGTAAGATCGCTGCTAAACGTTTCGGTATCAAATTCGGATGATACCTCCGATGCTGCACTCTGGTGACCAGATTCCTGTGGAACATTTCCGCCATTACTTCCGCATGCTGCAAGGCTAAAAGACATTACTATTGCAACTAACAGAATTCCAATTACTTTTATTGTTCTCATGTGGTTTTCTCCTCTTTGTTATATCCCTTAAAAGGTCAGTGAGACGATACCGGTATCAAATATTTCATCCCCGGTGTCCGAATTATAGATATGGAATGAGAGTTCCAAATTCTCAATTTGTTCAATACCGATTGACTCTGAAGGATTGGGATTCAAAAAGAAGAAGCCTACAAGTGCTTTTCTTCCAGCCAGCACGGTTTCTCCCGGAATGTCGTTAGGTCCGAGAGGATCCCTTTGATACTTTCCCTCGGAACCATTTACAGCGGCATATCTTAAATCTACACTAATATTTTGGTCAGTATTATTTTCGATATAGACAGTGAGGTTTTGTCCCAAAAGGTCCCAATCCATCATTTCTTCTTCCAGGCTCTTAACAACGATTCTAATACCACCAGCGTTATAGACTTCCATTCCGCTGTCATCATAAATCTGTGTATCAGACTCCGCTTCCTCTGTTTTTCCTTGACTCTGATTATCTTGTTTGTCATTATCTGTTGCCTGTTCTATACTGCTGCTATTATTTGTTGGCGTTAAATCATCCTTTGAAGAACTCCCTTCACCGCAGGCAGCTAAAACCAGCATTAATATTAATCCGCTTACAATAAATGCTATTTTTTTCATAAAAACCACCTTCACCGTCCTGGATAATAAAATAGTTTTTTATACTTATACGAATTCACGAGGTATGAAGCGCGAAGGAATATGACACTCTTTCGACATCACTGATATTATATTAAGAAAAAGCTGAAAGACCAAATAAAAACTATACGGAAATGAAAAGACCCCAAGCCAGAGACTTAACTCTGACTCAAGGTCGTTTATGCTATTAAATATGACTTATTTGGTTATTGTTGCCGTTTTGTTGCCATTTGAGCTTTTCCAGGTAATACTTAGTTTTTTCTTTTTTTTGACACAATCAACTAAATACAAATTCATCAGGGTCTGATAGGGGATGCCGGTTTCGCTCGCTTCTTCTTTGAAATAATCTATTACAAACGGCGCAAGTTTAATTGTTATCTGTTTTTTTAATTCTTTTGCATAGTGATTCGGTCTCGGATTTAATTCGTCAATATTATATTCCTCTAACATATATTTTTTCCTCTTTTTTTGTTGCACCTCTTGCTGAAACAATCCTTATTGTTGTATCTGTTGCGCGATAGCAATGACACACAATACAAAGATTCGCTGACGATGTCATCCCTAATATAAGAAATCTTTCCTCTTCTTCAGAATGCTCCGGATCATCAAATAAAATTGCGGCCTCATCTAAAAAAACTGTTGCTGCCTCTTTAAAAGAGAGTCCATGTTTTTTAATATTTCTTTTTTCTTTTTCTTCATCCCATTCAAATTTTATTTTCATAATTATTTTATAATTACTTTATATGTTTGTCAATTATTCTAACGCAATCTCCTGGCCATTGTCCTTTCCAAACCTCTTAAAAAATATCTTTATGATTCTGTCTATTCTTTTCAATAATTCTTTCCATTGCAGGAAACAGATCAACTAATTATTTGTTTGCTGCTGATATAACAATCCATATGCAAAACTCTGTAATGCCTCGCTTGGCGCATATTTTACTCTGTAACTAACGCCGTCAATCTCAAGAAACGTATTATCTTCAGATATTTCCATCTGACTTCCATCTGAAAGGTACAGTGTGAACACAACTTCTGCGCCGGCTGGAGGAGGATAAGAAGGTTCCTTCCTTTGATAAATGACAAGTTCACGAAGCAGACCGGCAAATGTATCCAAATCATCAATCTGAATGACTGTATCCGGTGGATATAAGTGAGCTGTTGCGGCATCAATATCAGATGCCTGTATATTCTTAAACGGTTTTTTCCCAATAATTCTCGGAGCCAAAAGCAGTACAGTAATCACAGCAATTACAATCACTGCCGCAATAACGATTAATCTTTTTTTCATTTCATTTGCCTCTTTGACTTAACCAGCTTTTTTCTTGCCAACAATTATTGCAACAACGCCTCCTACGACCACAACGGCAATGCAAATCCAAACCAAGGCTCCTGTGCCTGTAAGATCAGCTATAGAATCAAGTAATCGGTTGTTAAATGAACTCCTTTTGTATAGTTTCCGCACTTGTGCATAGGTATACTTTGCTTTGGTATAATCATGGATCCCATCATACCAGCTATATACGAGTTCCCCATTAGTGTCGTATTCCAGCTGCTCCACGCCTACAAATATGATCTCATCTTCTCCTGTTTCCGTCTTTTTCCCGGTAAAAACGACAGCATACTTCGCAAGTTCGTTATTCAAACGTCCGATAAAATAAATCTCCGCATTATGGATATCTTCCAGCTCCAGGAATGCTTCCATTATTTCCATATCATCCTGTTCCCTAATACCATTTTGTGTAGGATCAGGAAAAGGTACATCCAAAGCGTTATGTGAAATAACGCTCCATTTTCCAGCTTTTTCTTTTAAATACGCTATTTGGTCATCAGTCAGAATGCCTTTTTCTATTAATTCCGGATCCGGTTCTGAACCAATACCCAATGTCATATGGATGGTGTTATACTCTCTTTCAATCTTCAACTCGTAAATATATTCCGAGCTATTGATTATTTCTTTTAACGACTCCGCAGTAACCTTTTTATCTTTATAAAAGTCAGCCGGCGAAACATAATATATTTTTTGTGCCCGGCTGAAATCTATGTCTTCTTTTTTTAAGATTCCATCTTTTGAACTGACAATCCAATATGCAGAAAGGATTTTATCAATATCCGAAGACAAATCTTCCTCAATTGTTTCCGGTCCAATAAACGTATTATCATCGGATGCAAGAACAACGTGATTCGTAATAGAACAGATAAGGACTAAGCATATTATGCCAATGAAAAGATAGATGCCTTTTTTCTTTTTCATTATTCTCTCTCCAATTGTGCCTGGATGAGTAAGTGAAGCCGTTCTGTAAAGTCATCCCCATAAACCTGGCGTGTTTTATCTTGATAATTTACCTCTTGATCTGAAAAAAAAACCATCAGTTCCTTTATAGTATTATAGACCGAAAAAAAACACAAATATTGCAGTCTCACATCATTTTTTCTTAATTGCCAATCCGTTTCAAGTTATACATACAGGAGATTGCCAAAAGATTGATAAAATGAATAAACTGGACGGTTTCCCGTCCGGCATAACTATAAATAAATTTTCAATTGTTCACTGAATAATTCACCTTTGTTGTCGAAATGTTGCCGCTAAGGCTTATTATCTCCTGCAAATCCATATGGTTGCAGTATTTTTTGACAATTGGCTATTATTCGTACTCGACCGTTGCTGGCGGGCTGTCGCAGATGCTCTTGGTGATCGTGCAAAGACCATTTCTCTCGGCAGCTCGATCAAACTCAAAGGCAAATCGGAAGGCTTTGAAATCCTCAGACTGCTGGACTTAAACGAAGAATCATAAGATTCTAATACTTGAAATTATTTTTAGGAGACAAACGACTGATATGTTTTACTATTTGCTTCAACCAATCATGACCTATAACATTATCCTGATCGCAGCAGCGGTGATCCCTGCGATCGGTCTGATGATCTATGTTTACAGAGCGGATCATCTGGAGAAGGAAAGCCCTGCCATGCTTTGGCGGCTGGTGATAGGTGGCATTCTTTCATCCCTGATCGCCATGGTCGCCGAAAGAGTGCTCTCTTTCCTGTTGAATCTAACGGTCAGCAGTACTTCCGTCGCCTACAATGTGATCCTTTATTTTGTGATCGTTGCTTTTTCAGAGGAAGGTGCAAAGTATTTTATGCTGCGCAGAAGAAGCTGGCGGTCAGCAGAGTTTGACTGCCAGTATGACGGCGTCGTATACGCGGTATTTGTTTCTTTGGGATTTGCCATCTGGGAGAATATCAGCTACGTTCTCTCCTACGGATTTGGGACTGCAATCGTAAGAGCTGTAACAGCCATTCCGGGACATGCCTGCTTTGGCGTCTTCATGGGCGTCTTTTATGCGCTGGCAAAAAAATACAGCCTCAGACAACAGAAAGAACAATGTACGTTATTCAGTGTTTTGGCTGTTGTGATCCCGGGGCTCCTTCACGGAACCTATGATTATATTGCGACAAAAGAGAATACCTCCCTTAACTGGTACTTTATTGTCTTTGTCGCGATCCTGTTTATCGTCTCCTTCCTGCTGATCCGGAAGGTCTCCAGGTCAGATAAATATTTGAGGCGGTAGAAGAACTGTTCTGCTGCATGGCAAACCTGTGCTGTTTGCAATTTGCCATGATTGCAGGGAGAAAATGGGGAATTGAAAAGCAAACCATTTATGACAGGACAAGCGCGAATCATCATGCCCAAACGAACCAGATGTATAGATATCCGATCATCACAGCAACCAGGGTATAAGGAACGCCTATTCGCATAAATTCTTTAAATGACACCTGATATCCTTCTTTTCTAAGCATTCCAACCGCAGCAATATTAGCTGATGCACCAATAGGGGTAATGTTTCCTCCTAAAGTAGCACCTGACAGTAACCCGAAGTACAGAAGGTATGGTTCCATCCCCAATGCACCTGTTACAGCCGTCAGAACCGGCAGCATAGTCGCTACATAAGGGATATTATCAACAAAAGCAGAAATCAGCACTGATCCCCAGACTACGATTGTGTATAACAGGAAAATATTATTACCGCCGAATTTAACGATCAGACTTGCAAAGTCATCGATGATGCCAACGTTTGTCAGGCCGCCGATTACGATAAACAAACCTGTAAGAAGCCCCAGCGTTTCAAAGTCCAGATTCTTTATGGATACGATGGCATTATGCGCTTTTTTCACCTTGATAAAATCAATCAATATCGTAACAATTGCTAAGGCGCAGCAAATAATCCCATTTATCAATTGCGGTGTATCCGGGATGAACGAAGCAGTAATCAGGGCAGCAACCATAAGGAGCAGCATTACTGTCGGAACATAGTTACTGACAGCTGTTCTCTCTGTTGATGATACCGGAGCCTTATCTTTCCGGAACAAAAACATCATGACAGGGACGGTAGCAAGCGCTCCGAGTTCTACGGCAAAAAAGATTCCGGGACGCCCATTCATCCAAAAGAAATTCATGAAATTCATATTCGCATAGTCGCCCAGCATGATTGATGTGGTATCCCCAACAAGTGTCGCAGCACCCTGCAGATTAGAGGATACCGCAATGGATAGAATCATCCCCACAGGGCTCATCTTCAGCTTTTTGCAAATTGCCATCCCTACGGGAGCAACCATCAATACCGTAGCAACATTATCGATGAATGCCGAGATTACACCGGCGAAGAGAGACATCAGTATGGTTACCCACATGACGTTCTTCGATTTTCCCAGCAGGATATCTGCCAAAAGGTTTGGCATATGGGAATCAATGAAATAATAAACAATGATCATTGTTCCCGCTATCATTAGCAAAACATTCCAGTTAATCGTTGATACCAGATTATTCAGCGGTAATATTCCTACAATCAGGAAAATCACCGCCACCGACAGGGCGTAAAACGGTCTGTATTTTGGTTTGGCGATCATAAGGACATACATTAAAGCAAACAATACTAAAGCAAAAATCTTCATCCCATTCCTCCGTTATTTCCCAGGAGCGATTAAAAAAAGACTATTACCACAACCAAAGCTGTGGTAATAGTCTTGCTGCTTCGAACAAATCCCGGGGATAAATCCCGTATTGACGGAATATGTTGCGCATTTGCGCCAGCTACTCCCTAATACCTTTATTTAATGTATCACAAAGGAACTCTTTGTCAACTATTTCAGCGTCAATTTCAATATCGTCATTTTTATAAATAATGACTATATTGAATCATGATATGACATAAATAAAGCCATTAACTGTTTTTCAACAGCTAATGGCTTTTATGCTTAGGATAGATGTGGCTTTTGCTTTATTTAAAAGCCACTTGCTGTCAATAGGCACTTTCCTTCCCATCAATTCGCAGTCCATCTCCCCGTCCACTCGCTTCGCGAAATAACGGGAAAGTGACGGTGGCCTACACTCTTCAGGCTCAAGCCACTCCTGTTTCGCTCCTCGTTCACTCCCCTTTTTCACTCGGGAACAAATCAGAACTGCTGCGAGTAAATGGGAGAAAACCTGGCTAGCCTTCCAGCCGTGCCATAGCCTTTACGGTCGCCACGCCTCAGGACTGCTGCCACATTCGCTCATCGCTCATCAAGGCAGCTACGCCTCTTCGGCACGGCTCCTTCCTCCCGTTCCTTCTCATTTTTCTCGCTTCGCGAAAACTGGCCGCCTGCCATTTCGGGCGTTAGCCTGAGTGAATGAGAAACGACGGGAATCCCATTTTTTCCGCTATTTTCCAGTCTTTTCTTCGTATAGGTCTTTTCTTTTTTTCTCCGATATTTCTCCCCGTATTTCTTAGAAGGAAGAAGAATTGCTCCGAGTAAAAGAGAACTCCTTCCTTAACAGGAATAAAGAGGAGGGGAATGGGAAGTGCTCCCCTGCCCTCTCGGCTAGCCAGCGACCCAGCCGTGGCGAGCGTTTGGCGGGACGAGCTGTGGCAGCAGCTCTGGACCGTTACGCGAGCCGTGGCGGTGGATTTGGCAGCAGCCCCTGAGCGGAGAAAATGGGAATAAAAAAAGACCCCGAGTCAGAGAATTTACTCTGACCCAAGGTCTGAATGCTCGGGGTCTTAACCTCTTGTCCCGCGGGGTTTAAAATCGCATTTCCGCGGGGAGTGGGTTGCTAAAACTCACTTGCAATTATTCGTACTCGACTCTTCAAACGGTTTTGCTAAACATATTTGATTAGTTTCTTTGACTACAGTATCCCTGGTATTCTGATTAGCCTATAAACAAGGGCTATCTGATAGGGCGTTGTCAAAACGTTGTCAGATTAATACGCTTAATCATTATGATTCTTCGTCTGGTTCAGGCAAACCAATTCGGGACAGAAAATTCGAAAATCGCTGTAATAATAACTCCCGATATAGACTATCAATAGAGCAAACGTATTTTTCTTTTCGGATAGCATTCAAATAATTAACTGTAACTGTAAAGTAGTGTTTGAAATCGACTACGCTTTCTACTATTTCGACGTCTTCGCCAAAGTTCAGATAATGATATCGTTTATTTTCATTTTTCATTATGTTACTACATGTGGATCTATCTCGACGACCTTTTGGATCCATCATTAAGCCAAGCTGATCCAAATGTGTTCCCATGCGAAATTCTTCAAAATTGTAGATAGGTGCAACTATCACCGATATCAAAAACTTATCTTGATTGCCCTTATTTTCCACTTCGATTTTTTTCCTGGCATTATGATCTTGTTGTAAATCACATGCTTGGGTTAATACAATAGCTAATGGAAAAACAATCTTTGAGACTTCAATTGAATCTCCGTCTTCTTTTACATATTCAATGAACTCTATATCCCGATAGATATCGCACTGGTTAATCTCTCCGGAGCTGTCCTTATATGTCTTCGTCACTGTTTCTGCCATCAGTTACCCTTCTCCTTATTACTAGCCTCCATGGTTTGTTTCTATTTATCGGCAAGAGCTCTTGTTCAGTTGATATGGGGATGGATTTCAGTTCTGAAGTTGAAATATCCTTTTTTTGAGAGAATGAATCTGTTGAACGAACAATTTCGCTGTCCATTTTACACCCCCTCATTTAATGCTGCTCTATAATCATCAGTTATCATTTTTTCGAAACAGTTTTGAACTTCAAAATGCATATCGTCAATAAACTGCGCCAAGTCATCATGATAAATTATATCCATTGAGTACGCATCGATATCAATTACGAAATCTTCTCTCTTTATTACGGCTGGATAATCCGGATTATTATAGCCATACACCAATCTAACATTTAGATCTTTTTCAATAACGGCATATTCCAGTGTAGTAATTAGTTTTGTAGTCTTTTCATCTTTATGCGCAGAAACGGCAGTAAAGAATTTTCCGTCGATCCAACTATCATGACCCTTAAGGGGAATCGTATTTATGTATCGTAATCCCAACCTCTTCCCTTGGTTTTCAGGATTGTTTTCCATGATTGCTTCCAGAATGCTTAAAAAAGCGCTTCTGGAATCTTCAAATACTGTATAAGTACTTGTTGAAAAGATTACACTATTAGGTTCAATGGTACACTTATTCTTTCGATCTCTCGAAAGAAAAACCCATTGTTTTGTCGTTACCTGATTAATAACCGGGCCAGTAATAGGATTTATACTGAGCTCCGTTCCAATCACGTCCTGAGGTTCCGCAATAGGATAGTATTTCTTTATAACACTATAGATTTCTTTTGGCATGCTGTTTTTGAATTCGACAATTGGGCTTGCAAAGTCTAATCTGCAAACCACTTCACTTATATAATTCTTTTCATAGCACACATCCTGGTACATTTGTTTGCCTCCTTTTTGGCCCTCGTTTTTTGTTATATCACTACCTGGCAAGCAGGGCAAACACTTACGAGTTTGCACATTTCTGTGCCAAGTCCAGCAATGCTTTCACAACTTTGCGAGCAGTGTTCCGCTCCGGATCGGAACCACTTTCGCCAAAGTTGGCTTGTTGGGATAATCCCAAACCCTTATGATCGCACAAGTGCGAGCTGCGCGTCTTTCGACGCTTCATGCAATCGCAAAAATCGGTTTTTGCAGATTTCAGATCCTCATCGTTTTCAGATTATAGGTCTTTGAGCTTAGTCCCGTCCGCGGTTTTCCAATCCACATTTCCGTTGGACGTATGCCCCAAAATCACAGCAGACGCCGCCGATGGTGCTTTAAACTCATAATCCCTTGTGAATACACGATCAGAAATGGTTCCATCTTTGATCAGAGCATTCCGAAGATTATAATACGTTTTCCCCTTTGTCTCCAAAGAAGGAACTGTATGATCGGAAACGGTGGAACCTTCCAAAACGGTAAAACCTCCAGCGCTTACAAATCCTTTTGCAGAAGCTCCGGATCCTTTGCAGTACAGGTAAATCGTTTCATCGTTCGCCTTGGGAACCGGTACAAGCACTTTATAGCCCAGAGTATTGATAAGGATTTTTACGTTATCAATGAACTCTTCCATGTTGGCAATCTGGGCTTCCTTCAAAACCGTATTCTTGTATGTATTCTTTGTAAGGACAGTGTACCGTCCGCATTCTTTTGCGATCTCGACGAAACGGTTTTCAAGATACCGGATCAGCGCCTTATTCAGATCTCTCCCCACAAAGATTACAGCCGTATTCCAATAATACTTTTCTTTCCCGGATTGATAATCACGAAGATGCTGCGTCAGGCGATCCAGCACATTCTCCGCTTCCCCAATATAGACAGAATCGGTCCCATCATCTTCCTGGCAAATCAGAAAATAGATGCCAACGCCTTTTATGTCTTCTCGGTCACAAACAGATACTTCCGTGCGTGGAATCTTGATTGCCTTCCCATTCCAGTTTGACAGTTCTGCCGTAATCAAACTCTCGGCAGTACCGTTTACAAGGAACAACTCGATTGCTTTACCGTATGCCATGATACTATCTCCTTTTACGGTTCTTCTTTCTTTCCATATTCAGAGGTTCTTTCTGCAACCTTCATTACTGGAGTAGAAATGATATCATATACCACCGCAGACCTTTCTGTTATTGCATCACCAGTAGTTGTTTCAAAAGAGTGAAATGCGTAATCACTGTTCTCCTCAAAATTCTCAACTTGCTCCATGACCTTCCGGAATACTTCTGGACTGTACTGCGGCGGGTATCCGTTCTTAATCAAGCAAACTTTTATATCAAACTTAAGCTGATCCCGAACAATTTGGTTATTGAGCCAATCAGCAAATGACGATTTTGTATCTATGATTTCTTTTATCTTTTTTGCCAACGACTTACACTTGTCATTGACGGTTACGCTACCAACAACCTTATCTTCACCGTACTCAAAGTTATATTGATCCCGCAGCGCCATCAAAATATCATAGAACGCCTTTTCTTCAAAAGTCAGCCCAACCTTACGGAAGCTCTCCCTGTCAGCGTTCATTTCCTTGAGAATTCGCAGAGCCTGCTCTGTAGCATTTCGGATAATCTCTTCCGAGGTTTGCTCCTGTGCAGCCCCAGCCTCCTCCGCAGTAAGATGTTTCCGCCGTTCATGATATTGCTTGATGGTCTCTTCAAGCATTTCCTGGAATTTCTTCGCCGCCATCTGATTTGTTTTGCCGTATTCTCTAATTTGCTTCCGTAGCATTTTGACCAACAATTCCAGTTTGGATGCAGGCATCTTCACGTCAGACAGTTTTTCAAAATACTCCGGACTAAAAATATCTTCCTGTTCTCCATCCTCCAGAACGCTTTCGACCTTATTGTACCTTAATGCTTCTTCTACCATTTTCGCCACGCGGCGATTCATGGTATCTGTATCCACTTCGCTGGTTCCGCTCATTTTTCTTACAAAACCTGCGATTGCCATAAAACACTGGGCAAGTGCGGATTCTTCTTCTCCCAGTTCACCGGAGGGCTGACAAATATCGTAGGCTGCCCGCATCCTCTTGACGGTTTTCAGAAAATATGTCTTAAAAGAAACCTTCTGAACGCTCTTACCGTTACCACCTTCTGATTGAAGTTCCTGGGTAGAAACAAACACATATTCTGCGGCTTTTGCCAATAACATGTATCGTTCCGCAGGGTCTCTGTTTGGATCGAGGAACGGCATAAGATCATACCCAGCAAACAGGTCTTTCAGGATTGACAATTCTTCTCGGAACACACCGGTAGCCTGTTCAACGTCATCGGCAGTAGGCGCGACTGAATTATCGCCGCCATATATTTTCATAGCTTCGCGCATATTATCACGAATGCCGATATAATCGACGATCAGGCCGTAATCTTTCCCTGCATACAATCTGTTGACGCGACTAATTGTCTGAATAAGCATATGCTTCTTCAGAGGCTTGTCGTTGTACATGTATGTAAGCGTATCAACGCTAAATCCGGTGATCCACATATCTACGACAATAACAATGTGGAAGTTTGATTTTTTCTCCTTGAACATGGCGTCAAGGTCATCGGAACGCTTGTCATTCTTTACCCCGCCGAGGTAGTTATACATATCCGCGGGATCGTTGCTTCCGACACTTGCTACCATTGCAATGAATGGCATGGGCTTCAGTTTACTCAGATCTTCAGTCGTAACAGGTATTCCATCTGCAGCTTTCTTTTCAACGAACCATTCCGGGTACTTGTCCTGGAATTGTTTCAGCAAATCATATGCGATTTTTCTGCTGGAACACACGATCATAGCCTTTTGCACACGATTTGGATCATTCGCACAGGAAGAGACATAATGATCATGAATATCCACAGCAAGGCGAGCCAAACGAGAAGGCTCTCCCAAGATGATTTCCATCGAGCTCATCGCCTTCTTGCTGGCTTCAATATCTTCTTCTGTTGCACCATCCTCCGCGCACTGCTTGTAATACGCTTCGATCTGCTTAACCTTTTCTTGATCCAGGAGCACCTTTGCAATACGAGGATGATACTTAATTGGCACAGTCTGTCCATCAGCAACAGCCTGGTCCATTGAATATCGGTCTATTTCTTCACCGAAAGTCTGATATGTTTCTGCTATAGGAGTTCCAGTAAAACCAACAAATGTAGCCTGGGGGAATGCCTCTCGCAATACTTTAGCATATGGTTTGGAGATCATAGCCCGCATGTTTTCATCTGTATCTTTACTGAATTGGATCTTTTTGGAGTGTTCAAGCTGAGTTCTATGCGCCTCATCGGAGAAACATATAATATTAGCGCGACTATTGATAAGCCCAATCTTATCATCCTCACGGTCGCAGAACTTCTGTATCGTGCAAATATAGAAACCGCCACTTTCTCTTGCACCGAGCTCTTCCCGAAGTTTTCTTCTGTTCTGTACTACACTGACTTCCCCAAGGTTCAGGAACTCTTTACTTTTGGTAAACAGCTTTGCACCTTGTTTTTGGAGGTCCTCACGATCCACTATCATTACGATGGTAGGAGAACCTATTTCCGGTACATCTGTGCAGCGCAAAGCGAGCTGACGGGCAAGAAAAGCCATCGTATAGGTCTTACCACAACCAGTAGCCCCAAAATATGTGCCGCCTTTGCCGCTCTTTTCTATAACAGATTTTACAATGCTCCGCTTAAGCAGCCGAGCTGCAAAAAACTGGGGATATCTACAGACGATTTCGACCTCATCGCTATCATATTCGCTGTCTTGGAAGTAAATATAATCACGAAAAATCTCAAGAAAACGCGCAGGGCTATAAACACCCTTGATCATGGTCTGCGTTTCCTCAAAAGGCAACGTAGATACTTTATCTTCATCGTTTATCCGTCGCCAAGCATAGAAATGCTCATAAGGTGTCCGAACCGTACCAAGCCTAGTTTTTACTCCATCAGAAATACATGCCAAGGGGCAGTAATGCAGCAGGTGTGGAATATCACGCCAATAACGGGTATTGATTTGTTCCCACGCGTCATAGATCGTCGCATTGGCATCTGCCGGATTTTTCAGTTCGATGATGCACAATGGCAGCCCATTGACAAACAGAAGAATATCCGGGCGGCGGTTCTCAACTTGCCCATTATTCGTGTATTCAACTGTGAACTGATTGACAGCCCGAAAAATGTTGTTGTCCGGATCGTCAAAATCAATCAAAGCCACCATACGGGCAATCCCAGTCTGCGGGGTAAACTGAATGCCGTTGACCATCCAGCCATAGACCTTATGCAGCGTAGCAAAATCGCTCTCTGCACCAGCAAGACACACGGTATCCATGATCTGCCGCACCTCTTCTGCAAGCAGATCCGGATTCGTCTTGCTCAGGAACTGCTCGAGATCGTCGGCATACAACACTTCGCGTTTTGAATCGCGCACAAGGCTGTTTCCGGCAAGATACTGCCAGTCCTCCGCCTCTAAAAAAGAGAGGAACGCATTTTCATATTCCGACTCACAATAGCGACCGTTATAGTTTTGGAGTTTAGACATATACTATGCCTCCATTATAAATCTGCCAATGTGCCTATCTATTAAAGCAGTTTGTTCATATCGACTTTATATCCCATAGCATTCAGTTCTTTCAATAACTCAAACTGCCAGTTAGCTGTATTTGTGTATACCACACCGGAAAGATCTGAAGGCATTTCAATTCCACTATCTGCCAAAAGAACAACATGGTCTCTGCCGAGTTTGCCCATAAAATATCCGGCTTCAAAAACTACGTTCTGCCTCGCTCGTGAATTACTTTCCGATTTGGATTTTTCATTTCCGATGTCATCTGCGGTGAACAAACATATTGCGCCGCCGACATCACTGTAATCTTCAAACTTTTCGATTATTGTGCGTCCTTGGTTAGCCTTTTCTGAGAGAATAATAGCTTCGATGCCTTGTTTTTCAATAATGCGCGCAACGGATTCTTTCAACTCACCGTCATGCCCATGAACGATAAAGACCTTATTGGCATTTTGTGCTGGAGATATACTTGAATTTAATGCGGGTTCTTCTTGTAAATCTTCCAAATATGTTTCAAAGATTGCTTTGCAAGACGTTAATCCGTTTTTGCACCATTCAATCGAATCTCTATTGTCTTGATCATCATCCATGCTCCACACTAAAGGGCTGAAATATGTATCGAGAAATTTTTGATGCTCTAACGAGTTCTTACCATATTTCTTGATTAAAAACCTCTCGGTTTTTGTGTGCCATGCTTCAAAACTTGGATCTGAAGACTTAACACGCTGGGCTATAAGACTATTGATTCCATCAATTATTTGCTTCAATTTTTCGTAATCACTCATTATTCTTCCTCCAGCGACCCTTTAATCAGAATCGGGCAGATATCTTTGATTTGGGCTTTCAGTTGCTCATTGATGCGTTTTCTTACGTTGTAAACAGCAAAGATTTCTGCGATAGCTTTTTGTACCTGAACATCAGGAATTGGAATCTGAACATCGCACATTTCGCCCCAATCGAAGGTTTCTCGTGCCGAACCCCACGAATGAAAGCGGGCATAACGGTCAAACTCTGTCCGTGTCAAGAATAACATGAGGTACTCTGGAATAAGCCTTTCTGTGTTTGTTCCGAAAACTGTTGAAATGGAAGAAACCAGATATGAGTCTTCCGTGTTATTAAATCCCAGAGAGATTTTGTCTCCGCGCCTGGATGTGTCTGGCACATAGGCAATTTGGCCAGGTTTTACGGTTTTATAGTTTTCAAGCCCGACCCCATCCATGTCTGCTTTTGTCGAGATCATTTCTTTGCCTGTGGAAAGCCCTCTGACAGCATCAACGGGCAAACCGCAGCTGTTTCGTTGGTCGCTCCATATCAAATACTTACCAATCTTTTCACTCGGCATCTTACGGCGCAGATCTTCGATATACCCGTCACAGACGAGCTTCAAATCTTCCAGCCCGCGCTCATAGCTCTGCTGGTTGGCAACCATGGCTTTGTAGATGGCAACATATTTCTGCTGCGTCGGAAGGTCGGGAAGCTCAATGTCGATATCGCACATATCTTCCCAGTTGAAAGTTTCTCGAGCTGAGCCCCATGAATTGAACCGAGAATACCTATCAAATTCAGGCCGCTTGAAATACATGTAGAGATAATAGGGGTCAAGACTGCCGGTATCTGAAACATAAAACACCACATATATTGAGGAGATTAGAAACGTCTCTTCCGTTGTGTTATATGCCAAAGCAATCTTTTCTCCTCGTCTTGATGTATCAGGAACATAAGCAAATGACATTGGAGGTAACAGTTTATATGATGATAAATTAACACCAGCCAAATTGGCTTTTGTCCTTATGAGTTCCTTTTGAGTCGATATTCCAACCACTGCATTTTCATCAAGCTTTCCGTCACTATTACGCTTGTCTGATTCCGCAATAAACAACCCCAACTTACTCAATCCCATACCCGATCCCCCTGAACGCTTCTTCCAGCATCTTCTGCGACTCCTTCTCCTGCGACAACATCTCGCGCATCTCCTGTTGGATGCGCTTCATTTCCGCTGGGAAGTCGATCTCCAAATCGTGGTCGATAAACTCGATATATTTGCTGGGAATCAGGCTCCAGCCGTTCCGCTTGATCTCTTCCATGCTGACACTGCGGTAAAGCTCCGGCACTTCATAATCCGCACCGTCAACGCCTTCGCCCTGCCAGGTGTGATAGATAGCCGCAGCCCGCTCGATTTGCTCTGTGATCAGGCGGACTTTCTTTTTGTTCTCATTTTTGACCGGGTTCTCCGTCCAGGTGCGAAGATCCATGAAAAGGATTTCATGCTCACGGTTCCGCAGCGCCCGGCCGTGATATTCCCCGCCCTTCTTGTTTTGGTTCAGAATCCAGAGGGTGACGCTGATGTCCGTTATGATAAACAGTTCCCGGGGAAGGATGATGATGGCCTCGACTTTGTCGTTCTGAATCAGCTTTTTCCTGATCTCCAACGTATCACTGTCGCCCAAGGCGCCATTAGCCAGCAGGAATCCCGCCACGCCAACCAGTGGCTTCAGGTGGGAAAGAATGTGCAGAATCCAGGCATAATTGGCGTTGCTCTCCGGCGGCGTCACATAGTCCGCCCAACGGGAATCGCTCTTCAAGTTATCGTTATACCAGCCCTTCAGATTGAAGGGCGGATTTGCCATAATGTAGTTAAAGTACAACCCCTTGTGGAGATCGTGTGTAAAGGAAGAATCCGCCTCGCCGCCAAGATTGTGACTGATTCCGCGCAGAGCAAGGTTCATCTTTGCAAGGCGATAGGTTGCCGGTTCTTTTTCCTGACCATATACATTGATTCGGCTAATGTCACCGCGTTTTGCCCTCACCAGTTCCGCGCTCTGGATGAACATGCCGCCAGAGCCGCAGCAGGGGTCATACAGCGTACCGTCGAATGGCTCGATCAAAGCGGCGATCATCTGCACCACGTCATGTGGTGTGTAGTATTCGCCTTCCTCCTTGGTTGCGTTGACTGCAAACTCCTTGAGGAAGTACTCATAGACGCGGCCGATCAGGTCCTTTTCTTCCCCAAACGCCTTGTGGCTGATTTTGTTGACCTCGTCGATCAGCTTCTTGATATCGTTCGGGGCAAGATTTCGCGTAGTAAATGTACCTTCGACAAAACATCCTTTTAGCTGTGGGCTACTGGAAGCAATACTATGTAAGGCAGTGTCGAGAGCAACATTCAATCCTGGAGCAGGTGTGTTGATAATAGTAGACCATCGGGCGTCTATGGGCAGGTTATACGTGCCATCGGTAAAAGTTGCGTCATCAAAAAACGCTTTAAAAATCTCCTCATCATCTGGATTGAGGCCCTGGGACAGTAGTTCCTTACGCAAATTCTCAACACCGTCTTCGAATTTCTCTCCAATAAAGCGCAAGAACACCAGCGTGAGCATCATGTCACGCTTTTCAAAGAACGAACCGGAGTTCCGCGCCGCGCGAAGAATATCTCGGCACTTGAACAGGATCGAATCCAGATTTATTTTTTCTTCGGCTTTTTTCTTGGCCATACCTAAAGAATTAATGTCACCGTTTTACCATGAAAAAACACTTCTTGTCTTACATTTCCTATCATCGCGGTTTTAGTATTATAAACGCAAGAGAATAAGATATATGTTTTGCTCTTTCGGCTTCCAATGCTTTCTACTAACCACACTACAATTGCGGAATCCAAAATGCTCTTAACAGCAGTATCCGAAAAAATAATTACTTGTCATAAATAAAGAAACAACTTTTTAAATAATCTTCCACTCCGCTGCGTTTATTTCATTATATGTTGATACTTTTTTAAATAAAGTTCTCAAGTTTTCGTAGACTCTTTGTATTTGTTCATTATGCTCCGGATTATGCAGCCAGTGTTTAAATAATAACTTGAAAAACTCTATGTGTGAATTAAATAAATCCTTATTAAATACCCTTTCTTTTTTAGGTTCCTTTTCCCCTTTCTTTTTTGCTTCCTCACATTCTTTTTTATACTTTTCAATTTCTTTTTTTATGTTATTGAGATAATAAAGTTTTCCAAAACCTCTTTCAATTATAGTACGATCAGTCCAAAAAGAATCATCATTATTATACAGTTCTTCTGCATACTCAAATAAAAGTTTCTCTGGAGGAAGGCCTTTTCCGTCTCCATAATGGTTTTTCCCTGGGAGGGACATGATATAGTTTGACAAATCATCTCCATGATCACCATCAAGAATACAAATGGATTTCATCGTCATCTGTAATAATTTACTATCCTTAAAAATGTTTATAAGGTTTTCCGCGCCTATATTCACATTGACCATGTGAAAAAATCTTTTCACACTAACAAATTCTGATCTTGTGTTTTCATAATAGGAAAACAGGGATTCTAAAAGTACCCTTGCTTCCGCGTCTTCAGAAAAAATTGGAATGACCTTATCCTTATATATATCTTCCGAAGTCATAGAACTTAAATGCATTTTTATTTTATATATATCCGGTTCATCCATTAGAAAAACACTCGATATATTATCCAATAAGTATATTACATTATCCTTTTTATTTAACATATCTTCTAACGCAGACATACTATGCGTTGTAAAAATCACCTGGATTTTATATCGATGAGAGTAATCCCTTAGCAGTTTTAGTATTTTAATTTGATACGCAGGGTGCAGTGTTGCATCTATCTCGTCAATAAGAAGGATGCTTTCTATTGTTTTACTTGATTCAATTGACTCAAAGTAGTATTTTAACGATACTATTGCAGTTAAAATAATATATAAATTATCTTCACCCGCAGAAATAGTGTTCGAATCAACACCCTCAACATCACTGTCAAATTCCGACCTAACCTTAACATCACCCATTTGTTGCATTTTTATGTCTGAAATACAATAATTGGTAAAATCCTTATACAAATCAGCTATTTCTTTTCTATATTCATTTGGTAGAGATTTTTTTATTCCAGCAACAGCCTCGTCGTTATGAAATTCCCCATAGGGAACCAATCTAGGCAAGCCCAAATATATTATCGGGCAATACGGTAATTTATCTCCCGATCCTCGTTTATACTGTGGCTTTATAGCATATCTCGAATCACTCGTAGAGTTGTGCCTTCGAAATGATAACGGTTCTCGATCATAATACTCGACTGTAAATAAGGTCCCTTGGACTCCATGAGCAGGATCATTATATTGTTGATCTCCACGAGTTAAGCTTTCTACTTTGGGATTAGTGACAGTATTAACAGCATTGATTATTTGAATACATTTTTCGTCTTTTACCCATTCACAAGTTTTAGTAACCTGCTGAAATGAATTACTAATCAAGTGTAACAATGAGGACTTACAAGTTCCATTCGTTCCCGAAATTGCATTCAGTCCATTTGTGAAATTCAGCTCTAAATCTTTTAATTTTCTATACTGATTAATTATCAATTGTTTCATTTGTTTTCCCCTTGATTTATTAAATGCTTATTAAAAGATTGTACCTTGGGTTAATAAAGTATTACCCCATTTTTGCATAAATCTTGGTCTACCAAAAAGCAATCTGGCAAAGGTCTTTTAAAAATCATTAATTCACTTGCCTTTCGTTTTTTTGCAACACTATATTGTATGTCATATTTTTTTGTTTCATATTGTTTGTATATTTGATTTATTTGCGGAGTATCATCATAGGTAATGATCCAGTCACAATTAACTATTTTGCTTATATATTTTTCAATTATAACATGATCATTATAATCAAAAAAATTAAGGTACAGCTGTTTCCCTTTTTCAAAATATGGCGGATCAAAATAAATAAAAGCATTTTCTTCATATTTAGGCACATAGTGCAATAAAAACGATTTAATATCTTTATTATATAAATGAATATTCGCCTTCATTGAAGCTATTTTTCTAATTCGATCTATCAATGTTTGCTTATTAAACCTCGCATCTAACGTCCAATCGCCAGTCTGTTTTTTTCCTCCAATAACTCCTCCTTTTATAATCCCAGATCTATTTGTTCTATTCAAAAAAAACGTCGCGAATCCTAATTCAAAACTGTATTTATGACTATCGTTCATATAAATATCATGTTGTCGTATCCATTCATCTATTGTTATTGGTGTCTGTTCTATTGTTTTAATAAATCTCTCTGTCTCAGTTAAAATAGCTCTCCAAAAAGAGTATATTCCCTTATCCAAATCATTAATAACGACCTCAGATACAACTCCCGTTTCTAAAAGTTCCATAGCAACTGCTGCGCCACCGGCAAAGGGTTCAATATATATACCTCCTTGATGTCCATATTCTATTATCATTTGGGCAATAAAAGGCGCTAGTTTTCCTTTTCCACCCGGATATCTTAACGGTGAATAAAACATCCTTTTACCTCACAAGTACTTTTCTTTTTCTTTGTTTCTATCTTTGTGTAATCGTTTTTTATTATTAAAAAAAAATGACCATCCTTTTTCTACGCTAACTAAACCACCACATACATTTCTCTTAAAGCTACAATTTCCTCTTCCAATGTGGAATTGATGCCGAGATCACGAAAGATTATATTATCATTTTTTATTTCATTGAGGAATCTATTGACCGCCTCCGCCACAGTACCTGATACAGGAACCTTTGTATCTTCAGACACAATCTGTAACAATAAAAAAACATCGTTTTTATGCTTACGCAAATCTTTAGTGTTGACATGCTTTTGTGCCTGTTTTTCGTCCAAGAGATTAAGCCAAGCATACATTTTAAAGGGAATCAGATATTCTGCCTGCAAAATACTTAACCCATTTGCTGTTGTCCTTCCTCCCAACATGAAATTATAAAAATCATCATTAAGCAATATTGCTGACAAACTGGAAGTATCGTCATCAACGTATATAGGAACGATTATCTGTTCCGCTTCAAGATGATAATCCGGTTTTCTCGAAAAGAGTTCTATCTGTACAGGATATCCTAATTTAGGTTTTGTAAACCTGTAGAAGTGCGGTTCAGCGCTGTTCTTCCAACCGCATGTATATCCGCCTTCTTTTATATACTCCCAAAAGAGCTTTGCGAACGCCTCGAACTTATCTTCAAAAAGTATAATCATGTCTATATCATTTGTTGCTCTGAACTGCCTGCCTGGTATTTCTGACATTAGTATTTCACAAGCAGTGCCTCCAATAATGGTATAGCAGTCTTCAAATCCTTTGAAATGATCCGCAAAACTCTTAAGTCCTATTACTGCCATTTGTATTCCTCCAGTATATTCTCTAATTCATTACGAACTCTAACGTCCTTCTCATCCGTCAGGGTGCAATAAAGTGAAACGGGATCAACTTTCCCATGAAATGCGAATAAGTTCGGATTATATTTCCAAGCTTCAAGCAGACAAATGGACTTCGGATCCTGCCAATGTGGTTCATTAACTTCTTGCAAATTGTCATAATAAGGATCTTTATAATAACACGCTCTTACCTGCATCTCCGGAGGATTTAACATGCTCAATGCAGACAGGGCTGTGCTGCCCGCAGCTGGAAATGCGTTTTTTATGCTTGAAGAGTTTATATATTTAATTTCTTTTATGGGATTCTGTAAGTAATTTTGGGCTTTTTCAAATAGTTCAAGACCATCAAAGTTCCTGCATATATAAACATTTTTCCCCTTTTTCCATTCATCTATCAGTCCCATTGTCTTCAATTGTTCGGCCGCCCTGGTAACAGAGGCCGGTGTAGTTCCTATTTCTCTTGCTAAATTTGATTTCGCATATTGTTGTTTTGCATGATAAATAAGAAACAGGAAAACCTGTTGCGTTACTACCGTCATTTTTTCAGCGTTGATTTTCTGTATTTTCGGAAAATACTCTGAAAATAACATACCCAAAAAAGGCAAATAAATCTGTACAGGACTAAACATGAACGGAATATTATGTCTGATATATGCATTCCTTTGAGCTCGCGTCATCTCTGGAAAACAGAATGCTACATACTTTCCAAATGCTGATTGATATTTCTTCAGTTCCAATGATGCGATGCGACTATCCTTTGGCCTCTCCTTCATCTCTATTATCATAAAACTGAACTGTTCATATTCAGCAACGTAGAATGACCTGCCTTGAGTCAGATAACGAGGCAGAGATGTTTTCTTCTTATAATCCTTTATTTTGATAGGAATATTAAGGTTAACTAATATATTCTGTTCCATATTATTTTTTCTTTTATTTTTACATTTACGATTAGTTTGAAAATGTTTATTTATATGAAAATATAGCAAATATAATCTTAACTGTCAATTATCATTCTGTTTTTGGATTTATCCTTTCAACTTTTTTGCCCTTTAGGATTTAATTCTTTTCCTATTGCAATCGTCAGAAAACAGTCTCATTTCCCCTATATAATGGCTGTGACCTGGTATTTTTTGTTAACTATAGAATCATATCCCGCAAACCTTTTCTGTAATTATTCTAAAAAAGAGACTAACTATAACTTGATCCTGTAATTTAGAATAATCATTGAGAGAATTCATTTGATTACGGGTTGCACAAAAGAGAGCAACCCGTACTATTAATTATCTATTTGTTCATTGTTGCTATTTGATTTGCATAGAAATCTTTACAAAAGTTTCAAACTTATCAATACCCATATTATGAAGATAATAATCTGGTTGCATCAACAATTGGTCCGAATCACTACTCATCACCATAATACAAGCCTGTTCCCCATATATAATGTCATCGTACATGTGTTTCACTTGAAAATGCGTTTCAAACATCTCTCCTGAAAACGTTCTCCTATTAATACTAAGTGCATCCTTTAACGAAATGATTATTTCGTTATCAGCTTTTGCAATAACAATAATAATTGGGTCACCACTTTTGGGGGAAGATTCTAGAGAGCATTCTTCATATTTTTTTCCAAAGTTAAATACTTCTATCATTACTTTTATATCGGAAACACAGTTGTTTATCGAAAACTTATAAGCCCCATCAAAGACCATATCCTCAATCAGCTTTTCTTCATAACTAGGTTCTTCGATTTTTATTCTTACACCATTTGTGTCCACTTCTACAGAAGTGGTGTTTTCATGATTGGATGCAGGAATATCTTTTTGGTCAACACCGCAGGAACCAAGAGAGCAGATAATAAGCGCAGAGATTATTATTAAACAGATAAAAATGATTCTTTTACCCATACTCGTAGTCTCCGCATTTATTATGTAAAAATATCGCCAAATGTATTAAATAGAGAACACTCTGTCTCAAAACTCCAAACACTATATAAACCGTGAGATAGAGTCGCATAAGATTTTGCTGCTAAAGCTGCAGTTCCACTAGAGCTAATGTACGTTTGATACCCGGTGTAACAGTCCCAACTCATTCCTAATCCAGCAAAGCTACTATTCTGGTAATATACTGCAGGAGTTATACAAACACATCGAAGCCATCGGTCGCTTACAGAAACTGAACTGTCACTTTTGAACCAATATCCTGTGACTCTATATAACAGATAAGTTCCGCCACTACTGTAATAATGTAGGGATACTGAACCATAAACACTTATCGAATCATCCCACCATCCGAAAGTAGCTGGGCTGCCCTTTGAATTAACTCCCGCGTTTTCATTATTTTTAACCATTCCTCCGGCACCAATTTTGTATACATAATCTTTTCGATATAAATTCTCGCCTTCAACAATTTCGTCGCTCTGATATATGTCCACAATATATTCATTACCGTTTTTGTTTTTGAGACTCCCTTTACACGCTGGCTCAAAAAGACTATTATCACGTAATTCATAATAATAGCTTTCCAAATCATTTATCGGATCACTACAGCTTCCTTTTTCTTCTGGTTCGATAATTGTATTGGCTGATACTGAAATAGCCATTGAAGCTAATAGTAAAACAGTAATCATCAAAAATAGTATTTGTTTTGTTAATCTTCTTTTCATTTTTACCTCCTTCCTAGGCGAATCAATAATAGAAACTTTGTGAAACGTCATGAAAAAATATCACAGAATGATAGCCATGATCAATAATATATATTTTATTTCCTTCTTTATCATATCTTGCACCAACGACAGAGTGTCCTCATCCACTATTCCATCCCATTCTGATAATAATCAGTCTGTTATCATCTGTTTCAGCAACTGCATCACTATAAAAAAAAACGTTAATGCCCTCTACCAAGCTCCATTTTGTTCCGTTAGCAGCAAGACTCAATACGCCTGCTGTCACATTAACATGAACGGGAAGGTTTAAAGAATAACCGAGTACGGATACGACAACATCCCATTGTGTAGTGGTATAATTCGCATTATAAGGTCCAACCATGACTAAGCATGCGACCCAGCACCATCCTGTTCGTTCTTGCTTTTGTCTGGGTATCTTTTTGGTCTTAAAACACAAATAGGGCGACGGATCAATTCCGTCGCCCGTTTATTGTCATAACTAAATATCCTGATGCGTTGAATATATATAAATCATTATCGATCATAACTGATGTATTCTTCGCATACCAACCACTGGTATCGCCGAACCACCAACCCTGAGCATTTTTCTTCCAGCTTCCGATCGGTTTATACGTCCAGCTTCCGTTTGCGTTTAGCCAGTATCCTCCGCACCATTCGCTTGCTGCCATTGCACCATTGCTTTTAAAGAAATACCACATGTTATCTATTATTTTCCACCCTGTCTCCATTGCCCCGGAGGAATTCATGTAGTACCATTTGCTGCCATCTTTGACCCAGCCTGTCATCATGGCCCCGGATTGATTCATATAGTACCAAACACCATCTATTTTCTGCCATCCAGTCTGCATGATCCCATCACTATCAAGATAATACCAACTTCCTTTGTACTGCAACCAGCCCCTTTTCAGCATTCCACCTTCTATGATGTAGTACCATTTTTTAAAGCTAAATCTCCAATCTTTAATTGGATTACCATTTTTATCTGTTCCAACAACGATTAATTCAAACCTGTCTACAACAACTCCATCAATAGAAGCCTGAATCGCCATCTCTCCTGTCATTTCAAAGGGAACTGCAAATAAGACATATCCATTTTCTTTTACTTCAATGGGTTGCGCTTTTGTCCCATCCGGAAGAATGGCTTCCCATCTAGCATCAACAACATACTCATCATTTTTATTTGGTAAAATAGATCTGTCATTCGAACGCGTTGAAACTTGGTCGCCCGAACTATCGTCTTTCACAAGGGCAACGTACAAACTGCAGCCCCATCCAGCCCGAACAATTCCTTGCTGAATGTCGCTTGTATCAAATAATCCTGTATCCTCCACTGCGGGCATTACGATTCTGTAAGAATCCTCATCTTCTTGTGTTTTGGCAAAAGCAGGTATTAACATAGTTAAACAGATCGCAAATGCTAATAATAAACCACCTATTTTTTTTAGCATAACTTATGTCCCCCTTAATTTCTGGCAAATATCGTAAATTCACTATTCGCTGGATAAACCACGATATGCTGCGAACTGATATTGGAGTATGAATAATTATATAATTCGTTCAGCGTGACTATAGAGTCTTCGTTAGCGTCTGCATTCATTGTTGTGAGTGTATTATTAAGAAGGTCCCAGCCCCCTCCCAATGTCCAGTATTGATTCGCATAAGCTATGTATATTAGAGAAAGGTCAGGCAATGGGTATTTATAACTTAACTCATCATATGCGGAAGAGCACAAAACCAAATATTTTTCATCCAACAGTTCTCCAGAATCCGTTTCACTTAAGAATTCCGAAAGGAACTCCATCTCTGGGCTTGGAGAATCAGTTCTGTTAATAATAGTTCCTGCATAACAGCAATTAAGAAACAGGACTACTTTCCCTTCATACTGATCAAGTATTAGTCTTAAAAGATACCCAGAAATAGTTATATCTGGGCAAAGATAAAGACCCCCTTGCTGAGAACCATGACAGGTTATGCTCAGATAAGTTATATCACTTTCTTCCGAATCTGACATAACATCATCCAGTAAATAATAGAACTCGGAATAAGAAAGGTCTGCATCCATTTCAATCCGTTCAAAATCCTCATCCAGGAACGTCATATGTGAAAGTGTATTTGACCATCCCGCCAAATCCATACTTCTTTCAACAGAGTCATCTCCCACAATTATTGCCCTTCTTTTTGTTTCCTTCAAATGTCCTGAAGAATCAAAAAAATAAGAGTATCCATCGATTACGTTCCAGCCCGTAACCATAGCTCCGCTTGGTTTCAAGTAATACTTGTTATTATTATGAATAAGCCATCCCGTATACATCGTACCATTTGGCAGGAAATAATACCAATTATTATAACCATTATACGGAAGATACTGCCAACCTGTAACCATGGCTCCGCTCTGGTTAAAATAATACCAGGATCTTGAACCGTCAGGAGCTGAAACTATATATTTCCAACCAATAACCATCTGGCCAAGGCCTGGCGATTCAGCATTCAAATAGTAAACATTTCCATTTTCCGATGCCCAGCCGGTAAACATGTAGCCGCTTGGATCAAATAAATACCAATAACCATCAATAAATGCCCACGCATTACATGCATAACCGCCATCATTATAATAGTACCTCCAACGTCCATTCTCGAGAAGATACCAATAGCCACCAGCCCTTGTATTCTCAATGGTAATGGCATTTTCTACATGATAGATTCCAAGCAGCTCAAAACACATATAGTCTATCGGCATGTCCGAATCAACTGTGAGTATTTGAGTTGGATTTTTTTCTCGAGAATCATTTTCAGATTCTTCAGCAAAAACATTTACTTCCGTGTTGCAAATAATCAATAAAGCACCAATAAAAATAATTAGTATTCGTTTTAAATGTTTCATCTTTTTCTCCTTTCATTGTGACTCTATATCAGTCCCAGGACAGAATTGAGATTAACATATAAGGTAATAAACAGCATTGTATACACACATATAAGTATTGGGTTTTTCTTAGTGTTCTTCTTATTTGCCTTTCCAATTTTTATATATCATAAACCATTATTATCGTCAATCATTGTTTTGTTCGAGATAATATTGATTTAAAAAACATTTTGAGCTATCATGTATTAATAAGGAGGTATCGTCATGATCAAAAAACTATTTTGCATTATTTCTATCACAGTATGCTCTCTGCTTATTAGTTGTATTGTTTTTGCAAATGAAGAACCTATTTCCCAGAATCAAATTGAAATGGAAACGGTTTTTATCAATGATGAGGTATTTTATTTAAAGACCTATATCTCAAATAATAGCGACAAGAACGAAGAGGAATCTAGAGGCACTATTACCAGAACAAAGACATCAAACTTGGAAAACTCTGCCGGACAAATAATGATCTCTGTATCTGTAACCGGAACATTCACATATAATGGATCTAGTGCAACATGTATAAGTTGTTCAGGAAGTTCCATTTCTTATCATCCTGCATGGTATATTTCAGACTATTATGTCAGCCGTTCTGGAAATTCCGCAACAAATTATACTACCGCCGTACAGAATAACACTTATACCTATTATAAGAATGTTACTCTATCCTGCTCCGCTGATGGTACAGTTTACTAGTATACTTTCAACTTGAGCATATTTCGTTATTTGTAAAGTTTGAGTTATTCATAATTGCGTAGTTTTTTTTTGGGTTCTAATCCGTTATAATTATCTCAACTTTGAGCAACGGATATTATTATGAGCACCAGAAATTACTTTATAAATGGAATAACAGAACTGCTGATCCTGTCGATACTAAAGCACAGTGACAGCTATGTTTATGATATTTTTAAAACAATTTTAGAATACTCCGATGGCCATCTATTTATTTCGCAAAATACTATTTATACAGCAACGTATAAACTAGAGGCAGAAAACAAAATTTCTGAGTATACAAAACTTGTCGGGAGAAAGCGTACACGGGTGTATTATCATATTGAGGAATCTGGTTTAAAAGCTCTTGAAGAATTAGAGTCTAATTATTTTAATACAACAATTGGCGTTCAGCGTATCCTAACCTCTTTAAAGGAGTTGTAATATGGATGAAAAACGAATCTGCGAACAATATATCAAAAGAGTCAAAATTCTTTTTCCATATGTCGGCAAAACAGAAAAAAAGTATTTAGACAATCTACGTTTAAATGCAGAAGATTTTTGTGATAATGAGAATATTATTTCATTGTCTGAACTTGAAAAGGGTTTCGGAAAACCCGAGGACATAGTTCATGAGTACATTTCTTCTGTAGAAACAGATGAGCTGATTAAACGCTTAAACACAAAAAAACTTATAAAATGCATCATATTTTGTGTTTTAATACTAGTTGTTGCGGTTGCGACGTTTTTTGCAATATACACTTATAAAGAATATAAAATAGTTGAGGAATCCGCAATTTTCTTCGAAGATGTAACAATAGAATAGATAATACTCATTCCTCTTATTATTTTTCGTCGATCTTTTTGCTTTTCCTTATCAATACGTGCACTAGCATATACTCCGTCAAAAATATAAAAAGTATATCATATTACCTTCCAATTATTCATACATGTTTTCTTTGGCGAGAACTTAACTTAATTTGTTTAGTTATTTTTCGAAAAACGGCTGTATTTTATTCCTATTATGTCAATTATTATGGCTGTTCTGATATTTGTTGCCGTTTTGTTGCCAGAAACAGCGTCAATTTCAATATAGTCATTTTTATAAATAATGACTATATTGATTGGTCGTTTGCCACTTTGAGCTCAAAGCATTGTTGCAGATTTTCTTCTGTAAGTTTTATAAGTTCAACTGTCATGACTATTCATCCTTACAAACTTGAATATAATGCTCTATTCAGCTTCACATCTTTAATCTGTTTTAATCCAAATATCCCCATCTTTACTGTCTGCTGGCGGTTCTTCATTTCCATGATATAGCATGGAAACAGACCTAGCTGCCGAAGAATTCTCTTCTGATTCAGTAAAGCTAGGATCTAAATCTGGCAACTTTTTATTTGGAGCAACAGCTAGGCCGTGGGACGAATAATTGCTCTGAATGTACGTGCTGGCATAATCTGAAAAAGAAACACCACTTATATTTGAAAGATAGAATATTGAAATATACAACGCAGAGAGAGCAAAAACAGCGTTCTTGTAAGTTGCCTCAGTAAAATTATCTTCTCGATTATGTTTAACGTTTCCATAGGCATCCCACCAAGATAGCCTTCCTTTATCCCAACCTTCAAAAGGGCGTATTGTTTCACCCCATCGAGCGATATTCACTTCAGCGAAAACAATCTTGGGATAATTCGTTAATACTGTTTCTTTATACTCTCCAAAGTTACCTTTGTTTTCGCCGCTGCACTCATAACACAGCAATTTCAATACAGACTCTAATTCCGTACAAGAGAGAACAAGTAGTTTTGCAAATTCAAAAGAAAAGACATTTTCTTGTCCTTTAGGTTCAATATAGCGTGATGTGTTGTCCAAATCCTTTTCTAAGCTGAGATAGTAATTCCAAATTCCGTTTATTATTTCTGCCGTAATCATTTTCCATCTCCCATCATTATTCGCTCATATCCAATTCACACAAGGTCATTCAAAATGTATTTCTTCCTGTGTCGAGTTATAGATTTCTACACGATTTTGGATATCAAGTTCATTAACAATATAGCCTCTCAACGTGCAAGCTTTAATAAAACTCTCTATCCGATTAACGCCATGTAATTCCTTGAGTGTAATGACTGCCCCAAAATTCAAATGCCTGCCCATTCTCGTTGACAGTCTTTCTTTAGAAATGATTACCATTCCCCATAAACGTTCCCCATAGGAGTTCTTGGGTCTGTTCTTTTTCAGAATTGTAGAGATAAACTTCGTATTTTCCCATTTTCTGAAATCTTTCCTCGATTGCCGTTCATCTACATGAGCGCCATTTTCATCTTGTACATTCTCATTTATATCTTTGATCTTTCCGTCATCTCCGACTCTGCCGAATGTAAGCGAGAGTTCTCGGTTTGTATAGTCAACCCCTTGAGCCCTGGTACATTCAGGGAAATAACACAAAGTAGCACGTGCAACATATGGATACTTGTTGTCTTCGTCCCTTGGTACAGGAATTGCGTAATTTGTCGTTTTATAGCTCTCAGATGTTCCATACACAACAAATCTAATCTCATCATTTGGTGTTGAGAGAATTTGCTGAATATCTATAGGAACGATTCCATATCCAACAATGTCTTTGCTTCGGTAGGTTGATTTCTTATACTCCCACCCAGCAGCGGAATCAACCAGCAATGCTTTTGCCACTTCTCTTGTAATACCCATCACATCAATTAAGTAGCACAGTTTTCGGCTAATCCATGGTGCTGCAAAGGATGTTCCATATACTTCTTCCTCATGTCCTGGAGCATAGGCAATGATTCTATCATCATAGTCTCCGCCATAGTACGCCACATCTGGTTTGTTAAAGAAAGAAAGCACATTCCCTTTTCTGGAATAAGATGCTGGTCTACCATCTCTTCTAACTGAATTAACTACAACAGCATTTAATGAGTCCGCTGGCGATCCCACTCTTAAAACATCAGAATGCTCTGTCCTATTATCATTCGTTCCCGAAACGACGAATAATACGTTGTATTGAGATTGTATTTCGTCAAGAGCAGCTGCATCATAAGAGATAAAGTTTTTGGAAACTTCATCTTCTGTTCCAAGCGATAGATTCCATACATGAATGTCAGGATTCTCACTTACTATTGTTCTTATTTTACGTACAAGTCTTGCAGTCTGAATCCTTTCTGCACAGACACCATAATGCTTTACTCGAAACCTTCCGCAACCATCATCCAGCCATGGATTAAGACGTGGGCCATCCACGATAATTGACGTGACTTCAGTACCATGCTCTCGGCTTGCATCTTTAGATGTGAGTTTTTCTACATCATCAAGATAATCAATGTTCTCTACCCACTTACCAAAATATACTGACTCATCAAAGAATGTATCAATTACGCCTATCACAGGTTCGTTTGTTGGATCTGGTATGTCAATAGTCTCTTTATCAGGTGCATGCTCTATTTCATCAAGTTTGATTTGCGCAAAATCTGATGAAATCATCGAGATCATATATGGTACTTTATCGCTTAGCAAATCATAAAGCTCTCTTGTAACCGAGATCGTGTCATTTCCATAAAAAGAATACCGATAAAAGCGGTCTTCAACTCCCAGTTTTTCAAGCAGCAATGACAACGATAATTCTGTTTTGTATACAGTGACCAAGAATGTATCTCTTTCAGGCACTGCAGATACAGATGGAACGGAAAATGAATCAATGACTGAGCAGTCGACAATGATGCCTCTCAGCTTAGACTTTGAAAGACCATATCCATCATATTTAAGTTTCTTGCCTTGGTCATTAAAATTTGCCGCTTTTGCTACACCATTCAAAGCACGATTAATAAACTGCTTTGCTTTTAGCATCTCTTCAATCGTTCTATCAATCGTTGCAGAGTCGACATAGTAGGTTATGATATGATTCTCCTGATCCTCAGGCGCATCAGAAAATCTCGCCCCAACAACCACATCATTTGTTGCCTTTCCAGTTGGTTTAAGAACGTCCTGAATTCTCTTTGATTTTGCGATTATATCATTGTAATTGACGTCTATCAGAATATTGTTTAGGAGCTTTGGTACACTACGATAATACCGCAGTACCGCTCTTAGGTTTTCAACGAGCGAATCTATCTTTTCGGAAGTAACCTCAGAGTTAGTTCGTAGCTGACGCTCATTTGGCCTTTGATTATTATTTTCATTCGTATACGTTAATTTGACCTGTAAAATCGAATTCATTTAACTCTCCTTCAGCTTCCTCGACACGCTACTCCTTGGTATCCTCGAAAGGATCTCTATTTCCCTCGTTGTATATCCGCTTTCTTTCAATTTCTGAATGTCCACTGTATCGGGATTATCATTCAACGCTAGGTAAATCTTTCTCAAATAGTCATACTCATTCGATTCATCGCTAAAGGCCACAGCTGTTTTTATAATTTGCTTTAAGTCTCCTGGTAATGGAATAGAATCCAAATTGTTAAGGATTTTATTGAATAGCCTCATATCTTGTCTTGAATTTGCGGAACGCTTAAGGGTAGTCGTCAATATTGAATCCGCAATCTCTATCAGATCCTCTTTTGAATAGCGATCGAATGAAACTGTGGCATCAAATCTTCTTATAAGAGCTTTATCAAGGCTATCGAATAGATTTGTCGTTGCAATAAGAACAGCGTTTTCATTAAGGCTATCTAAGCCTTTAAGAAACACAGAAGTTACCCGCCCCATTTCACGCAAGTCATTCTTATTGATACGATCAAGAACTAATGCATCAATTTCATCAAACAAGATTAAGACTTTACTAAAGGACAGGTGGTTAATCTCGTCAAAGAGTAGAGAGACGTTCTTTGCTGTCTCCCCAAGTCTGCTGTCAACCAACTGTTCAAATGGTACAGCAAGAATATCCCTGTTTAGTATTCGAGCTATCTGGTAGACTGTTTCTGTTTTTCCAGAACCAGGTGCACCGTAAAATAAAAACTTAGATAAACCAGATCTGTTATTAATTGCTCTTGTAATGCCTAGAACGTCTTCCTCAATATTCGAAGGAAGCAGGAGCGGTTTAGAAGAGTACTCAACCTTTTTTAAGAATCTAAGATTTTTATAATTTGATTGCGGCACATAGAAATTCGCACTTGATATAAGTTCCATCAGGTATTGGGCAACCACTGCATCACCTGCAGCATCCATTTCTTTAGCTATTTGGGCAACTTCTGAAGCAAAGGCTTCATCATTCTTTTCAGTATGGTATCTAACTAGATTAATCAGATTCTGCTTTTTCATAATCAATCAGTGCAGCCATCACATGCTAGTAAGAAGCTGCTCCTCCTTCCTTTAAATAGAATGCTTTAAGATGGCTTTTCTAAAAGCAAAAACATCCACTCTCAATCTCAGCACTAGTATATCACGCAGTGGGACAAAATTCAATATATTGGGACAAATGTTTAAAATTAATTTTCAAATACTTCTCAGGTTTGAGCTCAGCAAGGAGCAATAACAATGCACGAAAAAACAAAAGAACTGATCGATGCGCTGCCTGGTGCAATTCAGGCAGTATTCGAGAACGATGACGTCTTCAAAGACTTCCTCAAAACGATGTCACGCTTTCATAGATACTCGGCAAATAACTGTTTGCTGATATGGTCGCAACGTCCTGATGCTACGAGGGTTGCTTCGTTTTCAACGTGGAAGAACCTCGGGCGTATAGTCCGAAAATCTGAGCGTGGCATCAGGATCCTGTGCCCACATTCCTTCAGGGTCACGAACGAAACAACTGGCGAGGAAGAGTCAAAGATTGGCTGGCATACTGGATACTGCTGGGATATCTCGCAGACATATGGCGAAGAGTTGCCAGACATCTGTGCACCTCTCGATGCTGATGTTGTCGGCTATGAGAATCTTCTCGATGTACTGATCCGCATCAGCCCTGTTCCAGTCGAATTTGTCGATCATATCGACAGTGGCGCTCGTGGATACTTCAGCCCCTCTGAAAAGAAAATTGTCATCTGTGAAGGAAACGAGCCAGAAGTTATCTCGGTACTTCTGCATGAGCAGGCTCATAGCTGGCTGGTCGCTCACGATACAGAGGAAAAGCTGACAAGGCATCACAGAGAATGCGAAGCGGAAGCCGTTTCATACATCTGTTGCACTCAGTTGGGCATTCCTTGTGAAGAAGCATCATTCCAGTATCCTCATTTGCTTGAAGCCAATCTGCATACACGGTCTGAACCTTATCATAGGTTCTGCAAATATCTTTGCACTTAGAAAGCTTTCGCCTTGTGCAGCGTCCCTTGTAATGTAGTTTTCTCATTTCATATTGTCCTTTCGCCTTGTCTTGAGATTTTCCCAAAAGTTTCCCCGATTTTCTTCCCGATTTTTAAAATCGGGCCCATTTTTCAAAACTGGGGCAAAAACTGGGGAAATTATTGGGAACTGTTAATCGCTGAAACCATTGATTTTCCTACATTCTCTCGTTCCTCCTGATTTCTCCCAATTTCTGTTTTCCCAATTTCACTATGATGAGTTACAATATCACTTAACGTCATCTCGCAACATTTTGACATTCTCGCTGAACCTCCTTACGGTCCGAAAAAGTGACATGACGTTGGGTGTCGTTTCTTGGGTTTGTCAAGGCGTCAGGGTATGAAAAAAGCCTTGTAACTACAGCGTTTCTGTAGCTACAAGGCTAATTTATTTCGTTTCGCTATGTCGTTGCTTTTCCCTTACGTTTCGTCAGATCCGCGGCTCCAGCTTCAGTGTAAGTCGGACGTTAAAGGGCGTTGTAAGTGGACAACACTTGCAATTATTCGTACTCTACCGTTGCTGGCGGCTTCGGCGTGAAATCATACAGCACGCGGTTAATGCCAGGCACCTCTGTGGTGATGCGCATTGCCAGATGATCCATCAGTGCCGGATCCAGATGCTCTACTGTTACCTCAACAACATCTGTTGTGTTGATCGCACGGATGATGCAAGGCCATGCAAAAGTTCTCTTGCCATCAGTGATACCAGTTGATTTGAAATCCGGAACCACGGTGAAGTACTGCCATACCTTGCCTTCCAGTCCAGCTTTTGCAAACTCTTCGCGAAGGATCGCATCGGACTCACGAACTGCTTCCAGACGGTCACGTGTGATCGCGCCTACACATCTGACACCAAGTCCCGGTCCCGGGAATGGCTGACGATAGACCATGGAATCAGGAAGACCCAGTTCTTTGCCAACCACACGGACTTCATCTTTGAACAGGATGCGGACCGGCTCTACCAATTCAAACTGCAGATCTTCCGGCAGACCGCCTGCGTTATGATGTGCTTTAATGCCTGCTTCACTCTCCAGGATATCCGGCCAGATGGTTCCCTGTCCCAGGAATTCGATGCCGTCGAGTTTTCTTGCTTCCTCTGCAAATACATCGATAAACTCTGCGCCGATGATATGACGTTTCTGTTCCGGATCATCTACGCCTGCCAGCTTGTCCAGGAAACGGTCCACTGCATCCACGTAGATCAGGTTTGCACCAAGTTCTTCTTTAAACACTTTTATGACCTGTTCCGGCTCACCTTTACGGAGGAGTCCATGGTTCACGTGTACGCAGACAAGATTCTGGCCGATCGCCTTGATCAGAAGGGCTGCGCAAACAGAAGAATCCACGCCTCCGGATAATGCAAGAAGCACTTTCTTATCTTTGACCTGCTCCTGAATATCCCTGACTTGTTCCTCAATATAAGCTTTCGCCTGCTCCGGTGTGCTGATTCTTTCCATGTTATCCGGACGTACTAACAATGCCATGTTTTTTCCTCCTGTTTTTAAAAAATATGAGATAATTTTAAACCACAGATTTTCGCATTTCAATACGTAAATCTGTGGTTTTTTTCCCCGATAATTGCCGATTTTCCGTCAAGTTTTCAATTATTGCTTTTTGAGGTATTCTCTGAGGAACTGACCGGTATAACTCTTCTTATCTTTTGCCACTTCCTCCGGCGTGCCCTTGGTGAAAACGGTGCCGCCCTTATCGCCGCCTTCCGGTCCCATATCGATGATATAATCGGCCACTTTGATCACTTCCAGATTGTGTTCAATGATCACAACACTGTTGCCGCCATCCGACAGCCGGCGCAGGATATTGACCAGTTTATGAACATCTGCAAAGTGCAGACCCGTGGTTGGCTCATCCAGAATGTATAAGGTCTTGCCGGTCGGTCTGCGGGAAAGTTCCGTGGCCAGTTTCACACGCTGTGCCTCACCGCCGGAAAGTGTGGTGGATGACTGACCCAGCTTGATATAAGAAAGACCGACTTCATCCAGTGTCTTGATCTTCTGATAGATCCGCGGGACATTCTGGAAGAATTCCAATGCTTCCTCAACGGTCATATCCAGCACATCATAAATGCTCTTGCCTTTGTATTTGACCTCCAGCGTTTCCCGGTTATACCGCATACCGTGGCAGGTATCACACTTTACATACACGTCCGGGAGGAAATGCATCTCAATCTTGATAATGCCGTCGCCATCGCAGGCCTCGCACCGGCCGCCCTTTACATTAAAGCTAAACCGGCCTTTGCTGTATCCGCGCATCTTTGCATCCGTCGTCTGCGCAAACAGATCACGAATCAGATCAAAGACTCCGGTATAGGTTGCCGGGTTGCTTCTAGGTGTCCGTCCGATCGGGCTCTGATCGATGCAGATGACTTTATCCAGCTGTTCGATCCCAAGGATCTTTTTATGCCGTCCCGCTACGGTATGAGCACGGTTCAGCGTTTTAGCCAGGCTTTTATATAAGATCTCATTTACCAGAGATGATTTGCCGGATCCGGAAACGCCGGTCACAGCTGTCATCACGCCAAGTGGGAATTTGACATTGATATTCTTCAGATTGTTTTCTTCTGCGCCGACAACCTCGATCCATCCCGTCGGTTTTCTTCTTTCTTCTGGCACCGGGATCTTGATCCTTCCGGCCAAATAATCGCCGGTAATGGATTTTTTACATTTCATGATATCGGCAGCTGTTCCGGTTGCCACGACTTCTCCGCCATGCTCGCCGGCGCCTGGTCCGATATCCACAATATAATCCGCCTGCCGCATGGTATCTTCATCATGCTCTACGACGATCAGCGTATTTCCCAGATCACGCAGCTGCTTTAACGTTGCCAGCAGTTTATCATTGTCTCTCTGGTGCAGACCGATGCTCGGCTCATCCAGAATATACAGCACACCAGTCAGGCCGGAGCCGATCTGTGTTGCCAGACGGATCCGCTGCGCTTCTCCGCCGGAAAGGCTTGCCGCATACCGGGTGAGCGTCAGGTATTCCAGACCTACATCCTGCAGGAAATGCAGACGGGCTTTCACTTCTTTCAAGATAGGACCAGCGATCTCCTGTGCGGCCTTTCCCAGCTTCTTGCTCTCGCTCAGGCGGGTAAAGAATTCCAGGCTGTCCGTAATGGTCATTTCTGAAACATCGTGGATGTTCTTATCGCCTACAGTCACTGCAAGACTGAGTTTATTCAGTCGCTTGCCGCCGCATTCTTCGCACGGACTGATCCGCATATACTCTTCATATTCACGTTTGAAAGAATCCGGAGACTCGCGGTATCTGCGGTTCAGATTGTTGATCAGGCCTTCAAATACGATCGGATAAACGCCGCTGCCTCGCTGTCCTTTGTAGTGGACGTTGACGGAGACGTTATCTCCGTGCCACAGCATCTCACGGATCTTTTTCGGTAATTTCTCAAACGGTGTATCCAGGCTGAACTTATGCGCTTCTGCCAGTGCCTTCAGAGTAGAATGCGTAAAGCTTCCTTCTTTTTTGGAGCTGCCCCAGCCCGGTGCCACGATCGCGCCATCTGTAATGGAAAGGCTCTGGTCCGGAATGATCAGTTCCGGATCGAATTCCATTTTGTAGCCGATTCCCGCGCAGGATGGGCAGGCGCCAAACGGATTGTTGAAAGAAAAGTTTCTCGGTTCAATCTCCCCGATGCTGATGCCGCAGTCCGGGCAGGCAAAGTTGGAGGAGAAATGAATCTCATTATTTTCATCCACCGGAAGGATCAGCTGTCCGTCTTCTGTCCGGCTGGCATTTTTGCCGGCTTTCGGTTTTACAGCGCCTTCCGGCCAGGAGACGATCTCCACTGTCATCAGCCCTTCTGCCTGTTTCAGGATGTTCTCAATGGAATCCGTCAGACGGGATTCAATACCTGCCTTCACGACCAGACGGTCGACAACGATATCAATATTATGTTTATTATTTTTTTCCAACTTGATCTCTTCATCCAGATCATAGACCACGCCATCTACACGCGCTCTGACATAACCGGAACGTTTTGCAGACTCCAGCAGTTTGGCATGTTCACCTTTCCTGCCGCGTACTACCGGTGCTAACAGCTGCAGACGCGTTCCTTCCGGAAGGGAAAGAATGGCATCTGCCATCTGATCCACGGTCTGCCTTGTGATCTCTCTGCCGCATTGCGGACAATGCGGAATACCGATCCGGGCATACAGCAGTCTTAAGTAGTCATGTATTTCTGTCACAGTTCCCACGGTGGAACGCGGGTTCCGGTTGGTTGCTTTCTGGTCGATGGAGATAGCCGGGGATAAGCCCTCGATCATTTCCACCTTTGGTTTTTCCATCTGCCCCAGGAACTGACGGGCATAACTGGAAAGGCTTTCCATATACCGGCGCTGTCCTTCTGCGTAGATGGTATCAAATGCCAGTGATGATTTACCGGAGCCTGAAAGCCCGGTAAAAACGACCATCTCATTCCGTGGAATGTCCAGGTCAATGTTCTTTAAATTGTTTTCCGCTGCTCCGCGGATCTTGATCCATTTCTGCTCTCTCGCAGCCATGTGTGTTCCTCTTTCTACAAGTATTTCTTCAGCTCCAGCATTTCGTCACGAAGCTCTGCTGCCGATTCGAAATCCAGTTCTGCTGCTGCTTTTCTCATCTGTTTCTCGATCTTTTCGATCAGTTTGCCCAATTCCTTCTTGCTCATAGATTCCGGATCTTTCTCCAGCTTCCGTGATGTTCCGGCTGCTTCTTTTGTAATGCTGATCCGGTCGCGGACTGCTTTCTTGATGGTGGTCGGAGTAATGCCGTGTTCTTCGTTATATGCCTCCTGCAGAGTACGTCTGCGGTTTGTCTCATCAATGGCAGCCTTCATAGAACGGGTGATCACATCGGCATACATAATGACACGGCCTTCCGCATTTCGGCTGGCACGGCCGATCGTCTGGATCAGGGATGTCTCACTCCTCAAAAATCCTTCCTTGTCTGCATCCAGGATCGCTACCAGAGAGATCTCCGGAATATCCAAACCCTCACGCAGAAGGTTGATACCAACCAGAACATCAAAGACATCCAGCCGCATATCGCGGATGATCTCTGTCCGCTCCAGTGCCGCAATATCCGAATGCAGATACCGCACCCTTACACCTGCTGCGTTCAGATAATCTGTCAGGTCTTCCGCCATCCGCTTGGTCAGTGTGGTGACCAGTACTTTGTTTCCTTTATCCGTTTCCTTTACGATCTCGGAAAGCAGATCATCAATCTGACCTTCTACCGGCTTCACTTCCACGGACGGATCCAAAAGTCCTGTCGGGCGGATGATCTGCTCGGTCCGCAGCAGCTCATGTTCTGCCTCATATTTGCCCGGTGTTGCCGAGACAAACAGCAGCTGGTCGATCTTGCTTTCAAATTCTTCAAACTTGAGCGGCCGGTTGTCCAGGGCAGACGGAAGACGGAAACCGTAATCCACCAATGTCTGTTTACGGGAACGATCACCGTTATACATGGCTCCGATCTGCGGGACGGTCATATGAGACTCATCAATAATGATGAGGAAATCATTTTTATAAAAGTCGATCAGGCAGGCCGGCGGCTCACCTGGCGCCAAACCGGTTAAATGTCTGGAGTAGTTTTCTATGCCGGAACAGATGCCGGTCTCCCGGAGCATTTCCATATCAAAGTTGGTCCGCTCCCAAATCCGCTGTGCTTCCAGCAGTTTATCTTCACTCTTGAACCAGGCGTAACGTTCCTGCAGTTCTTTATCAATGTTGACCAGCGCCCGTTCCATCTTCTCCTGAGGAACTACATAAAAGCTGGCCGGCAGGATAACAACATGCTCCATGCGGGCTTTGACCTCACCTGTCAGGGTATCGATCTGAGTGATCCGGTCGATCTCATCGCCAAAGAACTCGATCCGGTATGCATTCTTATCCGCCATAGCCGGCAGGACTTCTATGACATCGCCGCGCACACGGAACGTGCCTCTCTGGAAATCCATGTCGTTTCTGTCATACTGAATGTTGATCAGTTCGCGGATGCATTCGTCACGGTCTTTCTTCATGCCAGGCCGGAGCGATACGCTCATGCTGGCATACTCCTCCGGATCACCAATGCCATAGATGCAGGACACGGACGCGATGATGATGACGTCTCTGCGCTCCACCAGTGATGTGGTTGCTGAGTGCCTGAGCCGGTCGATCTCATCATTCATGGAGGAGTCTTTTTCAATATAGGTATCTGTGGACGGCACATAAGCCTCCGGCTGGTAATAATCGTAGTAGGAGATAAAATATTCCACCGCGTTTTCCGGGAAGAATTCTTTGAATTCACTGTAAAGCTGCGCAGCTAATGTTTTGTTATGTGCAATGACCAGCGTCGGCTTGTTCAACTCCTGTATGACATTTGCCATTGTAAATGTCTTACCGGATCCAGTTACACCGAGCAGCGTTTCAAACTGGTTTCCGGCTTTGAAGCCATCCACCAGTTCTTTGATTGCCCGCGGCTGATCGCCGGTCGGCTTATATTCAGATACTAATTTAAAATGATCACTCATTCTGCAGTTCGTCCTCTTCGCCGGAGATAGTTTCCGACATCAGCAGATCGATCTCTTCCATGGAGAGATCGTCCAGAATTGCCTCATGGGTCAGCTCGCCTGTTGTCTGTTCTTCTTCCACGTGTTTTAAAACCGTGTCCATTCTGCCCAGCGCAGCATAAGGAGCAAAGAGCTTGGCTCTTTCTCCCACATCCATTTTCGGCCGTATGTTCTCGGGTCTTTTGGTCCTCTCTTCTCTCATCGTACGATCCAGCCAGAAAATGGAGCTTCGTCTTGCTTTCCCTGCGCGAGATATCTCACTCCAGGTATTCATCCCCGATGACCTCCAACCTGGCCGTTTCTTTCGATCGTCGTGCCCGCCTCCTCCAGGTTCATGCCTTTCAAGAGTGCGTTCTTGCCGTATCGTTCTTTAATATCCAATGCTGCCTGCTGCAGTTTCCGGTCCTTTGCCATCACCTGCGGATCTGTAAACAGATCCATCTGTTCCATCTCTTCGTCTTTCAGATTATCGAAAGACAGATTGACTCTGCGGTAATACAAAGCAGGATCCGCGATCCGGTCAAACAGCCCCATCATAGCCTCTGTCAGGATCCGGTTGGAACTGGTCGTTACCGTTAGTTTTTCGGATACGGAAAGCGGCCTTCTGTCCAGGTTAAATGAAAACCCCAAAGACAGAGCGATGTGATCTGTGATCTTATGCTGCTTTACCAGTTCCAGACACAACAGGTCACACATTTCCTTTACGATCAGTCTGCAGTCTTTATAATTATAATCCCTTGCGAGGACCTGTCCACTTGAAATTGAACGGGATTTCGCCCGATATTTTTTGATGTCTGCCATGGTCACCGGCTCGATCCCCCAGGCGTGATCCATCAGGATCTCCGCATTCACGCCAAACAGGCGGAACAGCAGCGCCTCGTCTGCCATGGCGATGTCACGCATCGTAAAAATGCCGACCCTGGCCAGACGGCTGACGGTTCCCCTGCCCACCATCCAGAAGTCTGTCAGCGGCTGATGATCCCACAGCTGCTCTTTATAGGTTTCTTCTGTCAGCTCGCCGATGAAATCATCCGCATGCTTTGCGGTGATATCCAGCGCGATCTTTGCCAGATAAAGGTTGGTGCCGATGCCGCAGGTGGCCGTCAGTCCCAGTGTATCTTTGATATCTTTTAAGATGGAAACGGCCAGATCGCGCACTGTTTTTTTGTACAGAGACAAATAGTGTGTCACGTCCATGAAGGCCTCATCCACGGAATAAACGTGAATATCCTCCGGCGCGAAGTATTTCAGATAGATGGCATAAACACGCGCGCTGTAATGGATATACAGCCGCATACGCGGCGGTGCCATGATATATTGAATGTCTTTTGGAATCTGAAAAACGCGGCAGCGGTTCGGAACGCCCAGTGCTTTGATGGCCGGGGATGCTGCCAGGCAGATGGTTTTCTCGGTACGGGTTGGGTCGGCAACGATGAGGTTGACTTTAAAAGGATCAAGCCCCCTCTCTACACATTCTACCGATGCATAAAACGATTTGAGATCGATGCAGATATATTGATTTGTCTGCCCATCCTCTGCCATGTTTGCCCTCTTCCCCATTGTTAATGATGCATTTCAGGCGCTGTGATGTTTTATCGCCCGCCTGAAATGCGAACATATGTTTGCTTTATCATAGCATGGATGTCTGCTGATTGCAAGCAGGTTTACAAAGTCGCAAAGATCACTCTGCCCTTTGTACGGAACCACTTGTGGATCAGCACGGTAAAGACTGCCATCAGAACGGTACAGATCAGAAGATAGATTTCTGCACCAAGAAACCGTCCGAGAAGTAAATATAATGCTGCAAAGATAGCTGCAAGGATCATGCCGCCAAACATGCTGATGACAACGTTGATGCTCTGCTTGATCGGCTGCGCTTCATTGGTCCAGTCCAACATCGGCCGTTTCAGATCCAGCGCCAGCATCGCACTGCCGCTGAAAATGACAAAGACTGCCGCGCAAAGAATGATCGTAATATAGGTGAAGACATTTCCCTGCAGCACGATCCCTACCACAACGGCGCAGATAACTGCCGGGATACCGGTGATCGAAACATGGACAAATAGTTTTGCTTTTAAAACATCATATGGATCGACCGGCAGAGTCTGCAGGACCCAGATCCCTTTTCCTTCGACGGAGATCGCCGGTGCAGCAATATCACAGAATGATGCCAGAAGGCAGATGGCAAAGGCGCCGGCTACCGGGAGCACCTGGTAAAGCAGCGGGTTTGTCCAAAGGAGCGAATTTGTAAGCACGCGGACATCCTGCATTTTGATCAAAAGAAAGACTGCCCCGGCAACGAGGAACAGAACGCCCAGTCCGCAGTTGACCATATAGGTCGGGCTTCCGGTAAAGTGCTTAAACTCCTTGCGGCGCAGTGCGGATTTTGTATTGCCTGTCCGGATCTGGCTGTCGCTGAATGTCTTGCTGACAGCCTCGTTTTTCGTTGCAACGATCTTGAGAAAACTCTTGCTCATAAGGAAGCAGGTCAGAGCAAACAGGGCTGCTGTGATTGCTGTAAACACCAGAAAGCCGACCACATTGCCGCTCATTCCCAAACCAAGGGCGTAGATCGGATACCCCCAGCCTTTTATGGCATCGCCGATTGCTGCCGCATGTTCCATGAGCGACCGAATGATGGACGAAGCCGCAAAGCGCAGATACATAAAGGCTGCGATAAACAGCACCGAAATGATCACGGTAAGGATCTTTTGGTTTTTCAATTTTGATGCGATCAACGCGATCACCCATCCGAAAAGGCAGGAGAAGACCATGATCAGAAATCCCAGAATAAACAGCCCGAGGATGCAGAAAATAATAGAAAGCACCGAAGGATGTCCAACGATAAAGTAAAAAATGATCGTCGGGATCATTACCATCGATTCATAGATCAGTCCCATGACATAGACGCTGACCATCCGTGCTGTCAGGATCTTGATCGGCGGGATAGGCATAGCCAGAAGGAATTCGTTATCCGTTGCTTTAAACAACATCGTGTAGGTACTGAGCACTCCGCCAACCAGTCCGACCAGAAAAGCAATAACAGTCATGATCAAAAAGTAGATCCAGTCAAGACCTGATATAAGAAGCCCGCTTCCGACCCCAGCTGCGATCGCAAAGAATGAGCCCAGCATCAAAAAATAAATGAAGGCAAAAAGAACAATAAATCCGGTGCCGCGTTTTTGAGAGACATTTGCATTTTTTCTCTTCCGTCCGCCCAGATAGACGTTCTTAAGCTCCATCTTCTGTTTCCATAAAAGTGCTTTAAACATATGTCAATTTTCCTTTTTTTATTATTTGAAATTCGGGATCTCAATGTTCATGGCGTTATTCCCATCGAACATTGCAGCGCCATTTTGAAGTTCCAGGAATACTTCCTCGAGGGACTCGTCGCCCTTGACTTCATCCATCGTTCCGGAGCGGATCAGCTTGCCGGCTTTAATAATGGCTACTTTATCACACAGCTTTTCTGCGACATCCAGAACATGCGTGGAGAAAAAGATCGCACCGCCGTTGTTGCAGATCTCGCGCATGGTCTGCTTCAGGAGGAAAGATGCCGTTGGGTCCAGACCGACAAACGGCTCATCCATAAGGATCAGCTTTGGATCATGCACCAATGCTCCCATGACAGCCAGCTTCTGTTTCATACCATGGGAATAGGCGCTGACCGGCTGCGCCAGCTTTTCTGTTAATTCGAACATATCTCCATATTTTTTGATCCGCGCTTCACGATCCTGCTGCGAGACTCCAAAGATGTCTGCGATAAAATTCAGATACTGAATTGCAGTCATATAATCGTACAGATCCGGATTGTCCGGAATGTACGCCATGATCTTTTTGGCCCCCAGCGGATCTTTTTGGATGTCAGCTCCATTAATGGAAATACTTCCGTTGTCAAAATTCAAAATGCCGGCCACGCACTTGAGCGTCGTCGTTTTGCCGGCGCCGTTATGTCCGATAAAGCCGTAGATCTCGCCCGGCTGAATGTGGAGCGAAAGATCGTTGACTGCCGCATAGTCTCCATATTTTTTTGTTAAATGCTCAATTCTTAACATAATCGTCTCCTGTTACTGTTATTTATTGTCTCCGTTTTCCGGAAATGCTACTTTAAAAATGTCCGCAAATGCGCCTTTTGGAGGAATGGCCAGGCCCTGGTTTTTATCCCCCAAAATCAAAAGCGTATCACCAGGCTTAATCTGAAACAGGTCCCTGGCCTGCTTCGGAATCACGATCTGCCCTTTTTCTCCGACGGTCGCGGTCCATGCATAATATCCGTCTGGTCTGTTCATATCATCCATTCCTTTCTTAAACTCTGCGTTTTTGCTGCTGGTATGATTTGTATAACTAATTATACTTTTTTCCATCATAATGTCAATACCTCAGCCTCAGTATCTTTTATCTTGCGCAGAAAATGTATACATGCTATTCTTTTCTTCCAAGTGCTTCTGCACTGGTCAGAAAGTAACTCTCCTCTTTCTGAAATTGAAATCATTCATCATCTACATTCACTCAAATTTCAATATCTGTTTTTTGTTGTCCTCTTCTCCCTATGGACGCCTCCATTTTCTATCAATCTACAGTCAACAAATAAAAGGAGTTTTCTTTATGATTACCAGAATTGTGTATCCTTCTGCGCTGGAATACTGGCTGAAAGAAAAAGGCATTCCGTACCAGTATTGGAATACCGGAAAAACTGCAAATAAAAAAACTGGCCGAGCCAGCATTACAGAAACAGTGAAGCAGCTCACTTTCACCCCGCCCGTTCATGTCGCTGTGCCCCGTAAAACAAACAGACATAATACACCTATCGTCACTTTTCATACACTGCCCAAACATCTGCCTGAAAACAGTTTCATTCAAATAACAGATAGTATAATAATAAGCAGTCCTGAAATGTGCTTTTTACAGGCTGCGCGGATCTTGCCGTTTCATATGCTGGTCAAGCTCGCGTGCGAACTCTGTGCTATTTATGTTTTTGACCCATATGAGGAATATGGGCAACGGCATCGAGAGCCGATTACGACAATTTCCAATATTGGAGAATTTCTGCAAAGAGCCAAAGGCATTTCTGGCGTCCAGTTAGCCAGTCAGGCGATCCAATATGCATCTGACCGAGCAAATTCTCCAATGGAAGTCAATCTGGCGACAATTGCAGTCTTACCGATTAGCTTCGGGGGATTCGGCATAGAAAAAATGCTGCTGAATTATGATGTGCCGCTAACAGAAGCTGGGGCTGCACATCTTGGCCGAAATGTTTGCTGCTGTGATATGGTGTGGCTGGAAAAAAAGGTCGTTCTCGAATATGACAGCAATCTGTCGCATCTCAATCGACAACAGCACGCAAAAGACAAGGCGCGGATAACCGCACTCTCACTATCCGGTTATAGAGTCATTAGTGTAACCGCTGATAATCTCAGGAACTATAGGAAAATCGAAGATTTGTTCCTGATGATCCGACGTGCTCTGGGAATGCGTACGCACAAAGACCGAATGGAAAAATATTATGATAAAAGGACCCATGTAGTGAACTCAATCATGTTCCCGTCGGTGAAAAAAACATGGTGAGAATACGGTGTGTACAAAAAGCCCAGTTTGGTGCCAGTGCTATTAATCCCGGTGTACAAATTATTAAGTTTGGTGCCATTATTTTTTTTCTTATGACAAATCGATCAAATCCTGTTTTGCAACAATCCTTTAAAATCAAGCTTTTTTGACTATGTCATTTTCTATAGGGCAGCTGTGCCTTACCAAAATAGACACCAAGTCGTCCTTTTTGTACATCTGCATAAGAAAGACCTGCACCAAAATGGATTATTTGGACACAATCAGTGACAAGCACAATTATCCTAGCGCAATCGTACATAAAACCAGGGAGGCGGATCTCCGCCTCCCTGTCTGATCAATGTTTAATTCTCTAAAAAACATGCGTTGCTGCTACTTTAATTACTCTGCCTCGTATTTCTCGCGGCTGTAATAATAGAGTTCCATCGTGCCGTCCCAGAGAAGCTCCGGATCCTGGCTCATGAAGTTGGACACCAGTCCACCGCCTTCTCCATAAGTGTCAACGGTATTGTGAATGTTTTCTATGATCTGTTCTTTAGTCCAGCCCGGCTGTGGCATCGTCATAACTTCCAGCGCCAGCTTATCGCCGTATTTCTCTTTGTACGCCTTGAAGTCGTTAGCGCGCGCCTGGATCTGCAGAGTGTTGACACCGGCTTCGACCATATATGGCAGGAACCGCTCGATCTTTCCGCAGCTGTGCAGCTGCACGGTGATGCCTTTGGAATGCATATGATCAAAGATCCGCTTGGTTGGCTCAAGGACCATTGACTCCATCATCGCCGATGAGAAGAAAGTGTCTCTTTCTGTTCCCCAGTCATCATGGTAAGTGATGTAATCGACCGGCAGATACTGGGTGAGTTTATCAACCAGTTTGATCTCCCAATCTGCAAAGGCGTCCAGGAAATCCCTGACAGCTTCCGGCTCCAGCGCCATATCGACCATGGCATCTGTGTAGCCACCGCGCAGAGCGACCAAACGCTCCGTGCAGCCCTGCAGGACGTCGATCGCCGTGACCTTTTCCGGGTCGCACTTTGCCCACCATTCCTTGCAGTGTCCTTCAAAATCGTATTCATCCAGGTTCGGGAATTTGACTTTGCTCTCCCACTGAGTGATGTCATCCAGAAACTGAGTATTCGGTTTCAGCATCGGTCCGCCTGCTTCCGGCACATACAGCCATTCACATCCAAACCAGTCGGTAAAACTATACCTCTCGTTTCTTCCAAATTCCACATCCGGCATACCAGAGACAACGGCAAGCATTGTAAAATTATAGTCGGTCATCGAGTTTGGCACCCATGCCGGTTTTTTGCATTCTGCCGCGAGCTTGAAGTTCTCACGGATCGGAATCGGACGATCTTTCACGACCGGAACAACAAATCCATTCGGACTGAACGCCGATATGCGACGAAACGTTTCAATACTCGGATCGCCATATGGCGGCCTTTCATACTTCATCGTGCCACCTCCTACATATATTTATCCTAATATCTATCCTATTATCCTAAAAAGTTGAAACCTGCCGTTTCCGGCAAAAGTGTTTTACAGAATCGCTTTGCCTTCTGCTACCAGACGGTCGAAATTCTTCCGGGAAGCAATATAGAGTTTTTCCTTCAGGCTTGGTGGTCCCATAGCCTCTACCAGAACCCGGTTGTCTTCGCCGATGCCGTGGATGAATTCGTCCACGATCTTATCGATCTCTTCTTCCGATGTCTCCGGCGGGCAGCTCAGGTTTGCTGTAAAATACATCTGGTGGCCATACATTTGTTTTAATTTTGCTTTATCGTTCAGACGCTGGCCGCCCCAGCTGTTTAAACCTTCTTCGATCATGAACGGAACAAACGGCTCCACAAAACCGCAGCTGTGCAGATCGGTATAAAAGCCATAAGAGTGCGCGCAGTCCATGATCTCCTTAACATATGGGAAGATCATTTCCTTGTATGTTTCGTTCGAGAAGAACGGCGCACGCTGGGTTCCCCAGTCATCATTAAAGTTGACGATATCCGGATTGAACCATTTTTTCAGATTCTTATACGTCTTTTTATGGACCTCTGTAACGGCGCGGAAGAAACGATGCACGCCTTCTTTCTCATCTTCATCTACCAATGCGACCAACGCCTCTGCACAGTCCAACCCGGCAATCAGACGCTCGAACAGACAGCCCGGGCATGCAACATAAACCGCACGGTCCTCGCGGAGTGTCGGCGCTGTTTCGTTATAGCAGCCTTCCCAGTCCCATGTGTCCGGATCCGGAATGGTTACATAATCTTCCCAATGATTGATGTCTTTGATCTTTGGATTGCCCGGTTTGACGATGGCGCCGCCGGCCTGCTCTACAAAGACCCATTCGATGCCGTAGCCGTCGATGCCGCCCTTGTTTTTCGGGCCTCTGGCCATATTTTCCGGATCACAGGAAATCATGAAAGAGTTCGTGTCTCCAAAGGAGAAAGGTGCCCACATCGGGGTCTTTCCCTGGTAAAGACGCAGCGTATTCTCTTTTGGTGTGATTGGTGTTGTATAGAGTTTTGTGACCCCTCCGAACATTGTCTTGACTTCATCTTTGATGGTCAGTTCGGAGACGTCGAATTTCGAATCGAGTCCCATACCTTTATCTCCTTCTCCTAAAAACTCACTGCGGTTCCGGCCCCCACCGGCACCGCTCTTTGATTATATTTTACGCTCTTAAATTTTGTTTGTAAATTTGCTTTTTACAGACAGCGCCTTTCACAGGCAGCATTTTGGGTGCGGCACGATTTGCCGGCGTACCCGCATGCGGCAAAGTGCCTTATCGGAAGAATTCCGGATCCTCCAGATAAAAGGAAAGCAGCAGCAGAAAGCGCTGACGTTCATCTTCCAGATCCGTCTCCAGGATCTGCTCGATCTTCTTGATTCGATAGATCAATGTGTTCCGATGCACGCAGAGGACATCCGCGGTCTTTGTCTGATCCCGCTCTTCCCGCAGGTAGACTGCCAGCGTCCGATAGTACTCTGTGCCGGCGGATGCATCCTGCTGTTTCAGCTTTTCCAACCCAGGAGCAGAAACGAAAAGCGGTATTTTTTCATTGATCTGATGCCGCAGATATTCCAGTGCATAATCTTCGCAGCTGTTGATCGTCCCGGCTTTTTGTTCCCCATACTGTACAGCCAGCAGTGCCTGCTGATAATAAGCCGGTAGCTGGAATAAATCCCGGAACACATAACTGCAGCCGCAGGAAAGCTTCCGGCGCTTCAGGATATCCGTCAGGGAACGCAGGAACTCTTTTTCCGCGATTTTCTCATAATTGACGATGATCATGACATCGGACAGATATTTAAAACAATATACGGCCGAGAAGGAAGACGACAAGGCTTTCTGCAGATATGGGAGATCGAAACGATTCGATGCGATATCCCTGATGCAGAACAGCTGCATGGAAGGTTCGCCCGGCCAGCCAATGCCTTCCTGCTTAAACCGGATTAAGGCAGAATCCGTTTCCTTGCCGTCTAAAATATTAATAAAGAGGGCCGATTGGGGTGAAAACAAAAGTGCCTCTTCATTGATCTTGAACCAGAAGTCCAATAGATGACAGAATGCTTCTGTCAGATGTATCCGCGAGTTTGCCTGATGGTCAGCCCCTTCCATGGAAACGAACCATCCGATCAGGTCTCCGTTTCTGGCATAGAAATTCCGGATGATGTCTTTGGTCTCGTGTCCCCCGTCCACAATATATGGGGCGTGGCGGTCGGAATACTGCTGCAGGATATCATTGAGCATCAGCACATCCTGTGAGGAAAGATGGCCATTCTCCATCGCATAATAATCCGGTTTCTGCGGATAATTGCGCATACCCAGCAGACTATGACTGGCGTCCGTGACCAGAATCGTCGTACGAAAGACCGGCAGGCTCATCTGAAGGATCTCATCAATAGAAAGACTCTCTTCGATCGCACGGATAATGCCATTTTCCCAGTCGTTGTAAAACTCCAACATCCGCTGGATCTCGTTAAAGACCCGAAATTCATCCTCCGTATTCAGAAGGATCAAATCCTCTCCGTTCGCGCAGATCACGCCTCGTTCTCCGCTTTGGATAAAATCATCCGCGTGACCAACATAGAGCAGGTCTTCCTCCGGCTCTATTCCTTCAGCAAAATAGCGGACTCCTTTGATCCGCATTTCACCTCTCGTGATTCGCGGTTTCGGCTCAAATGCCTCCAGCCAGTCATTGACGATCCACATACTGAACTTCATGCCTTTATTATAATGGTGTTGTGCTTTTTGCACAATATGTATGTGCAAATTATTTTTCGATTTTCACACTCCGCCCATAGGCCCGGCCCCATCTTCTTTTTATAATTTGATCAGAAATAAAAAGCAGTGAAATCCCTGCGAAGGAATTCCTGCAGCAAAGACGATCATCATCTGTATTGGATAGGAGAAAGGAGTATCACGATGAGCGAACAAATGACAAACAACGCAGCACCAGCTGGCGCAATGCCGGAAGGCGGACTCCCGCCAATCGCAGTCAGAAGCATCCGGAACCAGACAGCTCTGTCTCTGAACGAGCCGGACCGTGTTCCGTTTATGCCATCCATGAATAATTTTTATGCAATGCACTATGGCGTTTCGATCAAGGACTCCATGACGGATGCCCGCACGTTGATCGAGCCGCTTAGAAAATTCTGCGCAGATTACAATCCGGACTGGGTCTGGAATCCGGTTCCGTTCCCGATCAAACCGATGGAGACTATAGGCCACAAACAGGCAAGATGGCCGGGCGAATACTGGAATCTGCCGGATGATACCCCTTACCAGTACGTTGACAAATGCTATCTGACCGAAGATGACTGGGAAGACTATTTCAAAGATCCTTCCTATTATCTGCTCACTCGTGTAATCCCTGAAAAATACGAAGCGCTTGGCGCCTTGAAAATGCTGAGCCCGTATGCGATGTGCAACCAGGCAATCCTCAGCTATATGCCATTCGGTCTTCCTCCAGTGCAGGAAGCACTGAAGGCTCTGATCAAGACTGGTCAGGAAGTCATGGACTTCATGCAGGGCGGCATCGAGCTGACCATGAGCGTGATCAACAACGGTTACCCGGTTTACGGCGGCGCTCCGACGATGATCCCGTTCGATTATTTTGCAGACTGCATCCGCGGACTCATGGAACTCTGCATGGATCTGGTCACAGATCCGGATGTCGTTGATGAAGCGATCCAGAAGGTCGGCGACATCATCATCCCGGCAGGGATCCAGACTGCAAAAATGTCCAACTGCCAGGATCTGTTCATGCCTTTGCACTGCGGCGTTGATAATTTCATGTCCGTAGAAAACTATGAGAAACACTACTGGCCATGCCTGAAGAGAACGATCGAGGCAGCCATTGCTGCAGACCTGACACCGATCGTCTTCTGCGAGGGCCGCTACAATACAAGACTCGACTGCATCACAGACGTTCCAAAAGGCAAAGTTCTGTATGTTTTTGAGGAAGTGGATCTGAAAGAAGCAAAGCGGATCGTCGGTCCATACGCGGCTATCGGCGGCGGCATGAACACCCACACGCTGATGAACGGCACGCCGGAACGTGTGGAGCGCGAAGTTCGTGAGACATTGGAATACATGGCACCGGGCGGCGGCTACTTTATGTGCAACTCCATCGCTCTTGACCAGGTCTCTCCGGAGAACATGCATGCATGGCGCGATGCTGTAGAAAAGTACGGATATTACAAATAAAACGTATGTGTATGATCATAAAAAAGGCTGTCGTCACGAAACGACAGCCTTTTCTTTAATGATAACCTTTCAGGCATCTTCTTTTTTATATTTTAAAAGTTCTTCGCAAAATTCCGGGCATTCTTTATCTGCGCGGATCGGTTTTCCTTCCAGATTGACAAAGCAGTGGGAGGATGTCGCCACGCAGACGACAGTTCCGTCCTCTTTTTGCATCTCATACCCAAAAGTCAGGCGGATCCCATCAAACTTTTCCACATAAGTGGTGATCGATACCACATCCGAGAATGTAGTCGGACGGATGTATTTGCAGTCCAGCTTCAGCACCGGCGAAGCAAACCCACTCGCCTCCAGCTTTGCAAACGGCCAGCCGATCTGCTCCAGAAAATTCACGCGGGCCTCCTCCATCCAGCGGATGTAATTGGCATGATGCGTGATTCCCATTTTGTCGGTTTCGTAATATTGGACATAATGTTTGTATGGTTCCATGTTTCTCCTTTTTGCCGGTCTTGACTCTTGCAATCTCCGGACCAACTTGCTTTAATATGTTAGTACAATTATAAAACGACAGATGAAATATGAAAACAGAAAGAAAATTCAAGGCGGAAGAATGAAAAGCCAGCCAACCACTATCATCCATCCAATCGAACCAACGTATGATGCGCACTCCCGGATCCTGATCCTGGGAAGCTTTCCTTCTGTGAAATCCCGCGAGATGATGTATTTCTACGGGCATCCGCAAAACCGATTCTGGAAAGTTGTCGCTGCTTTATATAAAGAAGAGGTGCCGATGACAGTGCAGGAACGGCACGCGTTCTTGATTCGCAATCATATTGCAGCATGGGATTCCATTCATCAGTGCACCATTGTCGGGTCTTCTGATTCCAGCATCAAAGATGTGATACCAAACGATCTTTCCCCAATATTGAATGCTGCACCGATCGAAACGATCTACTGCAACGGCAAGACATCCTGGAACATGTATCACAAATATATCGAACCAGCAACCAGCCGCGAGGCTGTCTGCCTTCCATCCACCAGTCCGGCCAATGCCGCCTGGAGTCTGGACAAGCTGATCGAAGCCTGGTCAGTCATCCTGTAATTTTAAGTAACACGTCAAAAATGGCCATTACAGCCAATAAAAATAAAAAAGGAGATTGCCGAACTGGACGCACTCATTAACCGGCGTGCATCAGAAGGATGGGAGCTTGCCACATATGATTACATGGCAACGTCATCCCAGATCAAAGGGGCTTTTATTGTAACATTTAAAAAAGAGATATAAAGAAACGGGTCAAAGTACGCCCCAGATCAGGAGAAGGATCACAACAAGAAGCGCAAAAGCGCCCAGATAGATAAGCGCGATCAAAAGAGTTGCGCTTATCGCGCCGCCCAGATATGCCTTTCTGGTTTCCTTATCTTCTGAGGACTCATAACGTTTGCGGTATTGTCCTTCTTCAGACGATGAGAAAACTTCCGGGTTATTATCCTGTGCCGCTTTTTTCTCTGCGCGCAGCTCTTTAAAACGCTTGATATTCGGAAGGATCAATGGAGGACGTTCTACACCGCTCATATCAGCGATGGTCCGGCCGTCATCTTCGAATCGTTCTTTTTTGCTCATGTTTCTTTGAAATAAAGGCTGCATCCGACACGCGGGTGCAGCCTTTCGTATTACTCGTTAAAGAGGTGGCACACGACAAAGTGTCCAGGTTCCACTTCTTTCTGCACCGGAACTTCATTTTTGCATTTTTCCGTGCAATATTTGCATCTGGTATGGAACTTACATCCTGCCGGCGGGTTTGCCGGGGATGGGATGGTTCCCTCCAGTACAATACGGTCCATCTTCGCTTTCGGATCCGGCATCGGAATAGCGGAGAACAATGCCTTGGTATATGGATGCAGCGGATTCTTGAAGATATCCTTCTTATCGCCGTATTCCACCAGGTTGCCCAGGTACATGACACCGACCGAATCTGAAATATGTTCTACGACCGAAAGGTCGTGAGAGATGAACAAGTAAGTCAGCTTTCTCTTCTCCTGCAGTTCGTTCAGCAGGTTGATGATCTGTGCCTGAATAGAAACGTCCAGTGCCGATACCGGCTCATCGCAGACGATGAATTCCGGATTCAGTGCCAGTGCTCTGGCGATACAGATCCTCTGCCGCTGTCCACCGGAGAATTCATGCGGATACCGGTCTTTGTGGAACGGCTGCAGTCCACAGTCATCCATGACTTTATCCACGTAATCATTGAATTCTGCGCGGGAAACCAGTCCGTGCTCCCTTGCTGCCTCACCGATGATCTCACTGACCGGCAGTCTTGGAGACAAAGATGAGAACGGGTCCTGGAAGATGATCTGCATTTCTGTACGGATGTCACGCAGTTCTTTTTTGTTCAGGTCATATACTTCACGGCCATTGAACAGAACATCACCCGCCGTCTTGGTATCATATAAGCGGAGGATCGTACGGCCTGTTGTTGTTTTTCCGCAGCCGGATTCACCAACAAGACCCATGGTCGTACCACGTTTCAGATTAAACGTAACGCCGTCGACAGCCTTGACCTGTCCGACCACACGGTTCATTAAGCCACCCTTGATCGGGAAGTATTTTTTCAGGTCGCGGACCATTAAAATGTATTGTTCATCATAAACCAGCGGAGATTTTTCTTCCTGTTTGTCTGCCGGTATAGCTGCTTCTTGAACAGCTTTTTCCGACGTCTGCCCCGCTTTTTCAGCAGCGACATCGTCCATAAGGTTTCTCTCTTTTTCCTCAGGAGTTACCGGAGGCTTTCCTCTGTCAGCCCAACTCATGCCCTATCGCCTCCTTCCGTTCCTGCCTGAATCTCATCTGCAGCTTCCTGCAGTATTTCTTCTGCTTCTTCTAATTCCTGTGAAGCCTCTGCGTTTGCAGCCTGTAATGCCGCAACGCCGCGAAGATTAATAGTTTTCACCTTTGCTGCTTCTTCCTTATATTCGTCATAGTAACGGTAGCAGCTGACAACATGCGTATCGGAAATGCGTACTTCTTTCGGATACTCTCCGTTGCAGCATTCCATGCACATCTCACACCGGTCGCGGAAATAACAGTAATTCGGCATGTTGACCGGGTTTGGAACTTTTCCAGGAATGGAATAAAGTTCTTCCGTTTCTACACCAACCACTGGTTTGGATGCCATCAGACCAATCGTATAAGGATGGCTTGGATGATAGAAGATATCCTCCGCCGTTCCTTTTTCCACGATACGTCCGGCATACATAACTACAACATAATCTGCCATCTCTGCGATCACGCCCAGGTCATGGGTGATCAGCATGATAGATGAATTGATCTTATCTTTCAGATTGCGCAAAAGGTCTAAGATCTGCGCCTGGATCGTTACATCCAGTGCTGTTGTCGGCTCGTCTGCAATAATGATCCGCGGATTGCAGGCCAATGCCATAGCGATCATAACTCTCTGACGCATTCCGCCGGAAAGCTCGTGCGGATACATTTTATAAACGCCCTCGCTGTTTGCAATGCCGACCATCTCCAATGCTTCAATAGAACGTCGTTTGATGTCTTCCTTGCTCTTGCCTTCACCGTCATGCAGTGCAATGACTTCATCCAGCTGTGCACCAATCTTAAAGACCGGATTCAGGCTGGTCATCGGCTCCTGGAAGATCATAGAGACCACGTTGCCGCGGATCTCCTGCATCTTTTCCTGCGGGACCTTGGAAATCTCATATGCTTTATCGCCAAGGTTCAGGCGGATCTCTCCATCAACGATCTGACCCTGCGGCCGCTGAAGAAGCTGCATCAAGGAAAGACTGGTAACTGATTTGCCGCAGCCGGATTCTCCTACGACTCCGACCGTCTTGCCGATCGGAACTTCATAAGATACGCCATCGACAGCTTTGACCGTTCCGGCATCTGTAAAGAAGTAGGTATGAAGGTTATCAAACTCCACCGCATTCTTCAGATCATGCATTGTCGTCAGATATTCTGACTCCGGTACGTTTTTACGTTTTCTCTTTTTTTCTAATTCATTTGTGATCTTCCGGTTTGCCCGGGTGATCGCTCTTGCTTCCTTCGCAGTAAGGTAACCTTCTGCTTTATTCTTTTTAGCCATTCGAAAGTCCCTCCTTACCGCTTCATCTTCGGGTCAAATGCATCCCGCAGACCATCGCCGACCAGGTTGAACGCAAGAACCGTTGCAACCAGGCAGACACCTGCCGGGATCCAGATGAACCAGAAATTGGTTAATACGTATGTGTTGTTAACATCGTTGATAATATTTCCCCAGGAAGCAAACGGGAATTTAACACCCAGTCCCAGGAACGAGAGTGTTGCCTCGATCAGGATCGTGGAACCTAAGCTCATCGTCATTGTAACGATCAGCTGCGGGATAACGTTCGGGATCAGATGCTTAAAGATCCTTCGGCTGACCTTCAGTCCGGTTGCCTCCGTGGCTGTCATAAACTCCTGCTCACGTAAAGAGAGGATCTGTCCACGAACCAAACGGGCAATGCTTGCCCAGCCTAAGAGTCCTAATATCAACATCAGCCAGATCATTCGTATCTGCGGATCAACACGCATTGCGTCCATGGCTGCACCAAGAATAATGATGATCGGAAGCGATGGGATGCAGTAGAAAATATCAACGATACGCATGATCAGGTTGTCGACCCATCCGCCAAAGTAGCCGGAAATACCGCCCAGGATAACGCCGATCACCGTCTCTATAATTACGACGATGAAGCCGATATACAAAGATACACGGCCGCCGTACATCAGACGTGTGAGCATGTCCATACCATTACGGTCCGTACCAAGCCAATGTTTGCTGCTAGGCGGGCTGTAAGTATCAAAGACTTTTGTGCTCTGGCTCTGCATAACAGAGTATGCATTCGTTGCAGCATTATATGTAATGGTATAGTCGTAGGTGACTCCATCCGTATCTGTAAAGGAAAACTCTTTTGCTCCTTTTTCGATCTCTTCTATCAGTTCTTCACGGAACTGTCTGGAAAGGAAGACGTCACTCATCAACGCCTGCACAATGTACCTGCTGGCAAAAGCTATCTCTTCCTTGCCTTTTTTCAGAGCACCTTCTTCATCAACGTCATAGGTTTCTCCTTCATACTCGAAAGAATCTTTCTTCTCTGCCAGACTCTTCACCAAAAGGTACTGAATCATAAATGGTACTTTTTCATTGCTGGCGGAAGAGGTAACAATGCTCGTCGAAGCAAAAGCCACCGGATCTTCTTGTCCTCCTGTATATATGGAGAAGAAATTTTCGCCTTCTTCTTTGTAAGTATAAATTGTGCCCTGGTACTCAAAGCGGTCGCTGCCTTTTGTCCTGGCCAGATAAAACTGTGCCTGCGCTAGCGCCGGGAACATCCCTGCTTCACTCTCTACATAGCGAAGCTCTTTGTTTTCCGTAACTCCTGCATACTGTTTGTTTTGGTTATCTTCACGGTAGAACAGCTGATTCTCCGTGTAAGGGGAGATCCATCCTCCAATAAAGGAAAAGACAAACATAAATGCAAGGATAATAAGACCCGTTACAGCTACACGGTTCCTTATGAACCGCTGCATTACAAGACGGCCTGGAGACAGGACCTTAACACGACGGTCGTCGTTTAAGGAATATTCCTGCTGAGGGGTGTTGTTGTTATCTTTTTCGTTCATACTTTCCCCCTCCCCTACGCAATACGAACACGCGGATCAACGACCGCGTATAATATATCTGAGATCAGGTTTCCCAGCAGCGTTAAGATTGCAAGGAAGACCAGATAAAACATCGAAAACGGAATATCACCGGATACCATCGACTGATAGGAAACATAACCGATACCCGGGAGTGAGAACAGCGTCTCTGTGATCAGCGCTCCGGAGAACAGTCCCGGAAGGGAACCGCCTACGATCGTTACGATCGGAATCAAAGTATTACGGAACGCATGATGATAAATGACCTTTCGTTCAGAAAGACCTTTCGCACGTGCAGTTCGGATATAATCCGCATTCAGTACCTCGAGCATATTAGTTCGGGTATAACGCATCAGCGAACCAATACTAATAACTACAAGGGTTATAATCGGTAAGACTAAATGGGCCGCCTTGTCCCAGAACTGACCCGCAGGAGAAAGCTGCTGGTACGATCGTCCGATCAGACCGCCCAGGTCAAACCATTTCAGCTTGACGGCAAATACCAGTTTTAAGAGCGACGCAAAGAAGAACGTCGGCAGCGAGAAACAGGTCAATGCCACGATCGTGATCGTATAGTCTGTTTTACTGTATTGTTTCACTGCGGAAATAATTCCCAAAGGAATGGCAATCAGAAGCTCAAGAACAAAGGCGATTCCGCCCATAATAAAGGACAGCCATACGGAATCATGGAATTTCTGAGTGACCGGAACGGTCCATTTCCAGCTGTCACCAAATTGTCCGCGAATCGCTCTTCCGCACCAGGAAAAAAAGCCCGGAATGATACCTTTGTCCATTCCGTACGTTGCGGATAGCTGCTGCATCCATTCTTCAAACGATTTGGAACCCGGCTGCATGGATTTTGCCCTTGCAACCTCTTCCAGATAAGATGTCGGAAGACATCTCATAAGAACATATATGATAAACGCAACAAAGATCAAAATAACAATAGAGATCAGTATACGTTTAATGATAAAATTTCTCACCTTTTAATCACCCAATTTCTGCCTAATATAGTATGAATAAGCCGTCCCGGGAGCGACGTCCCGGGACGGCCGCAATATCGACTAACCGTCTGATTCAGTCAGACAACGATTCCCGAAATTATTTCAGAACCGTATTCTCGATCTCGCTCATCCAGCCATAGAAGGTTGTGATATCAGGTGTAACTGTGCTGATGTCTACACGCTCAGTGCTGAAGATAATAGCGTTCTGTCTCTGATAGGTAGGAATTTCAACAGCCCAGTCAATGATAGTATCAAGGCAAGCTTTGTAGACAGTCTTTCTGTATGTCTGATCTGCAGACTGACGAGCTGCCATGATCATCTGGTCAAGGTCAGGATCTGCGATCTTGTACATATAGTTAGATCCACCTGCCTGTGCTCCGCCGTTAGCTACGTCAGAGTAGTAGATCTGATACATATCAGGGTCAACCGTTGCACCCCAAGCTGCACACCACATCTCGCCCTGTCCTGCCTCAAGTGCAGTCCAAAGATCTGAAGAATTGGTAAGGTCGTTAACGATCAGGTTGATTCCAAGTTCTTTCATAGCATCAGAAGCCAGTGTCAGGATCATGAATGCCGGGTGGTCACCAGTACCATCGCCAGGAACCATAACTTCATATTCCATCTTAGCGCCGTTCGGAGCTGCTGTAACTTTTCCGTCTGCTACTGTGTAGCCAGCAGCCTCGAAGAAGCCAAGAGCAGCCTTCTTAGCAGCTGCATATTTGTCATCTGTGCTCATGTCAGATGTATAGATATCCTGTCCATTTACATCCTTGGAGAAAGCAAGTGAGTAGCCTTCATCTGTCGGCTGCGGTGCTGCCCAGGAAGTATTGGAGATTGGATAGTTGATGACATCTGCAGCATCTCCATAGTAAGAATCGATGGCAACATCACGATATACTGCGAAGATCGTTGCAAATGCTTTTCTTAAGTTCTTAGATGCAGCGGAAGCCGGATCGCCGCCAACACTTACGTTAACAGCATTGATACCGATGTATCCATATCCAAGGTTATCAACTGTATCTGTTGTGATAACAGGACCTACAACATCACCATTGCCGTTTGTATCGATAATGTTGTTAGCAGTATCTTTACTGAAGGAAGGATCTGTAACATCGATAGATCCGTTAATAACGCCGTTCAGTTTATCGACATCCTGTACTTCACGGAACTGCAGATATTTTGTCTTCGGTGCGCCCCGGAAGTAAGTATCATTTGCTTCAAAGTTTACAACACCGTTTTCGAATGAAACGAATTTATATTTGCCGGCACCCATTGGCTGAGTTGTCTTTGCGCGGACGCTTGACAGATCACCTTTCGGGAAACCGAACTGATTGTTGTCATAATTGTAAAGGTCTTTGCTTCCATAATAATGCATCGGCGCAATGTTAATGCCAAGCTGATAGATTGTGGTTGCATCGAAGGAAGTAGCTACCACACGAAGTGAGTAGTCACCAGTCTTCTGAATACCAGTAATGCTCGGTGCGGACTCGCCATACTCAACCCACTCTGCAAATGCATCATAGTCTGGCAGGAAATCAGCCACTGTGCTTCCAGCATTTTCTACATCGATCATGGTAACGATATCATCGCCATATGCCTCAACTAAAGCTTTTGCGAAGTCATCTAATGTGCCGCCTTCAGGAACTGCGAATCCCCATGCGCCTGCTGCTGCAGATACATCATCCTTAGGAGCATATCCTGCATCATAGCAGTAATTTGCGATTTCCTCAGCCAGTTTCTTAGGAGCGGTCTCAACTGCCTCCCAGTAAGCTTTCTGCTGATCTTCTGTCCAGAAGGTGAAATCTGTGTTATCTTTGCCAGCTTTTGCGATCAGGTTGATTCTCTGGTCGATACCTGCACGGTACTGTGCCATACCTTCGATCGGCTGTGAGAACAGTGTAGTGGAGCCATCATAAGTCGGGTCACATACTACGTACATTGAGAAGATAACATCATCAATGGTCAGCGGCTCGCCGTCAGAGAATTTGATATCATCTCTAAGTGTGAAGTCATAGAACACAGTTCCATCCGGGTTCTGCGTAACTTCAATGTCAGCAGGACCATAATAGGTGTAATCTGTTCCGTTGTAAGGAATGGTCTCCCCTTCGATTCCCTTATAGATAACCTGTCCCATACGGTCGAGATTGATCAGGGAGATCTGGGTCATGCTGGAAACGTCCTGGTCATAAGCGGTCTCTGCAAAGAATGGAGAGAATTTCTCACTAAATGGAGAATAACCAACAACCAGAGGAGTTTCACCATCAACGTTCGCAGAACCAGAACCTGAAGGTGTGTCGCTGCCCTTGCCGCATGCTGCCAATGCAAAAACCATCAGCGCTGCAAGAAGGAGAGCAAGAACTTTACTAAGTTTTTTCATTTTCTTTTTTTCCTCCTGTTTTTATGTTTCTAGTTTCTAGTGTAAACAAACATCAAATCTGTCAATAAAAACCGACAGAAATCCTTTCGCATACATAGTGCATTTTATTATTTCTACTATTTAAAGTCAATATCAGCGCGTTTTTTCCTTACGTCTCTGACCAGTTCATCTGCCGAATGATCCGCTGTACAAAAACGCCTCCAAAACCTGCGCACAACTGCCCGGCGATAAACAAAATAGTAGAAAAAATGGTGCCTTGGAAAGACCCGAGGATCAGTGTGATAATGATCCCGACCAAAGCAAATGCTGCTGTAATAATGACAGCCGCTGCATAACCCGGCAGAACTTTTACCGTAGCATCGTACACATATTTCCGGAGTCTTAATCCGCCATGTGTCAAGCGTGCCACTTTCCAGACCAGGACAAACAATGCAACGATCCCCAGACCATAAGGCAGAAGGACGATCAGGTTCCCGTCCAGTCCGCTGTGAGGCAGGAATCCCAGGATAACCAGAAGGACGATCGGAACGGCGCAGCAAATCCAGATCTGAGTCAGATCTTTCTTCCAGCTTTCCTCTCCGTTGGTGTATGCCATGTAGGTACCACGATAGGCATACTTTCCGGAGTCATCCATCTTAAAATTATTCAGATAATCTCTGCGGCCCGGCCGCTTCTGTTTGTCTGCCATTTTTGATTTGCCAGCGTTTTTACTCCACCGTGCTCATATCAAATGCATCCAGCCACTTCATTGCTGTCTCGCATACTTCTTTCAGACAGTTTTCATCAAACGGACTGACCAGTCCTGCGTTTGCAAGCAGTGTAGTAAATACCTCTGTGCCTCCCTGTCTGGTATAAGCCATGTAATGTTCCCAGGCGTCCTTGCGGTCTTTCTGCTGCATGCTCCAGAATTCCAGAGATACCGTCTGTGCCAGACAGTAATCAATGTAATAGAATGGTGAGCTGTAAATATGATGCTGTCTCTGCCATCCTTCTCCTTCACTATAGAACGGAATGTCTCCATCCAGCTTCATCCACGGCATATACTCTCCCAGCAATTCTTTCCAGACGCCATGACGCTCCTTCGGTGTCATCTCCGGACGTTCAAAAACGATATGCTGGAAATGATCGACCATGGTTCCATAAGGGATAAAGGTAAGTGCCGAAGCCAGATGGCTGTATAAGTATTTTTGTTCATCATCACCAAAGAAATCTTTTGCCCACGGCCATGCGAAAAATTCCATAGACATGGAGTGCACTTCACAAGCCTCCAGGGATGGCCACATCAATGAGACCGGGATACGGTCGACGTTCATATAGGAAGCAAAGGCATGACCTGCTTCATGCGTGACCACTTCCACATCGCCCTGTGTACCGTTAAAGTTTGCAAAAATGAAAGGCATATCATAATCAGGAAGTTCCGTACAGTATCCGCCGCCTTCTTTGCCTTCCGTGCTTAAGACATCCAGCATTTCCATATCCAGCATCTTGCGGAAGAATGCGCTGGTCTCCGGTGATAACTCATCGTAGAATTTTCTTCCTGCTGCCAGAATATCGTCCGCTGTACCCTGCGGCTTTGGATTGCCGGAACGGAACTGCAGCTGATTGTCAGCAAAACTCATCGGATACTCTTTACCAAGGCGTTCTGCCTGCAGGCGGTAGATGCGGTCTGCAACCGGCACCAGATATTCACGCACCGCATGACGGAATTTCTCGACATCTTCTTTTGTATAGCAGTTACGCTGCATGCGGTAATATCCCAGCTGGGTATAACCATCGTATCCAAGTTTTCTGCCCATGGTATCACGCAGTTTTGTCAGCTCATCATAAAGCCTGTCCAGATCTTCCTGATGATCTTTGTACCACTGTCCTTCTGCTTTCCATGCAGCCAGACGTTCTTCATCATCCGTACTGTTTTTAAACGGTGTCATCTGGGAAAGTGTATACACGCCGCCTTGAAAAGGGATCTGTGCAGATGCCAGCAGGTTTTCATATTCCTGTGCCAGATCGTTTTCTTTCTGCATTTCCGGAATGATCTCCGGTGAGAACGATTTCAGCTCCAGCTCTGCATTTGTGAACATGATTGTTCCAAACTCTTCTTCAAATTCTTTACGGAAAGGGCTCTGCATCAGAGTCAGGATCCACTGCTGCTCATATTCCTGCAGCTGCGGTACTGCCTGATTCCAGTATTTATATTCTTCTTTATAGAATTCCACACGAGTATCGATTGAATGGCGGATGGATGCCAGTGTCGACTGTGTCATCACGTGACGTTCTTCCTGATCCATCTCAATGAAGACTTTTCTGGCCTCCTCATAAGATGTGGCTGCCTTCAGAGCTTCCGTTAATTCCTTTACCTTGTTGATCATGTCGTCCAGTTCCGGACGTTCATATGGCATTTCTGAAAATTTCATTTTTCTGTCTCCTATTGTTCATTTATCTATCGTCTCTCAGTTCTTCTTCCCAGCGGAAGCTTCCTGTCTTTTTGACATGGTCTCCGTAAATAGTCCTAAAATCTCTCTGCATCGAGATCACGTGGAAATCGCGTGCTTCCCAGTCTCTGCGGAGAGCATTTGATTGATAGGCTTTGCCGTAATCGCGTTCTTCATCATCCGCTAACAGCATGAAGGCTGCACTCCGATAAGGATTATTACTGATCGTGTACATCTGCATACTGACATCTCCGCTGGAATTGCCAAAAGAAAGCACCGGCTGGCGTCCGATATCGCGGGCGATCTGTGCAACCTTATTCATCTTCATCGTTTTGATCAGCAGCCTGTCCGTGCGGATCAGCTGATCATCTGCCTGAAACACATAATCCAAACCATCTGCGCCATTCTGTCCGCTTGCTTCCACTGCCACATCCATGCCGATGATGTTTTCAGATGGAATATCAACATATCCTTCCAGCAGCGTACGGCAGATAAACCGATCGCCCTCGCTGATGACATAGATCTCAAAACCATTGTCCTGCAGATATTTGATCACTTCCAGCATCGGAAGATAAAAGGCCTCCCCATATGTCATGCCGACAAATCCATCCGCATCACGAAGCAGGATCTCTCTCGTCCAGTCAGCAAATTCTGTCAGCGTCATACCCGCATACGCTTTCGCCTGGGCATAGGCCTGCCTCAAAGGGAAGTCAACTGAGAAGGAATTACGAAGGACAGATTCTCTCAGTTCCTGCCCGAACGCAAGCTGCTGGGCATCCGGGAAATAAGACGGGTCTTTTAAGATCCGCCACGCAAGCATATAGTATTCCAGATAGGTTGGGCACAATTCCGCATAGAGTGTGCCATCCAGATCGAACACCGCGAGCCGGTCTTCCTCCGGAATATAATTAACAGAGGAATCGTTCGTGACGTCCTCTACGTATTCGATCAGAAATTGTAAAGCTTTCGCATCCGGGTTCCAATCCGGAAAGACTTCCTCTTCCACCGCCGGGATGATCTCCGGGGCGGATGCCGTTTCCGGTTCCGGCTCTGATTTCTTCCCGCAGGCGGCCAGTGAAAGGATCACTGCTGCCATAATGATCAGGGAAATGATTTTCTTTTTCATGTCAGTTTTTTACGGGTTTTTTCTCTGTTTGCTTTTTTTCAACCGCATGATTATACCGAATAATCCAGCCTTTTACAAGGCGATGAAGATGCAGTTTTTGTTGCCTATTTCTCCAGGGTCTCCAGGATCTCGCCGATAAAGACCCAGTGCGGCTGCCACTGACCGTTCTCATCTACCGGATATACTTTCGGATTGGACGCATACATTTCCTGATACTCCGGGGCGATGTCTTCCTTTGCCATCTTATGCTGATAGATCTTGCGGCAGTAGAAAGTCAGTTCTGCCTCCTCATATGTCATGCTTTCCCCTATCTGCACCGGGGTGAGTTCTGATTCTTTGACCTTATCATGATCCCGTCCAGAGATGGTTCCCATAACGCCCAGGGCTTTTCTGTACTCCTGCGGGAAAAAGCTGACTGTGAAATATTCACTTTCCAACAGTACATCTGTGGTATAGCGGGCAGGATGCAGAAAAACCGTTACAACGGATCCACCGTTCTGCTTTGCCCAAAGTGTGCCCAGGCTTCCCCAGCCGATGGTGCAGGAATTGAAATGCTCCTTATCTCCGGCTGTGACGAGACCCCATTGTTTCTTGAACATCTCAAATACTTTGTATTCTTTTTCTTCGTAATTACTCATCTTAAAACTCCTCTGCTTCTCCCCAATAATATAATTCTGCAGTTTCTTACTCTGCACAGATCTCAAAGCTGTCCGGCCATGCAGAAAAGATCAGCGTGATGCCATACTCTTTTGCCAGGTCGATTGCTTTATCTGTTGGCACTGCTTTGGAGACCAGGACAGGGATTCTTGCCATGATCGCTTTTTCCACCATGTCGATCGGTACTCTTCCAGTCGTATAGAGCATACACTCATTACGATCCAGCTGATTGATCACTGCGTAGCCCACTGCTTTATCCAAAGCGTTGTGACGCCCGATATCCGATGCGGAAAAAACAATTTCGCCCTTATACATCAGATAGCAGGAATGCGTTCCGGACGTCTTCCTGTGAAGCTCTGTATCCTGCGCGAAGTGTTTACAAAGGCAAAATACATCGTCTGCATTCCATGTATGCGCCGGCAATTTTTCTGTTTTGGTAACGCTTGGTTTTAAATAGATCCGGTTTCCGGTGCAGCAGGTTGGTTCCGGGCGGTCGGAATCGATCAATTCTATTTCTCTGTTCAGAAAGACTCTCGCACGGCTTGCTTCCTCACATATGTACAATTTATTCACGTCGTCCATATCTGTGATGAATCCTTCTGTTATCAATCGTCCGATAACAAACTCGGAAAGATATTCCGGGACGCAGACAAGCCTGCCGGCAAGTTCCTCATTCACAAAGAGGTCCATCTGGTGTTCAATGATCACCGTTTTTTCGGCATCCAGTTCCTGGCCATCCGGCAGATACCTCCGGGTGCGGATCTCTTTTGTATATTCTTTTCCGTTGAAACGATTATCGATCATGACCGTTTCCTCCACATGTTTTATTATGTGTATCTTATCACCCATAGCTTACGGGTGACAAGGGAAAGAGACCTGCCGTACTTGTCATGAAATCCGGAAGCAGTTATAATGGCAAAGAATTAAGGGGCATTAGCGCAGTTGGGAGCGCGCCACACTGGCAGTGTGGAGGCCACGGGTTCAAGTCCCGTATGCTCCATGAAAAAAGGCTTCCCGATCTCTCGGGAAGCCTTGATTTTATTAGCTTTGTTATTGATTACTCAATAATTGTAGCAACTTTGCCTGAACCAACTGTACGTCCACCTTCACGGATAAGAGGCGGGCTTTTTCTATATAATTCCTATACCGAACAGTATAATTTAAAAGCTGTTTTGTTTTTGTATCATTCCGATTTTTTTAGTTTTTATATTTTTGTCGTCAAGGTGTCGTCAGTTCTTTTATTCACGGCGAAATTTCACAATTAAAAGACGTTTTTTATCAATTATTAATTAACAACACTACTTTCACTTTAGCCTGACCGGATTTTTCCTGTAAGCAAAACTAAAAATGCTTTTTATCTTCGGACCAGCTTTTTGGCAAGAACTACAATAATTCCAACGAGCACTATAAATCCAACAATAATCACAATATAGAGCCCAAAATTAATTGATTTGCCAGCACCGCCTCCACCGCCTCCTGATAACCCCGAATCCAATTTATTATCTTTATTCAATTCTCGTAACTCTTCTAACGTATATTCTGCATCTTCAATTTCATAATCGCCATCATCTTCCAATTCATTTTTTTCAATCGAAATCAGATTTCCTAGCCCATCATATTGGAGCGTATCAACGGCTACGAAAATAATTTCATCCTCACCAGACTCCGTCTGTTTTCCTGTAAACACAACTCCTGTGATCATGGATTTCGGATTGATATTACTTACAAAATAGACTTCTGCATTATGGATATCTTTGTATTCTAAATAACTTTCCATTAAGCCCATATAGTCCATAGAGGAATCCCGCTGTTCATCGTAAAGGCCTACCTCTGTTACAATCCAATGTCCTGCATCTTCTTCTGCCTCAGCTATTTCTTCATCTGTCATTTTTATTTCTTCAAAGTATTTATAATCTTCTTCCGTAACTTCCAACCCTTTTGCTATTGTTAAAAAAAGCGATTCATGTTGTCGGTTAATAGGCATATAATACACATAATTAGAATTATCGAGAAAGCATTTCAAAGTATCCGCGCTTGTATTATCATCGTTAAAAATATCTGGAAGGGTATCAATAAATATTTTTTGAACTCTGCTGAAGTCCAAATCTTCTTCTGTCATATCTCCATCTTTATATACCCCCAGATTGATTCCTAAAACAATCCTGTCATAATCAACGAGGACCTCCTCCACAGTTTCCATACCAACAAATACATTATCGGAAGCAAAGGCAGTGTAACTAAAAAAAAGACATCCGACAATGATTACTAACACACAAAAGCTTTTTTTCATTTTATTCTCCTATTAAACTATAACAAATCGCCATGATCCATTTACCTGTTCCAGACTGAATAGATGTACCTTGTCTTAATTTTGAATACTTATAAAATCCGAATGAACAATTCGATGCTGGATCAATAAGATAGATTGCACTATCTGTGATTCTATAGCCAGCGCCTGCAACCATGTGCGCATTTCCGGAATTCCAAAGCATTTTTACTATAAACGGCTTATCGTCATCTATATTAGCTACTGCTGTACTATAAGGGAAATCACCGATATCCGTTATTGTTCCAAATTTGGTAAAATCAGAAGCATAGTACAGAGCATAGTTGGCTTCCCAATCTTCGCCTGTAGCATCATCATAACTATGCTTTATATGATAAACCACCTCGGATTGTGTCTTTGTGCTGTCGGTGTTAAAACGGCCTACCATCACTGCAGAAGCTGCCCAGCACCAACATGACTTTTGCTGTTGCTGTCTAGTTACCCGCAAACGTGTAGAAATCCAGTGTCCAGCTTCATCAAATGAATATATACGTAATGAGGTATATAAATCATCTGTCCGCATCGCACCTGAATCATTAAAATAATACCAACTTCCATTGATATATTCCCAGCCAGTGCACATCGTTCCATTAGGATACAAATAATACCAAACATTATTCACTTTTAACCAACCAGTACACATCGAACCACTTGTTGAGAAGTAATACCAGTAATTATTGATATACTGCCAGCCTGTAACCATGGCTCCACTTGAGCTTAGGTAATACCAAGTCGAATTTACCTGTAGCCATCCGGTCTGCATCCATCCGTCAGAATCAAAATGGTACCAATAGCCGTTGATATATTCCCAGCCATCGCTCGTGTATGACCCGTCCGTATGGCGGTACCACCATCTGCCATTTGATGACTGGATCCATTCTCCTTCGATCTGTGCAGGTGGATCCGCATAACTGGTTATAGGATGAATGTTGCCTATGACAAGCAAAAAGAACATGAGCAATAAAGCCACATGTCCCCACTTTAAAATCCATTTTCGATTTTTCATATCTGCTTCCCTGCTCTTTCCAGAAATAAAACTGCACTTTCAAGTCAAGCCTAAGAAGTATAATATTTACATTTTGATATTACAATTATGTCCACTAGTAGTCAATCATTATCGCTTATCGATATAGACCATTAGTTCATTATCCGTTCCAACAATAGAATAACGCACGTTATGATATTTGCAGCCATGCCAATCCAGAACAGGACGTGCTTCACACCGTCGAACCGGAACAGCCGGTGTCTTGCCTGCTCCACTTCATCGGCCTGTTTTTTCAGACGGTCATTTGCCAGTTCCTCTTTCCGGATGATGCTGGTAAACGTCTGCTCAATCCCCAGCTGGTAATCCCGCCAGATGCTTTCCACTTTATTGATGGTCTCCTTCTGCAGGTCAGCGCGTAAGTTCCCGATCTCTTTGGACATTTCTCTTCCGAGTATCTCTCTGTCTGCCAGGAGCTGTTCCACGCTCTCCCGGATTGCTTCGATTGTCTGGTGATCCTGCTCCGCGCTTTTCTCCTGTAAGTCCTTTAACTCCTTCAGCGATCTCTCGAACCTCCCGCTCGACTCTGCCAACGCTTCCTTCAGCAGGCTGTTCTCCAGATCCAGCTTTTTCTGCTCGTTCAGTCTGTGCAGCTGTTCTTTCGCGTCCGGCGTGTTCTGCGATGTCTCTGTTACGGTTTTCATCAAATCCATTCTGTAATGCCTCCTTCCCGAACGGTACGTGGAAGTACTGTTCCAGTTTATTGTTCCGGATCCCGCATTTCTTTTCCCCGTTCTGCTGTCGTATCAGATCCGTGAAAGTAATGTATTTCCGGCTATCCTCCCATCTGACCACGATATCCTTTTCTGCCATCAGTCTTATGAATTCGTCTTTGTCTTTCGCTATGGCCCTTGCGTGCATGGCCTCGACCGCGATGTTGAAAATGTAGGAATCCGTATCCTTCCCCGCAGCGTTTTCCTTCAGGAAGTTTTCATAAAAGGTCCGGCTGTAGGTCGTTGCTTCGGTGCGCTCCCTGCCGTCATAAGTCTTTCCTTTTTCCGGCACGGACAGACCATGCTCCATGCACAGTTCATCATTGATCCGCTTCATCTCTTCCAGGTCATGTTTTTTCCACTGGAATTTATGGCCGTCATCGATATTGACGGAATTCACGATGAAATGGTTATGCCAGTAATGCTTGTCCGTATGGGTCACGACCAGGACTTCAAATCCTTTCCATGCCTCCATCCGCTTTGCCAGCTCCAGCCCGATCCGGTGTGCTTCTTCCGGCGTGCTTTCACCCGGCGCGAAATTCTGTGTGAAATGTTTATAGGTCCTTCCGCCGGTTTTCTCCCATAACCTTTTTGTCAGCATCATCTGCTCCATCGCCCTGTCAGGGAAACAGTTGATCCCGTCTGCCAGGGACTGCTCCGGGGTGTCGCCCTCCGGAGCATATCTCTTGGCATCCTGCATTACATACTTCACTGCCCGGCCTATGCTAGCGTGTGAATTAACTGCCTTAATTGTTGCCATGTATTTTCTAACTCTCCCTTCATTTCTGATATTTCATTTTCATGGACCAGGTCACCACGTTCGTTCAGGACGCGGGCGATCTGGTTCAGGTTGTTTCCCTGACGCGAGAGTTCCACCATGATCCTGTGCAGCTCCGCGCGGTCCAGGGAAATGACCGGCTTGTCCAGCACGCACTTTTTAATATAGTCCTGCTGGGTCAAGCCTGATCGCGCTACTTTATCCCGGAACCGATCCTTTTCCGGATCGTTCAGCCGGAAAAGGATCGGGTTCGGTCTGCTCTTATTCAAGCGATCAACTCCTTTCGAAAAAAATGTGCCGCTGCCATTGATGGCGGCACGTGTTTTGAGAAAGGATGCCAAAGGGTCCAGAGGGAAAGCGCAGCGTTCCCCTGCAAGCGACTGATTGATTCACGAAAGTGATATCAAATCAGGGAGCTTGCAAGAGAGACAGCCCTTGGCATCAGCCTGGCGGGCTGTCATCGGATGCGGTGCGTTCCTTATCGGAACGGATCGCAGAAGGTGACTGTCCGTTTGGCTGATTCAGGCGGAAATAGCATTGCCGCGCTGGTGATATTGACGCCGGTGTGTCACACCGGTGTTAATGATCATCAGCAGGAAATGCGTGCCTGGCGTAGCGGAACTCCGGAAGGATTCCGCGCTCGTCCAGGTATTTCTGCCGTGCGGTCTCTCTTTCCGAAAGGGAAGCGGCTGCTTTGCTTTTCGAATAAAGATCATGCTGGTAGATCTTCTCGCCCTTCTCTTCCAGCTGCCGCTTCACTTCGGCACACCCGCTGCAGGTCTCACATTTATGATCGGAATCGATCACAAAACATTTATATAATGTGGTAAACAATCCCTCCGGGATCATGATATTTTTTCCCATTCGATCTCCTTCCTGTGACGGTTTGTGACGATAATGACGGTATTTACGTGCCCGGTAAAACCGTCATTACCGTCATGTATCGTCATTCTTCCATAAGTTCCAGTCGGATTTCTCTGCTGGTACTGCTGCGTTCTTTTATGTAGCGGATTCCTTTTTCACGGAACATCGGCCCGCTTTTGGAATTCAGTTTCCGTGTCAGTGCATTCGGTGCTATTCCGTCAAGCCCTGCATTGATGATCAGATCAGACGCTGTCCCGCTCCAGTTTTTTTCTGTCTCGATGAGCCGGCATATCTTCTCGATCACCGGATCATCAGGCTCTTCCCATAACGTCGTATCCGCATTTTTGAACTTCCAGAGGAGCGATGACGGATCCTGCTCGAGGTTTATGATCTGGTCCTGCTGGTCCCTTCCTGTGATCTGCAGCTTCGCGTTCGGATCCCCTCTTCTCCTGCTCATGATCATCGCTCCATCCGCACATCCCATCAGGCCGTTCGTCCCGCTGATCTTTTCAAAGCAGTCGTCTGCATCCTGCTTCCGCGTATGATGCACAATCAGGATGCAGAGATCGTGGGTGTCGCTGAGGTTCTTTAGCTGCGTGATCACTTCATAATCACGGCTGTAGCTGATGGTCTCATTTGAAAGCCCGCGGATCTTCTGCAGCGTATCGATGATGATCAGTTTCGTATCCGGATGTTTCTTCAGATACTCCATCAGCTGAAAGACCAGGCCCTCCTCGACTGTTCTCGATGCTGTCGCAAAATGTAATACTTCGCTGCCCTCTGTTCCGAACATCCTGGAAAAGCGGTTCTGTATCCTCTGGATATCATCTTCCAGCGCCAGGTAGAGCACGCCTCCCTGATGGGTTTTATACTGTCCGTCCCAAAGATCCTTTCCTGTAGCGACATGGAACGCAATTTCAGCGATCAGGAATGATTTTCCAATCTTGGATGCTCCGGCCATGATATAGGTCCCCGGGTTCAGGAGGTTTTCTATGACCGGCTCTTTTGGTTCAAAGTAGCTGTCCAGGGCTTCATCCAGTGTGAAAGTCCTTAGTCCGGCATATAATTCGTTGTTGAATCCGGCGTCTGCAGTTGTTATAATTTTCATATCAACAGATGGTGTCTGCTCCTTATCTGCGCCAACAGATAGTTCCGGAGCGGGCACTTGTTTTTTATCGGTCATCTTTCATCCCCCTCTCCATTCTGCTCTTTCATTTTTTGATCTAGCAGGTTTACAACCTCCTGCTGTTTGTTCGGCATCAAGTGAGAATACGTATTCAATGTGATTATGATGTCCTTGTGCCCCAACATTTCTTTCAATGTCAGCGCATCTACCCCCAGCGAAATCAGATAACTGGCAAAGAAATGCCTCCAGGAATGAACCGGCACATGCCTGACTCCTGCTTTTTTCAACATATTTTTCATCGTGTGCTGGACCGCTTCGTGGACGATTGGAAATATCCGCTGATCCTTTTCCAACCCAAAAATCCGATTCATATAATCCTGCAGCTCATCGGCAAGAAATTGCGGAATATGAATGATTCTGTTTGATTCTTCTGTCTTTGGTGATGTAATATAATCCATTCCATTCCTTCGGTAATATGTTTTGGTTATAGATATCGTCCGATTGGCAATATCTATATCTGCCGGTGTCAAAGCCAGACATTCGCCGCAACGCATTCCTGTAAATGCCAGCGTATTAAATAGGACATGCTGCCTTGAACCAGGCTCGTACATCGCAATAAATCTTTCATACTCTTCAAAGGTCAGAAAATCGTTCCGGTTTTTATAAGCACCCATTTTCTTTACCTTTTTGCACGGATTATTCGGCAATCCATAGTGCACACTTGCGTGGTTGAAATAAGCTGAAAGCTGGTTATCGATTGTCCGCTCATACGAGGAAGAATACCCTTTTTCTTTTATCTGGTTCTTCCATTTCATCACATCCTGAGAAGTGATCTCGTCCATCCTCATATTTCTGAAAAAGGGAAGGATGTGTTTTTTTGTTACATCATCTTTCATCATCATAGTTCGCTCTTTTAGTTCGTGTTTTTTATCCTCTTTGTACAGCTCCACAAACTCTGAAAAAAACATATGGCAGGAGGCCGGCAGCTTATCCTTATTTTCCCATTTTGCTGCTTCCTTCTTTGTCTTAAACCCTCGCTTCGTTGTATGATGCCTTTTCCCATCGCAGTCTTTGTAGTAGTAATAAACAGTCCACGTTCCATTCTTTTCCTTTTTAACGGCCATGAACTTCCTCTTTGCCCGTATAAAATTTTGTTTTCCAAAATGCTCGCGGGATTTTCCCGGAAATCACTACGTAACCCTGCGATTTCAGCTCCGTATTTAATTCCCGGATGATTTTGTACGCGAAGTTGCGCGATACTCCTAATTCATCTGCAACTTCAGCTGCAGTCATCATGTAGTTATTCATCCTCAATTCTCCTTCCAATTATTAAATACCTACAACTTTGTTAACATGCTCTCCACATTCCGGATCCAGTTCCTATCCGCGAGTCTCACGCCGACGTATGATTTTTCTTGGCACGCTCGCTGTATCTCCTTGGATACAGGTCATGGCGACTGCTTCCCCAAAAAATATATCCCTATCCGAAATGCTGTATTCAATTTTCAAGGTGCATTTGAGCACTTTTTTGTGCTCATCTATACTATATCATCACTTCAAATATAAATCAAGCACATTTATGTGCTCATTTTTATATATTTTCAGCACTTTAAAATCCTTACTTCTTGTGTTATAGTGTTTATAATCTTTCAAAGGAGAAAAATCATGACGATTGGCGAGAGAATATTTTTTATCAGAACATTTCGGCATTTATCAAGGGAAAAACTGGCATCTGCGGTTAATGCTCTTGTTCCAAATAAAAAAATAACAGCAGATCGTATTCAAAAGTATGAAAACGGTCACCGAAACCCGCGGGAAGATGTGCTGCAGGCAATTGCCTCTGTACTGAATGTAAATTATGACACGCTTGCTGCGCCGGACGTTAACCCGACGAATATTCTTTCCATTATGTTTGAATTGGAAAACACTTTAGATATCTCCCTGGAGAACGATGAAAACAAGTTTTCCATCATAATCAATAAAACCGCGGGAGATAATACCTATGACGAGATCAATTATGATCTAAACAACTGGTATGCAAAAAGGAAAGAGTGTACTCCAAATCCGACTGATTCAGAAGAAGTCGCTGGCCAGAAAATAGCCGATTATAAAATATGGAAAACAATGTACCCTCTGGATACATTGGAAAACGAAAAGGCAGCACTCAGTGCCGTTCAAAGGAAGTTTAAAAACGCTATTGCAAAAACGGATAAAAGTAATGCAATCAATACTGATAAGGATTTCGTAAAAATCGTCGTAAACATCCTGCTTTCAGGTCTTGATGCCCGCTATATAAGAAAAATGTTAGCTTATGGCGAGCAGATTGCACTTTTATCATTTAAGGCCGATGACCTCCTTGCCTTGACCACGAAAACACAAAATCCTTATATTGAGTACTTGCTTTGTAACAAAAAACTCTCTGAAAAATATGGGATGATAATCGATACTCATACTCATACAGACAGTGGCATCATTTATATTGATTATTATTATCGTAACTCAGAGATCCGTAATGCCCTTTTCTATATCGAGCAAACCTTAAAACCTTTCATTAAAAATGGAACCTTTGATTCAGAAGAGGCGCAGGCAGAATATTCAGATTATCTGCAATTTGCTCCTGTTTCCTTCAAAAACCTTCTGGATCAGGATAAAATAAACTCTTGATTTTCATCACTTTTTTAAAAGTGTCGTCAAAGTGTCGTCACTTCATTAGATTTTCCTTTCTTTCAGACATAAAAATAAGGCTTCCCGATCTCTCGGGAAGCCTTGATTTTATTAGCTTTGTTATTGATTACTCAATAATTGTAGCAACTTTGCCTGAACCGACTGTACGTCCACCTTCACGGATAGCGAAGCCAAGTCCCTGCTCCATAGCGATTGGATGAATCAGCTCAACAGTGATCTCTACGTTATCACCAGGCATGCACATTTCTGTTCCTGCCGGAAGGTTGCAGACACCAGTAACGTCAGTTGTTCTGAAGTAGAACTGTGGTCTGTAGTTGTTGAAGAACGGAGTATGACGTCCACCTTCATCTTTGGTTAAAACGTAAACCTGACCTGTGAATTTCTTATGGCAGGTAACGCTGCCTGGTTTTGCGATAACCTGGCCACGCTCGATCTCGTCACGGTTAACACCACGAAGAAGAACACCAATGTTATCACCAGCCTGACCTTCGTCAAGAAGTTTACGGAACATTTCAATACCGGTAACGACGGTCTTTCTGATATCTTCATGGATACCAAGGATTTCAACTTCTTCCTGTACATGAAGGACACCACGCTCAACTCTACCAGTTGCAACAGTACCACGGCCTGTGATCGTGAATACGTCCTCGACTGGCATCAGGAACGGCTTATCTGTCTCACGAACTGGATCTGGAATGTAGGAGTCAACAGCTTCCATAAGCTCGATGATCTTGTCTCCCCACTCACCGGAGCAGTCTTCCAGAGCTTTCAGAGCAGAACCTCTGATGATCGGAATATCATCACCAGGGAAGTCATACTCGTTCAGAAGGTCTCTGATATCCATTTCAACGAGCTCTAATAACTCATCGTCATCGACCATATCACATTTGTTCATGAATACTACGATATAAGGAACACCTACCTGACGAGCCAGCAGGATGTGCTCTTTGGTCTGTGCCATAACACCGTCGGTTGCAGCAACAACCAGGATAGCGCCGCCCATCTGAGCAGCACCAGTGATCATGTTCTTGACATAGTCAGCATGTCCCGGGCAGTCAACGTGTGCATAGTGGCGGTTCGGTGTTTCATACTCAACGTGTGCAGTGGAGATTGTGATACCACGTGCTTTCTCTTCCGGAGCTTTGTCGATGTTATCGAATGCAACGAATTCACCAAGACCATATCTCTCATGAAGAGTTTTTGTAATAGCTGCTGTTAATGTTGTTTTACCATGGTCTACGTGTCCAATGGTACCAATGTTGCAGTGCGCTTTTGTTCTTTCGAATTTAGCTTTTGCCATTTTGTAAATCCTCCTTGATTTGCTTACCCATTACGGGCCTTGTGTTTCCCTTTAACCCATAACGGGCCAAGTTTCTTTGTAAAAAGGCTAAATTGAATTATATGTTATTTTTCCTATACTTTCAAGCGATATTTGTTATCTTAGTTAGCCTTTGTTGTAACAATTTTATCCTGAATATTTTTCGGAACTCTTTCGTATCTCTCGAAAAACATCGAATAGTTTCCACGACCCTGTGTTTTGGAACGAAGGTCGGTTGCGTATCCGAACATTTCTGCCAGCGGGACCAGACCTCTGATCATCTTGCCGCCGCCAATGTCTTCCATGCCCTCGATACGTCCGCGCCGTCCATTGATATCGCCAATGACGTCGCCCATGTAATCTTCCGGAGTCGTAACTTCTACTCTCATGATAGGCTCCAGAAGGACCGGATCAGCTTTTGCCATAGCATCTTTGAATGCCAGGGATCCGGCAATGTGGAATGCCATTTCTGAAGAGTCGACTTCGTGGTAGGAACCGTCAAATACCGTAGCTTTGACACCGAGAACCGGGAAGCCTGCAATAACGCCGGCCTTTGCAGCCTCTTCGATACCTTCACCAACAGCCGGGATGTACTCTTTCGGAATAGCTCCACCGACAACCTCTGATACGAATTCGAACGTTTTCTCTGCGTTCGCATCCATCGGCTCGAAACGGACTTTACAATGTCCGTACTGTCCGCGGCCGCCGGACTGCTTCGCATATTTGCTGTCGACTTCAACCGTCTTGGTAAACGATTCTTTGTATGCGACCTGAGGAGCACCAACATTTGCTTCGACTTTGAACTCTCTCAAAAGTCTGTCGACGATGATCTCCAGATGGAGCTCGCCCATACCAGCGATGATGGTCTGTCCGGTCTCTTCGTTCGTGTATGCACGGAAGGTCGGATCTTCTTCTGCCAGTTTTGCAAGTGCTTCGCTCATCTTGCCCTGACCAACTTTGGTCTTTGGCTCGATCGCAACTTCGATAACAGGCTCCGGGAATTCCATGGATTCCAGGATGACCGGATGTTTTTCATCACAGATCGTGTCACCTGTTGTTGTGCCTTTGAATCCGACAACTGCAGCAATATCACCAGCATAAACTTTATCCAGCTCTGCTCTGTGGTTTGCATGCATCTGAAGGATACGGCCTGCTCTTTCCTTTTTGCCTTTTGTTGCATTAAGGATATAAGAGCCTGCGTTCATCGTTCCGGAATAAACACGGATATATGCAAGTTTGCCGACGAACGGGTCTGTCATGATCTTGAATGCAAGAGCTGCGAATGGTTCTTCATCAGAAGAACGAACAACGACCGGGTTGCCATTGCTGTCTTCACCCTCGATATCCGGGATATCGGTCGGTGCCGGCATATACTCAATGACTGCATCCAGAAGTTTCTGAACGCCTTTGTTTCTGTATGCTGTTCCGCAGCAAACAGGAACGATCGTTGATTCACATGTTCCCTTACGCAGAGCTGCTTTGAGTTCTTCTGTCGTAGGAATTTCATCCATCAGGAACTTTTCAGTCAGATCTTCATCCAGTTCACAGATCTTTTCGATCATGTCTGAGTGATACAGTTCTGCATCGTCCTGCATGTCCTCAGGGATATCCGTAATGGTGATGTCCTCACCTTTTTCATCGTTATAGATGTAGGCTTTCATTTCGAACAAGTCGATAATGCCTTTAAACTGATCTTCTTTTCCGATCGGCAGCTGAATTGGAACAGCGTTCTTACCCAGACGGGTCTTGATCATGTCTACAGCATTATAGAAATCTGCACCCATGATATCCATCTTATTGATGAATGCCATACGCGGTACATTGTACTTGTCTGCCTGCCTCCATACATTTTCGGATTGCGGCTCTACACCGCCTTTTGCACAGAAAACACCTACAGCTCCGTCAAGCACTCTAAGAGAACGCTCAACTTCAACTGTAAAATCAACATGTCCCGGGGTATCAATGATATTGATCCGGTGCTCTAAAGCTCCCGGTGCCGGTTTGTTCTCTTTTTGAAGAGTCCAATGACACGTTGTGGCTGCGGAAGTTATTGTAATACCTCTCTCCTGTTCCTGCTCCATCCAGTCCATGGTGGCAGTGCCTTCGTGAGTATCCCCAATCTTATAATTCACTCCGGTGTAATAAAGGATACGTTCCGTAAGCGTGGTCTTACCAGCGTCGATATGCGCCATAATACCAATATTACGCGTACGCTCCAGTGGGTAATCTCTTCCAGCCAAAGTATTTCCTCCTTATTAGAATCTGTAATGTGCAAATGCTTTGTTTGCCTCTGCCATTCTGTGCATATCTTCTTTTCTCTTCACAGATGCGCCTGTTTCGTTTGCAGCATCCATGATCTCATTTGCAAGTCTTTCTTCCATTGTCTTCTCAGATCTTGCGCGTGAGAAATTGGTCAGCCAACGAAGACCTAATGCCTGGCGTCTTTCCGGGCGGACTTCAATAGGAACCTGGTAGGTTGCACCACCGATTCTTCTGGCTTTGACCTCTAATGTAGGCATAACGTTGTTCAGTGCTGTTTCGAATACTTCAAGAGCAGGCTTTCCTTCCTTCTCTTCGATTCTGGCAAACGCACCGTAAACGATTTTCTGCGCTACGCCCTTCTTACCATCTAACATAATGTTATTGATAAGCTTTGTTACTACTACGCTCCCGTACAGCGGATCCGCCAATACGTCTCTTTTTGGGGTATGTCCTTTACGTGGCACGTTTCTTCCCTCCTTAACTACAAAATTAAATCATCGGTACTCACTTTTTGTGTCGGTGCCATCGGACAAGGATTTAAGAATTGATTATAGAATAATATGTCTAAAGAATTTCTTCGATCGATTGTCTTTCGGCAACCATCTTCAATTGTAAGTAAAATCAGAAATTACACTTTACTTTTTAGGTCTCTTTGCGCCGTATTTGGAACGAGCCTGTCTACGGTCTGCAACGCCTGCAGTATCCAGTGTGCCTCTGATGACATGGTATCTGGTACCTGGTAAGTCCTTAACACGACCGCCGCGGATCAATACGACGCTGTGCTCCTGAAGGTTATGTCCTTCGCCAGGAATATACGTGGTAACCTCGATGCCATTGGAAAGACGAACTCTGGCGATCTTTCTAAGAGCTGAATTCGGCTTCTTAGGTGTTGCAGTCTTAACTGCTGTGCAGACACCACGCTTCTGCGGTGATGGTGCATCCGTTGCTTTTTTGCGAAGAGAGTTGAAGCTCTTCTGCAGAGCCGGAGCAGTAGACTTTTTCACAGATGTCTGTCTTCCTTTTCTGACTAACTGATTAAATGTCGGCATATTATTCTCCTTTCGTCATATTTTTTGAGTATCCGGAATTGAATCCCGGTCCTCTAATTGCGCACAAAGAAACTCGCGTTTTGCGCGCGCCCGATTATTATAGGTAAACCGGCTTTTTTTGTCAACATTTTTGTTGAAGGAAAATCCTTATGGGACGATGGATCCGGTCAGGAAAAACACCCGCTCTGCTCCAGCCATTTTGAGCGCCTCCGCACAGGCGCTCAGCGTGGAGCCGGAGGTAAAGATGTCATCCACTAAAACCATCCGTTTTAACGCATCCGGAAGTTCCGCGCGGAAGACGGATCTGAGATTTGTCTCCCGGTCGCCTGCACCCAGTTCTTTCTGCGGACGCGTATAAGCGGTCCGGAATAAAACATTACAGACCACCGGAAGAGAAAGCCCGTATAACCTCCTCACCCAATAAGAGATGCTCTCTGCAATTCTTTCTGCCTGATTGTATCCTCTTTGCAGCTGCCGTCTGGGATGGAGCGGCACCGGCACCAAGGCTTCTGCATTCCATATCCGCAGGGAATCTCCCATCTGTGCAGCTATCTCATAACCGATAAAATCCGCATTGTCCCTGCAGTTGCGGTATTTCAGATCATACAGGATCTTCCGCGCTGCTTCATCGTGCAGAAGCAATGCGCGGCCGCGGTCAAATACCAGCTTCCTCCTTTTGCAGTCGTCGCAATACTCTTCTTCCTCCGGGATAGGGCGGGAACATTTCATGCAGCCGTTATCTCCCGTAAACTGCAGCTTCGCATAACAGGCAGGACAGATAAACGGCGGCTCTTCGCCCTCCGTCAGTTTCTTCTTCAGGATGTCTCCGCAGACCGGACAGACACGCGGAAACAAGAGCTGCCAGAAAACAGATCCTATTTTACGCATTTTCAGTTCTTGTGAATCATTCATGCCGAATGGCGTATCTATGACAGGCTGATCAGCTGGTCCTTTAATCCCGAATAACGCGTCATCTCGCGGATATTCCGGATCATCCGTTTCACGGTCTCCTCACTGCCTACAATACAGACGCAAGTCTTGGCACGTGTGACGGCCGTATACAGGATATTCCGATTCATCAAAAGCTCCGGTCCTGTTAAAAGAGGCAGCACAACAGCAGGATACTCACTGCCCTGTGACTTATGGATGGTGACCGCATAAGCTAAGACCAGCTCTTCCAACTGATCAAAACTGTAGATCACATGCTTGCCGTCATCAAAGCAGACACCCACCATCTGTGTGTGCTCGTTGATCTTTTCGATCACGCCTATATCGCCGTTAAAAATGCCTTTGCCTGCATCATAAGCAAACCCCGTTTTGGTTCTCATTTCCCATTCCAGGTTATAGTTGTTTTTGATATGCATGACCTTGTCCCCTTCGCGGAACATGTCATCACCCACCGGGATCTCTTTCTTTCCCGGCCGCGCAGGATTCAGATTCTCCTGCAGGAATTTATTCATGAAGTTAATACCCAGCGCACCTTTCTTAGCCGGCGCCAGAACCTGCACTTCACTCGCATCCGCTTTCACATAAGCCGGCAATTTATCTCGCACCAGTCCCAGAACTGCAGACAAGATGCTCTGCGGATTATCTCTTTTAATAAAAATAAAATCATGGCTGTCCGGCCGCAGCTCAATCTCCTCGCCACGGTTGATCTTATGGGCATTCATGACGATGTCGCTTTCCTCTGCCTGTCGGAAGATCTTGGAAAGCTTGACGGTATTAAAGCAGCCGCTGTCGATGATATCTTTCAGCACATTGCCGGCGCCTACCGATGGCAGCTGGTCGACATCGCCCACCAGAATCAGACGGGTGCCCGGTCTTATGGCGCGCAGCAGCGCGCTCATCAGAAACATATCCACCATGGACATCTCGTCGATGATGATGACATCCGCCTCCAGAGGATTATCTTCATTCCGGTCAAAACGCGCGCCTTCCGACGTATCGGTCAGTTCGCCGGAAAGATCCAGCATGCGGTGAATCGTTTTTGCTTCCCAGCCGGTTGCCTCCGTCATCCGCTTAGCTGCGCGGCCGGTTGGTGCTGCCAGCAGGATCTCTTTATAATCTTCCTGAAAATATTTGATAATAGAATTGATGGTCGTTGTCTTGCCGGTTCCCGGACCGCCGGTGATCACCAGCACACCCGCGTTGACAGCCTGACGGACCGCTTCTTTCTGCAGATCATCAAGTGTGATCTGCTCGCTCTCTTCTACGTGGCGGATCTTTTCTTCAATCTCGCGTTCGTCCGTTTCCCCTTTCAGATTCAGCTGATGCAGCATCCGGGCAATGCCTGCTTCTGTATAGTAATACGCATTATAATAGATATTCCGGGTATCATTCTTGACGACGATCTTCCGTTCAATCGCCAGATCCATGATATTGCGGCGGATGTCACTCTCCTCGATCATCGGGATATCATCCACAATAGGCGGCTGCAGTGTCATCAGCGTCCGCTGGATCAGGATCTCCTCCGGCAAAAAGACATGTCCTTCCGATGAAGCAGCACTGACCAGTTCATGCAGGATACAGCTGCGTATCCGAAAGTCCGAGTTTGGCGCGATGCCTGCGTGAAACGCAATTTCATCCGCCTTCTTAAATCCGATGCCCAGAATGTCATCAGCCAGCTGATACGGGTTTTCACGGATGATCTGATAGATCCTGTCGCGGTACTGCGCATAGATCTTGACTGCCATCTTATTGGAGATGTTGAATTCGCCAAGGAACATCAGTGCTTTCCGCAGGTCCTTTTTTTCTTCCTGCTGCGCTGCGATCTCCTGCGCTCGCAGGAGGGTGATGCCTTTGATTTCCGCAAGCCGCTCCGGTTCTTCATCCAGGATCCTAAGGGTGTCTTCACCGAACTTCTCTACGATCCTGTGCGCGGTCACCTGACCGATGCCTTTGATGGCACCGCTCCCCAGGTATCGTTCGATGGCATACACGTCTTCCGGCGCGATGAGTTCTGCATGGTCGACCTTGAATTGTTCCCCATACGTTGGATGGAAGACAAACTCCCCGGTGAAGTTCAGATATTCGCCTTCTTCTATGAATTGAAAAACGCCTACACATACTGTTTCGCACCCGTTTTCCTCGGCGCTCAACACCGTGTAGCCGTTGTCTTCATTGCGATATATGATTCGATCCACATAGGCTTTAAATGTTTCCATACCGAGATTTATTTTATCACTCCGACGTGGTTTTATCTATATGATTTGAACCTCTTTATACCGGCTCCGTACAAAATAAAAAAAGGGCTGCCGTTCAGGCAGCCCTCTCAATCAATTTATATTTGAATTAGAATAACATTCCAAGGAGTCCGGCTCCGCCGTTGATAGCGAGGAATGCTGGAACGAAGACCAGAGACACAACGGTCATCAACTTGATAAGGATGTTGATGGAAGGTCCTGATGTATCCTTGAACGGATCACCGACTGTATCGCCTGTGACAGCAGCTTTGTGAGCGTCTGAGCCCTTGCCGCCATGTTTTCCGCCTTCAATGTACTTCTTAGCATTATCCC